>NZ_JAUEUL010000008.1:20000-299297 GCF_032487575.1 Bradyrhizobium sp. SZCCHNRI1009 | reverse complement strand
GAAGGCGGTGGCGCGCCTTCGCGCCAGCCTTGAGGCCGGCCGATCACCGGTCTACAAAAAAGACAGTTGCTCCTCGGTGCACCGGCTTTTGGCCACCGTCGCCCTTGGGCTCATCATCACCCGCAGGCTTGGCATCAGCGTCGGGATGCCGGGACCACGCGACTTCACGTCCGCAACCTGCCGTTCGTCCACGCGAGCCAAGCTGCGCTGCGACACGTCGCGGCCACCGCATCCCTGCCTCAACGTTCGTGACGATCGCGAAGCGCCCCTCGTGGCGAAGCAGGATGGGGAGAGTGAAACATATTTTCTGGAAAAGCGAAACATGAATATTTTCCGCGCAGGGACTGGACAGCCCAAATCAGCTTGAACGCGCACGAGAAATTCGCCGCTCGGCGCAGCCACGGTCACCGTCATTCCACCAATCTGAGTTTGTTGCGAAACGGTTCCACGTCGTCATGCCCGGGCTCCGTCCCGGGCATCCACGTCGTTCTCGGCACGCCGAGCGATGTGGATGGCCGGGACAAGCCCGGCCATGACGACGCTGAGGGAGATGGGCACAAAACAAAGCTGCAGCCCTTGAATCCGTAGTGACAAGCCTGCGCCCGGGCTACGCCTGGACCTGCACGCTCTCCGCCGCTCGCTGCGGCGCCAGCTCCGGCGCTGGATCAGGCGGCCGCGTATCCAGCTCCTCGATCATGCCGCGCGCGATCTCGCGCTCGCCCATGATCACCATATCGGCGCCGAGGGATCTGAGATGCTCGACCTCGGCATCGGAATGGGCGCGCGCCACGATGTGCAGCGCCGGATTGGCGGCGCGGGCCTGCTCGACGATCTGTCCGGCCTCGAACGCCTCGGGAATGGCAATGACGAGCGCATGCGCGCCGGCCAGATTCGTCGCCCGCAGCACGTTGCTGCGCGCGGCGTTTCCGGTGATGGTCTCGACACCCGCGCTCTTCAGCTGCTTCAGGATGTCCTCCGACGTTTCCACCGCAAGGAACGGATGCCCGCGCTGCTGCAGCGCCTCGCCGACGAGGCGTCCGACGCGGCCATAGCCGACGATGATCGTGTGCTCGGTCAGTTGCGTCACCGGGATCTCGGCCGGCGGTGTTGCTGAAGGCGTCGAGGCATCGGCCCGGCGGCGCTCCAGCCGCGGCATCAGCCAATCGAGCGCAGCGAACATCAGCGGATTGAGCATGATCGAGATGATGGCGCCGGCCAGGATCAGGTCGCGCCCGGCTTTCGGCAAGAGATTCGAGGCGCCGCCGATCTCGGCGAGGATGAAGGAGAATTCGCCGATCTGCGCAAGGCTCGCGGAGATCGTCAGCGCGGTCGAAGCCGGGCGGCGGAAAGCGATCACGATCAGGAACGCGGCAACCGATTTGCCGAACAGGATGATGAACAAGGTCGCGAGCAGCGGCCAGGGCTCGCGGATCACGCTTCCCGGATCGAACAGCATGCCGGCGGAGACGAAGAACAGCACCGCGAAGGCATCGCGCAGCGGCAGCGATTCCTGCGCGGCGCGCTGGCTCAGCGGGGACTCGCCGAGCATCATGCCGGCGAAGAAGGCGCCGAGCGCGAGCGACACGCCGAACAGCTTTGTCGAGCCGAAGGCGACGCCGAGCGCGATTGCGAGCACCGCCAGGCGAAACAGCTCGCGCGAGCCGGTGTGGGCGATGTAGTGCAGGATCCACGGGATCAGGCGGCGGCCGACCAGCAGCATCACCGCCATGAACACGCCGATCTTGACGAAGGTCAGCAGCAGCACGCCGGTCAGCCCGAGGCCGAAGCGGGCGGCGAGCGGGTCGGCGGCGGCGATGTCGCCATTGCCGTTCTGCAGGCTGGCAAAGGCCGGGATCAGCACCAGCGCCAGCACCATCGCGAGATCCTCGACGATCAGCCAGCCGACCGCGATGCGGCCGCGCTCGGTGTCCATCAGCCGGCGCTCCTGCATCGCGCGCAGCAGCACCACGGTGCTGGCGACCGAGAGCGCGAGACCGAACACGAGGCCCCCGCCGATCGACCAGCCCATCGCCCAGCTCAAGGCCATGCCCATCAGGGTCGCCACCGTGATCTGCACGATCGCGCCGGGCACGGCGATGGCGCGCACCGACATCAGGTCCTTGAGCGAGAAATGCAGGCCGACGCCGAACATCAGGAGAATGATGCCGAGCTCGGCGAGCTCGGTCGCCAGCGCCTGGTCGGCGACGAAGCCGGGTGTGAACGGGCCGACGGCAACGCCGGCGAGGAGGTAGCCGACCAGCGGCGGGAACCGGAACCGCTGCGCGAGCGCTCCGAAGACGAAGGCCAGTCCAAGGCCGGCGACGATGGTCGCGATGAGGGGTGTGTCGTGCGGCATCTCAACTTGTTGCACAGGAGGCGCAGCGATGCACCGCGACCAATTGTGGCAGAGTTCCGCAAATGCGCATGGGGATGGTGCACGGACGGCTGCGGAAATCGGTGGTGAATGGCGTCATCAGTTCCGTATGATGTGAAGCGAGCCATCACGGGGTGCCCTGTCCCAATGCCCGCCGATCTCGTTCAGACGTTTCGCGCCTTCGCCTATAACAACGCCTGGGCCAATCACCGGCTGCTGACCTCCTGCGGCCAGCTCAGCGCCGAGGACTTCGCCGCCGAGCGCACCGGCTTCTTCCCGAGCCTGCAGAAGACGCTGAACCACATCTACATCATCGACCTGTTCTACGTCGACGCGCTGGAAGGCGGCTGGCTCGGCCCGATGGCGTGGCAGAACGAGGTGCCGTTCCCGCGCCTCGCAGATCTTGCGAAGGCGCAGGGCGCGATGGACCGCCGGCTGATCGCATTCTGCGAGGCGCTGACGCCGGCCCGGCTCGACGACACCGTCCGCATCAACCGCGAGAGCCGGGTGCAGAACGAGCGCTGCGACCGGCTGCTGCTGCATCTGTTCCAGCACGACATCCATCACCGCGGCCAGGCGCATGCCATGCTGTCGAGCACGTCGGTGAAGCCGCCTCAGCTGGATGAGTTCTTCCCAGCGGACGATGCGGCCTTGCGGGCGAAGGACTTCGCCGAGCTCGGCTTCAGCGAGGAGAAGGTGTGGAAGCCGTAGCCCGGATGAGCGCAGCGATATCCGGGGTCACACGAGCTATCGCGATGGACCCGGATATCGCTCCGCCCATCCGGGCTACAGGGCGGCATGCGCGGCCCTGGATTGCGTCGCTGTGCTCGGAATGAGGGAGGACGGACCTCGCCTACTTCGTCGGCTCCAGAATCGACACATAGTTGGCCACCGCGGCGCCGCCCATGTTGAAGATGCCGCCGAGCTTGGCGTTGGGGAGCTGCATGCCTTCGGGCGCGGTGCCGGTGAGCTGCATCGCCGTCATGACGTGCATGGAGACGCCGGTGGCGCCGATCGGGTGGCCCTTGGCCTTGAGGCCGCCGGATGGATTGACCGGCAGCTTGCCGTCCTTGAGCGTCCAGCCCTCCTTGATGGCGCGGGCGCCCTGCCCCTTCGGGGTGAGGCCCATCGCCTCGTACTCGATCAGCTCGGCGACCGTGAAGCAGTCGTGGGTCTCGACGAAGGAGAGATCGGACAACGTGACGCCGGCCTTTTCCAGTGCGCGCTGCCAGGCCACGGTGCAGCCCTCGAAGGCGAGGATGTCGCGCTTGGACATCGGCAGGAAATCCTGCGCGTGCGCGGTGGCGCGCACGTTCACCGCTTTCGCGAAGGACTTCGCGGTCTCGCTGTCGGTCAGCACCAGAGCGGCGGCGCCGTCGGAGACCAGCGAGCAGTCGGTGCGCTTCAGGGGGCCGGCGACATAGGGGTTCTTGTCGCTCTCGGAGCGGCAGAACTCGAAGCCGAAATCCTTGCGCATCTGCGCATAGGGATTGGCGACGCCGTTCTTGTGGTTCTTGGCCGCGATCAGCGCCAGCGCGTCGGACTGGTCGCCGTACTTCTGGAAATAGCCCTGCGCGATCTTGCCGAACACGCCAGCGAAGCCGCCGACGGTGTCGCCGTCCTCCGGAAGATAGGACGCCTTCAGCAGGTTCTTGCCGATCTCAGGCCCCGGCGTGCGCGTCATCTGCTCGACGCCGACGACGAGCACGATCTTCGCGGCGCCGGCAGCGATGGCGCGGATGCCCTGGTGCACGGCAGCCGAGCCCGTGGCGCAGGCGTTCTCGACCCGGGTCGCCGGCTTGAAGCGCAGCGCGGGATCAGCCTGCAGCACCAGCGAGGCGGTGAAGTCCTGGGGTGAGAAGCCCGCGTTGAAATGGCCGAGCACGATCTCGTCGACGTCGCCTGCCGAAATGCCGGCGTCGGCGAGCGCCTCATTGGCGACCTTGACGACGAGGCTCTCGACGGTCTCGGCGTCGAACTTTCCGAACGGCGTATGCGCCCATCCGACGATGCTGGCGGTCATGCTCTCTCTCCCGAATGTCTCCCGTGCCTCCACATGGCGCTTTGCGCCATGTGAGTCCAGAGGCTGGTGGCGTTCTCAGGCCACGAACTTACCACCGAGCTCGTCCTCGATGTGAATCCGGATGATGTCGTCGAACGTCTTTTCCTCGGTGGTGAAGCCGAGCTCGCGGGCCCGCTTGGCCTCGAAATTCCGCGGCCAGCCGGCGACGATGCCGATGATGAACGGATCCGGAACCCTCTGGATGCGGTTGGCAACGTTGTCGCCCGCCACGCGCCGAAGCGCGGCGATCTGCTCGCCGACGGTGGCCGTCAGGCCGGGCATGGTGAGATTGCGGCGCGGGCCGATCTTCGCGGTGTCCATCGTCGCGGCATGCAGCAGGAAGCCGACCGCCGAACGCGGCGTGGCATGCCAATGCTGGACGTCCTCGGACACCGGCAGCACGGCCTCCTTGCCGGCGAGCGGCTCGCGCAGGATGTTGGAGAAGAAGCCCGAGGCGGCCTTGTTCGGCGCGCCGGGGCGGATGCAGATGGTCGGCAGGCGAATGCCGACGCCGTCGAAGAAGCCGCGGCGGCTGTAGTCGGCCAGCAGGAGCTCGCCGATCGCCTTCTGGGTGCCGTAGCTGAGCAGCGGCGCATTGACGAACTCGTCGCCGATGGCGTCGGGGAACGGCGCGCCGAACACCGCAATCGACGAGGTGAAGACCAGGCGCGGCTTGTAACCGTCGCCGATCAGCCTGACCGCGTCGAACAGCATCCGCGTGCCGTCGAGATTGATGCGGTAGCCCTTGTCGAAATCGAGCTCGGCCTCGCCGGAAACGATCGCGGCGAGATGGAAGATCACGTCGGGACGCGCGGCGACCAGCTTCTCGGCGAAGCCCGGCACGGCAAAGTCGCCGGCGATGGTCTCGACCGCGATGGGCGTGTCGGGCTTCGCCGGCGCCACGATGTCCTGCAAGGTCATGCGGGTGATGGCTGCCTGGCCGAGGCGGCCGTCGCGGACCAGACGCTCGACCAGCTTGCGTCCGACCATGCCGGCGGCGCCGAGAACGAGGATATGCAAGGGGATGCTCCTTGTTTCTTGTTGTTTCACCATGCGCGACGACGATCATCGACGCAAAGCGGTGCTCATGACTGCGCCCTCTCCCCTTGTGGGAGAGGGCTACACTGCCGGTGCCGCACGCTCGCTTGGGTGAGGGGTTTGGTCCCACAAACTCCGCCATCGCGGAGAGAGACCCCTCACCCGGCGGCGCGCTTCGCGCGTCACCACCCTCTCCCACAAGGGGAGAGGGTGCACCGCCCGTGCGGTGAGATTGAAGTGCTGTGCGAGCGCCCTACTCCTTCACCGCGCCGGTCATGGCCGACACATAATGCTCGACGAAGAAGGCGTAAAGGATGACCAGCGGCAGCGAGCCGACCAGGGCGCCGGCCATCAGCGATCCCCATTTGTAGATGTCACCGTCGACGAACTCGTTGACGATGGCGACCGGCACGGTCTTGTTCGGCGTCGACTGCAGGAAGGTCAGCGCGTAGATGAACTCGTTCCAGCACAAGGTGAACGAGAAGATGAAGGCCGAGATCAGGCCGGGCACGGCGAGCGGCACTACGATCTTGACCAGGATCTGCCAGCGGCTGGCGCCGTCGATCAGGGCGCATTCCTCGAGCTCGAAGGGGATCGTCTTGAAGTAGCCCATCAGCAGCCAGGTCGAGAACGGGATGAGCAAGGTCGGATAGACCAGGATCAGCGACAGCGGCGAGTCGAACAGCCCGTAGGCCTGGATCACCGAGGCCAGCGGGATGAACAGGATCGACGGCGGCACCAGATAGGCGAAGAAGATCAGCACGCCCACCGTGTCGGCGCCCTTGAAGCGCAGCCGCACGATCGCATAGGCCGCGAGCACGGATGCGAAGATCGACAGCGTGGTGGCGCCGACCGCGACATACATCGTGTTCCACAGCCAGCGCGGATACTGCGTCTCGAACAGCAGCTTCGAGATGTGCTTGAAGGTCGGATGCACCACCCAGAACGGGTTGTACTTCTCCATGTCGATCAGCTGCTCGTCCGGTTTGATCGACGTCAGCCCCATCCAGTAGAACGGGAACAGCAGCACCAGGAGAATGATGCCGAGCGGCAGATACAGCGTGATCAGCCGTCGCGGCAGCGACTCGAGATAGCTCATGCCCTCGCTGTCGTCGTCGGCCGCGAGCGCGGCCGCCGTCGTCGTGGCGTTGGATTGCGTCTTGGATTGCAGCGCAGCAGTCTCGGTCATTGGTCGGATCCTTGCTGCCATTTGCGCCGTTGCATGCCGAACCAGGAGATCGCGATCGCCGCGAGCAGGAACGGGATCATGGCGGTGGCGATCGCTGCACCCTCGCCGAGGCGGCCGGAGATGATGCCGCGCTGATAGCTCAAGGTCGCCATCAGGTGGGTGGCATTGACGGGACCGCCGCGGGTCAGCGCCCAGATCAGCTGGAAATCGGTGAAGGTGAACAGTACCGAGAACGTCATCACCACCGCGATGATCGGGGTCAGCAACGGATAGGTGATGAAGCGGAAGCGCTGCCAGCTGGTGGCACCGTCGAGCGTGGCGGCCTCATACAGGGAGGGCGAGACGGTCTGCAGGCCGGCCAGCAGCGTGATCGCGACGAACGGTACGCCGCGCCAGATGTTGGCGATGATCACGGAGGCGCGTGCCCAGTTGGTGTCGCCCAGGAAGTTGATGTTCTGGCTGATGAGGCCGAGCTTGATCAGCGACCAGGAGATGATGGAGAACTGGGAATCGTAGATCCACCAGAACGCGATCGCCGACAGCACCGTCGGAACGATGAAAGGCACCAGCACGATCGCACGGACCATGGCCTTGAACGGCATCCGCCGGTTCAACAGCAGCGCCAGATAGAGGCCGATCGCGAATTTGATGGCGCTTGCGACGATCGTGTAGAGCAGCGTGTTGAACACCGCGAGCCAGAAGATCGCGTCATCCCACAGCCACTCGTAGTTCTCCAGCCCGACGAAGACGCCGGCGCGGCCGATCTTCTCGTCGGTGAAGCTCATCCAGACGCCGAGGCCCAGCGGATAGGCCAGGAACAGGATCAGGAATGCTGCCGCCGGCAGCATGAACCAGAGCGCGACGAAGTTGCGGTTGGTCTTGATGCGTTCCCACGCGGAGGGCTCGCCGGTCACGGCCGCGCCACGTGGCAGCGAAGTCTGAATGGTACTCATCGTATCGAGCAGCTCCCTTCGAACCTTGGGATGGGCAAACCGCAGCATGCCCACCGGCGTTCGGGACGGATGGTTCTGGTCCGCCATTGCGAGAAGCCCCCCGGGTCTCGCCGTCGGCGAGCCCGTGGGCAGGCTCCGTGACGAAGCAATCCAGAGTCGAGCGCACTGCCCTGGATTGCTTCGCTCGCAATGACGGCGAGCACGGCGGGTTGCGCCCTTGCCCACCCTACGCAGTCATCACCTCAGCGGAAGATGCGCTTGGCGGAGCGCTCGGCGCTCGCCATCGCCGTCTTCACGTCCTCGCGGCCCGTGCAGTAGTTCGCGAACATGTCGACCACGACGAAGTCGGCGATCGCGGCGGCTGCTGCCTCGCCGAGCTTGCCGACGCCGGCCGGCGTGACAGCCGTCGCCGCGACGTCGCGATACGGCGTGTTCTTCGGATCGGCGGTCCAGATCGGGTTGGCGTCGTAGGCCTTGAGGAAATGCGACAGGTAGCCCTGCGCCGCCTCGATCCACGGGTTGAACTGCTCCGGCTCCAGCAGGAAGGCCGTGAACGCCTTGCAGGTCTGCGGGAACTTGGTGAAGTTGTAGATCAGGATCGGGAAGCCGAGATGCAGCTCGCGGGTCTTGCCGTCGAGGCCCGCCGGCAGATGCGCGTGGTTCATGTCCTTCGCGACTTCCGGATTGTCCTTCTTCGCCGCGACGTAGATCGAGATGCCGTTCACCGTCAGATAGAGCTGTCCGGCCACGAACGCCTTGTTGTTGGACGAGTCGTTCCACGACGCGGTGCCCGGCACGAAATTGTCGTACAGGCCCTTGACGTATTCGAGCGCCTTGGCGGTCTCCGGCGAGTTGATGACGACCTTGTTGTCCTTGTCGATCAGGTTGCCGCCATGCGCCCACAGCGCCCAGTGCAGCCAGCCATTGGCGTCGCCCGAGGCGTGGCCGAGCGCCATGCCGCCCGGCGTGCCGTTCTTGTTCATGCCCTTCACAAGGTCGGCGAAGCCCGCGAGATCCTTCGGAAACTCCTTGTGGCCGGCCTTCTCCATCGCCGAGATGCGGTAGTTGACGAGGCCGCCGGTGGCCGCCACCGGGATGCCGATCCACTTGCCGTCGAGCATGCCGTAGGCCTTGCCCGAGTCGGTCCAGCCGCCGCACTTCTTGCCGAGATAGTCGGCCACGTCGCTGACATCGGTGACCTTGTTGGAGAACAGGAACGGCAAGGTGTAGAGGCCCCACACCATGTCGAGGCCCTGACCGGTGTTGGCGGCGACCGAGGCCTTCGGCTGGATGTCGTCGTAGGATTCGTTGGAGACGTTGATGGTGACGTTGTTGGCCTTCTGGAACGCATCGACGATCTTCATGAAGGCCACGTCCTCGGCCTCGACGAAGCGCTTCCAGCGCAGAAGATTGATCTTGGCACCGGCTTCCGGCTTCCACGGCGAGGTCTGCGCCCAGGCCTTGGCATAGCCGAGCAGTTCGTCGGCCGACATCGTCGCCGCGGCCGCCAGCAAGGTCGCGCCACCCTTGAGCAGGGACCGGCGATCGGTGGGGAAATGAGTCATCTGAAGTTTTCTCCCGTTGAGTATTTGCTTGTTTTGTTTGTTGTCAGTTCTGCGCCTCGAGCGCCCGGATCAGAGTCTCCGGCCGCTGTCCTTGTCGAACAGATGCGCCGCCGACGCGCGCGGGCGCAAATGGATCTTCTCCCCGGGATTGACCTCGTGGCGGTCGCGGAAGACCGCGATGATGTCCTGGGTGCCGATGCGGGCGACGATCTGCGTCTCCGAGCCGGTCGGCTCGACGACGACGACCTCGGCCTCGATGCCGTCATCGGCAAGCTCGAGATGCTCGGGCCGCACGCCGTAGACCACGGGGCGGCCGTCGGAGGCGGCCGGCGCGGTCAGCAGCGGCAGCTTGGCGCCGTTGTCGGTCTCGACATAGACCGAGCCGTTCGACTTGAGGTGGCCGTTGAGGAAGTTCATCGCCGGCGAGCCGATGAAGCCGGCGACAAACTGGTTGTCCGGCTTGTCGTAGAGATCGAGCGGCGAGCCCATCTGCTCGACGATGCCGTCATGCATGACGACGATCTTGTCGGCCATCGTCATGGCCTCGATCTGGTCGTGAGTGACGTAAACGGTGGTGGTCTTGAGCCGCTGATGCAGCTCCTTGATCTCGGTGCGCATCGCGACGCGCAGCTTGGCGTCGAGATTCGACAACGGCTCGTCGAACAGGAACACCTGCGGATCGCGCACGATGGCGCGGCCCATCGCGACGCGCTGGCGCTGGCCACCGGAGAGCTGGCGCGGATAGCGGTCGAGCAGCGGCGTCAGCGCCAGGATCTCGGCGGCGCGCGCGACGCCCTTCTTGATGTCCTCGGGCCGTGCGCCGCGCAGCTTGAGCGAGAAGCCCATGTTGTCGGCGACGGTCATGTGCGGATAGAGCGCGTAGTTCTGGAACACCATCGCGATGTCGCGCTCTTTCGGCTGCACGTTGTTGACGACGCGTTCGCCGATCGAGATGGTTCCGGAGGTGATGTTCTCGAGCCCTGCGAGCATGCGCAGCAGCGTCGACTTGCCGCAGCCGGACGGCCCGACCAGCACGACGAACTCGCCATCCTCGATCGGAATCGTCACGCCGTGCAGCACCTCGAATCCGCCGAATGATTTGCGCACGTCGCGAATTTGCACCGACGACATCAATTTCCTCCTCAAAGACCGACAGCATTGGCTGCTTGCCGGCGGCATTCTGACCGTTGTTCTCGACCGTTTGATCAGGCCGTTTGTCGTTTTGTAGTCCTGGTCGTGCAGTCTTGTTCTTGGTGGTCTTGTTGTTGGCTCCGGTCGCTCCGACTGGCTCCGAAACAGGGCCAGCTCGGCTGGCATTGTCCGCAGTTCAGTTCGCTTCCGCAATGTCTCGCTTAGCAACCGCGTGATAGCGCTGTCAATATCGCTTGTGTACCAGACCGCCTATGCTATGAGCGAGGCATGGGACGGAAACGCATCGAGCCGGGCAAAGTCCGGCTGACCGAAGTTGCGGCACTGGCGGGCGTCAGCCCGATCACGGTGTCACGCTTCTTCCGTAATCCCGCCACGGTCTCGGCCGGCCGCCGCACGCGGATCGAAAGCGCCGCCAAGGAGCTCGGTTACGTGCCGAACCTCGCCGCGCGCGCGCTCGCATCGCAGCGCACCGAAGTGATCGGCGTGCTGATACCGTCCCTCACCAACAACGTGTTCTCCGACGTGCTGCGCGGCATCTATGATGCGTTCGAAGGCAGCCGCTACAGCATCCAGCTCGCCAACACCCGCTACAGCGTGTTGCAGGAGGAGCGCCTGCTGCGGTTGTTCCTGATGCAGAAGCCGGCCGGCTTGATCGTGACCGGTCTCGACCAGACGGCGGAGAGCCGGTTGATCATCCAGGCGGCGGACTGTCCCGTCGTGCAGATCATGGAGCTCGGCGCCGACCCGATCGACATGATGATCGGATTTTCGCACGTCGATGCCTGTTTTGCAGCCATTTCACACCTTCTCGCGCAGGGCTGCCGCCGCATCGGCTTCATCGGCGCCCGCATGGACCCAAGGGTGCAGCGCAGGCTGCAGGGCTATCAGAACGCGATGAAGGGGGCCGGTTTGTTCGACCCGCGTCTCATCGTCACGGCGCCTGTTCCGACCTCGACCACGATGGGCGGCAGCCTGTTCTCCGATCTGCTGATGAAGGCGCCGGATCTCGATGCGGTGTTCTGCGCCAATGACGATCTCGCGCTCGGCGTGCTGTTCGAATGCCAGCGCCGGCACATCGCGGTGCCCGAGCAGATCGCGATCGTCGGCTTCAATGACATGGAATTCATGGCCGCGGCGGTTCCGACGCTCACCAGCGTGCGCACCAATCGCTACGAGATGGGTCGGCGTGCGGCGATGATGATCATGGACGCCGTGGAAGGCCGTCCCGTGGCGCAGCGTGTCGTCGATCTCGGCTTCGAGGTGATCGAACGGCAGAGCTCGACCTTGCAGCGCGGCACCGCAAATCCGCAGCCTGCGTCGGGGCGCGCTGCCGGAACAAAATGGTAGCGCAACCAAAAACCATGCACTAGAACCACTCGAACCAACAACGACTTGAACGAAAGACGTAGGCGATCCTCGACAGCGGGCCGATGGCGCACAGACGACGGACCGGCCTCGCCACGTTTGCACTGCGGGAGAAAACACATGACGAACTCGAACGGGCATGCCGGCAACGGCGCTGACAAGAGCCGCAAGCTGCGCTCGCAGGCGTGGTTCAACGATCCGCACAATCCGGGCATGACCGCGCTCTATCTCGAGCGCTACCTGAATTACGGCCTGACCCGGGCTGAGCTGCAGTCGGGCAAGCCGATCATCGGCATTGCCCAGACCGGCAACGATCTCTCGCCCTGCAACCGCCACCACATCGAGCTGGCGCACCGCGTCCGCGAGGGCATCCGCGCCGCCGGCGGCATCGCGATGGAATTTCCGACCCATCCGATCCAGGAGACCGGCAAGCGCCCGACGGCCGCGCTCGACCGCAACCTCGCTTATCTCGGCCTGGTCGAAATCCTTTTCGGCTATCCGCTCGACGGCGTGGTGCTGACCACCGGCTGCGACAAGACGACGCCGGCCTGCCTGATGGCCGCGGCGACCGTGAACATCCCCGCCATCGTGCTGTCGGGCGGCCCGATGCTGAACGGCTGGCACGAAGGCCAGCGCACCGGCTCCGGCACCGTGGTGTGGAAGTCGCGCGAACGGCTCGCCGCCGGCGAGATCGGCTATGAGGAGTTCATGGAGATCGTCGCCTCCTCGGCGCCGTCGGTCGGCCATTGCAACACCATGGGCACGGCCTCGACGATGAATGCGCTGGCCGAGGCGCTCGGCATGTCCCTGCCCGGCTGCGCCGCGATTCCAGCTCCATATCGCGAGCGCGGCCAGATCGCCTACGAGACCGGAACGCGCATCGTCGACATGGTGTGGGAAGACCTGAAGCCGTCGGACATCCTGACGCGCAAGGCATTCGAGAACTGCATCGTCGCCAACTCTGCGATCGGCGGCTCGACCAACGCGCCGATCCACATCAACGCGCTGGCGCGCCATGTCGGCGTCGAGCTCGACATCGACGACTGGCAGAAGGTCGGCCACGACGTACCGCTGCTAGTCAACATGCAACCGGCCGGCTTCTATCTCGGCGAGGAGTTCCATCGCGCGGGCGGCGTGCCGGCCGTGATCGGCGAGTTGATGCGGCACAAGCGCATCCACGAGGACGTCATCACCGTCAACGGCCGCAGCATGGGCGACAATTGCCGCGAGGCGCCGAAGCCGGACAACGACGTGATCTGGTCCTACGACAAGCCGCTGGTGAAGGATGCCGGCTTCCTGGTGCTGCGCGGCAACCTGTTCGATTCCGCGATCATGAAGACCAGCGTGATCTCCAAGGAGTTCCGCGACCGCTATCTCGTCAATCCGAAGGACCCGAACGCCTTCGAAGGCCGCGCCATCGTGTTCGAAGGTCCGGAGGACTATCACGACCGCATCGACGATGCATCGCTCGAGATCGACGAGCACTGCGTGCTGTTCATCCGCGGCGCCGGCCCGATCGGCTATCCCGGCGGCGCCGAAGTGGTGAACATGCAGCCGCCGGCAGCGCTGATCAAACGCGGCATCCTGTCCCTGCCCTGCATCGGCGACGGCCGGCAATCCGGCACCTCGGGCTCCCCGTCAATTCTCAACGCGTCGCCAGAGGCCGCCGCCGATGGCGGGCTCGCAATCCTCAAGACCGGCGATCGCGTGCGCATCGACCTCAACAAGGGCTCGGCCAACATCCTGATCTCGGACGAGGAGCTTGCGACGCGGCGCGCCGAGCTGAAGGCCAAGGGCGGCTTCCCACACCCCGCCAACCAGACGCCGTGGCAGGAGCTCTATCGCAACACCGTCGGCCAGCAGGCCACCGGCGCCTGCATGGAGCTTGCCACGCGCTATCACAACATCGCTGGCACTGTCGGCGTGGCAAGGCATAATCACTAGACACGCCGCGCAAAGCCGGCCACCGTCATTGCGAGGAGCGAAGCGACGAAGCAATCCAGAGCCGCGCGCGCAGCCCTGGATTGCTTCGCTGCGCTCGCAATGACGAAAGAATCAACGAGCATCCCAAGGGAGACCCCATGTCCGACCGCCTCAAGGGCAAGCGCGCCTTTGTCACCGCCGCCGCAGCCGGCATCGGCCGCGCCTGCGCGATCGCTTTCGCGCGTCAGGGCGCGACCGTGTTCGCCACCGATATCGATGAGAACGGCCTGAGCACGCTGAAGAGCGAAGGCATTGCCGAGGTCGCGACGCTCGACGTGCGCAACACCGCGGCCGTGAACGCGATGGCCGATCGCGTCGGCAAGGTCGAGATCCTGCTCAACGCTGCCGGCTTCGTGCACAACGGCACCATCCTCGACTGCTCCGACGACGACTGGGATTTCTCGTTCGACCTGAACGTCAAGTCGATGCATCGCACGATCCGCGCCTTCCTGCCTGACATGCTCGATCAGGGCGGCGGCGCCATCGTCAACATCGCCTCCGCCGCCGGCGTGTTCAAGGCGGCACCGAACCGCTACGTCTACGGCGCGACCAAGGCGGCGGTGGCGGCGCTGACGCGCTCGGTCGCAGCCGATTTCGTCGGCAAGAAAATCCGCTGCAACTGCATCTGCCCCGGCACGATCGAAACGCCCTCGATGCTCGGACGGGCGGCCTCGGCCGGCCCGAACGGGCTCGAGATGTTCATCTCGCGCCAACCGATGGGCCGGCTCGGCACGGCGGAGGAGATCGCCCATCTCGCGGTCTATCTCGCCAGCGACGAGAGCGCGTTCACGACCGGCGTCGCGCACACCATCGACGGCGGCTGGACACTGTAGCTTCTCCTCATCCTGAGGAGCCGCGCAGCGGCGTCTCGAAGGATGAGGCCCGGATGTCAGGGGCCTCATGGTTCGAGACGCGCTGCGCGCTCCTCACCATGAGGGTCGAAAGAGGAGTCTTTCTTCATGAACCACATCGATCTCGCCAACCGCTGCGCCGTCGTCACCGGCGGCGCGCAGGGCTTTGGCCGCGCCATCACCGAGCGCTTCAAGGCCTCCGGGGCCAAGGTCGCGATCTGGGATCACGACATCGCGCTGGCGGAGAAGACCGCGCAGGAGATCGGTCCGGAGGTGCTGGCGCTGCAGGTCGACGTCACCGACACCAAAGCGGTCGAAGGCGCGCGTGACGCGACGCTGGCCGCGTTCGGCAGCATCGACATCCTGGTCAACAATGCCGGCATCGCCGGCATCAACAAGACGGTGTGGGAGACCGATCTCGATGAGTGGCGCAAGGTGCTGCGCATCAATCTCGACGGTCCCTTCATCTGCGCCAAGGCGATCGTGCCGGTGATGCTGAAGCAGGGCTATGGCCGCGTCGTCAACATCGCCTCGATCGCCGGCAAGGAGGGCAACCCGAATGCCGCGCACTACTCGGCGTCCAAAGCCGGCCTGATCGCGCTGACCAAGTCGCTCGGCAAGGAACTGGCGCAGCACAACATCACGGTGAATGCGGTGACGCCGGCGGCGGCGAAGACCGCGATCTTCGACCAGATGACGGACGCGCACATCAACTTCATGCTGTCGAAGATCCCGAAGGGCCGCTTCGTGCTGGTGGAAGAGCTCGCCGCGCTGGTGTCGTGGCTGGCCTCGGAGGAGTGTTCGTTCTCGACCGGCGCCGTGTTCGACATTTCCGGCGGCCGCGCGACCTATTAGTTTGCGGCGGGGCGAGCAAAGGTGCCAACGCAGACGGCGATGGGCCCACCTTCGTCTCGCTGGCGATACGGATGTCCCGATCCATGGAGCTTGCCTGATGACCCACCACGGCGGCTGCTTCTGCGGCGCGGTGCGCTTCCAATGCACGGGCGAGCCGATCAATGTGCGCGTCTGCCATTGCCGCAACTGCCAGCGGGCGACGGGCGCGCCGTTCTTCGCCCGCGCGCTGTTCTCGCACGACGCTTTGACGATCACCGGCGAAACCGCGCGCTTCCCCTCCTCCGACGCGCTCGACCGCATGTTCTGCCCGCGCTGCGGAGTCAGGCTGTTCTCATGGCGCACCACGCGCCCGGTGGTCGGCGTGGCCCTGGCCTGCTTCGACGACCGCAACGCCTTTGCCCCGACCGAGCACATCTGGGTCTCGGAAAAGATCGATTGGGTGCAGCTCAGCGACGGCCTGCCGCAATTTCCGGAAAATCCCGCGTAGCATCAAGGAACCATCGTGCCTATGTAGGGCACAACGCGTCCGGAAACCCGATCCTTGAACATCTCGCTCTACGGCATTTCCGTCTGGATCCTGCCGATCATCATCGCCATCACCTTTCATGAGGCTGCTCACGCCTTCGTCGCCTGGCGGTTCGGCGACGAGACCGCGTTGCGACTCGGTCGCGTCAGCTTCAACCCGGTCCGGCACATCGATCCGTTCGGCACGATCCTGCTGCCGGGCATGCTGCTGCTGTCCGGCTCGCCGTTCCTGTTCGGCTACGCCAAGCCGGTGCCGGTCGATTTTCGCAATCTGCAGCCGCTCCGCGCCGGCATGGTGATGGTGGCGCTGGCGGGACCCGCCACCAACATCGCGCTCGCGCTGGCGGCGGGACTGGCGTTCCACGCCCTTCCGCTGGTTCCACCTGAGGCCGCGCGGTGGGTGGCGAGCAATCTATGGAATATTTTCTCGTTCAACATTCTGCTCGCCGTGTTCAACATGCTCCCGATACCGCCGCTCGACGGGGGCCGGGTCGCGGTCGGTGTCCTGCCGGCGGTGCTGGCGCGGCCGCTGGCCCGGCTCGAGCCGTACGGCATGCTGATTCTGATCGGATGCCTGATCCTCCTGCCGCTGGCGGGTTCCCAGTTCGGTCTCAATCTTGATCTTGTGTCGGGGCTGCTCCGCGCCACGACCGATTCTCTGAAGCAGCTGCTTCTGCTATTAACGGGTAATGTCTAGATCTACCCGTCAGGGATGGTAACGAACGAGCCCCGAGGCACTCTTGGTCAAAGCCGCTGACATGATGATCGCACGCCGCGCCGACACCCGCGCCCGTGCCGATTTCGCGACCTGGAAGATGATCGCCAAGCTGAACGGCGCCTCCGGCCTGCCGCCGGCGGCGCAGGAATTCCTGGCCAGCTACAAGGCCCGCCTTGGCGACATGCCGGAGGACGAGGCGACCGAGGCCACCATCCGCGAGATGTACAAGGCCTATTATGCCGAGATGGGCGGCGGCGGCGCCCCGCCCGAGGTCAAGCCGGTCACGGCTGAGCCGGTGACCGACAATGTCACCGCCTTCCGCAAGCTGCCGCCGAAGCCGAAGGCGGCGCAAAGCGGGACGACCGCTCCGCGCAAGCTGCCGGTCGGGCTGATCTTCGCCGCGCTCTGCGTGGTCTATGTCGGGATCAGACTGTATTGGCAGTGAGGCCAGCCGAACCCCACCCGCTCATTTCGGCGGGTTGAACTTGACCGGCAGGATGAAGGAGAACTCGTCGTCGGTGAGGCCCGCGGGAGGCTTTGGCACGGGATCCGAACGGCGGACCATGCTGACGGCGGCCTGATCGAACTCCGGATCGCCGGACGTTTCCCTGACGTCCACCGAGACGACACGGCCGAGCCGGTTGAGCACGAGCGCCAGCTTGAGCTGAGCAGCGGTCTTCTTTCCGGATGGATACTTCTTGTGCAGCTCGAAATAGGCGCTGATCTTGCGGCCCCAATTGGCCGTCAACCTTTGCACGTCCTTGCCGATGCCGGCATTCGGCGCTTTGGTCTTCTCGGCTTCAGGAACCTTCTCGTCCAGGGCCTTGCGCGCGCTGTCCTCGGAGGCTTCCTGTGCCTCTGACGCCTGCGTCTGGACCGTCGCGACCTTCTGCTCCTCGGTCTGCTTCTTCACGTCAGAGGTCGTGACCTCGCGGTCGGCCTCCTCGGTCGTGGTCGGGACATCCTTCTGCAGATCGGTCTGCTCGACCTCGGCCTTCTGCTCCTGCATCTGCGGAGCGGCGGTCTGCGCCACCGAGTCCTGTCCGACCGGTACCTCGTCGTCGTCGACCTTCGGCGAGCCCATATCGATGTCGATGACCTCGGCGCCCGCCGCGCCGAGGCCGCCGACGTCCTCGTCGTCCTTCAGATGTGTCAGCGCCAGCGCGGCCCCGCCGACATGCAGCATCAGCGCGCCCATGATCGCCAGAAACCAGAGACGGCGCGAGGGGGAGTGCCCGACGTCGAGGTCGCTCATCACACGTCGGCGCTCCTCACGGCTGCGCGGGCTGGGCCGGCGGCGCTGCCGCAAGTCCCTGGGCAGCCGCGGCTGGCGGCGCTTCCAGGGCCACCAGCTTGATCTTGGTGTAGCCGCCGGCGCGCAGCAGCTCCAGAACTCCCATCAGCTCGCCATAGGGCACCAGCTTGTCAGCGCGCAGGAAGATCGGCCGGTCCTTCGGCCGATCGGTCATGGCATCGAGATCGCGCACGAGATCGACGCGCTTGACCAGATTTTCCCCGATCGCCAGCGTGAGGTCCGGCTTGATCGAGACGTAGGTCGGCTTGTCCGGCTTCTTCTGCGGCGTGGCGCTCGAGGACGGCAGGTCGATCGGCAGGTCGACGGTCGAGAGCGGCGCGGCCACCATGAAGATGATCAAGAGCACCAGGATGACGTCGATGAACGGTGTCACGTTGATGTCGTGGGTCTCGTCGAAATCGTCGTCGAGATCGCCTTCGGAGAGCGAGACGGCCATCGCCTGCTACTCCGCCGCCCGGACGTGAAGACCGCCATGGCTGCGATCGAGATCGCGGGAGCCGCGATCGAGATCGCGCGACAGCAATCGTCCGGTGGTGCCGGAGGCGCGGTTGACGAGCTCGAGATAGCCCTTCGTGACCCGCGAGAAGTGGTTGTAGATGATGACCGCCGGGATCGCGGCAGCGAGACCGATCGCGGTCGCCAGCAGCGCTTCCGCGATGCCCGGCGCGACCACCGCGAGGTTGGTGGTCTGCGATTTGGAAATGCCGATGAAGCTGTTCATGATGCCCCAGACGGTGCCGAACAGCCCGACGAACGGCGAGATCGCGCCGACGGTGGCGAGCAGGCCCATGCCAGTGCGGACGCGGCGCGCTTCGGCGCGGACGATCTCGGTGAAGCTCGAGGCCGCGCGCTCCTTGATGCCCTCGTCACTGCCGAGCCCGGCCGAGAGCCGCGCCTCGGCGATCGCAGCCTGCAGCAGCACGGTCGCGACGTTCTTGCTCTGTCCGAGCGCGAGCTGGGCCTCGGCCAGCGACTTCGCCGCGGACAATTTGCGCAACGCCCCGACCAGCCGGCGACGCAGGACGGAAAATTCGAGGCTCTTGGCGATCAGGATCGTCCAGCTCGCGACCGAGGCCAGCGCCAGCATGATCATGACCGCTTTGACGACGATGTCGGCCTTGAGAAACATGCCGAGCGGTGACAGCTCGTCGAGCCCGGTGCTCACCGACTTGCCAGCTCGGGTGGCGCTCTCACTGCCCGCCGGCGCAGCGGTCGTTGCGGCCGTCTGGCCCGACGCAGGAGGAGCCATCGTCTGCGCTGTGCCCGGTGCCGGCGCGGAGAGATCGGTCGAGACCGCCGGCGCGGACCTGGCCGGCTCCTGCTGCGCATGTGCAGGTAGCCCCGCAGCAACAGACAGACATGACAGGACGATTGCAAACCTAACGAGGAACGATGTCATCATATCTCGGCCCATTAGACCTCGGCCCACTGCCGGATCAGATTGTGATAGATGCCGGTCAGCTTGACAGCATCGGGATCGTCCCTCCCGAGGCGTTCCGCCAAGCTCTGGATCGCCGTGTCCAGATCGAAGATCATGCTCCGGACGTGGGCATCCCGTATCATGCTCTGCATCCAGAAAAAAGAGGCGACCCGGGCGCCGCGCGTGACCGGCGTGACCATGTGAAGGCTCGATGACGGATACAGCACCGCCTGCCCCGCGGGCAACTTGACTTCGTGTGAGCCGTAGGTGTCCTCGATCACAAGCTCGCCACCGTCATAGCTGTCGGGCTCGGCCAGGAACAAGGTCATCGACAGATCGGTGCGGATGCGCAGGCCTGTCAAGGGATCGCCGCGCACGGCATTGTCGACATGGATGCCGAAATGGTCGCCCCGCGAGGCGGTGTAGCGGTTGAACAAGGGCGGAAAGATCTGCAGCGGGATCGCTGCCGACAGGAAGCGCGGATTTTTCGTCAGCGCCGTGATGATGCGCTGGCCCAGCACCCGCGCCGCCTCGCCGTCCGGCGGCAGCTGCTCGTTGCGCTTGACCATGGCCGACTGCGCCCCGGCCGTCGAGCGGCCGTCCTCCCACTCCGCCGCATCCATGATGCGGCGGAAGTCGGCGACCTCGTCTTTGGACAGAGCGTCCGGGATGCAGATCAGCATGATCAGAACTTCGCAGTGGTGACGATGTAGAAGGCGCGCCCCGGGGCCACGGCGACGAACGGCACCGCGCTCCGATACAGCGTGTCGTAGTACAGCTTGTTGGTCAGGTTCTGCGCGTAGAGCTTCATCGTCCAGTTCTTGTCGAGCTGCTTCTCGACGAAGGCGTCGAAGCGCCAGTAGCTCGGCAGCTCGTTGCCGGTGTTGGCCGCGAAGGTGCCGCCATAGACCTTGGAGCGGTAGACCGCCTGCCCGCCTATCTCCCAGCCATTGTCGAGCTTGTACTTCGACAGCATGCTGAACGACTGGTGGGCGATATTGGCGAGCTGTAAGCCGATGTTGGAGGCGACGCCGCTCTGCGTGACCTTCGACTGCATCAGCACCAGGCCGCCGAAGATGCTCCAGCGATCGGTAAGCTTGCCTTCCGCCTCGATGTCGATGCCCTGGATGCGGTAGGCCGCGCCCGAGGTGAGCAGGCCGCCGACGGTCTCGCGCGCGTTGTCCTTGGTGGTCTGGAACAGCGCGGCTGACACCAGCAGATGGCGGTCGACCAGCTCCCATTTGGTGCCGAGCTCGGCCGCCTTGTTGCGCTCCGGCCCGAGCAGGACGGCGGTGTTGGCGGGCACGCCGCCGTAGTCGGTGCCGGTAGCGTCGAGCTCGGAGCCGAACGGATTGGCCGAGGTCGCGTAGGCCGCATAGAGGCTGCCGATCGGCATCGGCTTGTAGACCAGGCCGACATTGTAGTTGACCAGGTCGGCATTCATCTTGAGGTATTTCGGCGAGTTGGTCGACGAGCTCATGTTGTAGCCGTCATAGCGCACGCCGCCGTTGAGGATGATGATGTCCCGCCAATTGGCGGTATCCATCGCGTAGACGCTGTTGGTGTTGACGCCGTAGCGCGTCGGGTTGCCGGACAGCGACGGTGTGTTGCTGAACGGAATGTAGGTATATTGCGGCGAGTAAACGTTGACGCCGGTGACGGCGCCGTTGCTGGTCGAGCCGCCGCCGAACAGCTCCGATGACAGTCCGGTGTAGCGGTCGATCGAGATGTTCTCGTTCGAGAACTCGGTGCCGAGCACCGCAGTGTGCTTGACGCCGCCGGTGTCGAGCTTGAACGTCGCATCGTTCTGGTTGGCCCAGACGTCCACCGTCTGGTAGCGGCTCTGCGCACTCGCCGTCGTGGTCCAGAGCAGCGGATTCGCGTTGGTCGTGTTCGGACCCTGCGGCAGCGTGCCGATATAGTTGAGAAGCGAGTGCTCGCCGCGGAACTTGCTGCTGAGGGTGATCGCCTCGTTGACCTTGTACTCGGCTGCGGCAGTGCCGAAATCCTGCCGCGCGGTCTGGAAGTCGCGATTGAGGAAGCCATACCAGGTGCCGCGCGGAATGCCGGCCGAGGTCACCGGCACGTTGCCCTGCTTGTAGTAGGGCACGCCGAAATCCGGATAGCCGGAGAGATCGGTGTGGACATAGTTGGTCGTGATCTTCAGATCGTCGATCGGTGTCCACTTGGTCGAGAGAAAGGCGCCCCAGCGGTCGTCGGTGACGAAGTTGCGCCCCGCGACGTTGGAGTCCTGGAACAGGCCGCCGGTGCGCACCGAGACGGTCGGCGAGATCACCTGGTTCACATCGAGCGTGACGCGCTTCTGCTGGTCGGTGCCGAACTCGGTATCCATCCGCTTGAAGTTGGTATCGCCAGCCTGCTTGGTGACGATGTTGATGGCGCCGCCGGCGGTGCCGCGCCCGGCATAGGACGACGCCGGACCGCGCAGGATCTCGATCTGCTCGGTGAAGAAGTTCTCGCGGATCGACACCGCGGGATCACGGATGCCGTCGATGAACACGTCGTTACGGGCATCGAAGCCGCGGATGAAGAAGCGGTCACCGAATGCGTTGCCGCCCTCGCCCGAGCCCAGCGTGACGCCGGCGGTCGAACGGCCGATCTCCTTGAGCGCGGTGACGTGCTTGTCGGCAAGCACCTCCTTGCTCATCACCGTGATCGTCTTCGGCGTGTTGAGCAGCGGCTCGGGAAACTTGCCCGACGCCTGCACGCGGTTGACCTTGTAGGGTTCGGCTGCGTCCGCGTAGGGGTTGGCGTCCGGCGCGGACAGGCCGCCTGCGTTCGGGAACGCCACCGCGGCCTGCTGCGCCGCCTGCTGGCGGGCCGCCGCGCGGCGCAGGGCATTGCGCGCGCGGACCTGCTCGGCGGTCGGCTTGGAGGACGTCGGCTTGGCCCGCGCGATCGGCGCATCGACGTTGACGGGCGGCAGGTCAGATGCCGGCTGCGCCTCGGCCGAAGACATCGACGCCACCGCCATCAGCCCGGCCACCGCCGACACCTTGGTGACGGAAGGCCCCTCTCCTCGTCCGTCATTGAACTTCATCGCTGCGACCCCACGCAGCGATAGCGGTGCTCTCACTTGTCCCATTTATTTTCACGCGCCCCAGATTTTCGTTCCACATCGCTCACGCGGATCATTCGCAGTGCGACGATGGGTCGTTGGTATCGGGCGCGTTTCAGGGGGTCAATTTGAGGAGCCCTAATTTGGCCTTGAATAGTTCCAGATCAAAACAATTCTAAAAATGCTCAACTAACAACATGCGGAACTTGAAATCGTTCTAAACAGCGCGATTTTGACTCGCGCTGTCGTCGAATCACCACTGCGTCGCGCGCAACTCCGGCGCAGGTCAGTTCGACGAGCCAGCCGGCCCGTCGCTGCTCGGCGGCTTCATTAACGAGAAGAGCTCGTCCACGGTCTGCACGGCGATCTGGCGCACGCGATCGGAATCGTCGATGCCGGCGATCCGCACGCCCTTGACGACGGCCCTGATCTCATCGCGAAAATCGGTCAGGAAGCGCAACGGATCGCGCTGCTCGTTGGCGACGCGTGCGATCAGGCCAGTGACCAGGATCTGGCACGCGAGCATCTTTCCATTCAGTTCTTCCATCGTGAGCTCCCCATTCGCTATCGTCGCACGGCGCATCGTCGGACGATGCAGCCTCGCTCCGGTTGAATCCTGCCGATGCCCGACGGCGCCATGACGGCGGCCGGACTCATCGGCTTCTAATCAGCTCCCATCGGGCGCGACAAGACGGCGAGAATAGGTCGGAGTGCGGCGTTCGCACGAGAGACCCGCGCGGCCCGCGAATGGTCCGGAGCGGCGCGCTGCCCGACGATGGCGGCAGAGGATCGCCACAGACCGCCCTGCTCTCGCGCAGGCCACGCTGCGCGGCAAGGCCAAGCTTGTCCGCGGCTTTTCGCACTCAAGATGTTTTACGATACGACACAACTCAAGATGAGACCGGTCTGCGCTGCGCCTCGGCTATTTGAGCGCCACCTCGGCTTTCGGATCGGACAGCGTCTTGATCCGATCCTTCAGGTCCCTGAGCGTCGACAGGCTGGTGGCGACGGCCTCGTCCGGAATGTCGTGCAGAACGTCGCCGGCGATCGCATCGCGCAGCTCGTCGAGATCATCGACGAGCTCTCGTCCCGCGGCGGTGAGATGGAGACGGTTCGCGCGGCGATCCCTCGGATCGTGCCTGCGCTCCAGCAACCCCTGCTCCACCAGCCTGTCGAGCAGACGCACCAGTGAAATCGGCTGCAGTTCCAGCACTTCTGCGAGATCGACCTGTGACATCCCCTCATGCGCGCGCAGCCGAAACAGCACCACCCATTGGGCGCGGGTCGTGCCGCGCTGTTTGGCACGATGATCAATATAGTTGCGCAGGATGCGCGAGCTTTCGACAAGCTGCGTAACGAGCTGCCGTCTCATATCCAGCGACATGGCTGTGAACTCCCTTGCGATCCCTCGAAGCTTGCCGATTGTTTAGGTTTGTCCACGCGCTCGTGTGTTTACACATTAATTGCGTGCGTACTATATCTGGCATGCTGGGAATGGTTTTAAAGACCGGTTATCCTGTTCGTCTCAGCATGTGGGCCAGCATGAAGACATCACGAACCCTCGGTTGGATCCTGCTTGTCGCGGCTCTCGGCGGCGCCGGCTATTATGGCTGGCAGCGTCATCAGGGCGCCGAGGCAGCGAAGAAGACCGCTGAGCAGAAATCGGCCCGACCGCAGGCGGTTCGGGTCTCGACCGTGCCGGTCGAGAAGACGGACTTTCCGGTCTTCCTCACCGGCCTGGGGACCGTGCAAGGCTTCAACACCGTCCAGGTCCGCACCCGCGTCGACGGCCAGATCGACAAGATCGCCTTCACCGAAGGCCAACTCGTCAAGGAAGGCGACCTGCTGGTCGAGATCGACCCGAGGCCGTTCCAGGCCGCGCTCGACCAGGCCAAGGCCAAGCGGGCGCAGGACGAGGCCAATCTCAACAACGCCAATCTCGACCTGCAGCGCACCACCAAGCTCGGCGAGTTCGCGACCCGGCAGCAGCAGGACACCCAGCGCGCCACCGTCGCACAGCTCACGGCGCAGATCGCCGCCGACGACGCCGCGATCGCCAATGCCCAGACCCAGCTCAGCTACACCCAGGTCAAGGCGCCGATCTCCGGGGTCGCCGGCCTCCGCCAGGTCGACATCGGCAACATCGTCAACGCCTCGAGCCAGACCGGCATCGTCTCGATCGCGCAGATCGAACCGATCGCGGTGATCTTCACCGCGCCGGAAGAGCAGTTGCCCTACATCAACGAGGCGCAGAAGACCGCCCCGTTGAAGGTGATCGCGTTCACCACCGACGGCAGGAAGCAGCTCGCCGAGGGCAAGCTGATGGTCGTGAACAACCAGGTCGACACGTCCAGCGGAACGATCCGGCTGAAAGCGGTGTTCGACAACAAGGACCACGTGCTGTGGCCCGGACAGTCGGTCTCGACGCGGCTCCTGGTGCGGACGCTGAAGGACGCCACGGTGGTTCCTGACGACGCGGTCCAGCATTCGACCAGCGGGCTGTATTCCTACACGGTGAGCCCGGACAACAAGGCCGAGCTGCGCAAGGTGAAGGTCGGCGTTTCGCTCGATGGCCGGACCGTCGTCGAAGAAGGGCTGACGCCCGGCCAGCAGGTGATTACCGGCGGTCAATTCAAAGTGCAGCCAGGCTCGGTCGTGACCACCGCGGTGGCCAGCTCGGAGCCGGCGCCAGCTAAGGTCCGGCAGGAATGAACGGCGGCGGCATCTCGGCACCCTTCATCAAATACCCCATCGGCACCTCGCTGCTGATGGCAGGTATCCTGTTCATTGGCCTGGTCGCCTACCCGCTGCTGCCGGTCGCACCGCTGCCGCAGGTCGACTTCCCGACCATCCAGGTGACCGCCAATCTGCCGGGCGCCAGCCCTGAGACCATGGCGACCTCGGTCGCCCAGCCGCTGGAGCGGCAATTCGCACAGATTCCCGGCATCGCCCAGATGACGTCGACCAGTTACCTGGGCACCGCATCGGTCACGATCCAGTTCGACCTGAATCGCAACATCGACGGCGCCGCTAACGACGTCCAGGGCGCCATCAACGCCGCCTCGGGCCAGTTGCCCAAGACCCTGCCGTCGCCGCCGACCTACCGCAAGGTCAACCCGGCGGACGCGCCGATCCTGATTTTGTCCGCCACGTCCGAGACGCTGCCGCTGACGACGGTCTCCGACTCCGTCGATGCGCAGCTCGCGCAGCAGATCAGCCAGATCTCGGGTGTTGCCCAGGTGATCATCGGCGGCCAGCAGAAGCCGTCGATCCGTATTCAGATCGACCCGGCCAAGCTGGTCGCCAAGGGCCTCTCGATGGAGGACGTGCGCAGCCAGATCGCGATCACCACGGTGGACAGCCCGAAGGGCAACATCGACGGCGAGCGTCGGGCCTACACCATTTACGCCAATGACCAGCTCACCGAGTCGAAGGACTGGAACGACGTCATCATCGCCTACCGCAATGGCGGTCCGTTGCGCATCCGTGACATTGGCCGGGCGGTGACCGGACCGGAGGATGCCAAGCAGGCCGCCTGGGCCAACGGCAAGCGCGGCGTGTTCCTGGTGGTCTTCAAGCAGCCTGGCGCCAACGTCATCGAAACCGTCGACAAGATCAAGGCGACGCTGCCGCGCCTGGTTGCGGCGATCCCGCCGGCCATCAAGGTCGAGCTGATGTCGGATCGCACGACGACCATCCGTGCCGCGGTCGAAGACGTCCAGTTCACGCTGCTCCTGACCATCTTTCTGGTGGTCATGGTCATCTTCATCTTCCTGCGCAGCTTCTGGGCCACGGTGATCCCGACGATCACCGTGCCGCTCGCCCTGCTCGGCGCCTGCGCGATGATGTGGGGGGTCGGCTATTCACTCGACAACCTCTCGCTGATGGCGCTGACGATCGCGGTCGGCTTCGTCGTCGACGACGCCATCGTCATGCTCGAGAACATCTCTCGCTATGTCGAGGAAGGCGAGTCCCCGATGGCTGCCGCCTACAAGGGGGCCAAGGAGATCGGCTTCACCATTGTCTCGATCTCGATCTCGCTGGTCGCCGTGCTGATCCCGCTCTTGCTGATGGGCGGCATCATCGGGCGCCTGTTCCGCGAATTCGCGGTCGTGCTGGCGATGACGATCTTCGTCTCGATGTTCGTCTCGCTGACGTTGACGCCGATGATGGCCTCGCGTTTCCTGCGCGGCGGCCACCAGGCTCATGGCAAATTCTACCAGTGGAGCGAGCGCGGCTTCGAGGCGCTGCTCAGGGCCTACGAGAAGGGATTGGACATCGCACTGCGCTGGCGCTTCACCACGCTGATGGTGTTCTTCGCCACGCTCGGCCTGTCGATCTACCTGTTCGTGCTGATCCCCAAGGGTTTCTTCCCGCAGCAGGACAACGGCCTGATCACCGCCGCGTCGGAGGCGTCGCAGGACATCTCCTTCAAGGCGATGCAGTCGCGCCAGGAGGCGCTGGCCAAGATCGTGCAGGATGATCCGGGCGTGGCCAGCGTCGCAATGGCGATCGGCGGCTCCGGCCGCGCCGGCAATACCGGCAATCTGTTCATCACGTTGAAGCCGCGTGACGAGCGTAATGCATCGGCGCAGCAGATCATCACACGCCTGAGGCCGCAGCTGGAGAAGGTCGAAGGAGCCCGGCTCTACATGCAGGCCGCGCAGGACGTCCGCCTCGGTGGCCGGCCGTCCCGAACCCAGTTCGAGTTCACGCTGCAGGACTCCAATCTCGCCGAGCTCAACGAGTGGGCGCCGAAGATCCTGGAGAAGATGCGCTCGCTGCCGCAGCTGCGCGACGTCGCCACCGACCAGCAGGCCGACGGCACCACCGTGCAGCTCACGATCAACCGCGACACCGCCTCGCGCTACGGCATCTCGCCGCAGCTGATCGACGACACGCTGTATGACGCCTTCGGCCAGCGACAGGTCGCGCAGTACTTCACCCAGCTCAACTCCTACCGCGTGATCCTGGAGATCCTGCCTGAGCTGCAGGGCAATATCGACACGCTCAACAAGCTCTACGTGAAATCGCCGACCACCGGCGACCAGGTGCCGCTCTCGACCTTCGCCAGTTGGACCAACGTGCCGGTGAGGCCGCTGTCGATCAGCCACCAGGGTCAGTTCCCGTCGATCACGATCAGCTTCAACCTCGCCCAGGGCGTCGCGCTCGGCCAGGCCACCGATGCGGTGCAGCGCGCGATGGTCGAGCTCGGCGCGCCCGCAACCTTGAACTCGAGCTTCCAGGGCACCGCGCAGGCGTTCCAGCAGTCGCTGTCGACCGTGCCGCTCTTGATCCTCGCCGCCCTCGTCGTGGTCTATCTGATCCTCGGCATCCTTTACGAGAGCTACATCCACCCGATCACGATTCTCTCGACGCTGCCCTCGGCCGGCGTCGGCGCGCTCGCGATCCTGATGGCGTTCGGCTACGATTTCAGCCTGATTGCGCTGATCGGCGTCATTCTCCTGATCGGCATCGTGAAGAAGAACGGCATCATGATGGTCGACTTCGCCATCGCCGCCGAACGCGACCAGCACTTGCCGCCCGAGCAGTCGATCCGCCAAGCCGCCCTGCTGCGCTTCCGTCCGATCATGATGACGACGATGGCAGCCCTGCTCGGCGGCGTGCCTCTGATGCTCGGCAACGGCACCGGCTCGGAGATCCGCCAGCCACTCGGTTATGCGATGGTCGGCGGCCTGATCGTCAGCCAGATGCTGACGCTGTTCACGACGCCGGTGATCTATCTCTATCTCGACAAGGTCAACAACGCCTTCGCGCGCTGGGGCCGCACGCATATCGACCACGAGCCCGACGCGGCCGCTCCCGGCGGCGCCGTGAAGGAAGCGGCGGAATAACGATCCGCCGCTTCCCTGGTCGTCAACTATTGTCGCGCCATCTCGGCGTTGCCGACGCTTTCGCCGTCCAGGCTCTGCTCGTTCTGCATCGTCACGGTCACGTGCGACAGCCGTCCGGTGAATGCGAACGGCGCCGCGTAGTCCGACACCGGGCTGCCGCGGTCGTGGCCGATGTCGAGCCCCGACCATGAGATCAGCGTGTGAAAGGCCAGCTGCGTCGTCAACGCGCCGGCCTCCTCGCCGTCGATCAGCAATGTGTACTGGCTCAGGCCGGTGCGCGCGCCCTTGGCCGGCTCGGTCTGCCGCCTCAGACGTTCGACGCGCACGCCCAGGCGATGCGATCCCGCCGGCACCGGGCGGGCCGATCTGACGATCTCGTGGCGGCCGCCGATGTTGAGATCGTGCACGAGATGGCCGTCCTTGACGTAGAGGCTGTAGCCTGACGTGGCATCGCCATGGGCGATCAATACGCCGGATGCGCCCTCTGCATCGATCTCGACATGGGCCTCGATCAGATAGTCGCGGCTGCGCACGTCGGGGGCGACGTCGGTCGGCACATGGCCCATGCCGGCGTGGAACGTGAAGCGCGTACGCGCACCGTGGAAACGCGCGGCGTTCTCGGCAAAGCGCGGGCCGAAGCGATCGTCGAGCGGCAGCACCTGGTGCGCCTCCGCCTGCTCCCACCACAGCTTCACCAGTGCCGCGAGCCGCTCCGGCTCGGCGGCGGCGAGATCATGCGTCTCGGAGAAATCCTGCGCCAGATGGAATAGCTCCCATTTGTCGTTGTCGAACGGCGTACCGGTGGGGTGAAACGCCACCGCCTTCCAACCGTCGTGCCAGAGGCCGCGATGGCCGAACATCTCGAAATATTGCGGCACGGGCTTCGACGGCGCGGACGGATCGGTGATGGAGGCGGCGAAGCTCACGCCCTCGAGCGGCATCTGCGGCACACCCGCGATCGTGGCCGGCGCATCGATGCCGATCAGGTCGAGCAGGGTCGGCACGAGGTCGCAGGCATGGACGAACTGGTGGCGGACTTCGCCGCGCGCCGCGATGCGCTGCGGCCAGGAGACGATGAAGGGATCGCGGATGCCGCCGCCATGGGTGTTCTGCTTGTAGCGGCGCAGCGGCGTGTTCGACGCCATCGCCCAGCCATGCGGGAAGTTCGAGTGCGTATCCGGCCCGCCGATGTCGTCGATCCGCTCGAGCTTCTCGGCGACCGGCTCCGGCTTGAAGTTGAATGGTCCCATCGCGTTGACGAAGCCGAGCGGCCCGCCCTCCTGGCTGGCGCCATTGTCGGACATGACGATCACGAGCGTGTTGTCGCGCTGGCCGGTCTTGTCGAGAAAGGCGAGCAGCCGCGCCAGATGCTGGTCGGCATGATCGAGCATGCCGGCGAAGGCCGATTGCAGCCGGGTGAAGACGCGCCGTTCGTCGTCGGAATGCGCGTCCCAGGCCTTCACGCCGTCATTGCGCGGCGGCAGATCGGTATTTTCCGGCACCAGCCCCATCGCCTTCTGCCGTGCCAGCCGCTGCGCGCGCTCGGCGTCCCAGCCATGAGCAAAGGCCGGGTCGTAGCTCTCGATGATCTCGCGGGGCGCCTGGTGCGGCGCGTGGCAGGCACCGAGGGCGAGCCAGGTCAGCCACGGCAATTCCGGTCGGTCGGCGGTGTGGTCGGCGATGAAGCGAATGGTCTGATCGACCAGATCGGCAGTCAGATGATAGCCGTCGGCGTAGCTGCCGGGCGGACTGACATGGGTGTTGTCGAGCACGAGCTCCGGCGCATATTGATCGGTTTCGGCGTCGAGGAAGCCGTAGAAGCGGTCGAAGCCGCGCCCCAGCGGCCAGCCGTCGAACGGCCCGGTCGCGCCGCTCTCGGTCAAGGGCGTCACGTGCCACTTGCCGACCATGTAGTTGCGATAGGCATGGGTGCGCAGCATCTCCGCCAGCGTCCCTGCCTCGCGCGCGATCTTGCCGCGATAGCCGGGATAGCCCGAGTCGAAATTGGCAAGGCAGCCGACGCCGACCGAATGATGGTTGCGGCCGGTGAGGAGCGCCGCCCGCGTGGTCGAACACATCGCGGTGGTGTGGAAGCCCGAATAGCGCAGGCCCTGCGCGGCCAGCGCGTCGATCGCGGGGGTGCGGATGGGCGAGCCGTAGCAGCCGAAATCGGAAAAGCCGACATCGTCGAACAGCACCACCAGGATGTTGGGCGCGCCCTTCGGCGGCTGCTGCGGCGCCGGCCACCACGGCCTGGAGCCTGCAATGGTCCTGCCGATCGTGCCACCGAATGCGGGCTCGCTCATGCCTCGTCCTCCCTCTTGCTCGCGTCCCGGCCGCGCCTGGCAGCCCGCACGAGTTGTATCGTTCTGATGGCTCTGGGATCCGCGACGTCCCGGGCAGGGGCGGCACGGCCAGGCTTGCCTCAGATCATAATCATAATTATGATTATTGTTCTAGAGGGAGCCAGCGACATGCCTCAGCGGATCGCGCCGGACCACCTGCCCGGCGTCACCCCGTCGCGGCAGCAGCGCAGCCGCGAGACGACGCTTGCCCTGCTGACGGCCGGCGCGGAGTTGCTGCACACGCGCGGCCTCGCGGAGCTGTCGATCAGCGACCTCTGTGCGCATATCGGGGCAACGGTCGGCGCCTTCTACAGCCGGTTCGACAGCAAGGAGGCCTACTTCAACGCCCTGCTCTCGCTCACCCTGGCGGACGGGCGGAAGCAGCTCTTGAGACTCCAGCCGCCCGATCCCGCCCGCGCGGGCGACCTGAACCGGCAATGCCACCTGCTGGTGCGCGGCACCGTGCTGTGGATGCGGCGTCACAAGGGCGTGCTGCGCGCCGCGCTGGTGCGCAGCGAGCGCGGCGCGAACCACTGGAGCGGCTTCAAGGAGCTGGCACAGGCACTGTCGGAGCGTGCGGCGCTGCTGCTGCCTGGGGGCGGGCGCGCCGGCGCGGCGTCGCGCACGCGGTCGGGAACAGCGGACGCGCGAAAGACGGTCGCGTTCGGCGTCCAGGTCGTGCTCGGCACCCTGGTGAACGCCATCCTCAACGATCCCGGCCCGCTGTCGATCGACGACGACGAGATCGCGGAACGGCTCGGCGCCTGTCTGGTCCTGCTGGTGCGCGGCGGCCCGGACGGCACGCCGCGAAAGCCGCGGGCCGCGAGAGGCGAGCGCTAGACCCGGCCAGCCCGTGGCGCGACGGGCGGCAGAGCACGTTAGAAATCCGTCATCCAGCGGCTTGCCAAAGCCTGATACATGCGGGTAGAAGGACGCGTCGCCGCCGCCCGAGCTTTGCCGGTCGGCGCGCAGAACGGTGCCAAACAGTCCGGCAATTGCTTGAAACTGCAGGGCATTCCGTTGGGGAATGGTGTAACGGTAGCACAACAGACTCTGACTCTGTTTGTCTTGGTTCGAATCCAGGTTCCCCAGCCAGCTTGATCATCGCCGCGACGGCTTGAAGCTCCACCGCCTCGTCCTTGTGATCTGAGAAGCATCCGGCTCGGTTTTGCCCTACGCCCGAGATTGCATGCCCATGCGGGACACGCTGCGGCGTCCGCCCCTTCGGCACGCGGTCCCGCGCGTTAACGTCTGCTCATTGCGAATCGGCGAGAACGGAACAACCATTGCGAGCAATGGACCGGTTCCGTGGAGGAAAACACTTGCAAAGCAGCGTCGGCTCCCGCGCCTTCCAGAACGCAAGGCTGCAAAAGCGGGCCAAGAAACAGGCGGACGTGCTGCTGCCGGCAGCGGTCAAGGCCTACCGCGAGGGCCGGCATCCGGAGGCTCAGGCCCTGTGCCAGCAGATCCTGCAGGACCTGCCGCACCATTTCGGCGCCCTGCATCTGCTCGGCGTGTCCGAGCGGGACTGCGGCCGCTTCGACCAGTCGGTGCGCGTGCTGACACGCGCGACCGAGATCGATCCGCGCTCGGCCGACGCCCAGTCTGATCTCGGCCTGTCGCTGTCCCGGCTCGGCCGCCACGAGGACGCTCGCGCCCGCTTCGAGCGCGCCATCGCGCTCAGGCCGAACTTCCCGACCGCGCTCACGCATCTGGGCAACGCGCTGATGAGCCTCTTCCGTTTCGAGGAGGCGATCTCAGCGCATGACCGCGCCATTGCCCTGAAGCCCGACTATGCCGAGGCCTACGCTAATCGCGGCATGGCGCTGCTGTTCACGAGCCGCAACGACGAGGCCGGTCAGAACTTCGATCGCGCGCTGGCGCTGCAGCCGCGGTTGCTGACGGCCCTGTTCGGCAAGGGCGTGGCCAGCATGAACCTGCGGGAGTTCGATTCCGCGCTGGCCGCGCTGGATGCGGCGCTGGCGATCAATCCGAAGGCCGCCGCCGTGCTCGCCCAGCGCGGCCGGGCGTATCAGGAGATGGGCAAGTTCGACCAGGCGGAAGCCGATTTCGACGCCGCGCTCGCGCTCGAGCCGCTGCTGGAAGAAGCACTTTGCGGCAAGGCCGCGGTGACTCTCGTCCATGGCAATATCGCGCTCGCGATCTCCGTTATCAACAAGGTGCTGGCACAGAACCCGGACTCGGAGATCGCCTGGACCCTGCTCGGCGTCTGCGCTGCAGCGCAGGGCGACACCGCCACGGCGATCGAACATTACGACCGCGCGCTCGCGATCCGACCGAACCATGAGGACGCGATCACCAAGAAGATCTTCGCGCTGGATTTCCTGCCCGACACCGGGGTGGAACGTCTTCAGGAAGCGCGGAGATATTGGTGGGATGCGATCGGCTCGCGGTTAGAGCGCCGCGCGCTCGGCGTGCGAAACATCGACCCCGACCGGCGGCTTGTCGTCGGCTACGTCTCGTCCGATTTCCGCGACCATTCAGCGGCCTTTGCCTTCCTCCCCCTCCTGCGCCACCACGATCGCAACAAGTTCGAAATCCTCGCCTATTCCTGTTCGCCGATGAAGGATGCCAAGACCGACCTGTGCCGCTCGCTGGTCGATCGCTTTGTGGACGCCTCGCTGTGGGGCGACGACAAGCTCGCCGATCAGATTCAGGCCGACAAGGTCGACATCCTCGTCGACCTCTCGGGGCATTCCGCCGGCCACCGGCTCACGATGTTTGCGCGCAAGCCCGCCCCGGTCCAGGTCTCGGCCGTCGGCAGCGTCACCGGGACGGGCCTGCCCGTCATGGATTATCTGCTGGCCGATCCGGTGACGATTCCACCCGCAGTCCGGCATCTGTTCGCCGAGAAGATCTACGACCTGCCGTCGCTGATCACGATCGAACCCCCGCCTCCCATTCCGCCATCGCCGCTGCCGATGCTTCGTAACGGCCACGTCACCTTCGGCGTGTTCAATCGCATCGAAAAGATGTCCGAACCTGCTCTCAGACTCTGGTCGCAGCTGATGGCTGCAACGCCCGGCTCGATCATCGTCGTCAAAAACCACTCGATGGGCGATCCCCTGCTGCGCGACCGATTGGTTGCACGCTTCGTCGCTCACGGCATTACCGCGGACCGCGTCCGTTGTGCAGGAAAGACGACGCGCCAGGAGCATCTTGCGATGTTCGCCGAGATCGACATCTCGCTCGATCCGTTCCCGCAGAATGGCGGCATCTCGACCTGGGAATCGCTGCAGATGGGCGTGCCTGTGGTCACCAGGCTCGGCAGCGGCCCTGCCGCCCGCGCGGGCGGCGCGATCGCCAAGGCAGTGGGCCTGGACGCGTGGGTCGCCGATGACGACGAAAGCTATCTCGCGACAGCGCTGAAATTCTGCTCGCGGCCTGCCGAGCTTGCCGCGCTCCGCGCCGAGCTGCCGGCCAGGGTCTCGCATTCAGCGGCCGGAAACGGCGCGCTCTACACGCAGCATGTGGAACAGGGATATCGGACGTTCTGGCGCGACTATTGCCGGCAAGCGCCGATCCGCTAGCGTTTCCTGTTTTGATTGGATCAGGACCGACCGGGCCGGCAGAGCATCGCGCCCGTGCGCCGCTCCACCCATGCGAGATACTCTTCCGACCGGGCTAGCACCTGCGCCCGCGACAATCCGAATTGCTCGAGCGAGTAGACATGCTTGAAACGGCGGCTGATGGACTCCGCCTGCAAGTGCCGTCGCATGAGGGTCTCGAACTCGCCCGTGAAATCGTAGCCGAACTTCGCATAGATGGTGCGAACGGTCGCGATCGGGTCGCGAGTCAAATCCTCGAACAGGACATCGATGAATTGGCCGGATCTCCCCTCCTCGTCGGCCTGCATCATCCGGGCCATCGACTGCTCGAACAGCTCGAGCATGCGCTGGCCGAGGTCGTGGGCATCGAGGCGCGGCGTATAGGCGATCTGCATCTGCGCGATCAGGCTGGCGAGGGCCGGAATGATCTGGCAGGGATCCCGATGCAGCCGAACGATCCGTGCGTCGGGAAAGCTCTTGAACAGCACCGGAAAGAACTGCGCATGAGCCAGCGACTTGCTGACCCAGTGCCCGCCGCGATGAAACAGCTGCAGGTGCTGAACCTGACGTCTGTAGCCGGCGTACAGCATGTCCAACTCTGACGGACTCACCCCTCGGAACCATTGCCAATAGTCCGGTGACCTCAGCCCGAGGATCATGTGCTGCGGGCCGTGCCACATCATGAGCTGGCACTCCTCGGGGGCCGCGGGGGCGAACTCATGGATCTTGTGCAGATCCGGCATCACGGCCGACCTAAAATCGGCGTGCACGCGAAGCCGGTCGATCCGCGGATCCGTCTCATACGTCTCCCGACGAGGCGGTGGCGACGGCTCCTGCAACTCCCAGAGCCGCGGTGCCCGCGCCTGGGGATCGAGGGCCAGCAGATGATGCAGAAACGTGCTTCCGGTCCGGCCGAAACCGACGAGAAACAGAGGCTTTGCAACGGGCACGTCGACGATGTCGGGGAAGTCGGCCACATCCTGCTCGAACTGAAGGTACCGCTCGAGCCAGCCATAGATGTAGTGGCTCGCCATGTAGCGGCCGAGATCGTCATAGTGGGTATCGCGTGCGATCGAGCCTGCCAGGCGCCTGATCCCTTCGAGATGCAGTTCGCTGTGCGTCCCCAGCGGCACCGAGCCGACGCGGCTTTGCGCCAGGTCGAGCAACTGATCGACGTCCAGCACTTGCCTCGCGCCAAGTTCGCGATCCAGGGAGAGCATCCTCGTCAGGAGCTGTACAGCCTTGGGCGAGCGCAGCTCTGGAGCGACGACGATGGTTTCGTCGGAATCGACTTTCCGGCGAGGCATGGAACGCTTCCCTGGGCGCGGTGAGGCGTCCATGCTAGCGAACGGCCCGCCCGATCACAACAGAGGCGCCGCGATCGAGGCTGAATGCGACGCTTGCGCTGCGTCGACGACGCTGTCCTGCCGGTCCCCGCCTCGCATCGTCTCCTCGACTTCACGATCTCGCCAAGGTGCGCCCGATCACGGAATTAACCCGTCATTCACCACGATCCTCATCCGGCCGGAACGATGCAATTTGCTTCAAATTGTCTGGCCAGGGAGACGGGACATGACCAAGCTGATGGACCTCGAAGACCAGATCGAACGCGCCGAGCGACTCGCGCGCAGCATCACCGACACGCTGACGATCGAGCGGCTGCGCCAGTTCGCGGCCGAGTGCCGGTGCGAGCGCGAGCGGCTGTCGCATCAACGCCACGCGGCCTGAAGGATCGCATCAGAGGGCGCAGCCGCTCACGAGCAGGTCGTCACCATGTTGGTGCAGAGCTGCCGCGTCCAGCCGACGCCTTTCTTGACGCGGATCCTGGCGAAGTCGCCGAAGCAGCCGAGCAGCTCAACCGCCTGGTCACCGCTCGCATGCGGGTCGAGCTTCGCGCTCGATGTGGCGTGATCGCGGTAGATCGCCGCGCCGTTCTGCAGGCCGCCGGCGCCGACGATGCTCCGATGCAGGAAGCCCCTGCCCTGAAAGATCACGGTCTCCTTGCCTTGCTCGACGTCGTTCAGCACGGCCCGGTCGATCTCGAACCAGTCACCCTGCTGCGCGGTGAGATGCACGACGATCCAGCCGTCGCTGGTCGGGTTCTTCAAGGCATTGACGATGCCGCCGCCTGGCTCCGCGCGGACATTGGCGCCGTTCGGATCGCGGTCGATGATGTCGGCCTCGACGTTGCAGGCCTCGCGATGCGGCACTTGCGCCGCCGCCATGCCCGGCACGATGAGCATCGCGGTCAGCAACAGAATTCTCGTCAGCATTGAGCGGTCACCGGCCTCCGGTCCATCCCGCATTGGTCGCGCCGCCGACGCCGCGGTTCAACACCGAGCAAATGGCGGCGACCAGCCGGGCTCACGGCGACCGCCGATCAGGTCTATCCGGAGGACATCATCGAGATGCTCCGGCATCCGGAGGTCTGGTGAGCGGCGCTACAGCCGACCGCCCGCGAGCGCGGCGGCGCGCGGCCGGCCGACGTCGTCCAGCGCCTGCGGCATCGGTGAGACCGGAAACACCGCGTTGATCTGGCCCGTCCCAGATGACGGGAAGAACGGCGTCACCACCTCGACGCCGCGGTCGTAGTGGTTCCAGCCGAGCGCGCCCAGCAGCATGGCCGTATCGTGCATGAAGCCCTCGCCATGGCCCTTGCTGGCATATTCCGGCAGCATGTCGCAGAAATCCGGCCACTCGCCGTGCTCCCACATCTGGATCACCTCGTGGTCGAGCCGCTCCAGGAACGGGCTGAACATCCGGTCGCGATACTCGTCGGCGGTGCCGTTCTGGGCGAAGCGGTGGCTCAGCGAGCCCGAGGCGAAGAAGGCGACCGTGCCGTCGTAATGATCCTCGACCGCGCGGCGGAACGCCCAGCCGAGCTTGGCGCTGTCGGCGAGATAATGCGAGGTGCACAGCGCCGAGACGGAGACGACCTTGAAGTGGCGGTCGGGGTTCATGTAGCGCATCGGCACCAAGGTGCCGTATTCCAGCGCCAGCGACGTCGCATCGTGGGCCATGGTGGCAACACCATGGGCGTTGGCGCCCTCGGCGAGGATGTGGCCCAGCTCCGGGTTGCCATCGTATTCATAGGTCATGTTGGCGATGAAGTGCGGCAGCTCGTTCGAGGTGTAGAGCCCTTCGAAATGCGGCGCGCAATTGATGTGGTAGCCGGCATTGACCAGCCAATGGGTGTCGAACACGACGATGGTGTCGACGCCGGCCTCGCGGCAGCGCCGGCCGATCTCGATATGACCGTCGATCGCCGACTGTCGCTTGCCCTTGGCCGGACCATCCAGCTCGCTGAGATACATCGACGGCACATGCGTGATCTTGGCCGCCAGTGCGAGCTTGCCCATCCTCTCGTCTCCCTTCCGGTCGTTCCCCGGTCCGGCATCGCCGACCGTTTGCTTGGGAGGCAGATTACCCCTGCAGCTCCGCGAAAAAAAGGGCCGCGCGCGCGGCCCTTCCTCGGCGTCCGATCCATCGTCTGTCCCATGATCATGGGACAGAAAGCCACAGGATGCGGTCACGCCGCCTTGATGTCGATGGTCTTGGCGGCCTTCTGTACCTCGGGTTTCTTCGGCAGGGTGACCTTGAGCACCCCCTGCTTGAACACGGCCTCGATCTTGTCGGTGTCGACGCCGTCGGGGATCTGGAAGGAGCGTTCGAACGAGCCGAAGCTGCGCTCACGGACGTAATAGTCCTTCTTCTTCTCCTCCTTGTCCTCCTGCTTCTCGCCCTTGATCGAGAGCACGCCGCTCGCAACCTTCACCTCGACGTTCTTCTCGTCGAGGCCGGGCAACTCAGCCGTGACCTCATAGGCATTGTCGTGCTCGGCGACGTCGACCGCCGGCGCCACGGCAAAGGACCGTGCGCGGGCCAGACCCGGCAGTTGGTCGAACAGCGACGGTGTGCGCCAGATCCCGCCATGGAAGTCCTCGAACACGCGATCGATCTCGCGGCGCAGGTTCTCGAACGGCCGCCATCCCTGCATGGAGGGCGCACCTGCCTTCTCGGTGTTGACGGGCAGCTTGGTAGGTTCAGCCATAACATCATCCTCCTGCTTCACGCGAGGATCAGGTCTGCAACGGCATGGGCGCGACCAATGTCATCCGACGAGATCGGCCGGCATCCGCTCCCTCGCGCTTGACGGGAAAGATATAGCCGGCACGCCCGGGTTCCAGATTGATTGCGATCAAATCGCTGAGCGGCCGGACGGCTTTCGGATCGGTGCGGCAACCCATCCAGGTTGCTTTCGGGGTCGGGGCGTCCAGCGCCGAAGAGCCCTGAAGGAAGAGCCTTGGAGATGGTGAACCGGACGTTAACCCGAACGGCTCGCGCAACGCTTTAGGGAAGGATGCAGAAATCCTTACACTCCAAAGTGTTAGGCCCCATTAAGGAGGCGCGATCGCAACGCTCCGCGCGACCCTCCGACGGCCGGACCGGGCGCCGGCGCGTTCACAAACATTGCCCGCTTAACAAATTTTCCAGTCCCAGCAGAGAAGGTGTCAGCTCAACAATTTCACCACAGGTTTCATGACCGTGACATCCTTCGGACGTGTGATCTCGGTGCGGGGCTCCCAGGCCCGCGTCGGCATTCTGTCGAAACAGCAGATGAACGTCTCCGATATCCGCGCGACAGTCGGCCGTTTCATCAGCATTCGCTGCCCGAGCGCCACGATCATTGCGATCATCACCGAGGTGACCAGCGAGGACCTCTCGCATGCCAGCGAATACGTCGCGACGGCGTCGGTAGACCTGCTCGGCGAGATTCTCGGGCCGGCCGAACGGCCCAAGTTCCAACGCGGCGTCACCCACTACCCGACCATCGGCGACGCCGTCGACATGATCACGAGCGAGGAGCTGCGCACGATCTACACGCCGACCGCCGGCGACCACATCGACATCGGCGCGCTGCAGCAGGACACCTCCGTGCGCGCCTGTGTCAATGTCGAGGAAATGCTGTCGAAGCATTTCGCGGTGCTTGGATCGACCGGCGTGGGCAAATCGACCGGCGTGTCGCTGCTGCTCAACGAGATCCTGAAGGCGCGGCCGAACCTGCGCATCTTCCTGCTCGACGTCCACAACGAATACGGCCGCTGCTTTGGTGAAAAGGCGCTGGTGCTGAACCCGCGCAACCTGAAGCTGCCGTTCTGGCTGTTCAATTTCGAGGAGATCGTCGACGTCCTGTTCGGCGGCCGGCCGGGCGTGCCGGAAGAGCTCGACATCCTTGCCGAAGTGATCCCGTTGGCGAAGGGCATCTACACCCAGTACCAGAACACGGACCGCATCGGGCTCAAGCGCGTCGACCCCAAGATGGTCGGCTACACCGTCGATACGCCGGTGCCCTACCGCCTCGTTGACCTGATCAACCTGATCGACGAGCGGATGGGCAAGCTCGAGAACCGCTCCTCGCGCATCATCTATCACAAGCTGATCTCGCGCATCGAGACCGTACGCAACGACCCGCGCTACGCCTTCATGTTCGACAACGCCAATGTCGGCGGCGACACCATGGCCGAGGTCATCAGCCACCTGTTCCGCCTGCCCGCCAACGGCCGGCCGATGACGGTGATGCAGCTCGCCGGCTTCCCGGCCGAGGTTGTCGATTCCGTCGTGTCGGTGGTGTGCCGCATGGCGTTCGATTTCGGGCTGTGGAGCGACGGCGTCTCGCCGCTGCTGTTCGTCTGCGAGGAGGCCCACCGCTACGCCTCCGCCGACCGCTCGATCGGCTTCGGCCCGACCCGCAAGGCGATCTCGCGCATTGCCAAGGAAGGCCGCAAATACGGCGTCTATCTCGGCCTGATCACCCAGCGGCCGGCCGAGCTCGACGCCACCATCATCTCCCAGTGCAACACGCTGTTCACGATGCGCCTCGCCAACGAGCGCGACCAGTCGCTGCTGCGCTCGGCGGTGTCGGACGCCGCCGCCAACCTGCTCTCCTTCGTCCCCTCGCTCGGCACCCGCGAGGTGCTGGCGTTCGGCGAAGGCGTCGCGCTGCCGACCCGGCTGCGCTTCAAGGAGGTGCCGCTGCATCAATTGCCGCGCAGCGAGGCGACGATCGCCACCGTCCGCTCGGTGAATGCCGGACACGACATGCATTTCGTCAGTGCCGTGCTGGAGCGCTGGCGCGGAGCGACCTCGAGCCGGGACGCCTCGAGCGGCGACGGCGGCGCCGGCAACCTCGGGGATCGAGGAAGTATGTCCGCATCGCTGGACGCGCCAATGCTGCAGCCGTCGATGGGGCTCGATCCGGACCGCTTCTCCCTGTTGAAGAAGCCGCTGCGCTAAACACGGCGGCCGCCGCTCTCAAATCCCGGTCGATGACGCCCCGAGGAGGCGTTGCGGGCACGTCGCCAAAAGCAAGGTGATGGGCTGAGCTGGACCGTTGCGCCTGCGCGGCGATCGACTAAGGTTCGCCCCCTGCCACGCACGCCGGACCCGTTGCCATGACGCAAGCTCCCATCAGCCGCTTTCCCGTTCCCGCAATCGACGCCTTGCCGGACGATATCCGCACCCGGCTGCTCGGCGTGCAGGAGAAGAGCGGCTTCGTGCCCAACGTGTTCCTGACACTCGCGCACCGGCCGGACGAGTTCCGCGCGTTCTTTGCGTATCACGACGCGCTGATGGAGAAGGACGGCGGGCTGACCAAGGCCGAGCGCGAGATGATCGTGGTGGCGACCTCGAGCGCCAACCAGTGCCAGTATTGCGTCATCGCGCATGGCGCGATCCTGCGCATCCGCGCCAAGAGTCCCCTGATCGCCGACCAGATCGCGATCAACTACCGCAAGGCCGACATCACGCCGCGGCAGCGGGCGATGCTCGATTTCGCGATGAAGGTGGCGCTCGAGGCGCAGACCGTCGGGGACGCCGATTTCAAGGCGCTGGCCGGCCACGGTTTCAGCGACGACGACATCTGGGACATCGCCGCAATCGCGGCATTCTTCGCGCTGTCGAACCGGATGGCGAATGTCACAGGCATGCGGCCCAACGACGAGTTCTACCTGATGGGGCGGCTGCCGAAGACCAAGTGAGACGATCAATCGTCCGACGCCGGCCCGCACCAGCCGGGCAGATAGACCGCGTCGTGGCTCTTTGCGGCCGCCAGCGCGTGCTCCATGGCGGCGGCGAAATGGGTCTCGACCGTCTTGCGCTTGACCTTGCGGCGCAGGAAGTCGGCCCATAGGAACTCGCTGAACGGCGTCGTGTCCTTGGCAAAGCCGCCGGCGCGGCGCAGCTCACCGGCCAGGCTGCGGAACGGATCGTCCTTCAGATTCGCGACGGTCTTCGGCAGGTCCTTGAAATGCCGCCGCACGCCCTTGGCGTCGTAAGGATAGACCCAGCGCTTGTTGTCCATCACGCCCCAGAACGCCTCCCGATCGACCATCGAGAGGTCGCCGATCACCGTGACCAGCACATCCTTGACGCCCTCGTCATGGAGCGCGCGGGCGAGGTGATGGTGGTCGACGACGTAGTGCCGCTCGTCGGGACCGAGCACCACCGGGATCATGTGCTTGCCGAGCAGCTCGGCCTGCTTCTTCTTCGACTTGTGCTCGCGCCAGCGCTCGCGCTTCTCCTTCACCTCGCGCATGCCGACGGTCATCTGGGTCGGGCGCAGCGACAGGATCGGCACGGGATGAAGCAGCGGCTCGCGGGTATTGGCCATGGCTGGGCTTCCAGGGGGATGATCAGCATTATGCCACGCCTGCCGAGCCGTTCCAGCGCATCTTCCCCGAGCTGCGACGCCGTTCGGACCGACCGCGGCAGGTTCCAATCACCCGCGGAGCAGGCGCCGACTGGATGCATCCGAGGAGGGAGATGTTTTGCTGATGCAGCTCAATTATGGCAAAGTTTCTTTGTGAGAGGTTGGGCCCGCGTGCTAAAAAGGACCATCGGAGTCGAGGCATGAAGTCCCAGCGCCCCATTGCAGCGGAGGAAGAGCATCGCGTGGTGCCGTTCCGGCCGCGCAGCAGTCCGGTGCGGCGCGCGGCCGAGGGCGGCAGTCCGCCGATTCAGCTGCACCGGCGCGAGCAGCCGACACTCGATCTCTCCCGGTATGAGCAGCCGCGTGAGGAGCCCGATGACTTCCGTCACCGCATCCTGGCCAACATCGCCGCCATCGCCTTCACGGTCGCGTTGACCGCGATCGGCATCTGGCTGGCGATGAGCATTGCCGACCTGCGCAAGACCCAGGACTGCCTGCTGACCGGACGGCGCGACTGCGCCCGCATCATCACCGAGACCTACACGCCCTGATCCCCTGCTGGACGCGGCTGCCGCGGCCGGCGGGGCATCACAATCCCGCCACAACCGCCGTGTCCGGCTCCATTGAACTCACCGCGTCGCTCCGATATACGGGCACACGACTCCCCGGGCGACGGGGGTAAAAGGGCTCGCATCAGACGCCCCGGGGGCGCGGTGTCCTCCCGTCGCCACCTACCGGATTAGCTCCAAAATATCAAAGGCTTAGTGATGTCCTCAACATTCGATCAGGTCGCCACGATCATCGCTGAAACCTGCGACATCCCGCGCGACACGATCACGCCGGATAGCCACGCCATCGACGATCTGGGCATCGACAGCCTCGATTTCCTCGACATCGCGTTTGCGATCGACAAGGCCTTCGGGATCAAGCTGCCACTCGAGAAGTGGACGCAGGAAGTCAACGACGGCAAAGCCAGCACCGAGCAGTATTTCGTGCTGAAGAACCTGTGCGCCCGCATCGACGAGCTGGTCGCCGCCAAGGGCGCGTGAGCGCCTGCCATGCAGATCGAATACTTCCTGCTCATCGACCGCATTCTCGATCTTCGGCTGGACGAGAAGGCCATCACCGTCGAAGCCAAGGTCCCCACCGAAAGCACGATCTTCGAAGGACATTTCCCGGGCTATCCGATCATGCCCGGCGTTCTCCTGATCGAATCGATGGCGCAGACATCGGGCTGGCTGCTGCTCGCGCTCATGAAGTTCGAGCGGATGCCGTTCCTCGCCGCGGTCAAGGAGGCCAAGATGCGCGGCTTCGTGTCGCCGGGCGAGGTGCTGACCGTCGAGGCCAACGTGCTGCACGAGGGCTCCGGCTATGCCATGACCGAAGCGCGCGTGAAGGTCGGCGGCAAGCTACGCTCGAACGCGACGATCACCTTCAGCCACGTCCCCTTCCCCAATCCGGAGCTGCGCGGACACATGGACGCCGTCGCCGAGCGCGTCGGCTTTCCGCAACAGGTCCTACAGCGATGAGTGAGACGACAGCCGTGACCTCCGAGCCCGTCGAAGTCTGGATCACCGGTATCGGCCTTGCGACCTCGCTCGGCGAGGGACTCGATGCGAACTGGGAGGCCCTCAACGCCGGCCAGATCAACGTCGACGAGCAGGGTTTTGCACCCTACATCGTGCATCCCTGGGCCAAGGTGAATCTGGAAGCGCAGATCCCGAAGAAGGAGCAGCGCCAGATGGAGGCGTGGCAGCGCATCGGCACCTATGCCGCCGGGCTTGCGCTGGATTCCGCCGGCCTCAAGGGCAACAAGGACATCCTGTCCCGGATGGACATGATCGTGGCCGCGGGCGGCGGCGAGCGCGACATCTCCGTCGACACAGCGATCCTCAACGCGGAGGCCCAGGGCAATTGCACGCCTGGCTTCCTGAACGACCGGCTGATGAGCGACCTGCGCCCGACCCTGTTCCTGGCGCAGTTGTCCAACCTGCTCGCCGGCAACATCGCGATCTCGCACGGCGTCTGCGGCACCTCGCGCACCTTCATGGGCGAGGAGGTTGCGGGCGTCGACGCGTTCAAGATCGCCTTGGCCCGCATCGCCGGCCGCCAGAGCGACATCGCGCTGGTCGGCGGCTCGCACAATGGCGAGCGCAAGGATCTGCTCGTGCTGTACGAGTTCGGCGACTACAATCTGAAGAACGAATTCAAGCCGGTCTGGTCCCGCAAGGACCATCCGGGCTTCGCGCTCGGATCGGCCGGCGCGTTCCTGGTGCTGGAATCCAAGCCGCATGCGGAGGCCCGCGGCGCCAAGCCGCTGGCGCGGCTCAGCAAGGTCGTCGCCGACCGCGCCCGCCGCAAGGAGGCAGGCGCGGTGACCGGAACGCTGGACCGTCTATGGTCGGCGCTCGACGTCCACGAGGCCCCCGGCGCCATCATCACGGGCGCGACCGGTGCGGAGCCGGTGACCTCGGAGGAGCGCGCCTTCCTCGACCATCACAAGGCGTTCGCGGTGCGCTCGAGCGGGACCCGTTTCGGCCACACGATGGAAGCGCATTTCGCGCTTGGTCTGGCGCTTGCCGCACTTTCGATCTCGCGCGGCGCCCTGTTCGCACCGGGCGACGCCTCGGGTGTGGAGGCAGAGATGAAGGAGGCTCCGACCCAGATCGTGGTGGTCGGCGCCGGCCACTACCGCGGCGAAGGCATGGCCTTGGTCGAAGCAGTCAAGTGAACACGGTACGGCCTTAAGAAGACGCGACGGGGGACATCATGAGTGTACGCGACAAGTTTGGACGCCCCATCGTGGTCGTGACCGGGATGGGCATCGTCACCTCCCTTGGGGCCGGCAAGTCCGATAATTGGAACAAGCTCGTGGCCGGCGAGTCCGGCATCCGCACCATCACGCGCTTTCCGATCGACGGCTTGAAGACGACCATGGCCGGCACGGTCGATTTCGTCCCCGTGGCGCCGTTCACGTCGACGGGCCTGTCCGAGCGGCTCGGCCACATGGCCGTCGAGGAAGCCATCGCGCAGGCTGGAATCGGCAGCAAGGGCGACTTCCCGGGCCCGCTGTTTCTCGCCGTGGCGCCCGTCGAGATCGAGTGGCCGCAGCGCCTGGAGCTCGCGCATGAGGTTGGCGGCACTCAGTTCACCTATGACGACCTGCTGAAGGTCTGCGGCGGCGGCAAGTTCGTCAACTATCATCACCGCTTCCTGTTCGGCTCCGTCGCCGATTCGCTGTCCGACACCTTCGGCACCAAGGGCTCGCCGATCTCGCTGTCGACTGCCTGCGCCTCCGGCGCGACCGCGATCCAGCTCGGCGTCGAAGCCATCCGGCGCGGTGAGACTGACGTCGCGCTATGCGCCGCCACCGAAGGCTCGGTCAATCCGGAAGGGCTCGTGCGCTTCTCGCTGCTGTCGGCGCTGTCGACCCAGAACGACCCGCCGCAGGCCGCCTCCAAGCCATTCTCCAAGAACCGCGATGGTTTCGTGATGGCCGAGGGCGCCGGAGCGCTGGTGCTGGAAAGCTACGACGCGGCCGTGGCGCGCGGCGCCAAGATCCTCGGTGTCGTCGCCGGCTGCGGCGAGCTGACCGACTCCTTCCACCGCACCCGCTCCTCGCCGGACGGCAAGCCGATCATCGGCTGCATCCGCAAGGCGCTCGCCGATGCCGGCATGGCGCCGGAGCAGATCGACCATATCAATGCCCACGGCACCGCCACGCCCGAGAACGACAAGATGGAATATGTCGGCGTCTCCGCCGTGTTCGGCGAGCACACCGGCAAGATCCCGGTGTCGTCGAACAAGTCGATGGTCGGCCACACCATCTCGGCGGCCGGCGCGGTCGAGGCGATCTTCTCGCTGCAGACGCTCGAGCATCAGCGTATTCCGCCGACCATCAACTACGACATTCCGGATCCCGCGATCCTGTTCGACGTCGTCGGCAACAAGGCCCGCGATGCGCGCGTCACCACCGTGATGTCGAATTCGTTCGGCTTCGGCGGCCAGAACGCCTCGCTGATCCTGACGCGCGAACCGGCCTGATCCGCCTGTCACATCGATGAGTCTCCTGCCCCTCCGGACCAAGCTCGTGATCCGCCGAGCCGTGAAGTCGGCCGGGGCGTCCGCCGTCGGCGCGCTGACGGTCGGCATGCTCAGGACCACGCGCTATTTCGATCCGCAGAAGACGGCCGACCGCTTCGCGCGCCTCGCGCAGTGGATCGGTCCGCGGCTGCGCGAGCAGCGCATCGGCCGCGACAATCTCACGGCGGCCTTTCCGGAGAAATCGCCCGAGGAGATCGAGAAAATCCTCGCCGGCGTGTGGGACAATCTCGGCCGCGTCGGCGCCGAGTTCGCCCATCTCGACAAGATCTGGGATTACGACGAGGCTCATCCGGAGCGCAGCCGGATCGAGCTGTCGCCGCGCACCCATGAGCTGTTTCATCAGCTCCGTCTCGACGGCAAGCCGGCGCTGATCTTTGCCAGCCACCTCGCCAATTGGGAGATGCCGGCGCTGGCGGCGGTCGCCCATAAGCTCGATACGGCGATCCTCTATCGCCGGCCCAACATCGCCGCCGCCGACCGCATCATCCAGGAGATACGGCAGGTCAAGATGGGCACACTGGTCCCGGCCGGCCGCGACGCGCCGCTGCGGCTGGCACAGGCGCTGAAGAACGGCCAGCACGTTGCCATGCTGGTCGATCAGTACCTGACCGGTGGCGTCGAGGTCACCTTCTTCGGCCGCAAGACCCGCGCCAATCCGATGCTGGCCCGTCTGTTACGCCAGGTCGAATGCCCCGTGCACGGCGTCCGCATCATCCGCCTTCCCGGCAACCGCTTCCGCGCCGAAGTCTCGGAGGAGGTGAAGCCGGTCCGGACGGCCGATGGTCAGATCGACATCCAGGGCACGACACAGGCGATCACCGACGTCGTCGAGAGCTGGGTCCGCGAATATCCCGAGCAATGGCTCTGGCTGCATCGGCGCTGGCGGTAGCCCGCGCCCGGACAAACTCCGCTGCGGGGAAGCAGCGCTGCAGCACCACTTACCGCTGACGGGCCGTTCAAAGAAAACGCTTACCTCAACCATCGACGCTCGCTACCTTGGTCGCGTATCCGACGGCTGTTCGGAAGCTGCAGGGAGGACAAGCGCGAATGTTTTCGCATGTGATGATCGGCACCAACGACCTCGACAAGGCCAAGGCCTTCTACGACAAGCTGCTGGGAACGCTCGGCGTGAGGCCGGCACGGGTCGACGGCCACCGCATCTTCTACATCACGCCGACCGGCATTTTCGGGGTGTCGAAGCCGATCAACGGTGAGCCGGCCACGCACGCCAATGGCGGCACGATCGGCTTTGCCTGCAACTCACCTGAGCAGGCAGACGCCTGGCATGCAGCCGGGCTCGAAGCCGGCGGCACCAGCTGCGAAAATCCGCCCGGCGTTCGTGAAGGCTCCGCCGGCAAACTTTATCTGGCATATCTGCGCGACCTCGACGGCAACAAGCTCTGCGCGATGCATCGGCTGGGGTAATCCCGCGGAGTCATTGCGAGGAGCAACGCGACGAAGCAATCCAGATCTTCTTCTCAGCCCTGGATTGCTTCGCAGCGTTCGCAATGCCGGCAGCAGCGCTGGCTACCGCCCGGTCTTCACCTTCGTCCAGAGCCGGTTGATGACGCGCTGCGTCGCGGGCTCGCGGGCGGTGATGACGAACAGCTTCTTCAGCGTCGTCTCATCCGGATAGATGTTCTTGTCGCCAAAGATTTTTGGATCGATCAGCTTCTGGCTCGCCAGGTTGCCGTTGGCATAGGACAGGAAGTCGGAGTTCTTGGCCGCGACCTCGGGCCGGTAGAGATAATTGATCAGCGCATAGGCTTCGGCCACGTGCGGAGCGTCAGTGGGAATCGCAAAATTGTCGAAGAACATCTGCGCGCCCTCTTTCGGGATTGCGTAGCCGATCTCGACGCCGTTCTTTGCTTCTTCCGCGCGGCTGCGCGCCTGCATGATGTCGCCGGACCAGCCGACGACGAGGCAGATCTCGCCGGTGGCGAGCGCGCTTAAGTATTCCGACGAATGAAACTTGCGCACGGATGGTGCGACCTTGCCGACCACCTCGGCCGCCTTCTCCAGATCGGCCTGCCTGGTCGAGTTCGGGTCGAGGCCAAGATAGTTCAGCGCCGCCGGAAAGATGTCGTCGGCGGAATCCAGCATGTGGACGCCGCAGTCCTTGAACTTGGCGAGGTTCTCCGGCTTGAACACCATGTCCCAGCTGTCGATCCGCGCGCCGGGCCCCAGGATCTTCTCGACCGCCTTGACGTTGTAGCCGATCCCGGTCGTGCCCCACATGTAGTTGGCGGCGAACTGATTGCCGGGGTCGTAGGTGGCCAGACGCTCGGTCACGGCGGGCCACGCATTGACGAGATTGGGCAGCTTCGACTTGTCGAGCGGCTGGAATATCTTGGCCTTGATCTGGCGCTGCAGGAAGTATGCGGTCGGCACCACGACGTCGTAGCCGGATTTGCCGGCGAGCAGCCGCGTCTCCAGGGTCTCGTTGGCGTCGAATGTGTCGTAGACCACCTTGATGCCGGTCTCCTTGGTGAAGTCGTCAAGGACACCGGGCGCCATGTAGTTCGACCAGTTGTAGAAGTTGACGACGCGCTCCTCTGCGCGACCGGCCGCCCCCGTGAGCGTCAGCGCCGCGACAGCCAGCGCCAGAGCCGAACCCATGCAGCCGCGCGTCATCACTCGTGTCTCCTAGCGCCGGTGGATGGCGTCCGAGAGGCGCTCCAGCGCCGTATCCAGGGTGGCGTCCTTCTTGGCGAAGCAGAACCGCACCACGGACGTCACGGCATTCGTCTCGTAGAACGCCGACACCGGGATGGCGGCCACCTTGTAGTCGTTGACGATGCGGCGGCAGAACTGCTCGTCGGTCTCGTTGAGGCCGAGCGGCGAAAGGTCGACGGTCAGGAAGTAGGTCCCCTGCGCCTTCAGCACGGGAAAGCCCAGGCTTTCGAGACCGGCCGTGAGCCGGTCGCGGCTGCGCGCGAGCTCGCTGCGCATGTTGATGAAGTAGTCGTCCGACTTGCCGAGGCCGTAGGCGACCGCGACCTGCAGATTCGGTGCCGTCGTGAAGGTCAGGAATTGATGCACCTTGGCGGCGACGCGCAGCAGATGCGGCGCGGCGCAGACGAAGCCGATCTTCCAGCCCGTCAGCGAGAAGATCTTGCCGGCCGAGCCGACCTTGATGGTGCGGTCGCGCATGCCGGGAATGGTGATAAGCGGGATGTGCGCGCGGCCGTCGAACACGACGTGCTCCCAGACCTCGTCGCAGATCGCGACCGCGTCGAACTCCTGGCAGAAGCGCGCCAGCAGCTCGAGATCCTCGCGCGGGTAGACCACCGCGGCCGGGTTGAGCGGGTTGTTGAACAGCACCGCCTTGGTCTTTGGCGAGAACGCCTGCCGCAGCATCTCCTCCGACAGCCGCCAGTGCGGCGGCTCCAGACGGACGAGGCGCGGAATGCCGCCGGCCTGGCGGATGATCGGCAAGTATGAATCATAGACCGGCTGGAAGCAGATCACCTCGTCGCCCGGCTCCACCACCGACAGGATCGCCGACGTCAGCGCCTCGGTGCCGCCGGAGGTGACCATGACCTCGCTCATCGGATCGAGATCGAGCTTGTGCCAGTGCTTGTAGTGCGCGGCGATGGCCTGGCGCAGCTCCGGCAGGCCCATCATCGACGGATACTGGTTGTAGCCGTTGAGGACCGCATCGGCCGCGGCACGGCGGATATCCTCCGGACCCGGATCGTCGGGAAAGCCCTGCCCCAGATTGATCGCGTCGTTGTCGCGCGCGAGCTGCGACATCTGCTCGAAAATGGTGACGGGCAGGTCGGCAAAGACCTTGTTCTGCGAGATCATGATCGCCTGTCAGCCGCCAGTCCTGGTCGGCAGGCCAGCCGCCTTCCAGCCGAGCATACCGCCCTGGAGATGCTTATCGTAGGGCAGACCGGCGGCCTGCGCGGCCAGCGAGGCCGTGACCGAGCGCTTGCCGGAGCGGCAGGCGAACACGACGTCCTTGCCTTGCGGATCCGGGATCAGCTTCGGGTCGAAGCCCGACAGCGGAACGACGACGCCGTCGGGATAGGCTTCCGCAGAAACTTCATTCGGCTCGCGCACGTCAACCAGAAGAATTCGCCCTTCCGCGATCCCCTGGGCCACGTCCTGCGGGGTCAAATCGTGCACAACAGCCACGCCCATCCTCCAAGCCTTCAGCAGGGCCATATCGGCCCCAATCCGGTCGCCAAACTCACCCCAGACGCACCGAAAATCAAGCGCTTCGGCACGCTGAGGAGACGGGTCTCGAGCTCAGATCGTAACCTGGGTGCCGACCTCCACCACCCGTCCGCTCGGGATCTGAAAATAGTCGGTCGCGTCGTTGGCGGAGCGGCTCATTGAGATGAACAGGTGATCCTGCCAGCGCGGCATGCCTGAATGCGCAGCCGGCTTCAGCGCACGGCGCGACAGGAAGAACGAGGTCGACATGATGTCGAACTGCCAGCCGAGCTTGCGCGCGATCGCAAGTGCGCGCGGCACGTTGGGCGATTCCATGAAGCCGAAGCGCAACGTCACCTTGGAAAACGTCGGACTGATCTGCTCGAGGCGAACCCGTTCGGACGGCTCGATGCGCGGCGTCGGCGCGGTCTCGATCGTCAGGATGACGTTCTTTTCGTGCAGCACCTTGTAGTGCTTGAGGCTGTGCATCAGCGCGGTCGGCGCGCTCAAGGGATCGCTGGTCAGGAACACGGCCGTGCCGGCCACCCGCTGCGGCGGACGCTTCTCAAGCATGGTCACGAGATCGGCGAGCGGGAATTCGAGCTTGCGCGACTTGTCGAACAAGAGCCGGCTGCCGCGCCGCCACGTGTACATCAGCGTCATCACGAAGCCGCCCAGCGCCAGCGGCACCCAGCCGCCTTCGAACACCTTCAGGAGATTCGCCGCCAGGAAGGTCAGATCCAGGAACAGGAACGGCGCGATCAGCGCGGCCGCCGCAATCGGCGACCATCGCCAGACCTTCCAGATCACGACGAAGCCCATCATGGCCGTGACGACCATTGTGCCGGTGACCGAGATGCCGTAGGCCGAGGCGAGCGCGCTCGATGACTTGAACATCAGCACCAGCAGCATGACCGAGATCAGCAGCAGCTTGTTGATGCGCGGAATGTAGATCTGGCCCGAATGCGCCTCGGAGGTGTGGCGGATCTCGAAGCGTGGCAGCAGGCCGAGCTGAATCGCCTGACGCGTCAGCGAATAGGCACCGGTAATGACGGCCTGGCTCGCGATGACGGTCGCCATGGTGGCGAGCGCGACCATCGGGATCAGCGCCCACTCCGGAAACATCAGGAAGAAGGGGTTCTCGATCGCCTTCGCGTCGGCGATCACCAGCGCGCCCTGCCCCAGATAGTTCAGCGCCAGCGACGGCAGCACGATGAACAGCCAGGCGGTTTGGATCGGCCGCTTGCCGAAATGGCCGAGGTCGGCATACAGCGCCTCCGCGCCGGTGACGGCCAGAAACACCGCGCCGAGCGTGATGAAGCCGATGATGCCGTGATGCAGCATGAAGGTCACGGCATTCAGCGGGTTGATCGCCCACAGCACCTCGGGATGGCGCAGGATCGGCGGCAGCGCCGCGATGCCGATCACCAGGAACCAGATCAGCATGATCGGGCCGAAGAACGCAGCAACCTTGGCCGTTCCGCGCGCCTGGACAGCGAACAGCGCGACCAGAATCACGACGGTCAACGGCACGACGTAGGGCTCGAACGCCGCCGTGACCAGCTTGATGCCCTCGATCGCCGACAGCACGGACAGAGCCGGCGTGATCACCGCATCGCCATAGAACAGCGCGCCCGAGATGATGCCGAGCAGCACGATGATGCTGGCGCCGCGCGCGACTCCGCGCTGGGCGAGCGCCATCAGCGCCAGGGTGCCGCCCTCGCCGTGGTTGTCGGCGCGCAGCAGGATCACGACGTATTTGAGGGTCACGACGACGATGAGAGCCCACAGGATGAGCGAGATCACCCCCATCACGGCGTGAGGCGCAGGCTCGCCGCTGCTGCTCGCAGCCAAGACCGCTTCACGCAACGCGTACAGCGGGCTGGTGCCGATGTCGCCATAGACGACACCGATGCTTCCCAGTGTCAGCGCCGCGAAGCTCGCCGTGGAATGGGCGTTGCCATGCCCGTTGGTCGCCGGCGCTTCCGCGGGCGTAGCTGCGACGTCGACTGTCATGGGGTAGCCCCCTCGAGGACTCGTTAATGCTTCACTGCACAACGCGGCAGAGCGCGCGGCTTATAGCGGCAGCGCGTTACGACGGACCCGTCGGGAATGCGCCTCAGCCATGCATTTAAGCATGCACGAGCCGTCAGGGAAGTCCAGCCGATCAAATCGTTACCTGGGTACCTACTTCGACGACCCTGCCCGTGGGAATCTGGAAATAGTCCGTGGCGTCGTTGGCCGACCGGCTCAGACCGATGAAGAGATGGTCCTGCCACGTCGGCATGCCCGACTGGGACGATGGCTTCAACGAGCGCCGCGAGACGAAGAACGACGTCGACATGATGTCGAACTGCCAGCCTAGCTTGCGCGCCACCGCAAGCGCGCGCGGCACGTTCGGGGATTCCATGAATCCGAAGCGCAGCCGCACCTTGGAAAACTTCTCGCTGATCTTCTCCATGCGCACGCGCTCCGAGACATCGACCCGCGGCGTCTGCGCGGTCTCGATGGTCAGGATCACGTTGTGCTCGTGCAGCACCTTGTTGTGCTTGAGATTGTGCAGCAATGCGGTCGGCACCGAGGTCGGGTCGCTGGTGAGAAACACCGCCGTGCCCTTGACGATGTGAGGAGGCCTCTTCTCCAGGCTGGTGATCAGGTCATCCAGCGGAACCTCGATCTTGCGCGTCTTGAGCACCAGGATCGCCGAACCACGCCGCCAGGTCCAGATCGTCACGACCATCGCGGCACCGAACAGCAGCGGAACCCAGGCTCCTTCGAGCAGCTTCAGCAGGTTGGCGCTGAAGAAGGTCATGTCGACGATGACGAAGGGAGCGATCACGGCGGCCGCCACGGCCGCGCGCAAGTTCCACAGCTTCCAGATCACCACGAAGCCCATGATGCCGTCGGCGACCATGGTGGTGGACACTGCGATGCCATAGGCGGAGGCGAGATTGCTCGAGGTCCGGAACAGCAGCACCAGCAGCAGCACGCCGATCAGCAGCAACCGGTTGACCCGCGGCAGATAGATCTGGCCGGCATGGCTCTCGGACGTATAGCGCACCTCGAAACGCGGCAGCAGGCCGAGCTGGACCGCCTGGCTGACCAGCGAATAGGCGCCCGTGATCACGGCCTGGCTCGCGATGACGGTCGCGGCGGTGGCCAGCACCACCAGCGGCAGCAGCAGCAGTTCGGGCACCATCCGGTAGAACGAATTCTCGATCGCGGCGGGATCGGACAGCACCAGTGCGCCCTGCCCGAAATAGTTGATCAGCAGCGCCGGAAGCACGAAGAACAGCCAGGCCGACTGGATCGGCTTGCGGCCGAAATGACCGAGATCCGCATAGAGTGCCTCGCCGCCGGTGACCGCGAGGAACACCGCGCCCAGGGTGACCAGGCCGATCGTGCCGTGCGAGAGCAGGAACTGCACCGCATAATAGGGATTGATCGCCGCGAGCACGGAGGGGTCGTCGCGGATGTGGACGAGTCCCATCACGGCGAGGGTGGTGAACCATGTGACCATGACCGGGCCGAAGGCGGAGGCGACCCGCGCCGTCCCCTTGCTCTGGACCGCGAACAGTACGACCAGGATGAACACGGTCAGCGGCACGACGTAGTGCTCGAGCGCGGGCGCCGCGAGCTTGAGGCCTTCGACCGCCGACAACACCGAAATCGCCGGCGTAATCATCGAGTCTCCGATGAACATCGAAGCGCCGATCACGCCCAGCGACATCAGGAACAGGCTGCGCCGACCCAAGGCCCGCTGTCCGAGCGCCATCAGCGACAGCGTTCCGCCCTCGCCGTTGTTGTCGGCGCGGAGCAGCAGCAGGACGTATTTGGCCGTCACCACGATGAACAGCGACCAGAGGATCAGCGAGAGCACCCCGAGCACGATGATCCGCGACACCGGCTGCCCCTGAGCGGCGCCGTGCGCGGCCTCGCGAAAGGCGTAGAGGGGCGAGGTGCCGATGTCTCCGAACACCACGCCGATGCTGCCTAGCGTCAGCCCCCAGAACCCCGACGTGCTCGCGGTGTCCTGTCCTTCGGTCGATGTCGCGCTGGCCGTCATGTTGCTCGGAACGCATCTTCCCTGTTTGGCCCGGCGCGTGTGAACGTAGACCGTTCGCAGGTCAAGTCTCTAGCGTAAGCAGACCGCTGTTCCCAGGTCGCAACCAAACGGCATGGCTGACACGGATGTCGCATGCCGCATCGCGGCAAGTGCCTTTAGCCCAGGCATCCTGAGGCAGATGTCGGATCTACCCCCGGCGAATCAAGTGCCCGCTGATGCTCTTCGTTGCCGTTCGCAAGCCGCCATGCGGCATTATGATGCGGCAAGCGAAGCATCCCGGCTACGGCTTCAGATCGGGCGGCAATGGCGGGTCTTCCCGCATCAGGGTGATCGTCACGCGGCGGTTGGCTGCCAGCGACGGGTCGTCGGGAAACAGCGGCTGGGTGTCCGCCTTGCCGGAGACGGCATAGATGTGGCTCGCCGGCAGCCCTTCCCGCTCCAGGATCTGGCGCACCGCATTGGCGCGGTCCGCCGACAGGTCGAAGCCGCCATAGTCGCTGCGGGCGGGAACGAAGCCGGCGGCCGTGTGCCCGGTGATCTGGACCCGAAGCGGGGTCGCCTTGAGCGGGGCAGCCAGCTTCTCTATCAGGCGTCGCGTGCGGTCGAACGGCACCTTCGAGCCATCAGCGAACATCGACCGCCCGTCCTGGTCGACGATCTCCAAGTTGAGACCCTGCTTGGTCTCTTCGAACATGATGTGCTTGGAGATCTCGGTCATCTCCGGCATGTCCTGCAGCGCCTGGCGCAGCGAGGCGGACGCCAGCGCGAACTGGCGATCGATCTTCAGCTTGGCGCCATTGGTATGCTGGCGCTCCTCCTGCTCGGGGCTCGGCTCGCGCGCGGTCTCCTCCGGCGAGATGTGGGCGGCGTTCTTGAGCTTCGGCCGGGTCGGCAGGCCGTCGGATTCCACGATGCCCGAATAGCGCGACTCGGTCTGCACGCCGAAGGCGTCGCGCATCGAGCCTGCGACGACCTTCAGCTTGGCGTTGTCCATGGTCGAGAACGCGACCAGCATCACGAAGAAGCTGACCAGAAGTCCCATCAGGTCGGCAAAGGTCACGAACCAGCCGTGACCGCCGCCATGCGCATCGCCCCTCTTCTTCTTGGCCATTGCCTACCCCACCCCGGATCGCCCCGCCGCAGCCGATCAGGCCGGCACGGGCTCGCCTTCGGCGTGGCGATGCTTCTCCGGCAGATAGGCCAGGAGCATTTCGCGGACCAGGGCGGGACTCTTGGAGTCGCGGATCATCAGGATTCCGTCGATGATCAGCGTCCGGTTGGTTTCCTCGTCCAGCAGCTTGCCATGCAGCTTGTCGGCGATCGGCAGACAGATCAGGTTCGACACCAGCGCGCCGTACAGGGTCGCGAGCAGCGCGGTCGCCATGAACGGGCCGAGCTTCGAGGGGTCGGTCATGTTGGCGAACATCTGCACCATGCCGATCAGCGTGCCGACCATGCCGAACGCCGGGGCGCAGTCGCCGATGGCGCGATAGATCTTGCTGCCTTCGTCCAGATGCATCAGGAAATTGTCGCGGTCACGCTCGAGATTGTCGCGGATGAATTCGAGGTCGTAGCCGTCGGCCACGTATCGGATTCCCTTGGCGAGGAACGGCTCGTCGGTCTCGACCTTTTCCAGGCCGACCGGGCCCTGCTTGCGCGCGATCTCGGCGATGCGGGCGAGCTCGTCGACGAGCTCGCGGGCCGACAGGCGGCTCATGGTGAAAGCGTACTTCATTCCAAGCGGAACACCGTGCAGCATGACGCCCAGCGGGAAGCGAATCATGGTGGCTGCGATCGAACCGCCGAAGATGATGATTGCGGCGTGCTCGCTGACGAACATCTCGAGATCGCCGCCCAGCAGCATCATCGTCGCGATGACGATCACGCCAGCCACGAGCCCCGCACTCGTCATAATATCCATGAGTCAACTCCACCGCGTACGCAAACCACGGACCCTGCCGGACCGACGCGGTGCTTCTGGACCGCATGTCACGACACTAAATGTCCGCCATTAAGGACGAGTTACTGAATTCGGTAGGCATAATGAAAGGTAAACAGCAGCGCCGCAGACGACGCCGACCTCGCTCAAGCGACCGACGATCCGGACTTGAGCAGGTTCGCCGCGGCGAAGACGGCTGACTGATCGAATGATCGCTGCATCTTGTGGACCATCTCCAGCATCTGCGCCGGCTCCATCGTCGCCGATCCCACCTCGAGCTCGCGCGACAGGCGCGACAGCGCCGAGAAACCGAACGTCGCCGACGAGCTCTTGATCGAATGCGCCTCGCGCCTGAGTTCGAGGCGATCCTCGAACTTGGCCGCAAGCGTGCCGAACTTTCCGGACGTGTCGTCGAGGAACGTGCGCAGGACCTCCAGCGCATCCTCCTCGCCGAGCTCGGAGACCAGGATCTGATAGACGGATTCGTCGAATTGCACCCAGTCGGTCATGCGACAAGCCTTTCCTTGTGTGTAGCAGCGGCCGCGCGAAGCAGAGCGGCATTCAGTCGATCGCGCGTGACCGGCTTGGTCACGAAGTCGTTCATGCCGGCGTCGGTGCACGCCAGATGATCCTGGCTGGTGGCGTTGGCCGTCAGAGCGACGATGTAGATGTCCTGCGCGGGCGGCGGCAGCGAACGGATCATCCGCGTCGCCGTGAGCCCGTCCATCTCGGGCATCATCATGTCCATGAGCACGAGGTCGTAAGGCTGCTTCTGCACGGCTGCGATCGCCTGCGTGCCGTTCTCGACGATGTCGTAGCCGTGACCAAGCTTGTCCAGGAGCTTTTTAATGACGAACTGATTGGTCAGATTGTCCTCGGCAACGAGGATCTTCAGCGGCGCGAGGCTGCCCGGACGTTCCTCGGCGATCGTCTCGCCGACCGGCACGATGGTCGCCTCGGGCGCGCTCACCTGCTCGACGTCCGGCTGCGGCTGGACCTGGATCGAGAAGGTGAAAGTGCTGCCCTCGCCCACCTTGCTCTGCACCTTGATGTCGCCGCCCATGCAGGTGACGAGGCGCTTGCAGATCGCGAGCCCCAGACCGGTGCCGCCGAAGCGGCGCGAGATGGAATTGTCGACCTGCGAGAACTGCTTGAACAGCCGGCTGACGGCGTCTGCGGGAATGCCGACGCCGGTATCGGCGACCGAGAACACCAGCGTCAGGTTCGGCCCGGCAAGGTTCTCGGCACGCACATCGATATGGACGCCGCCCGATTCGGTGAATTTGAGCGCATTGCCGACCAGGTTGAACAGCACCTGGCGCAGCCGCGCGGGATCGCCGACCACGTAGTTCGGCACGTCCGGCGCGATCGACGTCGTCAGTTGCAGGCCCTTTTCCCTGGCGCGGGACACCAGCAACTCGGCGGTCGCCGTCACCGACCGGTGCAGGTCGAACTCGATGTGCTCGATCTCCAGACGATCGGCATCGAGCTTGGAGAAATCGAGGACATCGTTGAGCAGTTGCAGCAGGTAATCGGCCGACTCGCGCAAGGTTGTCGCGATCTTGCGCTGCTCCGGCGCGAGGTCCGCCGACAGCAAGAGATCGGCAAGGCCGATGACGCCGTTCATCGGCGTGCGGATCTCATGACTCATCATCGCCAGGAATTCGGAGCGCGCCCGCGTACCTGCCTCGGCGGCATCGCGTGAGGCGGCAAGTCCCGCCTGATAGCGCGCAATCAGGATCGTGATGATGCCGATGACCACCGTCAGCAACGCCCCGACCAGCAGATCACGATCGCGGTTGAGCTTGAAGGCGCTGAAGATCTCCTCGGAGGCCTGACCGACGATGACCACCAGCGGCAGATCCTTGATGCGCTGGAACGAGTAGATGCGCGTGATGCCGTCGATCAGACTTTTGAAGGTGTAGAAGCCGCTGCTTCTGTGCTGAATGGCGCTCATCACCGGGCTGCCGGCGAGCGAGGATCCCACGCCCCCCGGACCGGCCGAGGCCCGTGCGCGCACGATGCCGTCGAGACCGAGGAGTGTGACATTGCCCTTCTTGCCGAGATCGACCGAATTGTAGAAGCTCGACAGATATTCGGGGTCGAGCGAGACCACCACCACGCCGCCGAACGAACCGTCCGGCATGATGATGCGGCGGGTCAACTGGATCGACCATTTGTTGGAGACACGGCCGAAGATCGGCTTGCTGATGAAGAGAAAATCATCCTTGCCGTCGGCATGAACGCGGAAGTGCTCGCGGTCGCGCAGGTCGAGGCCGCGCATCTTCGGATCGATGTTGCTAGACAGCATGATGCCGTCCTTGCCGATCACGACGACCTGAAACGAGAAGTCGGACAGGAACTGGCTGTTCTTCGACCATAGCGACATGTCGAAGTTGTGCGGGTCCCTGGCATAGGAGTCGCGGACGTAGAGCAAGGTCTGATCTGCCGCGCGGATCGAGCGGATGATCTGCTCCTCGAACGCGCGGGCCAGATTGGCGCCGTTCTTCAGCGCCGACTGCTCGGTGCGCGTATACTCTTCGGAGATCGTGTAGAAGATGCCGGCCCACACCAGCGCGATCGCCGAGAGGCCGATCGCGGCACTGCCGAAATGTCCGATCAGCCGAACCATCCTGTCGACGGTCCGGTCGACCCGCCCGAACAACGGCCTCGATTTCGATATCAGCCTGCGCATGTCCTTCGCCCTCGGGCGACATGCCTATCGGGACGGGCTAGCCATCAGGTAAAGCTTGATGGATAAAATCTTCTCAACGAGCGACGGCCGCTTAACCTTCGGCGAGTCCAGGCCTGTTTGCGGGTAATTCGTCACCGCGTTCGACATTTTCGGCCGAAGCTCAGTCGTCCCCCCGTAGTCATCCGGATGCGGTTGCAGCGTCGCAGTTCGGCGAGCGCCCTGCGCAAGGCCGGCGAGCCGCACCGTCGAGCGGCACGGCTCGCTCATTTGGACCGGAGCGAAGCGACGCTCAATGAATCTCCGCCGACCGCTTCAAGGCGGCCTTGAGCTTCTCGAGCGAGAAATCCGCAGACCGCGCGATGTCCAGGATCGGCGTTTCACGGCGCGCGCACAGCTCGGCCGCCTCGGGAAGCTTCGCGGCGATGTCGGCGGGGATGACGATCGCACCATGGCGATCGGAGTGGATCAGGTCGTCCGAGCGCACGGTCATCCCGGCGACGCGGACCTCGCCGCCGAAGCTCTCGGCATGCACCCACGCGTGCGACGGACCGATCGAGCCCGCCAGAGCCTGGAAGCCGGCAGCCCATTGCGGAATGTCGCGGATCGATCCATCCGTGATCACGCCGAGGCAGCCGAGCGCCTTGTGGACGTTGCTCTGCACCTCGCCCCAGAACGCGCCGTAGCCGATGTCGGGGCCATCGATATCCTGGATCACGACGATGCGCGGACCATGACCGGTGCCGACATATTCGTAGTAGTCGGTGCGCCGCCTCGCCTGCTCGTCCGCCGGCAGGCCCGACTTGACGACGGACCGGATCGTCGCCGTCCGCGCGTAGCCGACCATGGGCGGCAGGTCCGGGAACGGGCACACCAGCGGCTTGGTCGTGTAGCCGATCAGGCGGCGCTCGGGCGCCACGATCTCCATCGCGTTGCAGATGGTCGGCGTGTCATAGCGCGCGAGCGCCTCGAGGACGGAAGCAGCGAGGGGCGCGGCGGCAGTGCTTGTCACGGGCGTTTCTCCGGATGATGCGGACGGCATTCGCGGGCCGTCCTTGGCCATCCGGTATAACTGAGGCGCCGAAGCCGGCAAAGCGCGGGCTCGGTCGGGGCGCCCTGCGCTCAGTGCAGCCGTTCCGGCGGCCGCTGCCCCTGCTCCGCCGCCGGCACGCCGGTCGGCGCAAAAGCCGTCGTGGATGAAGACGAGGCGTGCGACGCTGCAGCCGCGGCACCAAGGACCGCGGCGTGCCGCGCCGCCTGCTGCCGATACAGCCGCCAGCCGAACGGAAGGCTCAGGATGTAGAGGATCGATCCGGCCGACAGGATGTGCCAGGGATAGACCACCAGCAGCGCGACGAAGAACACCACCGCGGCGAACACCGGCAGCACGAGTTCGGGCGAGACGCGCATCCGCGCGGTCTTGCCGGAGAACACCGGCAGCCGCGACACCATCAGGAAGGCGATCAGCAGCGTGTAGAACGCCGTCAGCAGCGCCGGCGGCCTCGGCAGGTCCAGGAAAGCCAGATAGACGGGCAGCAGCACGGTGATGGCGCCGAGCGGGGCCGGCACGCCGGTGAAGAAATTGGCGGCGAAGGGCGGCTTGTTGGGATCGTCGATGCTGGCGTTGAAGCGCGCCAGCCGCAGCCCGCCGCTGATGGCGTACATCATGGCGGCGATCCAGCCGCCGTCGTGCAGCTCATGGAGCTGCCAGAAGTACAGGATCAGGCCGGGCGCCACGCCGAAATTGACGAAGTCGGCCAGGCTGTCGAGCTCGGCGCCGAACTTCGACTGGCCCTTGATCATGCGGGCGATGCGGCCGTCGATGCCGTCCAGAAAGGCGGCGAAGACGATGGCGCCGACGGCGAGCTCCATCCGCCCCTCGGTCGACAGCCGGATTGCGGTGAGGCCGGCGCAGATCGCCAGCAAGGTGATCATGTTCGGCACCAGCAGCCGCACCGGGATCGGGCGGAAACGGCGGCGGCGCAGTTCGGGAGAGTTCAGATCGAAGCTCATGATCACACCACGTGCGGTTTGTCCGGGAACTTGTGCCTGAACACGGCTCAAGGTCTCCTTAATGGGTCACCAGCGGGCAGCGACGGTTCACTGGCTCCGGAACGTCAGGCCGGGCACGGGCACGTCGAAATCGGCCAGGATCGTCTCGCCGGCGATGGCGGTCTGCCCCTCCGAGACCAGAACCTCAGTGCCGTCAGGAAGATAGACGTCGAGCCGCGAGCCGAAGCGGATCAGGCCGAAGCGCTCGCCCGCGCCAATGGTCTGCCCCTCGCGCACGAACGACACGATCCGGCGCGCCACGAGGCCGGCGATCTGGACCACGCCGATGCGGCCATGCGGCGTCGAGATCGCGAGCGAGTTGCGCTCGTTGTCCTCGCTCGCCTTGTCGAGCTCGGCATTGATGAAGGCACCCGGACGGTAGGAGATCTTCTCGATCCGGCCGGCCACCGGGCTGCGGTTCACATGGACGTTGAACACGCTCATGAAGATCGAGACCCGCAGCAGCGGCCGGTCGCCGAGGCCGAGCTCGGCCGGCGGCAGGGCGCGCGTGATCATGGAGATGCGTCCGTCGGCCGGCGCCACCACCAGCCCTTCCCGCTGCGGCGTGACCCGGATCGGGTCGCGGAAGAACAGCGCGCACCAGACGGTGAGCAGCGTGCCGATCCAGCCGAGCGGGGTGAATATCCAGAACAGGATCAGGCTGACGAGGGCAAATCCCCCGATGAAGGGGTAGCCTTCCGGGTGGATCGGCGGGATCTGAGCGCGGATGGAATTGCTGATCGACATGGCCTGCTTCGTTGAGTGTTGTCGCTCTGACCCTCAGAGCGGACCGCCGCCTTGACTAGGTCGATGGCCGGCGAAGGTCAAAATGAATCCTTAATGCAGTCTTGAGTTCAGATCAGGGCGGTCCGCAGCATCATTCGGCGGCGCTGGCTACCCGTCCCGCCAGATCCGGCCCGGCGACATCCGGTTCGCCCCGATCAGGCGGATTGCGGTTCGGCGCCGTGGCCTCATCGCCGATCTGCGCCAGTTTTTCGCGCGCCTCCTCGGCCTCGCGCTGCCGGTTCCACATGCCGGCATACAGCCCGCTTTTGGCCAGCAGCTCGGCGTGGGTGCCGCGCTCGGCGATGCGACCCCGGTCGAGCACGATGATCTCATCGGCCGCTACGATGGTCGAAAGCCGGTGCGCGATCACGAGCGAGGTGCGGTTGCGCGACACGCCATCGAGCGCCTCCTGGATCTCGTGCTCGGTATGGCTGTCCAGCGCCGAGGTCGCCTCGTCCAGCACGAGGATCGGCGGCCCCTTCAGGATGGTGCGGGCAATCGCGACGCGCTGCTTCTCGCCACCGGAGAGCTTGAGGCCGCGCTCTCCCACCTGGGTCTCGTAGCCCTTCGGCGCCATCCGGATCAGACCGTCGATCTGGGCCAGCCTCGCCGCCTCCTCAACAGCGGCGTCGTCCGCATCCCAGCGTCCGTAGCGGATGTTGTAGCGGATGGTGTCATTGAACAGCACGGTATCCTGCGGCACCATCCCGATCTGGGCGCGCAGCGACATCTGGGTAACATCGCGGATGTCCTGGCCATCGATCAGAATGCGGCCGCCGGAGACGTCGTAGAGCCGAAACAGCAGCCGCGAGATGGTCGACTTGCCAGCACCGGACGGCCCCACGATCGCGACCGTCTTGCCCGCCGGCACCTCGAAGCTGAGCCCCTGCAGGATCGGCCGCTCCGGCTCATAGGCGAAGCGGACATCCTCGAAGCGGACGTTGCCGGAGGTCACCACCAAAGGCGTCGCTCCGGGAGCATCCTTCACCTCGGCATCGCGCGTGAGCACGCCGAACATCTTCTCGATATCGATGATGGCCTGCTTGATCTCGCGATAGACCATGCCCATGAAGTTCAGCGGCTGGTAGAGCTGGATCATCATGCTGTTGATCATGACGAAGTCGCCGACGGTGTTGCGCCCCTGGCGCACGCCCTGGGCGCACATCAGCATGGCCACCGTCAACCCGACCGTGAAGATCACGGCCTGCCCGGCGTTGAGCACCGCCAGCGAGGTATAGGTCTTCACGCTGGCCCGCTCGTAGCGCTCCATCGAGCGGTCGTAACGTTCCGCCTCGCGCGCCTCGGCGCCGAAATACTTCACCGTCTCGTAGTTCAAGAGCGAGTCGATCGCCTTGGTGTTGGCGTCCGTATCCGAGTCGTTCATGCGGCGCCGGATCTCGATGCGCCACTCGGTCGCGATGTAGGTGTAATAGAGATACGCCGCGACCATGGTCAGCGTGACCAGCACGTAGCGCCAGTCGAACTGCCACAGCAGCACCGCGGTCAGCAGCGAGACCTCGACGATGGTCGGGATCAGCTGCAGGATCACCATGCGCACGATGGTCTCGATCGCGTTGCGGCCGCGCTCGAGCACGCGGGTCAGGCCGCCGGTCTTGCGCTCCAGATGGAAGCGCAGCGACAATTCGTGCATGTGGACGAAGGTGATGGTCGCGAGCTTGCGCACCGCATGCATGGCGACACGGGCAAAAATACCGTCGCGCCACTGCGTCAGCACCGCCATCAGCACCCGAATCCCGCCGTAGCTTGCGGTCATGACGATCGGCGAGGCCACCAGCCAGAACGCCCAGTTATCGGGCGCGATCGGCGCGGTGTTGGCGCCGGTCAACGCGTCGGTCGCCCACTTGAAGGTGAAAGGCAGAACCAGCGTCGCCACCTTGGCCGCGAGCAGCAGCACCACGGACCACAGCACGCGCATCTTCAGATCGGCGCGATCGCTCGGCCAGATGAACGGCCACAAATGGCGCAGCGTGCCGGCCAGCGTTCCCTGCTCGAGGGACGACGGCGGCTGGTTGGCGGCTGGATCGGAGGACAAATCAGGGGGCATCAAGCGATCTGGAACAGCAGGGGTCTTGGCATGTTGTGATGCCGGGCGTTGCCTGCGTCATATAGAGTGTCCCGACGCCACATGCACCGGTGCGTCGACGGAATCCGTTGCGGCGGCGCAGTATTTGCATACTTGTTTTCAGACAAATGGATCGAGACTGTCCGCATCTTTCCGCAAATGCCCGTGAATCCAACCCGTCCGCCGTCGTCTTGACGCCTTTCAACTGCAGTGTCACACCGCTCCAATGACTGAAATCCGCACCGTTTGCGTCTATTGCGGCTCCGGCCCGGGGACGAATCCCAGCTTCATCGAATCGGCGAAGGCACTCGGCAAGGCGCTTGCCGAGAACGGCGTCAGGCTCGTTTATGGCGGCGGCTCCATCGGCATGATGGGCGCGGTCGCCAAGGCGGTGCTCGACCATGGCGGCGACGTCACCGGCATCATTCCGGACTTCCTGGTGAAGAAGGAGGTCATGATGCCGCTCAAGGATCTCATCATCACGCCGGACATGCACGAGCGCAAACGGCTGATGTTCGAGCACTCCGACGCGTTCGTGGCCCTGCCCGGCGGCATCGGCACGCTCGAAGAGCTGGTCGAGCAGTTGACCTGGAAGCAGCTCGGACGCCACGCCAAGCCGGTGCTGATGGCCAATATCGACGGCTTCTGGGAACCGCTGTTCGCGCTGCTGGCCCACATGCGCGAGACCGAGTTCATCCGCCCCGGCTTCCAAATCGAGCTGCTCAAGGCCGAACGCGTCGAGGACATCCTGCCGCGCCTGCGCGAGGCCGCCGCCCGCGTCGCCAAGGAAGAGACCGAGATGGCGCCAGAGATCGCCAAGCGGCTCTGATCCCTATTCGGCCGGAAACGTCACCGCCTCAATCCGATTGCCGTCGGGATCGAGCACGAACGCCGCGTAATAGCGCACGCGGTCATGCGGCCGCAGCCCCGGTGCGCCGTCCGAGACACCGCCTGCCTCCAGCGCCGCGGCGTGGAATGCATCGACGTCGTCGGAGCTCCTGGCACGGAAGCAAAGGTGCGAGCCCGTCTCGGCGGATACCCGCGCCATGCCGGCGCGCAGATTGATCCAGAATTCCGGATAACTCTTGCCGAAGCCGATCGTGCTGGGACGTTCGACCAGGCGCGTCAAACCAAGCGGCGCCAACGTGCGCTCGTAGAACCGCGCGCTGCGGGCGAGATCGCTGACACCGACTGAGACGTGGTCGATCATGCGTTTGCTCCTGCCCTCTCCGCGTCATTGCGAGGAGCGAAGCGACGAAGCAATCCAGAGTCGTGCATTCAGCCCTGGATTGCTTCGCTTCGCTCGCCATGACGGATGCATCACCTCAACCCGGCGCGCCGGACTTCACCAGCTTGTAGAACACCGAATCCATCAGCGCCTGGAACGAGGCGTCGATGATGTTGGGCGAGACGCCGACCGTGGTCCAGCGCTCCCCCTTTTCGTCCTCGCTTTCGATCAGCACGCGCGTGACCGCCTCGGTGCCGCCATTGAGGATGCGGACGCGATAGTCGATCAGCTTGAGGCCGTCGATGTAGCCCTGGTATTTTCCGAGATCCTTGCGCAGCGCGACGTCGAGCGCATTGACCGGACCGTTGCCTTCGGCCGCGGAGATCAGCCGCTCGCCGGCGACGTCAACCTTGACGACGGCCAGCGCCACCGTGACGCGCTCGCCTACCGCGTTGTAGCGCTGCTCGACATTGACGTCGAACTGCTCGACGCGAAAATACTCCGGGACCGAGCCCAGTGTACGCCGCGCCAGCAGCTCGAACGAGGCGTTGGCGGATTCGTAGGCATAGCCCGCGGCCTCGCGCTCCTTCAGCTCCTCGACCAGGCGCGTGAGCTTCGGATCGCTCTTGCTGAAGGGGACGCCGCCGCGCTCCAGTGCTGCGATCACGTTGGAGCGGCCGGCCTGGTCCGACACCAGCACCTTGCGGCGATTGCCGACGCTCTCGGGCAGCACGTGCTCATAGGTCTGCGGATCCTTCAGCACGGCCGAGGCATGGATGCCTGTCTTGGTCACGAAGGCGCTCTCGCCGACATAAGGCGCGTGCCGGTTCGGGGCGCGGTTCAGCATGTCGTCGAGCGTGCGAGAGACCTTCACGAGGCCGCTGAGCTGCTCGTCGGAGACGGCGATCTCGAAGCGCTCAGAGAACTCGGTCTTCAGCTTCAATGTCGGGATCAGCGAGCACAGATTGGCGTTGCCGCAGCGCTCGCCGAGCCCGTTCAAGGTGCCCTGGATCTGGCGCGCGCCGGCGCGGACCGCGGCCAGCGAATTCGCGACTGCCTGCTCGGTGTCGTTATGGGCGTGGATGCCGAGGTGATCGCCCGGCACCTGCTTGACGACCTCGCCGACAATCGCTTCGATCTCGTGCGGCATGGTGCCGCCATTGGTGTCGCACAGCACGACCCAGCGCGCCCCGGCCTCATAGGCCGTGCGCGCGCAGGCCAGCGCGAACGCCGCGTTCTCCTTGTAGCCGTCGAAGAAATGCTCGCAATCGAGCATCACCTCGCGCCCTGCTGCCTTTGCGGCCGTCACGCTGTCGCGGATCGAGGCGAGGTTCTCCTCGTTGGTGGTCTCCAGCGCGACGCGCACCTGATAGGCGGATGACTTCGCGACGAAGCAGATCGCGTCCGCCTTGGCGTCCAGCAGTGCGGCGACGCCCGGATCGTTGGACACCGAGCGTCCCGCCCGGCGCGTCATCCCGAAGGCAGTGAAGCGGGCATGGCCGAGCTTGGGCTTGGCGGCGAAGAACTCGGTGTCGAGCGGGTTGGCGCCGGGATAGCCGCCCTCGACATAGTCGATGCCGAGATCGTCGAGCATGCGCGCGATGGCCTGCTTGTCGGCCAGCGTGAAATCGACACCGTTGGTCTGCGCGCCATCGCGCAGGGTGGTGTCGAACAGATAGAGTCGTTCCCTGCTTGTGCCTGCCCTGCTCATGCCTGCGCTCCCCCGGAGCCGAGCGTCTTCTTCATCGTGGTGTTGGCGAGCCACTCGCCATTGATGGAGACGCTGTTGCGCTGCTGCGCGACGTAGCCGCGCTTGCGGAAGAATTCGACCGCCGTGTCGCTGGCGTCGACCGACAGGCCGGTCGCGCCGCGCGCGCCCGCCAGCTTTTCAAGTGCGTCGCACAGCAGGGCGCCGACACCCTGCCCCGCCGCGTTCGGATGGACGTAGAGCATGTCGATGTGATCGTTGCCCTTCAGCGCGGCGAAGCCGACCGGCGATCCCTGAAGGGTCGCAATCAAGGTGAGCTCGGATGCCAGCCTCTTGCCGAAGCCCGTCTCATCCTCCGCAGCGGACGCCCAGGCCTCCTGCTGCTCCTCGCTGTAGTCGTCACCTGTCAGCCCCTGGATGCTTGCGACGAAGATCGCGGCGAGCAGCGGCGTATCAGCCGGAAGAAACGGCCGCAGTGCGGGCCTCGGGAGAGCCTGTCCCATGTGTCACCACATGCCGTAGAGTTTCGTGACCAGCGCCACTGCGCCCGCGATCAGCAACAGTTTGAGCAGGATGTAGTACAGCCAGTGCCGCGGAAACGGGGTGTCGGGCTTGCTCATCGCGCAATCTCCCAGGTCGTGACCGGCTTGCCGTCGGCGCCTTTGCCATCCTTCAATACAACGCCCATCGCCGCGAGCGCGTCGCGCAGGCGATCGGACTCCTTGAAGTCCTTCCGCGCGCGGGCCGCGGTACGCTCGGCGATCAGGCCTTCGACCTCGGCGGCGTCCACGCCCTTGGCCTGCTGCTTTCGCGCTTCCCATTGCGCGACGGTTTCCGACAGGAAGCCCGCGAAACGAAGCGAGCCGGCAAAGGCAGCGCGATCAGCCTCGCCGCCGGACGCCGCACGGCTCCGCAACGCGTGCAGTTCTGCGATCATCAGCGGCGTGTTGAGATCGTCGGCGAGCGCCGCGATGATCTCAGGCTCCGGCTGCTCGCCCGGGGCATCGGCCGCCGCGCGATACCAGTCGTCGAGCGTCTTCGCGCTCTCCTCCAGGCCCTTGACGGTCCAATCGGCCGGCGACCGATAGTGCATCTTGAGCATGTTGAGGCGCAACACCTCGCCGGGCCAGTCCGCCAGCAGGTCACGGATGGTGACGAAGTTGCCGAGGCTCTTCGACATCTTCGCGCCCTCAACCTGCACGAACTCATTGTGCAGCCAGTAATTCGCCATCACCGGCGTGCCGTGCGCGCAGCGCGATTGCGCGATCTCGTTCTCATGATGCGGGAAGATCAGGTCGAGCCCGCCGCCATGGATGTCGAAGACCTCTCCGAGATAGGCTGCGCTCATCGCCGAGCACTCGATGTGCCAGCCCGGACGTCCGCGGCCCCATGGGCTGTCCCAGCCCGGCTCGTCCTCCGACGACTGTTTCCACAGCACGAAGTCGGCGGGGTTCTTCTTGTGCGCGTCGACGGCCACGCGCGCGCCGGCAAGCTGCTCGTCGAGCTTGCGGCCCGACAGCGCGCCATAGTCCGGCATCGATCGGGTGTCGAACAGCACCTCGCCGCCCGCCTCGTAGGCATGGCCGCGTGCGATCAGTTGCTGGATGAGCGTCACCATGTCCGCCTTGCCGTCGGGGCGCGGCAGCACGAAATCGGTGGCACGCGGCTCGAAGGTTGGCGGCAGACTGCCGAGCGCGGACGCGTCACTATGAAACTGATTGGCGGTCACCTCGGTGACCTTACGGATTGCCTCGTTCAGCGGCAGCCCGGGAAAGTCGCGCGCGGCGCGCGCGTTGATCTTGTCGTCGACATCCGTGATGTTGCGGACGTAGGTGACGTGCTTCTCGCCATAGAGATGCCGCAGCAGCCGGAACAGCACGTCGAAGACGATCACCGGGCGCGCATTGCCGATATGGGCGAAGTCGTAGACCGTCGGTCCGCAGACATACATGCGGACGTTGTCGGGATCGAGCGGCACGAAGAGGCGCTTCTCCCGCGATGCGGTGTCGTACAAACGCAAGTCCATGGTCCGTCCCCGAATGCCCCTGTGCTCACCGCCTCGCCGGACCGACCGGTCCATGACGAGGCGGAACGGGTGTCCTACGCCGAACGACCGCCCGCGAGCGGCAACGGCACGAATCACGCTTCCGACCTGCCGGCCGGGCGTCCTGATCATCTCTGTTGAGAAAAGACGGCCTCAGCCAGCGAATCGCTAGCGCGTAATCTCGCGGCAAATGCAGCGGATGGCGAGGAAACCGTTCATGAAAGTCACCATGATGCAGCGGCGTGTCGCCGTCAAGAGCCGCAAAACGGCCGCTTTCACTGCCCAAATGCTCGCGCCCCGCCTCATGGTTAATCATTTTTAACCTTTTGGGCCTAACCATGAGTTGTCTCCTACACCCACCGGTGCACCATGCGAATCTCCCCGGCGCTGCTCGCCTGCTGTGTTCTCCTCGCCGCCGCGACCACCGCCACGGCGGAGAGCCGCATCTTCATCATCGCCAACGAAGCCGACGGCTACGGCGTCGACCAGTGCCTCGCCAAGGGCGACCGCTGCGGCGCCTCGGCTGCGCGCTCGTACTGCCAATCACGGGATTTTGCACAGGCCTCTTCCTATCGCCGCGTCGACCCCGATGAAATCACCGGATCGGTGCCGAAAGCCGGCGCAAACTGCGCCCATGGCGGCTGCAGCGACTTTGTCGCGATCACCTGCCAGCGCTGAGACGGCCGGGAACGGCGGTTCCCGCCACCCCAGCGCCCCGGAAACGACGTGACGATGCCCGACAAAGCGGCTATGGGATGCCCGCCGCTGCCGCGATTTTTCCGAATTCTGTGCTAGTCCCGCGGCTGCACCCATGGACCGGAATACCGCATCTTGATCGCATCCCTGTCTCCGCGCCTGTTGGCCGTGTCTGCGCTGCTCGGACTGACGCTGACCGGCTCGCACGCCCTCGCGCAATCCAGCTCCGATTCCTATGCGCAGATGCCGCCGGGCCCGCCCGGACCGCAGGCCGGCGTCAATCCGATCTGCCCACGTCTGGAAGCGCAGCTCGCCTCGATCGATCGCGGCGGTGGCGGCGATCCCGCGCGTGAGGACCAGATCCGGCGTTATCAGGACGCGGCCGCCAAGCAGCAAGGCGAGCTCGACCGCGTCAGCATGCAGGCCAAGCGCATGGGTTGCGACAGCCCCGGCTTCTTTTCGATCTTCAACGGCCGCGCGGCCGAATGCCAGCCGGTGAACAACCAGATCCAGCAGATGCGCTCCAACCTCGACCAGATCATGGGCAGCCTGGAGCGTCTGCGCAGCGGTGGGTTCGGCGGTGAGCGCGACAACCAGCGCCGCTCGGTGCTGGTAGCCCTCGGCCAGAACAATTGCGGCCCGCAGTACCAGCAATATGCCAATGCAAACGCCAATCGCAGCGGCGGCGGCAACTTCCTGACCAGCCTGTTCGGCGGCGGGGCCGACAGCAATCCCGCCGCATCGCTGCCGCCGCCGAGCGCCGATCTCGCGGCGCCGCAGGGCACCTTTCGGACCGTGTGCGTGCGCAGCTGCGACGGCGCCTATTTCCCGATCTCGTTTGCCACCGTTCCCGGCCGCTTCGCCGACGACGAGCGCGCCTGCAAGGCGCAATGCCCTGCCGCCGACGCGACGCTGTTCACCTATCGCAATCCCGGCGAAGACATGAACCAGGCGGTCTCGGTCAACGGTCAGCCCTACACCGCGCTGCCGAATGCCTTCAAGTTCCGCACCGAGTTCAACCCGAGCTGTTCCTGCAAGGCGCCGGGCCAGACCTGGGCGGAGGCACTGAAGTCGATCGACGACCGAGCCACCGCCGCCGAGCAGGGCGACATCATCGTCACCGAGGAGAGCGCCAAGCGCATGCAGCAGCGCCAGACCGGCAGGGCGCCGGCGAACGCCGCCAGGAAGGGTGCCGCGCCGGCCGAGGCCGCAGCGCCAGCGACCGCGGACATCACGACCAGCGCTGGCGGCGACAAGCAGATCCGCACGGTCGGACCGACTTTCATCCCGCAGCGCTGATCGAGTCAGTCGCCGGGCCATGGGCGTCATCCCTCGAACGCGTCTGATGACGCGCGGTCGGCAAGCGCCCGGTCGTCGCGCGCCTCCAGCGGACTCGTGATCAGAGCGGGCGAGATGACCTCGCCCGACGGTCCCAGCGCGTCAGCGAACCGCCAGCGGTTTCGCAATGCTGCGAGACGACGCAACTGTGCCGGGCCGATGCCTTCGAGCGGCGCAAACCCGCTAGCCACGTCGCCGATCTCGGCCGTGGCGCCGACGACAACGGCCAGCGCGCCGGACAGGCTCGCCAGTGCCATCAGCAGCGTCGCGCGGACGCGGGCCAGCAATTGATGACGGGCGCTTCCCGCAAGCGGCCCGGGCAGCGCGCGCTCGAAGCCTTCGACGGCGGCCGCGATCGGTACCCGCTCGGCGGCGAAGCCGAGTCGCGCCGCGACCGCCATGGCCTGATCCAGCGACGCCTGCGACGTGCCGGGTCCGGACAGCATCACGCCGCGGACTTTGCCGGACCCGAGCGCATCGACCGCCAGGGCTGCGGCCAGCGCCGACTCGATGGCTCCGGTCAGGCCGAGCACGATGCCGGTGAAGCCGTGCTTCTCGACGTGGTCGCGCAGGCCGAGCACGCGGGCCGCGTAGTCCGCCTCTTCGCCCTCGATCAGCGTGGTGACCGGTCCCCGGCACTGCCAGCCATCGTCTCCCCTGCTCCATGCCAAGGTCGCGACTTCAGCGACGAAGCCCGGGAGCTGTGCCGCCACCGAGAGATCGGCGTTCAGCGCGAAGGACGCGCCGTCGAACACCTCGCCGTCCTGACCGCCGACCTGGTTGAGCCAGACGAGCGGCAGATCGCTTTCGGTGACGCGGGCCACGGCGGCCGACAGGCGCCGGTCGCCGCCGCTGCGCACGTAGCATGAGCGGCTCGGCACGACGATGAGCTCGGCCCCGGTTTCCGCCAGCGTCTCGACGACGTTTTCGTAGTTCGAGGAGTCTTCGAGCGAGATGTCCTCGCCGATCGCGACGCCGATGCGGACGCCCCGCACGCTGAGCGGGCCGGCCGCCGGGCCGCGCGTGAACAGGCGCTTCTGATCACCATCGGCCAGGTTGGCCTTGAAGCGCGTCGCGGCGATGCGGCCGGCGTCGAGCAGCACGCAGGCATTGTAGAGCTTGCCGTTCTCGGTCCAGGGCGTGCCGATCAGCACCGCCGGCCCGCCGTCGGCGGTCTCGCGCGCGAGCGCCTCGATCGCGGCCCGGCACGCGGCCTGAAATGCCGGCTTCAGCACCATGTCCTGGGATGGATGCCCCGCCAGGAACAGCTCCGGCAGCACCACGAGATCAGCGTCGTCGGCCGCCGCCCTCGCCCGCGCCTCGCGCGCCTTCGCGGCATTGCCCCCGATGTCGCCGGCCGTCGGGTTGAGCTGGGCCAGCGTGATCCTGAAGATGTCAGCGGCCATCGCTCAACTCATTCACAGCAGCCCGAGCCGCTCGGCGATCGCGAACAGCCAAAAGCAGCCCGACATCAGCAGCGCGACGCCGACTGCGGCCGAGCCGAGATCCTTGACCCGGCCGATCTGCAGATCGTGCTCGGTGGTGAGGCGGTCGGCGAGCTTCTCGATCGCGGTGTTCAGCAGCTCGACGACCAGCACCAGCACCACCGCGCAGACCAGCTCGACGCTGCGCATCGGCGTCGCGCCGATCACATAGGCGAGCGGCAGCGCCAGCAGGAATGCGACGACCTCCTCGCGCACCGCCTGCTCGGAGCGCAGCGCGAAGGCCAGGCCGTTGCGCGAGTTGACCGTCGCGCGCCACAAACGCAGCATCAGAAGCCCGCGACCGCCGGCATCGGTGCGGACTTGCCGCCGCGCTGCTGCTTCAACAGCTCGGCGATCAGGAACGCCATGTCGATCGACTGCTCGGCGTTCAGCCGGGGATCGCACACCGTGTGATAGCGGTCGTTGAGATCCTCGTCGGTGATCGCGCGCGCGCCGCCGATGCATTCGGTGACGTCCTTGCCGGTCATCTCGAGATGGATGCCGCCGGCATGGGTGCCCTCGGCGGCATGCACCGCGAAGAACGCGCGCACCTCGGACACGATGCGGTCGAACGGCCGCGTCTTGTAGCCCGAGGTCGAGGTGATGGTGTTGCCGTGCATCGGATCGCACGACCACACCACCTTGCGCCCTTCCCGCTGGACCGCGCGGATCAGTCCCGGCAGATGATCGCCGACCTTGTCGGCGCCGAAGCGGTTGATCAGCGTCAGCCGTCCCGGCTCGTTGTCGGGGTTGAGGATGTCGATCAGCTTGAGCAGTTCGTCCGGCTTCAGCGACGGGCCGCATTTCAGGCCGATCGGGTTCTTGATGCCGCGGAAATATTCGACATGGCCGTGATCGAGCTGGCGGGTGCGATCGCCGATCCAGATGAAATGGCCTGAGGTCGCGTACCAGTCGCCGGTGGTGGAATCGACGCGCGTGAAGGCCTGCTCGTAGCCGAGCAGCAGCGCCTCGTGGCTGGTGTAGAAATCGGTGGCGCGCAGCTCCGGATGGCTCTCGAGGTCGAGGCCGCAGGCGCGCATGAAGTTGAGCGCCTCGGAGATGCGGTCGGCGAGCTCCTTGTAGCGGCGCGACTGCGGGGAATCCTTGACGAAGCCGAGCATCCACTGATGCACGCTGCCGAGATTGGCGAAGCCGCCGGTGGCGAACGCTCGCAGCAGGTTCAAGGTCGCCGCCGACTGCCGGTAGGCATCGAGCTGGCGCTGCGGATTGGGGATGCGCGCCTCGGCGGTGAAGGCGGTGTCGTTGACGATGTCGCCGCGATAGCTCGGCAGCTCGACGCCATCGATCTTTTCGGTGGGCGAGGAGCGCGGCTTGGCGAACTGGCCGGCGATGCGGCCGACCTTCACCACCGGCACCGCGCCGGCATAGGTCATGACCACCGCCATCTGCAGCAGCACGCGGAAGAAGTCGCGGATGTTGTTGGCGCCGTGCTCGGCAAAGCTCTCGGCGCAGTCGCCGCCCTGAAGCAGGAACGCATCGCCGGCCGCCACCCGCGCCAGCGCCTTCTTCAGGTTGCGCGCCTCGCCGGCGAACACCAGCGGCGGAAAGGTCGCAAGCTGCGCCTCGACCTCGGCCAGCGCCTTCTGGTCGGGATAGTCGGGCACCTGCTGCACCGGCTTGGACCGCCAGCTCTCCGGGCTCCAGCGCTCCGTCATGGCTTTCTACTCCCTCTGGACGGCCGCACACTTGTTCCCCGCACGGCGGCGCGCGCCTTATACACAGCCTGCCCCCGGACTGCCATCTGGAATTTAAGTCGTCCGGCCAAGCCATTGCGGCAGCGAAGGGATTCTGACCAGAGTTGAGATTCCGGGTGATCCCGGAGCCGCATGCCTGCTCCCGTGTCCGCGAGCCCGCGCCGCCGGCGGTGAAGACATGCAACACGCTCCCGCGACGCGGCTGCGCCCGAGCTATGCTGGACCTCGTTCGCCCTCCAAGAGGTCGGAGGGCGCAGGGAATGCCGGACGATGGCCTCGCCCATGGCCCGCCTGCGGAAGAAAGTGCAGGCGGCAGGTACCACAGGTTCAGCCGATCAACCGGCATTCCCTGCGCGACGGTCTTCACGCTTATACGCAGTCTGCCTGGTGCGCCGGGCTTGTTGGCCACCATTGCCCGCGCGGCGCGTCAGCGCCGTCGCGAACGTGACACCAGCGTCGGGGTGTCAGCACGCTGCGACTTCACGTCCGCGCCAAGCCGTTCGTCCGCGCATCCTTGCGGACACGCTGCGGCTCCCTCGCGGCCATCGCTCCCCGCCCCGCGTGTCGTGACGATCGCGCGCAACGCCCCTCCGAGTGAGGCGGGATGCGCGCAATAGAGCATGATTTCTGATATTCGTAAAGACAAATCTTTGCCCGACCGCAACGACCCGCGACCACGCCGATCCAGACCCTGGACACACCGCTCGATCGCAGTGCCCCTCGTGTCGACTCTCCCCTTGTCCGCTCATGCTTACCGGCTACGATGTCGCCAGGATCGAACCCGATGCACGAAGACATCATCCATGTCCGCGCCATAATTAGGTTGTTGCCGGGCGAGGATAGCGGCCGGACGCAGCCGGTTCGTGCGGGCTATCGTCCCAACCACAATTTCTTCGGCTCTGAGAATCGCAACATGACCCTGGGACTCATCGACTTGCCTGCTGGTCTGGCGCTCCATCCAGGGGAAAGCATCGAGACTGTTGTCCAATTCCTGAACTGGCCGGGGCTGGACGGTCAGATCTATCCCGGTCGCGAATGGTGCATCCAGGAAGGCTATAGATTGATCGGGACCGGAACAGTCCTCGAGGTCCTTGATCCGTCAACCAATGACCGTCGACGTGGACAGCGAAGCAAGCCGGAATAACGTCTTGGCGTTCATCCCCGACCCTGAAAATCGCCGCAAGGTATTCGATCCTGACAGCGGCTACGAACTGAGGGGCATCTTCGGCTCCGTGCCGAAGAACGAATTCTGGTTCGACTTCTGCTTCGACGACATCACGTTCATGGTCAAATCGAAGCTGTCGTGGTCAACAGACCGTTTGAGACTTACGTTCACCTTCAACGTCGCACAACTTTATCACAGCTACAGATATAGTCCCCGTCGTGGGCGGGGGCAGGAAACGATGTGCTTGGCAGATTTCCGCGCACAGGCCCTGCCTCATTTGCGCAACGCAGTCGTAGCTTTCGCCACTCGCGCCCGCGGCGATCCTCGCCTCCCCGGAGAACGCTTGAAGGCTGAGGTTGAATTCGCCGATCCCGCTTCGGAGGACTGCGGCGGCCAAATGCGGTAAAGGTGGTGGACAACGCATAAACGCAATTGCGTTCGTTCATGCAGCAGAGCCGCGGTGACCGTGTTCCTTCGTCCGGTCACACGACCAGCAGCACTCCCGACAGCAGCAGGATGCCCAGGATGATCTTCCTGAACAAGAGGTCGTTGATCCTCCGGAACGCGAGGATGCCGAGCGCCGTGCCGGCGAACAGCGCCGGGATGCTCAAGGCGAGATCGATGATCACCTTGGACGACAGATCCTGCCGGGCCAGCATCACCGCGAGCGAGGCGAGCTGAATGGCGGCAATGAACGGCTGGACGAGGCCGCGCTGCTCGGTCTTCGGCAGGCCATGCAGCTCGCACCAGATCGTCGGCAGCGCACCCGGCATCGCGGTGAGGCCACCGATGAGACCGCCGCCGAAGCCGACGATCGCGGTGCGGCCTCGGTTCATCGGCTGAAGACTGCCCAGCGCAGGCTTGAACAGCATGTAGCCGGCGTAGATCGCGATCGTCGCGCCGAACACCTGCTGAAACATGCGCGCGTCCGCATTGTGCAGCAGCCACAGCGCGAAGGGGACGCCAAGCAGCCCGCCCAGGATCAGCACGAGGCTGTCCTCCCAGCGGATGCTGCTGCGAAGCGCCCAGAGGTTCGTCGCCTGCACGCCGACGCTGCACGCCATCATCAACGGCACGGCCTCCAAAGGCTGCAGACTGTGCAGCAGGATCGCGCCGGCCACGGCGGAAAAGGCGAACCCGGCCAGGCCGGAAACGAAGGCACCAAAGAAAACGGCGGCGCTGAGCAGCAGAAATGATCCTGATCCGGCCATGAAATAGCTCCGGCTGATGAAGTTGAAAATGAGCGGGGATCGTCAATCGTAGGGCTGGAGCGTTGCAGTCCCATCGGCCTGCGCTCCGCTTCGCGTGGCATCGCCCCGCAGCATCGTGGCTGCGACGACGTGCAGGAACAGGAAGACGGCGAGGACGCTAGCGGCCAACACCGCGCGGGGGATCATCGGCAGCTTGCGCCGCGGCCGAGCCTCGTTGGACTGCATGTCCGTCATCTCCATCACCTGATGCCGGGCTTGCTAGCAGTTCAGCGTCCCCTCAGCGTCCCCCGAGCAGAGTATGGCGTGCGGCGTGTTTCCGTGCAGGGCGAGGAGGAGTCGGCGTCGGTCAGTTCCTCGGCGCTCGTCATTCGCAACCGCTGCCATGGCCGCGGTCGATCGCAGAGCGCAGGCGGATCGGTCGTGCGCACACGACGCAACCCCCGCTCGCATCTGCCATCCCGACACGCCGCGCGCAGAACATGCATCGATCCGTCATCAGGCCGACACGCGGCAGGTGATATCGCGCGCCCCGCTATCCGGCATCATCGAGGGGAATCGACCAATGACACTTCGCCTATGGGCGGGCGCAATCGCGCTTGGATGCACCAGCCTGCTCGGCAGCGCGCTGCACGCCGCCGACGGAACGTTCAGCACGCTGACCTACAACGTGGCGGAAACGCCGACCGCCTACAATGGCGGCAGCGACGCGCATTCGCGCGTGATCAGCTGCTATCTGCGCCAGTTCGGCATCGTCAACGTGCAGGAAGATTTTCTCTGGCACGCCGCGCTCTACGACACCTGCGACAACCATCCCTATCGCACGCCGACCTCGGGCACGGCCGGCATCGGCGACGGCATGAATACGCTCAGCGCCTATTCGTTCGACGATCTCGATCGCGTGACCTGGACCAAGCGCGCCGATTCGGACGCGCTGACTCCGAAGGGCTTCTCGCTGATCCGCACACGGCTGGCCGAAGGCGTCTATCTCGACTTCTACAACCTGCACGCCCAGTCCGGCACGTCCTCCACCGATCTCGCCTACAGCGAGTCCGACGTGGCGCAGATTCTGAGCTACATCGAGGCGAACTCGGCCGGCAACGCCGTCATGGTGATGGGCGACACCAACACGCGCTTTACCCGGGCCGGCCAGAACATGTGGGAATTCCTGCATCACGGTTTCAGCGACGCCTGGATCGAGACGGTGCGCGGCGGCAGCGTGCCGCCGATCGGCGATGCGCTGGTCTGCGGCGATACCCAGACGGCGCGGCCGGATTGCGAGATCGTCGACAAGGTGCTGTGGCGGAACAACGGCTTCCTGAACCTGCAGGCGTCCAACTATGCCGACCGCCAGGACGCGCTGGATTCAAACGGCGCGCAGCTCTCCGATCATCATCCGGTCGAGGTCGACTGGAGCTTCGCCACGGCCGCGAGCCGCAGGCTGAGCGACCAGTTCGGCGGGCCGCATGGCACGAGCTACAACGACGTCTCGGCGCTGCCGGCCAACCCGGTGGCGAGCAAGCTGACCATCCGCACCGGAGCCCGGGTCGACCAGGTCGAGCTGACGCTGTCCAACGGCTATGTCTACAGCCATGGCGGCACCGGCGGCACGGCGCAGAGCCTGGCGCTCGGCAGCGGCGAATATCTCACCTCGGTCAATCTGTGCAGTGATCAGTATCAGGGCCACACGCGCATCTTCCGGGTCGCGTTCGGCACCAGCGCGGGCCGCACTTTGTCGGGCGGCACGACGACGTCGAGCTGCACCAGCTACACCGCACCGAGCGGCTGGCAGATCACCGGCTTCCACGGCCGGTCCGGCGACGAGATCGACAAGCTCGGCGTCGTCTACGCGCCGGTCCCCACCGCCACAGCGCCAGCGCGCCAGCCGGTCCGCATCGTCAATCGCACGTCGGCGCTGTGCATGGACGCCAGCGGCGGCGCGATGGCCGACGGCACCGCCGTGGTCCAGTGGTACTGCACCGGCGCCGCCAACCAGACCTGGAGCTACGACGATGCCAGCGGCATGATCCGCAGCATGCAGGACCCGCACTACTGCCTCGACAACAACGGCAGCTATGGCGACGGCGCGCAACTCGTCATCTGGACCTGCACCGGCAACAACAACCAGCGTTTCCGCTACGACGCCGCGGCCGGCACGATCGCGGTGCGCAGCTATCCGGTCGAGGTCATGAGCCAGAACGGCACCTCCGTGGGCAACCAGCTGCTGACCACCTCGGCCTCGGCGGCGGGATCGCAGCAATGGACGCTGACGCCTTGAGCCGACCATGAACGCAGATGATCCGGGCGGTCGCGCCGGCCGGATCATCCTGCGGTGGTCCCGGAACTCCACCGAAGCCGTCCGCGCCCCACCCGTCGAACTTGCGGACCGATCGCTCCAACGAGAATTCATGCTTGACCTATTCATAACTTTGCGGTTATGAGTTTATCCATAACCAACGGGTTATGGATAAAATGGCGCGATCGCCCGACCTCCTGTTCAGATCACTTGCCGACCCGACCCGGCGGGCCATTTTCGAGGGCCTGTGCCGGCATGGCGAGCAGACCGTCGGCGCGCTGACGGCCAAGGCCGGCGTGTCGCAACCAGCCGTGTCGAAACATCTCGGCGTGCTCAAGCAAGCCGGCCTCGTGCGCGAGCGCCACGAAGGCCGCCAGACGCATTATCGCGCGCAGCCGAAGGCGCTCGCCCCCCTGCTCGACTGGACCAGCCGCATGGGCGCGTTCTGGGAGAGCCGGTTCGATGACCTGGAAAATCTTCTCAACAGGATGGATCAATGACGAAAGCCGCGCCCGACACCCGCACCGTCGTCGTCGAACGCGAGTTCGCGCATCCGCCGGAAAAGCTCTGGCGCGCGCTGACGCAGCCGCATCTGATCGCGGAGTGGCTGATGGCTAATGATTTCGTGCCGGCGGCCGGTCATCGCTTCAAGCTGAAGGCCGACTGGGGCGTGGTCGACTGCCAGGTCACGACTGTCGAGCCGCACAGGACGCTGTCCTACAGCTGGGCGGCGCTCGGCCTCGACAGCGTCGTGACCTGGACGCTGACGCCGACAGCGGCGGGCACGCATCTGCGCATGGAGCAGACCGGCTTCGGACCGGATCAGACCCGCGCCTATCAGGGCGCAAGCTACGGCTGGCCGAAGTTCTTCGACGGCCTGGAGCAGACTCTGGCGCGGCTCGACTGAGCCGAACCGGACGAAAACTCATCATCAAGGAAAGAAACAGATGAATTGGAGCAACACGATCCGGCAGGTGCATCGCTGGGTGTCCATCGCCTTCACGCTCGGCGTCATCGTCAACATCGCGGCGATGACGCAGACGCAGCCGGCCTTCTGGATCGGCCTGCTCGCGCTTGTCCCGCTGATCGTGCTGCTCTGCACGGGGCTTTACATGTTCGCGCTGCCCTATCTCGCACGACCGCGCAACGCGCGGCAGGCCGGTTGACGAGACAGCAGCTTGGCCCGTCATTGCGAGCGGGGTGGTGTACAAGCGCGATCTGAGCGGCGATGCGCTGAGGGTGCGGGACTGCTCACTCCAGCCCGTTCGACGACACCCAGCCGACGACGCCGTTCCACACCGCCCGGCACGACGGAAACCGGCTGATGCCGTCGCCCGGCATCACGCAGCCGCCGACCATCGCGGTCTCGCCGGCCGGAATGCGGGTCAGGATGCTGGATTTCTGCCCGGGCTCGCTGCGCAGGTTGAGATAGCCCTGCGAGACGTTGCGCTTGACCACGCGCGGCACGAGGTGCGGATTGGGCAGAATGGCTTGCGCGCGCTCCGTCGGAGAGTCGGTCGGACGCGCCGCGGTCTGGGTCTTCTTCAGCTCCTCGATGCGGGCGCGCGCCATCGAGCCGTATGGCGTGCTGCCGAACTGGCGCACGAAATCCTCGAGCACGGCGATGCTGCTGGTGTTCTGCGTCACCGCCCAGGCCCGCTCGGCCGGATCGGATGACGACGGCGCCGGCTGCGCGGTCGAGGCCGGCGCGAACGCTTGGCCCGCGAAGTAGAAGTCGCCGTCGACCGGCGAGCTCGACACCCAGGGCTGCTGGCTTCCAGCGGTCGCCCGCTTCACCTCCAGGCCGACCTGGTTGAAGGTCTTGAAGATGTCGAGACCCGGCTGCTTGATCGTCTCGGCCAGGGCCTTCGTGAACGGGCTGTTGCCGTCGCGGCCGTCGAGCGCGACGTTGCCGGGCTGGGTCGCGAACGAGATCAGCGTGCCCTCCGGCGCGCGCATCTGCGCAAGCCCGCTGCCGGCGTCGCGCAGGCCGCGGCCGCCGAACGGATTGTTGCGGCAGGCATCGAGGATGACGAGGTTCAGCTTGGTGCCCGCGCTCTCCATCTGGCGCAGCACGACATTGACGTCGAGCATCTGGAAATCGACGTCGGCCTCGCGGGTCGGATTGGCGTCGACCGGGACCAGATAGTTGGCGCCGCGCACCTGCACGCCGTGACCGGCGTAGTACACCAGCGCGACGTCGGCGCCGCGCGCGTTGGCGCCGAACTCCTGCACGGCCCTGCGCATCGCGGTTTCGTCGAGATCGAGCTGGGCGCCGCCGCCGACCAGGGTGAAGCCGAGCCCGGCCAGCGTCTGCGCCATCAGCGCGGCATCATGTCTGGGATTGTCGAGCCGGCTGACGGCGCGATAGGCCGAATTGCCGATGACGAGCGCGATGCGGGTGTCGGCGAGCGCCGGGCTGCATAGGAACAGCACGCTGCATCCGGCCAGCACCAGCCTCATCCATTGCCGCATCCGTCCGCCCTCGCCAACCTCGATGGCACGAGCTTATACGTCCGTCGCGGGAGGAGAAAAGCACGGCTTCACGACGGCCGGTCTCGTGAGGCCATGCCGGCCGTTCGAGGCCGCAGCAACCAGCAGAATGCCTCGCGCAGGATCTCGGTGCCGTCAGCCGGGTGGCAGGCGCCATGGGCGATCACGATCCGCTCGGGGTGCCACGCCAGCATGGTCTCGACCGCCGCCCGCAACTCGCGTCGGTGCCGCCAGGTAAATGTCAGCCGGAGATCGCGCGGCAGGCCGCCATGCGGCGGACCGACGCCCCCGATCCAGCTCAGGTAGCGCGCCAGGCCGGCGCCGATCTTGGCCGGCTCGAAATTCTCCATCAGATCGGTCAGGATCAGCGTGCGCGACGGCCGATGGAAGAACACGACCTCCGTCATATAGCTGCCGAGGACGGGCAAGGTCGCGATCTCATCATCCCAAGGATAGCCAGTGCTGCGATCCAGCGGCCTGCCCTCGAAGTCGATGCGGCCCTTCGCCTGCGCGCGAATGCCAGGTGCCAGATAGATCGCCGCGTCGGGAAAGGCCGCCTGCCAGTCGGGGATCCACCAATAGTGGATGCGATTCGGACCGATGATGTCGCGCACGCGGCCTTCCCGGTCGATCTCAGCCCGCAGCGCCGGCGTCAACGGCGTGGGCGAGTGGATGAACAGATCGCCGGAGGCGCAGCGCACCACGGTCATGCGGGTGGGAAACGGAAATTTCAGCCCGGGAATGCCGAAGCGGATCACGGGCCCGTCGACGATCCAGATGTTCTCGGCAACGGGCTTCAGGGTGTTGAGCGGCGGATAGGTCGCAAGGCAATCATCCTGGGACATGCTGGTCGCTCTCCAACCGCCCGTTCACTGAACGGCTCCAAGATGGCAAGCCCGATCGGCCATGGTGTGGACCGTCGTCAGACCGTGAGCACTGGCCACCGCAGTCGCTACGGAGGCCGGCTGCGCACGAGCGCCAAGAAGCAGACGGCGTCCTACTCCGCCGCCTGCCGCACGTGGCGCTCGGTCACCGTGCGCATCGTCACCAGCTCCTCGGCAGCCGAGGGATGCAGCGCGATGGTGGCGTCGAAATCGGCCTTGGTCGCCTTCATCTTGATGGCGATGGCGACGGCCTGGGTAATCTCGGCAGCCATGTCGCCGACGATGTGGCAGCCGAGCACGCGGTCGCTGGTGCCGTCGACGACGAGCTTCATCAGCACGCGGGTGTCGCGGCCGGACATCGTCGCCTTGATCGGGCGGAAATTCGTCTTGTAGATGTCGACGCGGTCGTAAAGCTCGCGCGCCTGGGTTTCCGTCAGGCCGACGGTGCCGACTTCAGGCTGGCAGAACACGGCGGTCGGAATGTCCGCGTGATCGACGCGCACGGTCTTGCCGCCGAACACGGTGTCGGCAAAGGCGTGGCCCTCGCGGATCGCAACCGGCGTCAGGTTGAAGCGATGGGTGACGTCGCCGATCGCGTAGATGCTCGGCACCGAGCTCTGCGAGAACGCGTCGACCGCGATGCCGCCGTTCCGGGGATTGATGGCGACGCCGGCCTTCTCCAGGCCGAGATTGGCCACCGCCGGATGGCGGCCGATCGCGAACATCACCTTGTCGGAGGCGATGCTGGAGCCGTTCGACAGATGGGTCGTGTAGTCCTTGCCGTGCCTGTCGACGCTGGTGACGGTGCAGCCCGTGAGGATGGTGATGCCTTCCTTCTCCATCTCGGAGCGGACATGCTTGCGGACGTCCTCGTCGAAGCCGCGCAGGATGTTGTCGCCGCGATAGATGACGGTCACGTCGGAGCCGAAATTGGCGAAGATGCAGGCGAACTCGAGCGCGATGTAGCCGCCGCCCTGGATCACGATCCGGCGCGGCAGCTCGTCGAGATGAAACGCCTCGTTGGACGAGATGACGTGCTCGATGCCGGGAATCGGCGTGCCGTGGTTGGGCGCGCCGCCGGTCGCGATGAGAATGTACTTGGCGCGGACGGTCTCGCCAGTCGTCAGCCGCACGGTGTGGGCGTCCTCGAGCACCGCGCGGGTCTTGACGATCCTGGCGCCGGACTTCTCGACGTTGCTGGTGTAGGCCGCCTCGAGCCGCGCGATCTCCTTGTCCTTGTTCCTGATCAGCGTCGGCCAGTCGAAGGTCGCGGTCGGGATGGTCCAGCCGAAGCCCGCGGCATCGGCGATCTCCTGGCGGACATGCGAGCCGATCACGAACAGCTTCTTGGGCACGCAGCCGCGGATCACGCAGGTGCCGCCCATGCGGTATTCCTCGGCGACAACAACGCGAGCGCCATAGCCGCTCGCGATGCGGGCGGCGCGCACGCCGCCCGAGCCGCCACCGATCACGAACAGGTCGACGTCGAATTCAGCCATCGCTCCCCCGACCTGGCCTTTCGGCCGCAAGCCTCAGATCGGCTTGTTGCGTTTGCGCATCTCGGCGCGGAACTGCGCGGTGACGGTGTCGGAGAACTCCGCCGCCCACAGGTTCATCGCCTGCATGCTCATCTGGATCGCCTTCGGCTCCGCCGCAAGCAGCTTCTGGCCGATGGCTGACTTGTAGAAAGCGACGAGGTTGGCGATCTCCTGGTCGGAGAACTCGTTGCAGTAGATCTGCGCCATCTTCTCGCCGATCTCCTTCTCCTTGCCGGCATAGGTCTGCGCGACCACCACGGCGACCTCGTCGAGGTCCTTCTGGTAGTTGAGATTGGACTGCAGCAGCGCCTGCTTGGTCTGCTGCACGATGCCGGGGACGGCATTGGCGTACATCGCAGCCGCGTTCTTCATCCCCAGAATCTCGCGCGCGCCGGCCATGCAGGCGGGCGAGGCCGGCTTCAGCGCCGGCGCCTGGCCCTGCGCCGCAACCGGGCCTGCCGAGGCCAGGGCCAGCACGAGTCCGGCGGCCGGCAAGATTCTGAACACGCTCTTCATTCCAAGTCTCCTGTGAGTTGCCGCCCTGAGCGCAGCCTCGTGCCGCGCTCAGGGCCGCTGGATAACGCGAATTCCCTGTGCGCCTGCCAGGATCGCCGTGCTGCCGAGGCCGATGAACAGCCCATGCTCGACCACGCCCGGAATTGCGCTCAAAAGGTCCGCCAGGCGCGGGGGATCCACGATCTCCCCAAGGCGGACGTCGATAATCCAGTGGCCGCCATCGGTGACGAAAACGTGGCCGTCTGCGGACTTGCGCAGGCTCATCGGCCCGGACACGCCGGCCGTGGCGAAGGCGTCACTCATCTCGCGCTGGGTCGCAGCGAGGCCGAACGGAACCACCTCGACCGGCAGCGGGTAGCGGCCGAGCCGCGCCACCCATTTGCTGTCGTCAGCGATCACGATCATGCGATCCGAGGCGCTGGCGACGATCTTCTCGCGCAGCAGCGCGCCGCCGCCGCCCTTGATCATATCGAGCGCCGGATCGATCTCGTCGGCGCCGTCGATGGTGATGTCCAGCCGGTCGATCTCGTCGAGTGTGGTCAGCGGCACGCCGCACGCTTGCGCCTGCGCGCGCGTCGCCTCCGAGGTCGGCACGCCCACGATCTTGAGGCCGGCGCGCACCTTTTCCCCGAGCAGATCGACGAAATGCTTCGCGGTCGAACCGGTGCCGAGACCGAGCTTCATGCCGCTCTCGACCTCCTCCAGCGCACGCGCCGCCGCCTGCCGCTTCAATGCATCCATGTCGACCAAGGAACCCGCCCTTCGCACCCAGGGCCCCCACAAGCCGGGGCCGAAAGCCGGCGCATATCTAGCGATGTTTTGACGCGGGGCCTAGCTCTCGCCGGCCACGAAATCGGACAAAAAGCCATTGCGAGGCTCTTGCACGGACGCGAGCCGGCCGCTAGCGGATACCGATGGCCATCTCCAGCACCATCGTCTTCGATCTCGACGGCACCCTGGTCGACACGGCGCCGGACCTCATCAACGCGCTGAACCACATCTTGCAGCGCGAAGGGCTGCGGCCGGTGCCATTGGCCTCGGCCCGCAAGATGATTGGTCACGGCGCCCGCAAGTTGCTCGAGCGCGGGCTGGAGGCGGAAGGCCGCTTCGCCAGTCCGTCCGACATGGAGCGGCTCACGGTCGACTTCATCGATTTCTACGCCGAGAACATCGCCATCGAATCGCGCCCGTTCGACGGGCTGGAGGCGGCGCTCGACGAGCTCGCCGGCCGCGGCTGCCAGTTCGCGGTGTGCACCAACAAGCTGGAATGGCTGTCCAGGCGGCTGCTCGACCAGCTCGGCCTGTCCTCCCGCTTCGCCGCGATCTGCGGCGCCGACACGTTCGGCGTTGCCAAGCCGGATCCGACGATCCTGCGCCAGACCATCGCGCAGGCCGGCGGCGAGGTCGGGGCTGCGATCATGGTCGGCGATGCCGGCACCGACGTCGGCGCCGCCCGCCGCGCCGGCGTGCCGGTGATCGGCTGCACCTTCGGCTATACCGACGTACCGATCGCGGAGCTCAATCCGGACCACCTGATCGACCACATGCGCGAGCTGCCGGCAGCCGTCACGGCCCTCGGCCCATCGCTCCGGATCGCCTGAGCGGACTTGCGATTCCACTGCCGCATCGCGCCCTAACTCCCTGCTCGATCGACCTGAATCCGCACCTTGGGGTGCGTTAACGTTCTGTTGAGAATAGGGTTGACCGCAGTTGCGCCGCTGTTCTGACGCTCCTATGGTCGCCCTGGGATTGCGGCCGATGGCCGCAGGGTTGTGGGGCGGACATCATGATGCGGCGTGTCATCGCAATTGCGGTTGCGGGAGCCGGCTTGGCCGGTTGCTCGTCCTTCTCCATGGACAGCTTCAAGATGGCCGCGCCCGAGGTACCCGTGCAGCTCGACTCCGTGCCGCCGGGCGCTGACGCCAAGACCTCGCTCGGACCGGGCTGCAAGACGCCCTGCACCGTCTCGGTGCCGGCGCCCGATGCGGGCTTCAGCGTCACCTTCACGATGGACAAGTACCAGCCCGCGACCATCCCGGTGCAGGTGATCCGCAACTCCGGCGATTTCAACACCTCGCCGCCGGTGGTGATGGATCCGAGCCCGGTCGTCGCCGAGCTGCAGCCGATGCCGGGTGCGCCGCCCAAGGCCGTCAAGCACATGCGGCCGAAGAAGCCGAAGCCGCCGAAATCCGCCGCTGCGCCGGAAGCACCGGCGACCACCGGGTCCGCCTTCCCCGCCCCCGCGCCGGGACGGCAATAACGGGCCATCGTCCCGCGCGTCCCCTTGCCAAGGCGAAGCTGCATTGCAGCATCGACGTTTCAACGTCGATGATTGTGAGGCGCGGCGATCATGATTAGATTGTCGTGAGACCGACATCCGGCCGCGCTTGCGCGGCCGCCGCGTGGCATCGCCGCCACCTGGGCCGCCACCAGCCAAGGCTTGCATCAAGGCTTTCCATCAAGGCTTTCCATCAAGGCTTTCCATCAAGGCTTTCCATGACCGCAGAGACGTTGAGTGACACCGCCCTGACGCGCCCGATGACCGACCCGTTCGGCCGCCGCATCAGCTATCTGCGCGTCTCGGTGACCGACCGCTGCGACCTGCGCTGCTTCTACTGCATGTCCGAGGACATGACCTTCCTGCCGAAGGCCGACCTGCTGACGCTCGAAGAGCTCGACCGGCTGTGCTCGGCGTTCATCCACAAGGGCGTCAAGAAGCTCAGGCTCACCGGCGGCGAGCCGCTAGTCCGGCGCAACGTGATGGGCCTGGTACGCTCGCTGTCGCGGCACCTGAAGAGCGGCGCGCTCGGCGAGCTGACGATGACGACCAATGCGACGCAGCTCGCCAAATACGCCGCGGAGCTCGCCGATTGCGGCGTCCGCCGCATCAACGTCTCGCTCGACACGCTGGACCCGGACAAATTCCGCGCCATCACCCGCTGGGGCGACCTCGACCGCGTGCTGGCCGGCATCGAGGCGGCGCGCGCTGCGGGTCTCGCCGTGAAGATCAACGCGGTCGCGCTGAAGAACATGAACGAGGACGAGATCCCCGCGCTGATCGACTGGGCGCACGGCAAGGGCATGGCGCTGACCTTGATCGAGGTGATGCCGATGGGCGAGATCGGCGAAGGCCGCATCGACCAGTATCTGCCGCTGTCGCTGCTGCGCGGGCGTCTTGCCCAGACCTACACCATGACCGATCTCGACGAGACCACCGGCGGTCCCGCCCGCTACGTCCGCGTCGCCGAGACCGGCGGCACGATCGGCTTCATCACGCCGATGACGCATAATTTCTGCGAGAGCTGCAACCGCGTCCGCGTCACCTGCACCGGCACATTGCACACCTGCCTCGGCCACGAGGACGCCTCCGACCTGCGCAAGCCGCTGCGCGCCTCGGCCAGCGACGAGCAGCTGAGCGACGCGATCGACCGCGCCATCGGCCTGAAGCCGAAGGGCCACGACTTCATCATCGACCGCCGCCACAACCGCCCGAGCGTCAGCCGGCACATGAGCGTGACGGGCGGCTGACCGGAGTCCTCGACCACCGCGGCCTGCGACCGATCGCGGCCGGAGCCAGTCAGTGGGCCGGCCCCCCTGACGTGGAGAGGAACAAATGACCGGCTTGCGGCACGTCCCGACGCGGCGTAGCTTTCAACCTGAGATCGTGCGTTCCAGAGCACGTTGTCGGTGAGACCTAGCGGGAGGCGGCGATGGCAGACCCAGTCGCTTGGCACCTGTCCGGTGACTATTTCGAGAATTGCAGCTGCAGCCTGCTGTGTCCGTGCCTGATGTCGGCCGCGCCTCCCCTGACCGCGCAGCCGACCGAGGGGTTCTGCAACGTGCCGCTGCTGTTCCACATCGACACCGGCCGCTATGGCGATGTCGCGCTTGACGGCCTCAACGCGGCGGTGATGCTCCATGCGCCCGGCGTGATGGCGGAGGGAGACTGGTCGATCGCCGCCTACGTCGATCAGCGCGCCGACGATCCGCAGACCGAGGCGATGGCCGCGATCTTCACCGGCGCCGCCGGCGGCCCGATGGCTGCGTTCACGCCGCTGATCAGCACCAATCTCGGCGTGCGCAAAGCCGCCATCACCTTCCGGATCGACGGCAAGACGCGATCCGCCGAGATCGCCGACATCCTGCACATGTCCGTCGAACCGCTGCCGACCATGCATCCGAGCGGCGAGATGTGGGTGAACATCGGCCACCCCGTCAGCCCGGACAGGATGGCGCTGGCCGTCGGCGCGGCGGGCAACACCTACAATGATCACGGCATGCGCTGGGACAATTCCGGCAAGAACGGCCTGTACGCGTCGATCAGCTGGTCCAACCAGGCCTAATTCGACGTGGCGCAAGGCCGGCAACCCGCCTTGCAGATGACCGGCAGCGCCCTGGAAGCCGTGCTGCGGCGCGATCGCTGGATCGTCGGCGGCGCGATCGCAATCATGGTCGCCCTGTCATGGGCCTATGTTGTCTGGCTCGCCAACGACATGGACATGGGCGGCATGGACATGACCGGTTTCCGCATGATCCCGGCCGGCATCGGCATCATGTTGCCGGCCAGCGAGTCGTGGCGCGCGATCGAGTTCGCCTATGTGTTCCTGATGTGGGCGGTGATGATGGTCGGGATGATGGCGCCGTCGGCCGCGCCGATGATCCTGATGTACGCCCGTGTCGGTCGGCAGGGCCGCGCACAGGGCCAGCCGTTCGCTGCGACCGGCTGGTTTGCGGCCGGCTATCTGCTCGCCTGGAGCGGCTTTTCGCTGCTGGCGACCGTGCTGCAATGGGGTGTGGAGCGGACGGCCCTGCTGGATTCGCGGATGGCGATCGACAGCCACGTGCTCGGCGCCACCGTGCTGATCGCCGCGGGCGTCTATCAGTGGACACCGCTGAAGGGCGCCTGCCTCGTCCAATGCCAGTCGCCGCTCCTGTTCCTGATGCGCCACGGCGGCTTTCGCGGCGACCTGCGCGGGTGCCTGCTATTGGGCCTCCGGCACGGCGGCTATTGCGTCGGCTGCTGCTGGGCTCTGATGGCGCTGCTATTCGTCGGTGGCGTCATGAACGTAACGTGGATCGCCCTCCTGACCCTGCTCGTGCTGTTTGAGAAAGTCGCTCCGTTCGGACGATGGGTCGCGCGCGCGGCCGGGATCGCCTTCAGTGCCGCAGGCGTCTGGATGCTGGTGTCGCCACCGCAATGATGCGCGACGGCGCCATGCAGGCCGTCGCAACAGTGGCGTCGCCCTTGGTGCTGGATGCAGGCAATGTGGTAAGCAGCGGCCCAGCGCGACGACTCTGCCGCCTGACATAGCGTAATCCAACTGACGCGAGACGCCCGTGATTCCCTGGAAGCTGATCGACACCGCGGACGTCCCCGGCGGCGGCGAGCCGCTGCGGCTGATGCAGCGCGGCAAGGAGTTCTCGATCAAGCTCGGCGCGAACGAGCTGATGAACAGCCGGCTGCACGGATCCGAAGAGGCGCTGGCGACCCTGAGCTGCGCCCGCATCAAGGCCGCGCCCGCTCCGCGGCTGCTGATCGGCGGCCTCGGCATGGGCTTCACCTTGCGCGCCGCGCTGAAGGTGCTGGGTCCGCAGGCCCGCGTCACCGTCGCCGAGCTGGTGCCCGCGGTGATCGCCTGGGCCCGCGGCCCGATGGCCGAGTTGTCCGGCGCAAGCCTCGCCGATCCACGCGTCGACATTCACGAGGGCGACGTCGTGAAGCTGATCGCCGCCGCGCGCGGCACCTATGACGCGATCCTGCTCGACGTCGACAACGGCCCGCAGGGACTGACGCGGCAATCCAACGACGCGCTGTATGATTCCTCGGGCTTGCGCACCGCCTTCACCGCCCTGCGCCGCGGCGGCGTGCTGGCGGTGTGGTCGTCACACCCCGACGAGCGCTTCGCGCCGCGGCTGCGCAAAGCAGGCTTTGCCGCCGAGGAGATCAACATCCGCGCCACCGGCCGCGGCGGCGGCGCCCGCCACGTGATCTGGATCGCGACGCGGCCGGCGTGACGGCGGCAGCGTTGTTGCGCGGAGCCACTCACGCGGAGAGCTCGTTCCTTCGCATCTCCCGCCGTTCGCATCGGAGTGGTGACACGTCGGCCATCGTCCTATGATGCATCACGGCTGCGAAGCCTGCGGATGCCCGCATCAACGCGCGAACACCTCCAGGATGCGCCGTTCTTTGGCCTGTCGACGCGCGCTCTGCAACGAGAGCGCGCACCTGAATGGGAGATTGCCATGGACGACCGCGCCACGCGCGCTGCCCTGCAGCACCATTGGGATGCATCGGACGCCAACGATTTCGACGCCGAGCACGCCATCTATCGCGACGATGCCGTGCTCGATTATCCGCAATCGGGCGAGCGTATCCGCAGCCGGCGCAACATTCAGGAAAGCCGCTTCGTCCAGCCCAACCACAAGCGCTTCACAGTGCAGCGGATCATCGGCGGCGGCGATCTCTGGGTCACTGAACTGGTCCTGACCTATGACGGCGTGCCCTCCTACGTGGTGAGCATCATGGAATTCCGCGACGGCAAAGTGGTGCATGAGACGCAATATTTCAGCGATCCCTTCGACCGGGCGCCCTCGCGCGCACATCTCGTCGAGCACATCAACCCCGCCTGAAGGGCGATGAACGGCGACGGCAACCGCATTTCGGTGATGTCGGCATTTCGGTGGCAGCGCAGTGCATTTTCGTCCTCGGGTCGCCGCGTCGCTGCAGCGGCGTCCCGCATCCTCCGGCCACGCCGCCGAAAGCCTCACACCATCTCAGGTTGCTTTCCCGATCGTCCGTATTACGCTCCCGGCTCTCGACCGGGGGAATGTCGAGCGGGGTCCTTTGCATGGCGAGTCCCAAGATCATCATCCTGTCCGACGGGACCGGCAACGCCGCGTCGAGCGTGTGGCGGACCAACGTCTGGCGCATGTTCCAGGCGCTCGACCTGCAGAGCAATGCCCAGGCGGCCAAGTACGACGACGGCGTCGGCACATCGTCGTTCGTCCCTCTCGCCCTGCTCGGCGGCGCGTTCGGCTTCGGTCTCAAGCGCAACATCCTCGACGCCTACAAGTTCGTCTGTCGCAACTACGACCACGAGCATGGCTCGAAGATCTATCTGTTCGGCTTCAGCCGCGGCGCCTTCACCGTGCGGGTGCTGGCCGCGCTGATGCTCGACCAGGGCCTGATCGTCGCCGGCACCGAGGCCGAGCTGCACGATGGCGCCGTGAAGGCCTATCGCGCCTATCGCGCCAAGGGCTACCATTCGATCTGGCGGATCGAGGTGCCGTTCCGCTGGCTTCGCGATCATGTGCTGGTGCCGGTGATCGACCGCATCATGGGCCGCAAATCTCTCGACCTCCTCGAGCGAAAACGCCTCCCGGCGATCGAGTTCATCGGGCTGTGGGACACCGTCGCCGCCTACGGACTGCCGATCGACGAGATGACGCGAGGCATCTCCAACTGGGTGTGGCCGCTCGAGCTGCCCAATCGCGTGCTCAACCCGCGGCTGACATGCGCGCGCCACGCGCTCGCGCTCGACGACGAGAGAACGACATTCCATCCGGTGCTCTGGACCGAGGCCGGCGAGACCAAGCCGCAGGATGCCAGGACGATCGATGACGAACGGCTGGTTCAGGTCTGGTTCGTCGGCATGCACGGCAATGTCGGCGGCGGCTATCCGGACGATTCCGTCTCCTACGTCCCGCTGACCTGGCTGGTCGGCGAGGCCATCAAGCGCGGCCTGATCTTCAAGACCGCGCCCGAGGCCGATCCGGATGCGATCAGGTCGATCGTCACGTCCCAGGACAAGGACGGACGCCTGTACAACTCGCGCTCCGGGCTCGGCTCCTATTATCGGTACGGCCCGCGCAAGGTGTCAGACCTCTGCAACGACCCGGCCGCGGGCGTGCAGGTGCCGATGCCGAAGATCCACGAAAGCGTCTTCGACCGCATCGACAGCGGCTGCAACGCCTACGCGCCCATCGGGCTGCCCGACAACTACCTGATCGTCCGCTACGACGGCACGCTGACGCCGCTCGGGCCGACCACGTTCGAGACGCCGGCCGGCGCGGCCGCCCGGTTCGCGGCCCAGGAAAAGCTGTGGAATCTGGTGTGGTTCAGACGCCTCGCTTATTTCGCGACGCTGGCGGCCTCGCTCCACCTCGCGGCGTTCTGGCTGTTCCACGACCTCGATCGCACGCACGAATACGCCTCCCGCATCAGGATGGTCTCCGAAGCCGTCCGGCTGGTCGAATCGTTCCTGCCGAACTCGCTGCACTGGTGGACGGACTGGTACGCCGCCAACCCCGAATGGTTCGCCGGCGGGATCATCATCCTGGTCGTACTGACTGCGCTCGGGACGTTCCTCAGCGACCGCATCGGCGACCGGATGCGCGTGATCTGGCGCGAACGGGCATCACCCCCGATGCCGTCCGGCCTGGTGCATCGGACCATCTACGCGCTCCGGACCAATCGCGCCTATCAGTTCGTCATCAGGAACGGCAAGCGGCATGTCGGCCCGTTCTTCCTCGCTGTCGGCACCGTCTGGCTTGCGGCCACGCTGATCAGCCATTTCCTGTTCAACGCCGCGGACTCGATGGGCGCCTTCTGCCATGGTACGCCCGCGCGCGAGCTCGTCGCGGTCGACAAGGGCATTCCGCAGGATGCCCGGGATTTCTCGACCGACGCGGTCTGCGCGCCCACCGGCTTGAGCGTCCGTCCCGGCTTCTCCTACGAGATCATCGTCACCATGACCGATCCGTGGGAGGACGCCGGGCGGCCGGTCACGCCCGCCGGCTATCGCACCTCGACGGTCCAGGGCTACGCCCGCTCGACGTTCTACGCAGGCATCCTGCTGCGCCGCGTTCTGTTCCGGCCGTGGTATCGGCTGATCGCCAGGGTCGGCGAGACCGGCGTCGACGAATATTTCCTCGACCCCGTTCCCGCGCCCAACACGACACCTCAAGCCTACAAGGCGAGGTTCAAGGCCGACCGCGGCGGCGAGCTGTTCCTCTATGTCAACGACGCGGTGATCGGGTTACCCTGGGTGTACGATGCATTCTATCCGAACAACACCGGCAAGGCGAAGGTGAGCGTCAGGCTGCTGTGAATCACCATCGCCGACGGTGTGGACCGGCGTATCGACATCGCGACGTCGATCGCGGTTCTCTGATGCAGGGACGAGGTCATCATCGATTGTCGGCGAGCCGCTTCGCTGTGTTCAAACACCTGCCTCACTGCTCGTCGTGCGGACCGTGGTCATGACGGTGCCCACCCTCGACGCAAGAGAAGCTCGCCGCGTCGTCGGTGCTGCCGCGGCCGTTGTATCGCGCGATCTTCGGGAACACACAGAGCGGCCGCGTCATCTGCACATCGGGCGCCGTGTCGTTGACGTACTTGGTCGCGACGACGGACCCCGGCGGCGTGCCGTTCTCGACCCAGTCTTGGAGCGCCGGAAGGAAGACGAACGCGTTGGGGCCAGGTCCGCCGCCACAGTGATACATGCCCGGCACCATGTACAGGCGGGCGTAGCTCAGGGTTCGCTGCAGCCCGGCTCGCACGTGATCGCCGCCGAACCGATCTTCCGCGACGTCAGCACCGACCTGCGCTTCGTCTCCTCGCCGCGTCGCGAAGGACGGGCTGTCGAATTTCACAAGCGAGTTGAAGTAGTCGATCGTGTTCTGCGGCATCACAAGCTCATCGGCCCACCCCTGATACATGATGAGCCGGCCGCCGCGTTCCCGGAAGGCCTTGAGATCCGGGCTGGTGGCGTTCAGCGGCTCGGCCAGCATGGCCTCCACAGCCGGCAGGTCGCGATGGATGTCGAAGTTCGTGTAGTTCACGGCACTGCCGGGCTGCCCGAAGGTCGGACCATAGACCCAATAAAGGGGGCCATCGAACAGCGGCTCGGGAAGCTGCTGCTTGAGCATGATCCCCTTCGCTGACAGGTCCTCGGTCTCGCTGCCGGGCGCAAAGCCCGGGACGATCCTTTCACCGGTCACCGGGTCGACCGTGCCGGCATAATAGTTCTGCATCGTCGTGACCTGTTCCTCGGTCAGGCATGCCGGTGGCACGTCGCCGCCGGTGCATTGCAGGACTTTAGGATCGAACCGGCAGCGCCGCGGATTGTTCAGGAACTGGTCCGTTGCGACTCCGCCATCCCGCCCAGCGCATTGCGCCAGGACGGCCTTGTTGATCAGCGACATCTGACCGGCTTGCATCTGCCGCCCCGGCGTCGCATGCGTGTTGCGCCATCCGAGCGGCGTCGTCGCATACAGGTGCGTGCGATTGTAGGCCGGCGCGCCGACCAGGATGCCGTCATAGTCCTCGGGATAGCGTTGCGCCTCCATCAGTCCGCTGTGGCCTCCGGTGGAGCAGCCGAAGAAATAGGCCCTGGTCGCGCTCTGCTGATAGTATGCTTGTACGATCTCCTTGGCCCGCAGCGTCATCAGGTGGACCGCGCGATGGCCGAAATCAGTGATCCGCTCGGGATGCCCGTAGAGCCCGAGGCTCGGGGTCGCCTTGTCGCCGAGCGCGATCGCGAACGCGTTGCCCTTGTTGCCGTCCGATCCGCAGTAGTGCACGGTGCATCCGGAGGTCCCGGTTCCCAGACCGGTGTAGGCAACAGCGTAACCGCCCTTGAGGCGGAACGCGAGGCCGCCATAGTCGTAGTAGCCGCCGAATCCGCCACTGCCGAGGCCGAGAAACCGCCCGCTCCACGTCGACGCCGGCAGCCAGACCTCGATCTTGATCGCCGAATCCACGGTCGGCGCGATCGTCGCGGCGACGCGGCAGAACGCCGGCAGGCCCGTGATGTCTTGCGCCGGATTGCTCCCGGGAACGGTGAAGACGCCGCTCGTGATGTCGGTCGCCAGCGTGATGGTGGTATGCTCGAGCGCGAGCGTCTGCAGGTTGCTGCACGGTGTTGCCGCACACGGCGTCGCGATCTCCGCGATCGCGGTCAGGCCTCCCAGGATCAAGCCGAAAAGACGCAACCCAAGCATGTCCGAGTCCCCGCTTCCCCGTCTGAGCCGACGGCGCATGTGGGCCGCCCCACATCATAAGGTCGCATCAGAATGTGAAGCCCGGAAGAACGTCACCGCTCAAGCCGAGCCGGTCTGCAAATATCTTCGCGTCGCGTGCCCGCGTTTTGGGAAACGATGTGCGGATCGGCCGAGCACAGACCGTTCGCTCAGCTTCGCCACCGGCATGTCAGGGATCCCGCCGCGGAGACTTTGCGCGATCGTCCGCGTCGCAGCCGACATCGACCAGCGAGCCACCGCGGGCCTGCGCTGGCGTCGCTGCGCCCTGACGAAATCTCGCGTCCATCGTTGCCGACACTGCATCGCATCAACACAAGCTGCGTCTGGCGTGCCGGAACCCCGACCAGTCGACCGAGTTGCAAACGCGGAGAGCGTCGAACGATGAGGACAAGATCTCCTCATCGCCCCCTCGCTCCCCTTTTGGCTGTTCTTGGAAAAGAGAGGCGACGATGAAAGCACCCCTTCTTCTTGCCGGCGCAGTGATCATCGGATCGGTCGCTCCGGCGCTTGCTGACGAATACTACATCGTGCAGGGACCGAGCCATCGCTGCACCATCACCACCACACGCCCCGCCGACCGCGAGGTCGTCACGCAGATCGGACCGATGGCGTTCACCAGCCGCGTGGAAGCCGAGGACCGCATCCGCCAGACCAAGGTCTGCGAGGACGAGGGCACGGTCGGCAGCTCCACCAGCACCACCACGGTCATCAAAGAGAAGTAGTCGGCGGCGTCATTCCTGTTGGCGTTTGCCGACAAGGTCGCGCCCATGTCCGTGGGCGCGACCTTTCTGTTTTCCACAGATCACTTCTCCATCGGAGCAACACCGCCGCTATAGGCGGTCTCGACGGCCAAAAAAACCGGGGGCATCAGCTCCTTCCCGACACCGAACCGCTTCCACCCTGGTTGCGTTCCGCCGCAGCGTTGAGTACCCCAGCGCGGGATCGGATCAGGACATCATGGCCTCGCAATCGCTCAAGCTCGCCATCGGCAGCCTCGTGGTCGGAACGATCGTGCTCGGCCTGAAATATCTTGCCTATTGGATCACCGGCTCGGTCGCGCTCTACTCCGATGCCGTCGAGAGCATCGTCAACGTCGTCACCGCCGTGGTCGCGCTCGGCGCGGTGCGCATCGCCGCCAAGCCCGCGGATGCCAACCATCCGTTCGGCCACCACAAGGTCGAGTACTTCAGCGCGGTGATCGAGGGCGTCATGATCGTCGTGGCGGCGCTGCTCATCATCCATGAGGCCTACGGGAATTTCTTCAATGCGCGCGCGTTTTCGGCGCCTGCGGAAGGCCTCGCGGTGAACGCGCTGGCGAGCGCGATCAATGCGGTCTGGTGCTGGCTGTTGATCACGCGCGGCAAGCGGCTGCGATCGCCGGCGCTGGTGGCGGACGGCCGGCACCTGCTGACGGACGTCGTGTCCTCGGGCGGCGTCGTGGTCGGCCTCGGCCTCGCGGTGATGTTGCAGTTGCCGATCCTCGATCCGGCGCTGGCGGTGCTGGTCGCGGTGAACATCCTGTGGTCGGGATGGCAGGTGCTGAAGGAATCCACCAGCGGGCTGATGGATGAGGCGGTCTCCGACACCACGCTTGCGCGCATCCGCCAGATCATCAGCGCGCATGCCGACGGGGCGCTGGAGGCGCACGACGTCCGGACCCGCCATGCCGGCAAGCTGACCTTCATCGAGTTCCACCTCGTGGTGCCCGGAGAGATGTCGGTCAACCAGGCGCACGAGATCTGCGACCGGATCGAGGCGGCCTTGCGCGAGGACGACGAGCACAGCTGGATCACCATCCACGTCGAACCCGAAAACAAAGCCAAGCATTCCGGCGTGGTGGTGCTGTAAGACCGCCTCGCGCAGGACGCGCTCGGTCGGCCGCATTCGCGCGCCCTCCGCCCTCGGACGCCGCCCGTTCAGCTCCCGGCACCGGCCGCCGATCGCCCGGCTCCGGCAACCGGAGACGGCTGTGGCGCGGCGTCGCCACTCCCGCAACATGTTGCGGCAACGCCCCTTTTTGCCCATTTTTCCGATTGACGGCAACACGAGGCGCTGAAATGGTGCCCTCGTTTTTTGAGCCTGCCGGGCCGGATAGGCCGTTGCGCCATGTGCTGCGCAGCCAGAACGGGCCATGGGACGTCGCAAGACATTTGGGGGAGGATTGCGTTGCAAGCGTTGCTGAAATTGAGCCGTGGGATCGATGCGTTCACGACCTGGACCGGCAAGCGGCTGGCGTGGCTGATCCTGCTCGCCGTCATCATTTCCACGATCAACGCCATCGTCCGCAAGACGCTCGACACCTCGTCGAACTCCTGGCTCGAGCTACAGTGGGTGCTGTTCTCAGCGGTCTTCCTGCTGTGCTCGCCGTGGACGCTGCTCGACAACGAGCACATCCGCATCGACATCGTCAACGCCATGATGCCCAAATGGCTGCGTGACACCATCGACGTCGTCGGCCACGTGCTCTTCCTGATTCCGCTCTGCGTCGTGATGATCATCACCAGCGTGCCGTTCTTCCTGCGCTCGTTCGAAATCAACGAACAGTCGAGCAATGCCGGCGGCCTGCCGCAATGGCCGGCGAAATCGCTCATCATGATCGGCTTCGTGTTCCTGCTGGCGCAGGCCATCTCCGAGCTGATCAAGCGCATCGCCGTGATGCGCGGGCTCATCCCTGATCCCCACGCTGCGAAATCCCACGGGATCGAGGCCGAGGTCGAGCACCTCGTCGAAGCGATCGAAAAGAAGTAAGCGGCGGGCTGGGGGATACTTCAATGACAGCTTTTCTGATCGCCAACATGGCGCCGATCATGTTCGGCTCGCTGGTCGTGATGCTGCTGCTCGGCTATCCGGCAGCCTTCTCGCTCGGCGCCGTCGGCCTGTTCTACGCCCTCGTCGGTATCGAGCTCGGCGAATTCCGGCCGGACTTCCTGCAGGCGCTACCGGAACGCGTCTACGGCGTGATGAACAACGACACGCTGCTGGCGATTCCGTTCTTCACTTTCATGGGCCTGGTGCTGGAAAGATCCGGCATGGCCGAGGACCTGCTGGACACCATCGGCCAGCTGTTCGGCACCATCCGCGGCGGCCTCGCCTATGCGGTCGTGTTCGTCGGCGCGCTGCTCGCGGCCACCACTGGCGTGGTCGCCGCCTCCGTGATCTCGATGGGCCTGATCTCGCTGCCGATCATGCTGCGCTACGGCTACGACCGCCGGCTTGCCAGCGGCATCATCGCCGCCTCCGGGACCTTGGCGCAGATCATCCCGCCGTCGCTGGTCCTGATCGTCATGGCCGACCAGCTCGGCAAGTCCGTCGGCGACATGTACGAGGGCGCCTTCATCCCCGGCCTCGTGCTGTCCGCGATCTATGCGCTCTACGCCTTCCTGACCAGCATGATCTTTCCGAAATCGGCGCCCGGCCTGCCGGCCGATGCGATCGGCTTTCGCGAGGACTCGGGCGACCGCGGCCTGAAATCGCTGGGCGTGCTGTTTCTGGCGAGCTGCGTGTTCGGCTGGTTCATGATGCGCGGCTCGGAATATCACGGCGCCGACTTCGTCGTGCTGAGCATGTTCTACGGCATCGTGTTTGCCTTCGCCGTCGCAGTCGTGAACTGGGTGCTGGAGCGCACCACCGGATACCGCTTCCTGTCCCGCATGGCGCAGCAGACCACCTTCGTGATGGTGCCGCCGCTGTTCCTGATCTTCCTGGTGCTCGGCACGATCTTCATCGGGCTCGCGACGCCGACCGAGGGCGGCGCGATGGGCGCTGCCGGCGCGATCATCCTCGGCGCGATCAAGCGGCGGCTCAGCTTCGACCTGGTCCGCCAGGCCGTCGAGTCCACCGCAAAACTGTCGGCCTTCGTGGTCTTCATCCTGGTCGGTGCGCGCGTGTTCTCGCTGACCTTCTACGGCGTCAACGGCCATGTCTGGGTCGAGCACCTATTGACGTCACTGCCCGGCGGCCAGATCGGCTTCCTGATCTTCGTCAACGCCTTCGTGTTCGTGCTGGCGTTCTTCCTCGACTTCTTCGAGCTGGCCTTCATCATCATTCCGCTGCTGGGGCCCGCGGCCGAAAAGCTCGGCATCGACCTGATCTGGTTCGGCGTCATCCTCGGCGTCAACATGCAGACCTCGTTCATGCATCCGCCGTTCGGCTTCGCGCTGTTCTATCTGCGCTCGGTGGCGCCGAAGGAGTCCTATCTCGACCGCGTCACCGGCAAGCGGATGGAGCCGGTGACGACCGGCCAGATCTACTGGGGCGCCGTGCCGTTCGTCGTGATTCAGTTGGTCATGGTGATGCTGGTGATCCTGTTCCCCTCGATGGTCATGCACTACAAGGGCGCGGCCTCGACCGTCGATCCGAACTCGATCAAGATCGAGATTCCGCAGATCGATGCGCCGCCGCTCGACTTCGGCCCGCCGAAATTCTGATGGCGCAGATGCTCCATCGTCGCGACAATGAAAAACCCCGGCGCGCTGCGCCGGGGTTTTGTTTTGTCTGCCTCCTGACGCGATACGGCGCCGGCCTCAGCTCTGCGAGTTGCGCGCCATGAAGGCGTCGTAGCCGATCTCGGCGACCTGGAACCAAGAGTAGCCATTGCCGGAGAAGGCCGACAACGACTCATAGGTCTTCTTGAAGTCGGGGTTGGTGGCCGCGACCTCGCTGTGCAGTTCGCGGGCGGCCTTCAGGCATGCCTGCATGATCTCCGGCGAGAACGCATGCAGCTTGGCACCGGCGGCGAGCAGCCGGCGCAGCGCCGCCGGATTGCTCTGGTCGTACTTCGCCATCATCCAGTTGTTGGCATAATGGCCGGCATGCTCGAGGATCTTCTGATAGTTCTTGGGCAGCGCATTCCAACGATCCTGGTTGACGAAGGAGAGCAGCATCGGCCCGCCTTCCCACCAGCCCGGATAGTAGTAATGCGGCGCGACCTTGACGAAGCCGAGCTTCTCGTCGTCGTACGGACCGACCCACTCAGCCGCATCGATCGTGCCCTTCTCCAGCGCAGGATAGATGTCGCCGCCGGCGATCTGCTGCGGCACCGCGCCAAGCTTCTGCAGCACGCGGCCGGCAAAGCCACCGATGCGGAATTTCAGTCCCTTGAGATCGTTGACGCCGGTGAGCTCCTTGCGGAACCAGCCGCCCATCTGACAACCGGTGTTGCCGGCAAGCAGCGAGACGACATTGTACTTCGTGTAGAACTCGTTGAGGATCTCACGTCCTCCGCCGAGCATGTACCAGGCCTGGTTGATGCGCATGTTCGGCCCGAACGGGACCGACGAGCCGAAGGTGAACGTCGGGTCCTTGCCGAAGTAGTAGTACGACGCGGTGTGGCCGATTTCGACGGTGCCGTTCTGCACGGCGTCGAGGACCTGCAGTCCGGGGACGATTTCGCCGGCCGCGAACGGCTGGATCTGGAATTTGTTGTCGGTGGCTTCGCCGACCACCTTGGCCATGATCTCGGCGCCGCCATACAAGGTGTCGAGCGATTTCGGCCAGCTCGTCGGCATGCGCCATTTCAGCTCCGGCATCGATTGTGCGATGGCCGGCGCTGCGATCGCGGCCGCGCCAGCGGCGCCAAGCCCGGTCACCTTGATGAAGTCTCTCCGCTTCATAGTTCTTCCCTCCCTGGGGGTCATTGTGTTCGTTTCCTGAGCAGCCTTCTTTGTGAGGCTTCAGTTCCAGTGTGGATCAAAGTGCGTCGGAGTGCCATTGCGAAACGTTGCCGCAACGCAAAAGCCCGGCCTCTTGCGAGGCCGGGCTCAAGTCGATCCGCCGATTGAAGCTACGATCAGCCGCGGGTACGCGAGCGGATCATAAAGCTGTCATAGGTGTACTCGGCGACCTGCCACCACAGATACTCATCCGAGCGGTAGGCCTGCATCGCGTCGATGACCTTCTTGAAGTCGGCGTTCTTGGCCGAGATCTCGCCCCACAGCTCGTTGGTCGCCTTGAGACAGGCTTCGAGCACCTCGTTGGTGAACGGACGCAGCTGCGTGCCCCCGGCAACCAGGCGCTTCAGCGCCGCCGGGTTCACCTGGTCGTAGCGCGCGGCCATCCAGGTATTGGCGTTGACCGTCGCGTTGGCGAGGATCGACTGATAGTGCTTCGGCAGCTCGTTATACTTGTCGAGGTTGGCGAAGGCGTGGACGGTCGGACCGCCTTCCCAGAAGCCCGGATAGTAGTAGTACTTGGCAACCTTCTGGAAGCCGAGCTTCTCGTCGTCATACGGACCGACCCACTCGGCCGCGTCGATGGTGCCCTTCTCCAGTGACGGGTAGATGTCGCCACCCGCGAGCTGCTGCGGCACGACGCCGAGCTTCTGCAGCACCTGGCCGGCGATGCCGCCGATGCGGAACTTCAGGCCCGAGAGGTCGGCGACGGTCTTGATCTCCTTGCGGAACCAGCCGCCCATCTGGGTGCCGGTATTGCCGCAGGGGAAGCCGATCACGTTGGCCGACTTCTTGAAGAACTCGTTGGCGAGCTCGTTGCCGCCGCCCTGATACAGCCAGGAGTTCTGCTGCCGGGCGTTGAGGCCGAACGGCACCGACGCGAAGATCGCGAAGGTCGGGTCCTTGCCGACGTAATAATACGACACCGTATGGCACATCTCGACGGTGTTCTTGGAGGTCGCGTCGAGCGCCTGCAGACCCGGAACCAGCTCACCGGCCTGGAAGACCTGGATCTGGAACTTGTTGTCGGTCATCTCGGCGACCTGCTTCGCCAGGTACTCGGCGCCGCCATAGATCGTGTCGAGCGACTTCGGGAAGCTCGAGGTCAACCGCCACTTGATTTCCGGCATCGACTGCGCGATCGCCGGCGAGGCCACCGCAGCCGTCGCCGCGGCACCGGCGGCCGAAACCTTCAGAAAATCACGACGCTTCATATTAAGGCATCTCCTTGTTGGGGGCGTTTCCCGTTGAAAAAGCATTTATCCGCCGATGCGATTGGCCGCACACGGTCGAAGGCGATCCGGGCCGGGCTTTAGCACGGAACCGGTTAAGCGAAAACGCGACGTTGGAATGACAAACGGTCCAATAGTCGCACGCGCTTCGCTGCAGTGCATCAAGCAGCGGCGATGGCGTCCTTGAGCTGATCCCGCACCGACGCGGCGATGGTCCTATAGATCGCGGCATGCGGACCCTTCGGCTCGCTCTCGACCACCGGGTTGCCGGCGTCCGACGTCGAGCGGATGTCCATGTGCAGCGGGATTTCGCCGAGGAACGGCACGCCGAGCCGCTCGGCCTCGTGGCGCGCGCCGCCATGACCGAAGATGTCAGACCGGGTGCCGCATTGCGGGCACTGGAAGTAGCTCATGTTCTCGATGATGCCGAGCACGGGCACGTTGACCTTGCGGAACATCGCAAGCCCGCGGCGGGCGTCGATCAGCGACAGGTCCTGCGGCGTCGACACGATCACCGCGCCCTTCAGCGGCACGTTCTGCGCCAGCGTCAGCTGGGCATCGCCGGTGCCCGGCGGCATGTCGACGACGAGCACGTCGAGCGTGCCCCACGCGACGTCGCGCAGCATCTGGTTGATCGCCGACATCACCATCGGGCCGCGCCAGATCATCGGGCTGTCCTCGTCGACGAGAAAGCCGATGGACATGATCGACAGGCCGAAGCGCGACAGCGGAATCATCTTCTTGTCGTCGGTGAGCTTGGGCTTTTCCTGCAGCCCGGTCAGCCGCGGCACCGACGGGCCGTAGATGTCGGCGTCGAGCAGCCCGACCTTGAGGCCGAGATCGCGCAAGCCCAGCGCGAGATTGATCGCGGTGGTCGACTTGCCGACACCGCCCTTGCCCGAGGCCACGGCGATGACGGCCGCGATACCCGGAATCGCGGCCTGCCGGGACATCGGCGAGTCCGCCGGATGCTGGTGCGGACGATGCGCCGAGACCGGCTGCACCCCGCCTTGCCGCGGCGGCGGGGCGGCAGCGCCCGCCTTGCGCTCGGCGGTCAGCGCGATCATCGCCATGGTCACGCCGGGAATGGCGCGCACGGCGGCTTCGGCTTGCGCCCGGGTGTCTTCCCAGGCGCGAGCCTCGCTGGCCTCGACATTGATCGAGAAGAACACCTTGCCGTCATTGGCCGTGATCGGCGACAGCACGCCGGCGTCCGGCAGCGCCACGCCACGTGGCGAGCGGACCCGCTTGAGTGCCTCGATAACCTGCTGCTGCGTCACGCTCACGGCGCGTCTCCTGAAATAGCTCAGAACGCGCCACATCGTCGCGCCCTATCCTGTTGGCCGGACATGATCTTCCGTCGTCTGCGACGGCACCGCTCCGGCCCTGCGTTGCGCCGCTTCATAAAGCCGACCGGCTCAAAACGCCACCATGGTTCCGATGTCGGAGGCGGTCTCCACCGGCGCATCCTCAGCCCGCTCTTTCGCTGCCTCGTAATTGAGCTCGATCATCACGCCGTTGGGGTCGCGCACGAAGATCTGCCACAGCTCCCCGCCCGGCACCTGCCGCGCTTCGAACGGCATGCCCTTCTCGGCGAGCCGGGCCTTCATGCCGGCGAAGCCGCGGCTGACGAAGGCGACATGGTGGACGACGCCGGAGTCCGGCTTCTGTGCCTCGGAGGTCGGCGAGATGTCGACCAGATGCACCACCGGGCGGCCCTCGCTGTACATCCAGGCGCCGGGAAAGGCGAAGTCCGGACGGGCGCCGTTCTCGAGCCCGAGCACGTCTTCATAGAAGCGCACGGTCTCGGCGAGGTTGCGGGTCCGGATGTTGAAATGATCGAGCACGCCGACGCTGACGCCCATGCGAGACACTCCCTGGCTGGTTCGTTGGTTGACTGGATTTCGTTGCCGGATGGCGGCTTTGCAAGCCGTCATGATGATGCCTCTTTAGCACGCGGCGGCGCTTTCGCATCCGTCACGAAGCCGTTGCCCCCGCCTCGCAAGCCGGTATGGTGCGGCGTCCAGCACCGCCGCGACCGCGCCGGGTGCTGATGTGTTCCTTTCAAGAACAGCCCGGCCCTCTCAAGGCCGCCGGCAGAACCCCAAGGTCAAGGTAGCTCATATGGCTAAAGTCGCTTTCATCGGTCTCGGCGTCATGGGTTTCCCCATGGCAGGACACCTCGTGAAGAAGGGCGGTCACGAGGTCACGGTCTACAACCGCACCGCGGCCAAGGCGAAGGAATGGGCCGACAAGTTCGGCGGCAAGGCAGCACCGACGCCGAAGCAGGCCGCGGAAGGCCAGGACTTCGTGATGTGCTGCGTCGGCAATGATAACGACCTGCGCTCGGTCACGATCGGCCCGGACGGCGCCTTCGCCGGCATGGCCAAGGGCGCGACCTTCGTCGACCACACCACCGCCTCGGCTGAAGTGGCACGTGAGCTCGACGCCGCAGCCACCAAGGCCGGCTTCAAATTCATCGATGCGCCAGTGTCCGGCGGCCAGGCCGGCGCCGAGAACGGCGTGCTGACCGTCATGTGCGGCGGCACCGCGGACGCCTATGCCGGCGCCGAACCGGTGATCGCGGCCTATGCCCGGATGTGCAAGCTGCTGGGACCGGCCGGCAGCGGCCAGCTGACCAAGATGGTCAACCAGATCTGCATCGCCGGTCTCGTGCAGGGCCTGTCCGAGGGCATCCATTTCGCGAAGAAGTCCGGCCTCGACGTTCCCGCTGTCATCGAGACCATCTCCAAGGGCGCCGCGCAGTCGTGGCAGATGGAGAACCGCTACAAGACCATGAACGATGGCAAATATGACTTTGGTTTTGCGGTGGAATGGATGCGCAAGGACCTGTCGATCTGCCTCAGCGAAGCGCGCCGCAACGGCGCCCATCTGCCGGTGACCGCGCTGGTCGACCAGTTCTATTCCGAGGTCGAGAAGCTCGGCGGCAAGCGCTGGGACACGTCGAGCCTGCTGGCCCGTCTGGAGAAGTAGTCCCGGGGCTTGTCGACACCATCAAGCGGCCGCCCTCGGTTCGACGGGCGGCCGTTTTGCATTGGACTCGGTATGCGAGCCGGACCCGCCCTGTCGTCGACGCCAGATGCTCTGAATGGCATCGGAACGCTCCATTGCGCCCCCTTGCGACTCGCTGATACCCGTTGCAATCGCTAATCGTTCGCATGTGTTGCCAGATCGAGACGCCCTTCGGCCGGAATCGCCCGTTTGAAATGTTATAACATTTCATTTCCGGAGGTTTAAGCTAACTCTCGTCCGGGCATCGTGAACGTTACGGGCGCAGGCGCCGGCTCAGTCCGGACCTGCGGTGGGGATCAGAATGAGCGTGCGGACGATCTGGGGGTCGATATCGTTGGCGGGACTTGTGGCCGGGTGGTCAGCCGGCCACATGGCTCACGCGCAGCAAACGGCAAGCCCCGCCGTAACACCGGCGGCCAACACGTTGCTTCCGGATGTAACGGTCGACGCACCGCGGCAGCGGCCAGTGTCCGACCGGACGCAATCGCGTGGCCGAACGGCGGACCTGACCACCCGTCCCATCCAGCAACGCGGGACCGCGCCAGCGCAGGCAGCGCCATCCGTTCCCTCACAGGCCACCAACGCGACCGCGACCCCGCTCAACGGCAACGCCATCCCGGCAGCCGGCAGCCGGCTCGGCCTGGCCGCGCGCGAGGTGCCGGCGACGGTCGAGGTGATCGGCGCCGAGACGCTGCGCGAGCAGGGCTACTACACGACCGTCGACGCGGTGAAAGGCGCCACCGGCGTCAGCGCCGGCGATGCGCCGAACGACGTCGGCTTTGCGATGCGCGGCTTCCAGGGCAACCAGGTCAACGTCCTCTATAACGGCATCAACATCGGGCCGACCGGATTCACCGCGCTGACGATGGAGACCTTCAACCTCGACCGCGTCGAGTTTCTCAAGGGCCCCTCCTCGCTGATCTCAGGCCAGGGGGCGGTCGGCGGCACCATCAATTTCGTCACCAAGACCCCGCACAGCGGCCCGGTCGAGAGCGAGGCCTTCGTCGGCTTCGACCAGCGCGGCACATTCCGCAGCGGCTTCGGCTCCGGCGGCAGCACGACCGTCAAGGGCCTGGACTATCGTTTCGACATCAGCCGGACCAAGGAGGTCGGCTTCATCGACGACACCGAGTTCAAGAATGTCCATGTCTCCGGCCAGCTCGACTACCGGCTGTCCGGGAGCTTCAAGACCTTCTTTGCCGCCGAGTTCAAGGACTACAAGGCCAAGCCCTATGAGGGCACGCCGCTGGTGCCGGTGGCCTATAGCGGCGCGAACGCAACCAGCGGCATCGTCTCGGGCTCCAAGATCTCCGCCTACAACGGCAGCGATCTCGGCGCCGTCACGATCGACGGCCGCACGCTGTCGACCAACTACAACGTGGTCGACGGCCACAAGACCATCAAGGAATCCTGGGTCCGCAGCGGCTTCGAATGGGACCTGAACAACGCAGTCACGCTGCGGAGCCAGATCTACAACTACAACGCCAGCCGCGACTGGTACAACAACGAGGTCTCGGCCTTCAACGCGAACACCAATCTGGTCGATCGCGAGCGCTTCTTCGTCCATCACAACCACAACATGGTCGGCAACATCACCGACGTGATATGGAACGGCAGCATCTTCGGTCTCGCCAACCGGCTCGTCACCTCGGTCGAGAGCTCGCATACCGACTTCACGCGACCCGGCGCGGCCAATTTTCCCGGCGAGTCAGTCCCGCTGATCGGCTTCGATCGCGGCACCTATGGTGAGCTGAGGACACAGCTTCAGACCGCCACGATCGACAGCGTCGCGCTCAATCTCGAAGACCGCTTGAGGCTGACCAACAGCTTCGCGCTGGTCGGAGGGCTGCGCTACAACCCGTTCACGCTCGACCGCAATTGGATCCGCAATGGCGCCGAGCGGCCCGGCTTCCCCTATTCCAAGAGCTGGCAACCGGTCACGGGACGCATCGGCTATACCTGGGAGGCGCTGCCGGGCACGATGTTCTACAGCCAATATGCGACGGCAACCGACATCTCGGCCGACAGCATCTTCATCCTCACTCCGACGCAAAACCTGACGCTGTCGGATTCGCGCAGCTACGAGACCGGCGTCAAGCAGCTCGCATGGAACGGCCGCGCGGAATGGACCTTCTCGGCCTTCGACATCGAGCGCAACAACGTCTACAGCGCCCAGGCCGGCCAGCAGCTCAACCTTGCCGGCAAGGTCAAATCGCAAGGCATCGAGCTGTCGGCTGCGGTGCGGCCGACGCCGGAGAGCAGGCTCTGGGGCAATTTCGCCTATGTCCGCGCCCGCTATGCCGATTATGATCTCGCCGGCGGCGGCTCGTTCTCGGGCAACACGCCGCCCAACATCCCCGCCGTCATCGTCAATGGCGGCGGCTCCTACCGCTTCCTCAATCCCGGCTGGTGGCCGGTCGAGCTCGGTTTCTCCGTCCGCCACGTGGGCGACCGCTGGAGCACCGATGCCAACACGGTGAAACTGCTCGCCTACACCACGGCCGACCTGTTCGCCTTCATCGACCTGCCGAAGGTGCCGCTGTTCGCCACCGCGACCAGCACGCGGCTCGCCTTCCGGGTCCGCAACGTCACCGACCGGCGCTACGCGGCCTGGAGCGATCCGTTCTATCCCGACCAGATCTTCCTCGGCGCGCCCCGCACCTACGAGGTCGAAGCCTCGTTCAAGTTCTGATGGCCGCATGATCCGGGCGCTGATCCTCACGCACCGCTGGCTGAGCATCCCGCTCGGTCCGCTGCTCGTGCTGTGGTTCGCGACTGGGATCGTGATGCACTACGTGCCATTCCCGGCGCAGACCGAGAGCGAGCGCTTCGCCGCGCTGCCCGTGCTCGACGTCGCCATGTCGCTGCACGGTCCCGCGGAGGCCCTCGCCAAAGCTGGAATCGACCATCCAGACCGCATCCGCCTGGTGCAGCGCATGGATGGCCCGGTCTATGTCATCTCGACCGCCGGCCGCAGCACGGCCATTCATGCCGACACGCTGGCCACAGCCGAGGTGAGCGCCCCCGACATCGCCCTGTCGATCGCACGCGCGGCAGCGCAGCGGCGCGGGCTCGAAGCCGACGGCGCCGCCGTTGCAGCTCTGGACGACTACGACCAATGGACGGTGCCGAACCGGTTCGACGTGCATCGTCCGTTGCACCGGATCGCGCTCAACGATCCCGGCGGCACCGAGCTCTATGTCTCCTCGCGCACCGGCGAGGTCGTGCTCGACACGACTCGGTTCGAACGCGCCTGGAACTACGTCGGCAGCGTCGTTCATTGGATCTATCCGACCATCCTGCGCAAGGACTGGGCGGCCTGGAACGCTGCCGTGTGGTGGCTGTCGCTCGCGGCGGTCGTCGCCGCCGTGAGCGGCGCCCTGCTCGGCCCGATGCGGCTGAGATATCATGAGGCGCGGCTGTGCTCGCGCTACCGCGGCTGGCACCTGTGGCATCATTGGGCCGGCCTGATCTGCATGCAGTTCGTGCTGACGTGGATGGTCAGCGGCTGGCTGTCGATGGACCATGGCAGGCTGTTTGCGACCGGCCGTCTGACGCCGTCCGAGCAAGCCATTCTCGTCGGCGCGCCGAATTGGACCGACGCGACCGCGGGCGCGCTCGCGGCGGTGCATGGCGGGGTCCGCGAGATCGAGTGGTTCGCCTTCGGCGGCCGCCTCTATCAGCGCATCCGGCGCGCGCCGAGTCAGCAGCAGATTTCGCTGCTGGACGGCGCATCGGCACGCATCGTCGGCCGCTTCCTGCAGCCGGCCGACGTCAATGCCGCGGCGTCCCGCCTGCGCGGCGACTGCGCGCGCTCGTCCGAAGTCGAGCCGGGCGACGACTATCCGTTTGTTTCCGATGTGCCGGGCGCGCCGGTCCATCGCGTGATCTGCGGCGACACCTGGTATCAGGTCGACGCCGCCTCCGGCGCAGTGCTCGAGAAGCTCGACCCATCCCGGCGCGCCTATCGGTGGCTCTATCAGGCGCTGCACACGCTCGACTTTCCGGCCCTGCTTGCGCAGGCGGCGCTGCGCACGTTTCTCATCGTCGGCCTCTGCGCGATCGGCCTCGTCTTCAGCATCACCGGCGTGGTGATCGGCTGGCGCCGCCTGCGCATGCAGCTCCGCTGAGCCTCGCCACAATGGTTAATTTAACGCGCGGTTAACGCAAATTTTTCGTTGTCTATAATCCGTCTTAAGGATTTGGGCCCAGTTATAGACAATGCAGAAAGCAGCCCGTACCTCGCGGGCAGGATTTGTGTTGTTTGATGAGTAAACCCGCTGAAAAGCCTGAGGTCGTCGAGCTTCCGGCAGATCCGCCGGCGCTTGCACCAGCAAGCCAGCGCCGGGCCGCGCAGCAGCGGGTGCGCGAGGCGCGCGACCGGTTAACGTCGACATCGGGAACGCGTCCGGCCTTCGACCGCGAGCTGCTGCGCCAATACGCGCAGACCCGCATCTCCGCCTCCTACATCGTCGTGCTGCTGGTGGTGGCAACCGGCCTGATGCTCAGCGTGTGGCTGCATACGATCGCGGCCGGCGCCTGGACGCTCGGCGTGCTCTGCATTCATGCGGCGATCGTGCGCAACTGCTCGAACTTCCTCGCCGACCAGCCGTCGCTGGCGGCGACGCGGCGCTGGCGCACGCGCTTCGTGCTGCTCGACCTGCTCTACGGCGTGTGCTGGATGGCGATCCTGATCCATCCGGCGCTCGCGGCGGTGTCGGGCACGCTGATGATGTTCCTGATGCTGCTGGTGATCGCGGTCTCCAGCATGCTCGCCGCCAACCTGCCGATCGCAGCCGTCGCCGTCACCGCGCCGGTGACGGTCGCGATCACGCTGAGCCTCGCGCTGTCGGGCACGTTCGACAACTACCTGCTCGCCGGGTTCGCCGTCGCGGCCGAAGGCTATTTCGTGCTGCTCGCCCATCAGCTGCACGCGACGACGCTCGCCACGCTCGAAGCACGCGCCGAGAAGGACGCCCTGATCGGCGAGCTCGAGCAGGCGAAGGCGATCTCCGACGAGGCGCGCTACCGTGCGGAGGCCGCCAACGTCGCGAAGTCGCGATTCCTCGCGCAGATGAGCCACGAGCTGCGAACGCCGCTGAACGCCATCCTCGGCTTTTCCGAGGTGATGAAGAGCGAGATCTTCGGCGTGCATGCGGTGCCGGTCTACAAGGAATATTCGGCCGACATCCACAATTCGGGCGTCCACCTGCTCAACCTCATCAACGAGATCCTCGATCTCTCGCGCATCGAGGCCGGCCGCTACGAGCTGAACGAGGAAGCCGTGGCGCTGGTGCACGTGATCGCCGACTGCCACCATTTGCTGAAGCTGCGCGCCACGAGCCGCGGCATCACCATTCACGAGGTGTTCGAGCAGAAGATGCCGCGGCTGTGGGCCGACGAGCGCGCGATCCGCCAGGTGGTGCTCAACCTGCTGTCCAACGCCATCAAGTTCACGCCGCAGGGCGGCGACATCTGGCTGAAGGCCGGCTGGACGGCCTCGGGCGGACAATATCTCAGCGTCAAGGACACCGGCTCGGGCATCCCCGAGAACGAGATTCCGATCGTGCTCGCCTCGTTCGGCCAGGGCTCCAACTCGATCAAGTCGGCCGAACAGGGCGCAGGATTAGGTCTGCCCATCGCCAAGAACCTGATCGAGATGCATGGCGGCACGTTCACGCTGAAATCGAAGGTCCGCATCGGCACCGAGGTGATCGTCACCTTCCCGCCGGAGCGGGTGATGTCGGCGCTCGCTCCGCTGTCGGACGAGGCACCGCCATTGCAGCCGGAACACGCGATCGCCCCCGCTCAGGAGAAGCGTCGGGTCCGCAAGCCGATCATGAATGCCGGAACGGGACTGTGAGATGATTGCACTTGCACGACAGTGGCAGAACCTTTCAAACTCGCGCCATGAGCCAGGAGACGCCCTGCATCGCCGTCTGCATGATCGACCCGAAGACGAAGCTCTGCTTCGGCTGCGGACGCACGCTGCCGGAGATCGCCCGCTGGGGCCGCATGTCGACCGACGAGCGGCTGGCGCTGATGGACGGGCTGCCGTCCCGCATGCACGACGCCGGCCTGCCCGCGCTGGCGCGTCGGCGCGACTGAGCGCCTCGGTGCCGACGGGAGGCGCGGCATGAACAAGGTCGTGCTCGTTTTCGTCACCATGGTGCTCACCGCGGGCGCCGTGATCGTCTACAAGGACCCCGAGCAGGCAGCGCTCGCAAGCGACACCGTGTCGGAGGTTCTGCGCAGCCGCGCGCTCCGCGCCAAGGCGAGCCCTCCGACCAACGCGGTCGAGATCGAGCGCACCAGAGGCGGCGAGTTCGCATTGCGCGCCAAGATCAACGGCGTCACCGCGCCGATGGTGGTCGACACCGGCGCCACATCGGTGGTGCTGACCTACGAGACCGCCAAGGCCGCAGGCCTGCCGCTCGAACTGCTCGCCTACGACGTCGACGTCGAAACTGCCGGTGGCCATACCAAGGCGGCGCGGCTGACGTTGGACCGGCTCGCGATCGGCAAACTGGTGGAGCGCTCGGTGCCGGCGCTGGTGGTGCCGCACGGCCAGATGAAGACCAACCTGCTCGGCATGAGCTTCCTCGACCGGCTGGAGCGCTGGGAAGTGCGCTCCGACCGGCTGATGCTGCACGGCTTTCCCGACCGCAGCTGAGGAGCTGGGCCTCGTCGCAGCCAGCAGAGAGATCGCGCGCCAGGCCGTCGCCGAACTGCCGCTGGCCTGAGCCGCTCAGGCCAGCGCAGCAACCGCTGGGCGCTCCTCGACCATCGCGACCGCCTCGCGCAGTACCTCGATGCCGGCGTCTGGCTTGACGCCACGCTCGGCGAGATGGCGGCGGAATGCGCGTGCGCCGGACACCGCGTGATAGGCGCCGACGAGATGCCGCGTGATCGCGTGCAGCCGCGCGCCCTGCCCGAGCTGGCGCACGATGTAGGGCTCGAGCGCCGCCAACGCATCCTTCATGGTCCGATGCGGCGCGACCTCGCCGAACAGGACGGGATCGACATCGAGCAGCCGCCACGGCTCCTGATAGGCCGCTCGCCCAAGCATCACGCCATCGACATGCGCGAGATGACCTTGCGCAGCTTCGATGCTGCCGATGCCGCCATTGATGACGACGGGCACGTGCGGCAGCCTCGCCTTCAACCGGTACACCCTGTCGTAGTCGAGCGGCGGAACGTCACGGTTCTCCTTTGGCGACAAGCCGTTCAGCCACGCCTTGCGCGCGTGCACGATCAACGCGTCGGCGCCGCTATCGACGACCGCGTCCGCCAGCGCATCGAGCGCGACCTCCGGATCCTGATCGTCGATGCCGATGCGGCACTTCACGGTGACGGGAATGCGAACGGCGTGCTTCATCGCGGCGACGCAGGCGGCCACGAGCGCGGGCTCGGCCATCAAACAGGCGCCGAAGCGGCCGTCCTTCACCCGGTCCGACGGACAGCCGACATTGAGGTTGATCTCATCGTAGCCGAAATCCTCGCCGATCCTGGCCGACGTCGCGAGATCGCCGGGGTCGGAGCCGCCGAGCTGCAGCGCCACCGGATGCTCGCTGGCATCGAAGCCGAGCAGCCGCTGCCGGTCGCCATGAATGACGGCGCCGGTCGTGACCATCTCGGTATAGAGCAACGCCCGGCGCGACAGCAGCCGATGGAACACCCGGCAGTGCCGATCGGTCCAGTCCATCATGGGGGCGACGGAGAAACGCCAAGCGTTTGATTTTGCAATTTTATTTGAGATATCAGTCATTCAGAAGTCGCGCCGGAAGCATCCCATCAGCGTCCATTTACGCCGATTTCCGCTGATTTCGACCCATTTTTGGTCTCCCGGTAAAACAATGTTGTACCGGAGATCGATCAGGCAGCCGTCGATTGGTGCCGCTGCGGGAGATCCATTGCCGCCCAGCAGAGCGTGGATCTCGCCGGAACGAATCCGCAGGTTGGCGCCGCGCAGGACGTGGGTGCACCGAAGCTCTTTTCGATGTCCTGGGCCTCGAGCTCGCGACTGGCATCTCGGTCCTCACGTTTTCAGCCGACCCGGGGGGTCAGAGAAAGCCGATCGACAGCCACGGCACGAAGGCAACCAGCAGCAGGCCGAGCACGAGCGCGCCGAGATAGGGCCAGATGCGGGTCAGTCCGGCGTTGGGATGGATCTGTCCGATCGAGCACGCCGCGTAGTACCCAAGGCCGAAGGGCGGCGCGAACAGGCCGATGCCCATCGCGAGGATGATCACCATCGCGTAGTGCACCTCGTGCACGCCGAGCAGCTTGGCCGCCGGAAACAGCAGCGGGCCGAACAGCACCATGGCCGGCAGGCCTTCGAGGATGCTGCCGAGCAGGATGAACACGGCGATCGAGATCAGCAGGAAGCCGTATTTGCCACCGGGCACCGAAACCATCATCGCCGCGAGCGCATGCGAGAAGTTCGACTGCGTCAGCGCCCAGGCCATCGCGGTGGCCGCACCGATGATGAACAGGATCGCCCCCGACAAAGCGGCAGTATGCACCAGCGCCGGATAGAGCCTGCGCCAGTCGAAGCGGCGATAGACGAGCAGTCCGACCAGGATCGTGTAGGCGATGCCGATGGTCGAGACTTCGGTCGCGGTGGCGACGCCCTCGGTGACCGCGGTGCGGATCAGCACCGGCAGCAGCAGTGCCGGCAGCGCCGTGACGAGCGCCGAGCGAATGGTGGCCCAGGTCGGCCGCGGTCGGATCACGCCCTCCGGCTCGACCATGCGGCGCTTGGCCACGATGGCAAGAGCGGCGGCCAGCACCAGGCCGGGCAGGATGCCGCCGGTGAACAAGGCCGAAATCGAGACGCCGGCGACGGAGCCGATAATGATCAGCACGATCGAGGGCGGAATGGTCTCGGCCATCGCGCCCGAGGCTGCGAGCAGCGACACCAGCTCGCCGTCATGAATGCCGCGGCGCTTCATGTCCGGAAACAGCACCGGCGCGACCGCCGCCATGTCGGCCGTCTTGGCGCCGGAAATGCCCGAGACCAGCAGGATCGCGCCGAGCAGCACGTAGGACAGGCCGCCTCTGACATGGCCAACCAGCGACACCAGGAAGCCGACCATCGCTGCCGCCATGCCGGTCATGACGATGAGATGGCCGAGCAGAATGAACAGGGGAATCGCGAGCAAAACGAGGGATGAGACGCCCTCGTCAATGCGGCTGGTGACGACTTCGAGCGGCGCCGAGGTGACCGTGAGGAGATAAGCCACCGTGGCGAGCCCGAAGCAGAATGCGATCGGGACGCCGGCGAGCACGGCCGCGCCGAGCAGGATCGCGAAGAAGACGATCAGATTCCAGTTGCCGAGCGCCTTGAGCGCCGGCGCCGCGCCCCACAACACGAGCGCCGTGGCCGCCAGGATCACCAGCGTGATCGCGATGTCGCGCGAGCCGTGGCGCGCCATGCGCAGCAGGGCGGTGGCCAGCATGAGGCCGATGCCGACCGGCACCGCGCCGGCCCGCACGCTGTCGGGCAGGCCGAGCGCCGGCGTCTCCGCGAACGCCTGTCCGCTCGCATAGTCGATCGCAGGATGCAGCAGGATCGCCAGGAACAGCGCCGGCGCCATCAGCGCCGCGCTCTCTAGCACCGCGCGGGTGCGCGGTGCGACGCGGTCGATCAGCGCGGTCATCCGCATGTGCTCGCCGCGGCTGAGCGCGAGCACGGCGCCCAGCATCGCGAGCCAGAGAAAGGTGATCGACGCGAGCTCGTCAGCCCAGGTCAGCGGCCGGTTGAAGGCGAAGCGCGCCGTCACACCGGTGAAGAGGATTCCGACTTCCGCGACCAGCGCGACGATCGCGGGAATCTCGATCAGCTTCGTCAGCGCCCGCTCGAGGCTTTCGACGACGCCGTGCTTCGTGGAGGCTGCCAGAGACGCGTCGACCGAGTTCATCCGAGCTCTCCCACATTCGACTGCAGGATCTTCCAGGCCTCCTCGCCGAACTTGCCGCGCCAGTCCTTGTAGAAGCTGCTCTTGCCGAGCGCGCCACGGAATGCCTCCTTGTCGACATCCACGAAGGTGAAGCCCTTGGCGGCGAGATCGGCGCGCAGGCTCTGGCTGAGCGCGGCAATGTCGGATCGCTCGTCATCCGCCTACTTGTTGAATTCCTTCGTGACCAGCGTCTGCAGGTCGGACGGCAGTTTGCCGAAGGCAGCGCGGTTGCCAAGAATCCAGTAGGCATCCCAGACGTGGCTGGTCAGCGAGCAGTATTTCTGGACCTCGTAGAGCTTGGCGGTGGCGATGATCGGCAGCGGGTTCTCCTGGCCCTCGACCACCTTGGTCTGCAGCGACGTATAGACCTCATTGAAGTTGATCGGTGTCGGACCGGCACCGAGCGCCTGAAACAGGCTGGTCAGGATCGGCGCCGCCGGCACGCGGATCTTGAAGCTCTTGAGATCGTCCGGCGTCTTGATCTCGCGGGTCGAGGACGTGACCTGGCGAAATCCGTTGTCCCAGGGCTTGGAGAGCGCGATGACGCCGGTCTTCTCGATGTCCTTGCGGATGTGATCACCAAGGCTGCCGTCCATCGCCTTCCAGACCTGGTCGTAGGACGTGAAGGCGAAGCCGGTGTTGACGATGCCGGCGAGCGGCACGCGGGTGGCAAGCACGGAGCTCGCGATGTTGATCGCATCGACGGCGCCGACGCGGACCTGCGAGATCAGATCGGTGTCGGAGCCGAGCTGGTTGGCCGGGTAGAGATTGATATCGAGCCGGCCGCCGCTCGCCTCCTTGATGCGATCGGCCGCCTGCTGCGCCCGCTTGTTGACCGGATGCGACGGATCCTGTCCGGTCGCGAGCTTCATCGTGAACTCCGCTGCCTTGGCGAATCGCCCGGTGAACGGCAGCACCGCAGCCCCCACCATTGCTCCTGCCATGAATCGCCGACGCGTCGTTGCCTTGCGCATTCCCGTCCCTCCAGTATGAAATTGTTGTTATGGTCCGGCGCGTCCGCGCGCCGGCGGGTCATGTCAGCGGCTGGTCCGCTATTTGAGCCAGCCCTTGACCTGCTTGACGACTTCCGACAACGAGATGCCGTAGCGATCGTGCAAGGTCGGCAGCGCGCCGGCGTCGAGGAATTCGTCGGGCAAGCCGATCTGCCGGAACGGTACGTGCACGCCTGCGCGCATCAGCACCCCGGCGACCGCCTCTCCCAGTCCGCCGATCACCGTATGGTTCTCGGCGACGACGACGAGACGGCCGGAGCGGCCGGATTCGCGCACGATGGTCTCGGCATCGAGCGGCTTGATCGTCGGCACGTGCAGCACGCCGACGTCGACGCGATCATCGGACAGCGCCTTGGCGGCCTCGAGCGCGCGCATCGTCATCAGCCCGGACGAGATCATCAGCACGTCCCGGCCGTCGCGCAGCAGCTTGGCCTTGCCGAGCTCGAATGTGTAGTCGTACTCGTCGAGCACCAGCGGCACCTGGCCGCGCAGCAGCCGCATGTAGACCGGGCCTTGATGGGCGGCCATCGCCGGCACGACCTGCTCGATCTCATGCGCATCGCAGGGGTCGATCACCGTCATGTTCGGCATCGCGCGCATCAGCGCGAGATCCTCGGCCGCCTGGTGGCTCGGGCCGTAGCCGGAGGTCAGGCCGGGCAGCGCGCAGGCGATCTTCACGTTGCGATCTTCCTCGGCGATGGTCTGGTGGATGAAGTCGTAGGCGCGGCGCGAGGCGAACACGGCATAGGTCGTGGTGAACGGCATGAAGCCTTCGGCCGCCATGCCGGATGCGGCGCCGAATAGCAGCTGCTCGGCCATGCCCATCTGGTAGGTGCGCTCGGGGAATTCCTTCGCGAAGATGTGCAGGTCGGTATACTTGCCGAGATCGGCGGTCATGCCGACCACCTCCGGCCGGCTGCGCGCCAGCGCGACCAGCGCGTGGCCGAACGGCGCCGGCCTGGTGCGCTGGCCCTCGGAAGCGATCGAGGCGATCATCGCCGAGGTCGTCAGGCGCGGCTTGCTCAGATCCGGTGCGGGTCTCGTCGATTTCATCACGGCCTCCCGGCGTCGAGTGCGGCAATCGCGAGCTGCCACTCGTGCGGCTCGACGCGAATGAAGTGGTTCTTCTCGCGCTGTTCGAGGAAGGGCACGCCCTTGCCCATCAGCGTGTCCGCCACGATCATACGCGGCTTCGGCGCCGCGTGGGTCTTGGCGGCATCGAAGGCGGCGACCACGGCGTCGAGGTCGTTGCCGTCGACGCGCTGCACGAACCAGCCGAACGCTTCCAGCCGATCCACCAAAGGCTCGAAGCCCATGACCTGGGTCGAAGGGCCATCGGCCTGCTGATTGTTGACGTCGACGATGCCGATGAGGTTGTCGAGCTTGTGGTGGCTGGCGGACGAGATCGCCTCCCACACCGAGCCCTCGTCGAGCTCGCCGTCGGAGAACAGCGTGTAGACGCGCGAGCTCGACGTCTTGCGCTTAAGTCCGAGGCCCATGCCGACGGCGATGCTGAGGCCGAGGCCGAGCGAGCCGCCCGACATCTCCATGCCCGGCGTGTAGGACGCCATGCCGGACATCGGCAACCGGCTGTCGTCGCTGCCATAGGTTTCCAGCTCGGCCTCGGGAACGATGCCGGCCTCGATCAGCGCGGCGTACAGGGCGATCGCATAGTGTCCGTTCGACAGCAGGAAACGGTCGCGCTCCTCCCAGTTGGGATCCTCGGGCCGGTAGCGCATGGCGTGGAAGTAGGCGACTGCCAGCACGTCGGAGATGTCGAGAGCCTGGGCGACGTAGCCCTGCCCTTGCACCTCGCCCATGCGAAGCGCGTTGCGCCGGATGTCGTAGGCGCGCTGCGCCAATGTCGGCGCGTTGGCGAGCCGGCTGGTTGCGGTGTCCATCTCTTGAGACCTTGGTTAGTGGATCAGCATGCCGCCATTGACGTCGATGACCGCGCCCGTGACATAGGCGGAGAGGTCCGACGCCAGAAAGGTGTAGATGCCGGCGACGTCGTCGGCGGTGCCGAGCCGGTTGAGCGGAATGCCCTCGAGGATCTTGGCCTTCATCTCGTCGGTCAGCTTGCCGGCCGTGATGTCGGTGCCGATCAAGCCCGGCGTGACGCAGTTGACGCGAATGCCGTCGATGCCGAATTCGCGCGCCATCGCCTTGGCGAGACCGAGAACGCCGGCCTTGGCCGCGGAATAATGCGGCCCGCCGAAGATGCCGCCGCCGCGCTGCGCCGAAACCGACGACATGCAGGCGATAGAGCCCTGCTTGCGCGCGCGCATGTGGGGGATCACCGCTTGCGACAGGAACAGCACGCCCTTGAGATTGACGTCCTGGATGCGATCCCAGTCGTTGGGCGTGATGTCGAGCAGCTTGACCGGCTGGGTGATGCCGGCGTTGTTAATGAGGATGTCGATGACGCCGAATGTGGCGATGACTTGCGCGACGGCGTCGTTGCAGGAGTTGTTGTCGGCGACGTTGCAGCCGATCCCGAGATGCTGGTGGCCGAGCGTGGCCGCCGCGTCGGCGGCCGCCGCGGCATCGAGGTCGAGGATGGCGACGCGCGCCCCTTCGGCGGCGAACCGTCGCGCAGTGGCCAGCCCAATACCGCGCCTGGAAGCTGCGCCCGAGATGATCGCCGTCTTGCCGCTGAGCAGCATCCTTGGTCCTCCCAAAGTGTCGTTGTGTTGGGCTTGACCATGGCGGGCCGGACCGGCGGGGACAAACGCGCAGTTGTCACGGATAGATGAATCTGGTTCACTCATTCGATGCTGTCCAACGTCCCGATTTCGTCAATCAGAGCGTTTGAGGCCGCTGCACGGACTGGCTCGTTTCGCGATGCAGCGAATGAGCTTCACCTGACCCCGAGCGCAGTCAGCCACGCCATCCGCAAGCTGGAGACGACCCTGCGCACGGTGCTGTTCGAGCGCACCGCCCGCTCGGTGCGGCTGACACCTGCCGGCGAGAACCTGATGCGCCATGCCGGCGCCGCCTTCGACCAGTTGCGCCGCGGCCTGGAGGAGGTCGCCGCGCGCGGTCCCCAATTGGTCCGCGTCCATTCGGCGCCGAGCTTCGCTGCGCAGTGGCTGACGCCGCGATTGGCGCGATTTCTCGCCGCCCACCCCAAGCTCGAGGTGCGGCTTGCGGCGAACACCGACTATGCGCGATTCAAGAACGACGATTTCGACATCGATATCGTCTATGGCCAGCCGCATGCGGAAGGTGTCGAAATCGTTCCGCTGGCCGAGGAAACGGTGACGCCGCTCTGCTCGCCGGCACTGGCGGCCACGATCAAGCGGCCTGCCGACCTGCTGGAACGAACGCTGATCCGCTCCGATGTCAAGCAGATCCAGTGGCATCAATGGTTCGCCGCCAACGGTCTCGAGCCTCCCGCTCTTCATGGCATGCGCTTCGACCGCAGCTTCCTGGCGCTTGCGACCGCGACCGAAGGTCTCGGCGTTGCCCTTGAATCCACCCTGCTGGCCGAGCGTGAGCTGGCATCCGGCCGGCTGGTGGCGCCGCTAGCCGGCCGCGCGACCGACGTCCGCTACGTCGGCCATCGCCTGGTATTTCCCCGCAATGCTCACCAACGCACGGCTGTCCGCGCCTTTGCCGACTGGATCACATCCGAGCTCAGTCCGGAACGCGGAGGGCGACGATCGTTCGATTGATCTCGCGCCGTCCCTGCTTTCTTTCGACCGAGCTCGCTGATTGGGGCTCTCGGAGCGCATTGCGTCCCGAGGCTGAAACGCTCACCTTGAGGCAGGCCAAGCAGCCCAGGTTGATCTTTCAGATCATTACTCGGCCGTCGTTTGATCAACTGTTCGGGCAGCGTGTCCTGCGCGGCCAATGGGGGGATACGTCTTTACCGCGGACATCGCGTCGGAGGCAGAGATCAAGGTCTCTTCGCCCGAGGTGGACCTTCCCTCCCCCGCCCCGACCACCGTGCTCGACGTCGCCGCCGCCTCCGCCGCTGAGGCGACGACCGGGCCGGCGAGATCGTCATGGTTGTCGGCCCTCGGCGGACGCATGGCGATCACGGCCGCCGCAGCGCTTTGCGCCATCGTCGGGCTTGCGGCGGCTGCGCCGCTGTTGAGATCGAACCTGATCTTCAAGCGTTCGCCCCCTGTGGTCGCGGTGATGGCGATGGCCGACGCGAGCGGTGATCCGCTTGGCGCGGTGATGGCAACGGAGATCGCGGGACGCCTGACCGACGGGCTCGCCAGGATCAACACCATCAGCGTGATCGCGCCGCGATCGACGGCACCGCAGCCGGAGCAGGCTGCGTCGCTGGCTGCGCCGCCGGATTTCGATATCCGCGGTGAGCTGCAGCGCAGCGGACCGTCATGGACATTGCGTGCCCGCTTGATCCAGACCACCTCCGGCAAGGTTGAAGCGGTCGCAGCCGTCTCCGTCGACGCCGATGAGCGCGATCCGCTGCTGCAACAGACGCGTCTCGCCGCGGGCGTGGGCGACGTGCTGGCACGCCGTCTCAACGAGCTCATCGAAACCGGAACGTCTTCCGCGGACGGCGGCGTCACGGCCGGCGGCGCCCGCGCCGCCATCGAGCAGGCGACCGCGTCGATCAACAGCGTGACGCAAGAGCGCTTCAGCATGGCGCAGACGATGTTGCAGAATGCGCTCGCCGACCAGCCCGACAATGTCGACGCGGCGGTTGCGCTTGCGGCGCTGCAGATGCGCGGCATCCAGATGGTCTGGTACAGTCCGGATGCCGCCGCGGCGGCCGAGGCTCAGGCGGCCGCGAACCTGGAGCGCGCCCTGCGCGCCAAGCCGAACTCGATCGCGGTGCTCGAGACCTATTGCCGCTTCCTCAGCGCAACCAATCATTTCGTCGAAAGCCTGGTCATCTGCGCCAGAACGCTGAGTCTCGATCCATGGGACGGCCTCGCGCTGTATCTGGTCGGCCTCGGGCAGCTCAATCTCGGCCGCTTCGAGGATGCGCTGGCGACCTTCCAGCAGGCCGACCGCTATGACACGCCGGCGGTCTCACGCTGGACATGGCTCCTGGGCGTCGGGTGGGCGCACATGATGATGGATCGCGCGGAGGAAGCCCTGCCGTGGCTGCAGCGCTCGATCGCCATCACGGCCGCGTCCGGGCGTCCTTATATGCTGCTGGCGGCCGCCTATCAGAGGGCCGGACAGATCGATGAAGCGAGAGCCGCGATCCAGAAGGGACTGAAGCTGCGGCCCGGCACGACCGCGCTCAACGTTGCGCCGCCGATGAAGAACACCAGTCCGGTGTATCGCGAGGCCGCGGCCAGGATCGTTCAGCTCATGGTCGACGCGGGCCTGCCGGCCCAATAGGGCGACCAGCCCGATCCACGATCCGCACGCGTGGCAGTCTCACCAAAAATCATTGCCCCTGGAATCGTTCAGACGACGCTAGTGCTCCCGCGGCCTCTGTCAAACCACCGTCACGAAACACGAACACAAGGAAACGATCTCGACCTTGGCGGCCCGTGCCGCCGAGCTTGATCCAGCGCTCGGACCAGTACTCCGCACGGCGCGCTGCATCCGAAGACCGATCACGGGAATTGCAGGTACCAAACCTTGACCGAGGCACGCCACGCAGACCCGCGCGACAATGATCTGGTCGCGGAGAAGCAAGGTGCCAGGTCATCCGGCGTCGATCTCGTCGCCCGCCAGAGCACGGCCCGGCTGGGGGCGCTGAAGCTGCTGATTGCGGCATCCGGCCTCGCCGGGCTCGGCTATGAGATCGTCTGGACGCGCCAGCTCGCCCTCGCCCTGGGCACGGAGATGATGGCCGTGCTCGGCGCCATCGCCGGATTTTTTGCTGGGCTCGCGGTGGGCGCCTTCGTCCTCGATGGCCGGATCCGTCGCGTCGCCAATCCGCACCGGCTCTATGCCGTCCTCGAAGCGGTCATCGGCCTGTGGGGGCTATGTGCGATCTGGTTGCTTCCGGCGAGCGCGCGCGCCCTGGCGCCGCTGCTCGGCACGGCTCCCTCCCCCCTCCTGTTGTGGAGCGCGAGCTTCCTGCTGCCGACGCTGGTGCTGTTGCCGGCCACGGTGGCAATGGGCGGCACGCTGACCGCGCTGGAACGCATGACGTCCGCAGCGCACGGCACGCGGTCCGTCAGCGCCGGCGTCTATGGCGCGAACACCGCCGGCGCCGTCGCCGGCACGCTGCTGTCCACCTTCGTGCTGATCCCCGCGCTTGGATTGTCGACGACGCTGCTTTGCCTGGCAGCCGTCAACGCGGCCTGCGCGCTCGCAGCGCTTCGCCTCGGCCGAGCCGTGCAGGCCGACGCTCGCGCGCGTGACGATAGCAGGCATGCTGTCACCGGCCTCCGCCTGACGGCAACTCTGTTCGTCACCGGCCTGCTCGGCATCGCGTTCGAAGTGCTGGTCGTGCGCCTGGCCGCGCAGATGATGCAGGACACGGTCTATAGCTTCGCCTGTCTGCTGGCGGCCTATCTGCTGGGCACCGCGATCGGCGGCATGATCTGGCAGCGTTTGGGGCCCACGGTTGCACGCGGCAGAACCGTTCTGATCAGCCTCACCGCACTCGTTGGCCTCGGCACGGCGATCATGACGCCCTTGCTTGGCGGCTTCGCCGATAGCGCGGCGAGCCTCGGCGTCGCCAGCGAGCTCGGCATCGCGCTGGCGCTGCTGCTACTGCCCGCGATGGCGATGGGTGCCTTGTTCGGCCAGCTCATGCAGGAGGTCCGTGACGGCCGGGGATCGGTCGGCTGGGCCGTCGGCATCAACAGCGTCGGCGCAGCCATTGCACCGCTGGCCGCAGCACAGCTGCTGATTCCCGCTTTCGGTATCTGGAGGGCATTGATCCTCGTTGCCGTCGGATATCTGCTGTTGCTGCAGCCGCAACGCGTCGTGCTGCGGTGGGCCGCGGCGCCCGCTCTGCTTGCGCTCGCGCTGTTGTGCCTTCCCGCCCCCCTGCTCATCAAGGTCCCGCCGGGCGGCAAGCTTCTCGCCGTGCGCGAGGGACCGATGGCGACGGCAAGCGTCGTCGACGACGCCTCGGGGGCACGCTTTCTCGAAGTGAACGGCCACTTCCGCATGGGCGGTACCAGCTCTGTGCGGTCCGATTTCCGCCAGGCCATGCTGCCGCTGCTCTTGCATCCGGCGCCGCGCAGCGCGCTCTTCCTCGGTGTCGGCACCGGCGCGACCGTGCTCGGCGCAGCGCAGATGCCGGATCTCGACGTGCGCGCGGTCGAACTCTCCTCCGAGGTCGTCGCGCTGCTGTCCTGGTTCGACAACCCCGCGGCCGAGAAGGAAAGACCGCCGATCGCCGTTGCCGACGCCCGGCGCTTCATCGTCGCCGACGACGGACGCTACGACGTGATCGTGGCCGACCTGTTCCACCCGGCGCTGGATGGCAGCGGCGCGCTGTACACGGTCGAACATTTCGCGGCCGTCAAGCGGAGGCTGGCAGCCGAGGGCGTGTTCTGCCAGTGGCTGCCGCTCTATCAGCTCGATGCACCGTCGCTGCGGGCGATCATCAGAAGCTTTCTCGCGGTCTTCCCACACGGGTCAGCCTGGCTGAACCATTACAGCGTGCGCACGCCGATGCTGGCCCTGATCGGATCAGCGGCCCCGGACCCGATCGATCCCGAGCTCCTCGCCGCACGGTTTTCCGACCGGAAGCTTCACCCGATCATTCAACCGCTCGGCTTCGATCAGCCGATCGACCTTCTCGGCCAGTATGTCGCCGGCGCGAAAGCACTCGCGAGCTTCGCCGGTCCGGGACCGCACAACACCGACGATTTCCCGTTCGTCACATTCGACGCGCGCAGCAACGTCCACGCTCTCTCCGCGGCCCCATGGCAGTTGCTGCTGACGGTCCTCAATCAGACAAAGACGGACGCGGGCGAACTGCTGGGCGACTCGAAGCGTGGAAGCTGGGAGCAGCGGCTCGGCGCTTATTGGCAGGCTCGCAACCGATTCATCCAGGCCGGCGCGGCGCTGACCGGCGAACCGCGCGGACCGGCGCTCATTGCAGCCGCCGCGCCCGGCCTCCTGGATTCCATTCGCGCCAGCGCCGAGTTCGAGCCGGCCTATGCGCCGCTGATGAGCATGGCGAAAGCGCTGCTCGGATCGGATCGCGCGGCTGCAGAACGCCTGCTTCGGGCGATCGATGCCGCCGCGCCGTCGCGACACGAGGCGCGCGACCTGCGGTCGCGCGAGTTCGAACGATAGCGCGTCAGGACGCGAAGCTGACGCGGTAGCCCCAGCAATCCAGATGATCAGGAATCGCGTTGAAGGCGATCGTGATGCGCTGGTCGCCCTGATTGCGCGGCACCTCATGGTAGAGATAGCTCGGGAACAGCACGAGATCGCCGGGCTCCGCCTCGGGCAGCACATATTTGCCGGCATTGAACGGGCCGACGGCGGCACTGCGGGTATGGTGGCGGAACGAGAAGTCGCTGCCGCCCGGCGGCCGCACGAACACGGTGCGGCTACCAGGATGCGACGGCGTCAGATAGAAGATGCCGGAGATGAAGCTGTTGGCGTGGGCGTGCAGGGTCTGGTTGCCGCCGGTCTCCAGCATGTTCGTCCACATCTCCTTGACCGTCCAGCGCAGCTTCTCGCCGAACAGCAGCTCGCCGAAATCGACCAGCTTGGGCACCGCGAGCTCGGCGATGGTCTGAAACAGATTGTTGGCGCGGGGATCGGCGACCTCGGTGTGGAACAGCTGTCCGGATCGCAGATTGTTCTCGATCTTCGAATTGCGGATGGCAGCCACCGCCGCGTCCTTGAGCTCGACGCTCAACAGCCCGGGCGAACGCAACAACGGTATCGGAAAAAGAGCTTCGATCTGGTCCATGTCTCAAGGCCTTGCATGCGCCGCAACAGGACCGACAAATTGCCGACTTGCATGACAGCCGGATGACGAGAGGCGAGACGCGGTGCGCGCCCGTCAGCGCGTCGGCATTTCGTCGGCACGAAGAATATTGAGCCGCTCGCCGGGCTTCAGGCTGTGGGGCCGGTCGCGTACTTCCAGCACGGCACGCTCGGCCTTCTCGACGCAGTCATCGAACTCGCCATTGCCGGCCTCGACCAGCGCCTGCTGAATGTCCCGCTCGGCGAAATAGCGCGACACGTCGTCCGCCGGCAAGGTCGCCGCCTGTGCGCGTGCCTCGGCCACCGCGGCATCGCATGCCTCCTGCGTCGGTTCCTCGTCATGCGCCGATGCGACAACGGTCGTGAGAGCCAGGATGGCGAGAATCACAGCGGACAAGCGAGGCATCACGTCGAGGAACCCCAGGGCAAAGCAGGTTGCAAAGACGAAGCGCCGGTTCGCAAACCGGCGCTCCGAGGAAGCTGGATCCGGCGGGACGCTATCGTCCCGCCGGATCGATGCCGATCAATCAGTCGCGGTTGAAGGCCCAGCGACCCCAGTGGCCCCAATGGCCCCAATGATCCCAGTCGTGCCAGTGGTGATGATCGTGAGCCAGCTTGCGTGCCAGCTCCTTGTTCTTCTCGACCAGCAGTTCGGGCGCACCGTACGGACGGACGAAGATCGGGTTCGCATAGAACCAGACGTTCGACCAGGCCTGCACGTCGTTGGTCACCTTCTTCACGCCGCCGACCGTGCCGAGGTGCGACGGACATGCCGGATCCGTGCAGCTGACGGTGGCGTTGTTGGCATCGAGCAGCGGATTGCCGGCGCTGTCGGACACGTTCGGCGTGGCCGGCGGGATGTTGGTGCCGCGGGCGCGGATGTAGAAGGGAGTCTTGCCCGCGATGAAGGTGGTCCTGAAGCTGAGCCGGACCGAACCGTCGCGCAGCTTGCGGCTCTGCATCTTGGTCGCCTGGATCTGCTTAGCGATCTTGGCCGAGGGGTTGTAGACGATGGCCGCACCGGCGACGCCGCTCGCATTGGCCACGGCATAGCCCGGGGCGCCCGGCGCGATCGGGCCGGTGATGTCACCGGTGATCAGATCGACGTGGTCGAGCGAGGGCTTGTTCAACGGCTGCTTGATGCCGACCGGCAGCAGCAGCGGATTGTTGAAGCTGTACGGGCTGTTGTTGGACGCCGGAACGGTCATCTCCATCTCGAGCGTGACCTTCTCGCCGGGACGCACGACCAGCGTCTCGCCCATCGTCTTCCAGTCGTAGTCCCATTCACCCTTCGCACGAAACTCCATGTCGGAGTCGATGATGTCGGCGTTGACCGAATAGGAGTTGCCCGAGCGCATGCCGTCGATGATGGACTGCTGGGAGAAGCGCCGCTCGTTCGGCACGTACAGCCTGGTGTACTCGCCGGGGATGAAGTCCGCCGTCGTACCCGGATCGCGCGCGCCATAGACGCCGCGGCTGTGCCAGTCCGAACTCTGGAACAGGAAGAAGTTGCGGCCTTCGCCGAGCAGACCGTCCCAGAGCCCGCCAACCTTGGCGGTGTAGACGCCCTGCATGCCGTAGGTGCCGCCGCCGACCGCGCCCGAGCCATAGGAGCCCGAGCCGCCGTTCACGCCGCCCTCGGCCATGTGACCCGGGGCTTCGATACCGAACGCGACCGTCGGGCCGGCATTGTTGAAGTCACGGAAGTGCTCGATGTTGTAGCCGGCCGAGCCGTTCGGGTTGAACGGTCCCTGCCGCTCGGTATGGGTCGGCACCGCGTAGGATTGCAGCGGATGGTTCGCCTGCAGCCAGGCGATGCCGGCAACGGCCTTCTGGTGACCGGCCGTGCCGGAATTGTTGACATTGTCCTTGCCGGCCCAGACCGGGTTGTTGCTGGCATCGACCGGACCGATCGCGTCAGTGTCCCCGCGGTCGAAACGATATTCGAACTCGGCCATCTTGTCGGCATTGCCGTAGCCACGCGGGTTCTGGCCGGCGATCACGGCGACGTCGCCATGCTCGTGACCGGGCAGGATCCACTCGAGGCCTTCGACCAGCACCTTGTTGTAGGTCGCGGTGCGATTGACGATGGTCGGATACTCGACTTCCTTGATCGACTGCCAGCGCCACATCTTGGCGTTGGTGTCGGTGCCGTTCGGCGTGCCCTTCAGGCTGGTGATCGTGATGCCGTCGATGGTCTTGCCGAGCGTCTGGCTCCAATACGTCGTGGTGTTGTCGCCCGGGATGTTGGCGCTCGCATCGCTGAAGCGGCAATCGCGGTTGCCCGAACCGCCGTGGTTTCCCAGGGTGAACCAGTCGAGATCGAAATTATTGCCGCCAGCAGCCGCGGTGCCCTTGCCGACCGAGCGATCGATCGCATAGCCGGCTGCGACCGAGCCGTCGGTGCAGGTGTTGTGGTTGTGCATGTCGCCCGCGACATACGGATTGTTCTTGCTCGTTTCCCCCCAACGCTCCCCGGCGTCGGCGCTTTGTGACAGAGCCAGCGAGACCGAGGCCGCTGTCAGCAGGATTTTCTTGGTAGATGGAACCATTATCGTCGCCCCTAAAGAATTCGATCGATCTCCAAACCGAGATGACAACGCGACCGATGCGCCGTCGTCATTCGCGGCGCGACCAAACCAAAACTCGGAGACAGTTTGTTGAAGGATTTATTTTTGCTGGTGCCATCTCCAGGCCATCGCGATCCGCAATCGTTGCGAAATTTTTGTGACACTGACGTTTGCCCGGTGACAACGGCAACTGTGCCGTTGCATATACGCGCCGCGCAACGAGCGCAGCCCGAGTTGTAAAGAACGTATGTCAGCCCCTGCCATGTCGAATGCGGCGCAGACCTTCGAGAGCGCCTCTGCACGCTCCAATCAGCAAGATGGCAACAGCTCTTCCCCAGCGCGAATATCATTCGTGACCGCCCTGCGTGGGCTCGGCAGGGAGCCGCTCCTGCATTTCCTTGTTCTGGGCGGACTGATCTTCGCGGCCGACGCCATCATCCATCCGCCAGCGAAGGACGAGAAGGTCATCACCGTGACCAAGGCGCTGCGCCAGTCCTTCATCGACACGTTCGACGAGGACAAGCAGCGCACCCCGAGCGAGGCCGAGCTGCAGAAGATGGTCGAGGCCTGGGTCGCCAGCGAAATCCTCTATCGGGAAGGCAAGACGCTCGGCGTCGACCGCGGCGACGAGATGATCCGCGACCGTGTCGCGTTCAAGCTGCAATATCTGATCTTCGATCAGGTGCGCGTGCCGCAGCCAAGCGACGAGCAGTTGCGCGCCTGGTTCGCCGACAATCATGCGCGGTTCGACGAGCCCGAGCGTGTCAGCTTCTTCATGACGCCACCCAGCGACGAACCGACGGCGCGGCGCTATCTGGACGACATTCGCGAGCAGCGCGAATCGGAGGAGCTGCGCGATCAGACGCGCGCGGTTCTCGACCGGCCGGTGCCGAGCCTGGCCGCCGGCTTCGGCGACGGCTTCAGCGAAGGCCTGCTCAAGGCGCCCCTCCAGGAATGGATCCTGCTGCAGTCGAAAGACGGGTGGCACGTGGTTCGTCTCGACGCCCGGACGCCGGGCGCGCCTGCGAAACTCGAGGACATCCGCGCCGAGGCAGCCAAGATCTGGCACACTGAAGAGACACGGAAACGGGCCTGGGAGGCGGTGAGCCGGCTCAAGGCCAACTACACGATCAGGTACGAGCCGTGACCGGCGCGCGCGCCCTAATCGCCATCGTGCTCGCGCTCGCAGCGCTGCTGCCTGGGCGGCCGGCGGCTGCGCATCAGGCGACGATCGCCGTGCTCGAATTTCGCGAGATGCGGCCCGGCGCGTATATCGGGCGATGGACGACCTTGCCGAAGGATGGCGTCAACCGCATCGAGCTCAAGATGCCGCCGCATTGCTACCTGCGCCTGCCGGAACTCAATTGCGGCGATAAGGGCCTCGTCGGACAGATGACGATCGGCAATCTCGGCGAGGACATGTCGGCTGCCATCATCCGCGTGACGTCGCTCGCTGGAGAGACGCGCAGCTACACGATCTCAGCGGCCAATCCGGTCGTGACGGTGCTGGGCACCGATGCGCCGACGCTCGAGACCTGGCTCGAGCTTGCCAAGACCTACGTCAACCTCGGCATCGACCACATCCTGCTCGGCGCCGATCACCTGCTGTTCGTGCTCGGGCTGATCTGGATCGTCCAGGGCGGCTGGCGCCTGCTCAAGACGATCACGGCCTTCACGATCGGCCACAGCGCCTCGCTGGCTGCAACGGCGTTCGGCTTGATCGGCGTTCCCGAAGGCCCGCTCAACGCCTGCATCGCGCTCAGCATCGTGTTCGTCGGCGTCGAGATCATCAAGCAGCAGCGCGGCGAGATCGGGCTGACCGCCCGCTACCCCTGGGCCGTCGCCTTCAGCTTCGGTCTCGTCCACGGCATCGGCTTCGCCAGCGCGCTCGCGAGCCTCGGCCTGGAGCGGCGAATCCTGCCCGCGGCGCTGCTCTTCTTCAATGTCGGCGTCGAAGTCGGGCAGATCCTGTTCGTGCTGCTGGTGCTGGCACTGATCTGGGCGCATCGCCGGCTCGGCGCGGCGCTGCCGCGCTGGGGCGCCGAGCTGCCGGCCTATGCGATCGGCTCGGTCTCGATGTTCTGGTTCCTGGGCCGCCTGGTGCGGGTTCTGGCGGCCGCATGATGATGAATGGGACGAACATGATCGCGCGCAAACTCCTGCACGCCGTGTTGGGTGCGGCTTTGCTCTCGCTGCTAACTGCGAATCCTGGCTTTGCCCATGAGCAGACCGGCGTCGGCGGCGGCCTCGCCAGTGGTCTGCTGCATCCCTTGACCGGGCTGGATCATCTGGTCGCAATGGTCGCAGTCGGCATCTGGGGCGCGCAGCTCGGCGGCGCGGCGATCTGGATCCTGCCGGTCGTCTTCCCGTTGGTGATGGCGTTCGGAGCCGTCCTGGGAATCCTCAAGATCGGTCTGCCCGTCCCGGAGCTCATCATCGCGCTGTCAGCGCTGGTCCTTGGCCTCGCTGTCGCCCTGCGCGTCCGTGTCCCGTTCGCGATTGCGGCTATCATTGTTGCGATCTTCGCCATCTTTCATGGCCACGCGCACGGCATCGAGCTCCCGACGGCGGCGAATCCCCTGGCCTATGGCTGCGGCTTCGTGGTCGCGACCGGTCTTCTCCACGCCTGCGGCATCACCATCGGCGCGCTCGCGCGCTGGCCCGGCGGCGAGCGTATCATCCAGGGCGTCGGCGCAGCCATCGCCGCGCTCGGCGGCTACTTCCTGATCGCGAGCCTCGGAGTCGCGGCATGAGGACGTACCACCGGACCGCCCTGCTCGCATCCGTGCTGCTGCTGGCGCAAGCGCAGCTCGCCGATGCCCATATCGTATCGGCCCGGCTCGGTGACTTCTACGCCGGCGCCCTGCATCCGCTGCTCACCCTGCAAGACGTCGTGGTCTGGGCCGCGCTGGGATTGCTGGCCGGCTCGCTCGGTGCGGCGAGCGGACGCTGGCTGGTCGTGGTGTTTCCGCTCGGCCTGTGCGCGGGGCTGGCGCTCGCCGCCGGGTCGGGGCTCGCCCCGGCTTCCCCGCTCGTCGACGCCGCGACCATTCTCATTCTCGGGCTGCTGCTGGCCGCGGCCTTGCGCATTCCCGTGACATTGCTGAGCGCGATCGCATTCATGCTCGGGCTGATGCGCGGCGCGGCGAATGCCGGCGAGCTCGTGCCGCAGACCGACCGTCTCCTGTACGCCGCCGGGCTCGCCAGTGCAGGCTATGTCGCCATCACCCTCGTGATGGCGCTCGCGCTCACCTTCCGGCGTCCTGAAACCGAGCCGGTATCGAGCTGGCGCGGAATCGCCGTGCGCGCGGTCGGTGGCTGGGTCGCCGCGATCGGCCTGATGATGGCGGGACTATCGCTCGCGTCCTGAGCAGGCCTATGCTCGGGCGATCCGACACCGCCAATCCCCACCTCGCGTGACCGACGCCATCAATATCGCAGCCATTGCCGTGCTGCTCCTGACCTGCGCCGGCCTGATCTGGACGGATCTGCGCAGCGGGCTGCTGCCCGACTGGATGAATGCGCTGGTCGCCGCCAGCGGCTTCGCAAGACTGGCGACGCTCGTCGACCTGCCCGAGGCGCTGTGGAATTGCGCCGCAGCCCTCGCGATCGGCTTGGCGCTGCTGCTGCTGCGGCTGCTCTACGCAATGGCCCGCGGCCGCCAGGGACTGGGCCTCGGCGACGTCAAGTTTCTGATGGCTGCAACGCTTTGGGCCGGCCTGCCAAATCTGCCGATCCTGCTGCTCATCGCCACGACGACGGCACTCGCTGCGGCGCTCGTTCTCTTCGTCATGGGACGACGGCTGACGGGCCAGACGGCGCTGCCGTTCGGCCCGTTCCTCGTCCTCGGCCTGCTGGCCGTACTCGCCCTGCAGGTCACCGGGCGCGAATTGCTCGTGACCTTCTGATTGCCGTAAGCCGCTGACCTCAGCGCGCCCGCCGCGCCATCCGCTCGCGTCCGCCCGGAGGTGCGGGCGGGGTCATCGGTCCCGCCTGCACGTCGCCGCTGCCGGCTGTGCCGAGCTGCGGCATTTGCAGAGTGACGGTCTCCGGCGCCTTCAGCAGCGAGGCTTCACGCGGTCGCAGCGACTGCAGCACCCATCCCTCATGCGAAGCGCCGACCCGCAAGCGCAGCGATGCCTGCGACGCCGCGTCGACGAAGATGCCGAAGCTCTCCTCGTCGCCGATCACCGTGCCGACGAGCTGCAGGTTTGGCCGTTCCGGATCCCTCGGCGGCGCAGGCGGCGGCGCCCGCATCGCCGTGACGGGTGCGGCAACCGGCGGCGGCCGCCGCGACGCCGAGAAGATCGGACGATCACGTGTCGCCGAAAGGGTACTGATCGGAACATCCCACAGCGGGTTGGCACTCCTGCCCCCCGGAGCTTCTGCGCTGGGAGCTTCTGACATGGCGGCCGGCGGTTCGGAGGCGCCGGGCGCGGGCGCGGCCTGGACGGGCGTGGCCGGCTCGAGACCATCCGCCGTCTCGCTCCAGGCACGGCTGAGCGAAGCTGCAAGCACGCACACGGTGGCAAAGGTGACGAGGCCCGAGCCTACGAACGATCGCATCACGATTTTCCTTGCCATTGACCCGACACGGTGACCAGCACGGTCAATCGTCCCACGCCGCCGGCTGCGGCGGCCAGCGGCTGCTGCACATGCAGTTGATCGACGAAGAGAAACGGCAATCCGGCCTCGAGATCATAGAGCAGCTGCTGCAACGCCGGCTGTTCGAGCTCGCAGCTTGCCACCACGCTGATCAGGTTGGTGTTGGCGCGTGCCGCCGGCAGCTCGACCTGGGTCGACAGCACGCTGCCGCCGACCTTGCTGATCGCCTCCGTGAGGCGCTGGACCAGCGCCGCGCCCGCGATGGTGACCGTTCGTCCCTCCACGAACACCGATCCACCCGGAGCCGTCGCGCTGCCTGCGGCGGAATTGCCGGCTGGCCGTTTGCGTCCGGAAAACTGCGCCAGTTGCGCGTTGGTGTCATTGAGCTGGTCGCGCCTGGCGACGAGATCGACGACCCCAGCGGCACCAAGCCAGAGCAGTGCGACAATGGTCGCCGCATAGAGGATCGCAGAAACGGCCGGCGAGCTAACAAAGATTCGGCGCAGCGATTTCGACCAGTTCATGCCCGGTCTCCGAAATAGGCGTTGGTGCGCGCCTCGATGTGGAAGCGCTCGCCCGCTTCGCCGGCGGTGCGCGTCGTCGGCGCGTAGAAGGTGGCGCGGCTGAACTGCGGCGTCTGCTCGATCAGCCGGATCAGCGCGGGTGCATCCTGGGTCAGGCCGGATATCTGCAGCCGATCGTTCTCGAGATGCATCTCGACGACATACGTCCCGTCGGGGAGGATCTTCGACAACGTGTCGAGCACGATCACGCTGGCGGGGCTGGTCTGCTTGCGCTTGGCGAGCAGCCCGTCGGCGGCGGTGGCGCCCATCGCGGGCCGCAGCGCCGCACGCAGCCGCGTGACCTGCGCCTGTGCGTCCTCGATCTCGCCATCGAGATAGCCACCGATCAGCGTCGTCGCGATCAGCAGCACCGCCGTGGTCGCAGCGACCGACAGCCAGCCGAGCTTGAGCACGCGCCCGAGATCACGGCCGCCGGCAAGCGACGAACGCAGCGACGTCCTGAAGATCTGGATCGGACCGCCATCGGTTGGGCCGACGTCGGCGGTGATGACGAGCTTGGCAATGCCGACCTGATCGGCAAAGGCGAGCAAGGGCTGGACCAGAGCGCGCGGCGTTGCCGCGAGCGTCAACGCGATCCGATCACTGGCTGCGCGCGGGGCGCTGTAGCCGTAGAGGACCTGTCCGAGATTCCACGGCGTCAACCTGCCGATCTGGGTCCGGATCATGCCGTTCAGAAAAGGCTCCGCCTGCTTGGGAAAGTCGAGAGGCCGGATCAGAACGTTCTCGGCGGCCAGATGGATGTCCAGGACAGCACCGCGCAAGGTTCGCAGCCACTCCGGCGAGAGCCCGACCTGCGCCGCTCCCAAAGCCGGATTCAGCCGTGCCGCCGCCAGCATCGGTCTCGCCTTCGGCGGCGTCTGTACCGTCATGACGATCGCTTCTGGCTGATCGTAGCGGATCACGACTCGCGGGCGTCTGAGCTGCCGATCGGCGACGGCCTCGATCGCTGTAGCGACGCTTTCCGTCCACACCGTCAGTCCGCGCTCGATCGCTTCGGTCAGCTTCATGGCATCCTCCGCGCCTGAAGCGCTCCCCTCGGCTGCGGTCCCTCGTCCTGGCGCGCCAGCAGCCGATAGGGCTCCTCGCCTTCGCCGGGAACGATCACCGCCGTCGCAGTGTGACGAAGCCCGCCCGCCGGACCGACGACGATGCGCAGCCGATAAGCCTTGCTTTTGCCCTTGGCGGCGTCCTTCGCAGCAGGCCCCAACATCTTGGCGAGCGTATCGGCATCCTGTGACAACGACGCCCGTGCGTTGAGGAAATCCTTCAGGATCAGCGGCGTCATTCCCGGCAATGCGGCAACGACCTCCGGCGCCGCGATCGTCGGATCGATTCCCGGAGAACCGTTGAAGACGGTGACCAGCGGAAGCACCCGATCAACCAGCGATGCGGGAAGGCCGAGGACGAGCGACAGCTCGCCGACATGCGCGAATGGCGCCAGGCGCGGCACCCGCTTGAGACCGGCCGCCGCATAGCGCGCCTCCTCCGCCTGCGCCTTGGCGGCGTCGGACGGCTTGGAGCGCCACGCAACGATCCGCTCGGCATGATCCTTGGCAGCATCGCGCTCGACGCCCAGCGTGACCAAGAGATTTTCGAGCATGTCCTTGGACGCGGTATTGAGATCGATCCGCGCCGCTTCGTTGACGAACGAGACCGCAATGTCGTTGCCTGCAAGCGCCAGGCGGAAACCGCCCTGCCTCGGCCGCTCCTCGTCCTTGGACAGCAGCAGACGATACGCCGACAGTTCGATGGCCGCCGAGACCAGCGCATCGGCCTCGACCGCCTCGTCCTCGAGCCGCAGCAACCGCGCCGAGCTGCCGAGTTGCTGCGAGACGACAACGACCAGGGCCGCCAACGCCGCAAGCATCCACAGCGCCGCGATCAGGATGAAGCCATCCTGCGCGCCGCGCCTCTGGGCAGAACCTCTGGTAAAGGAGCGAACCAGCATTAGTCGATCGGCTCGCTCTTGTTCAGCTGCGGCGGCTCGCCCGCACCCGCCGACGGATTCGCGGTGCCTGCCGCTCCGGGATCCGCAAAGCCGCCGCCCGGCGCATCGACGTGAATACGGACTGCGCTGACGAGAACGGCGGCACCGCCACGGCTGTCGTCATAAACCGTCATGCGCACGGCGGATGGTAGCTTGGTCGCATCGCGCCACTCCGACGTCCACGCCATCGTCCCGTCGGCATAGGCGAACGACATCCGGAACGGCGCCGACAGCAGCACCACGGGATCGCGGAACCGGAAATGCTCGGTCACGGGCTGGCCGACCGGCACGGGCTCGAACATGGCACGCGATCGCCGCAGAGCGCGTTCGCCCCTGCTCCCTTCCTCGCCGATGCGCACGATGTCGAGACCATGTCCGGCATTGGGGCCGAGTTCGGCGCGCACGAACATCGCCGAGACCTCGTCGCCCACGAACAACGGTCCCTTCTGCTCGCGATTGGCCGAGACGAACTGCACGGCAGCGAGATCATCGCCGACCCGCCGCAGCGCAGCGGCCACCATCTCGGCGCGCTGGACGCGATCCAATCCGCGCTTCCACGCCGGCAGCCATTGCGACGTCACCGCGGCAAGCGCCGACAACACGATGCCGGCGATCGCGAGCGCGCCGAGTGCCTCGATCAGTGCGAAGCCCTGCTCTCGGGATCGATCGGATCGGGCGGTCATCATCGCGCTCCTCGCGCCAGGCGAACCGTCTGCACATCGGCGACCGCGCCCGAGCCGGTCTTGACGCGCAAGGTCACCGCCTCCGGGATCCAGCCGGTCTGTCCCGCCGGCTCATTCCAATCGCCGCCGAGCGGCCTGACCTGCAGCACCACCGACCCGGAGCCGGAGCGCTGATCGATGCTGCCCGGCTGCAGCCGGCCGCGATCGGCCAGCATCGTTGCCAACGCCAGCCTCATGTCGGTGACCAGAGTGACATGCTGTTCGAGCTTGCGAACGATGGCCGCGTTGCGCGACACCACGGCGCCGATGGCGATGATCGACACGCTCACGATGGCAAGCGCGACGAGCACCTCGATCAGCGAAAATCCGGCTTCACTCCGGCGGTCGATCTCAACCATTGGCGAGCACGCGCGAGACAATGTCGATCCTCCCCGTCAGCCAGTTCACCCTGATCTCCAGGCTCAGATCGGCGCGCGACAAGGTGATGGCGCCGCCGCAGGACAGCCCGTCAGGAAAGAAGGTGATGGTCGCCAGCACCGGCCGATGCTGGCAACTGCGCGGCAACGTCGCCAGGAATGCGACGTCGTCGGGCAGCTTCAGCGCAGCCGCGCTGCTGCCGGAGCGGATCAAGCGGCGCGACGTGTCGATCTCCGTGTCGACGCGCGCGCCGGTCCGCATCGATGAGGCACGGTCCGACTTCAGCAGTGTCGCCGCCTGCAACGCGTAGGCCTGCAGCCGCGGCCGCGACGTCTGCCGCGGCAGATAAGGCAGCGCGACGGACGCCAGCAGCGCGACGATCGCGAGCACGCAGACCATCTCGAGCAGCGTAAAGCCGCGCTGGCCGCCGTCATTCACTGCGCGCGCTCGTCTGCGTCGGCGTTCCCAGCACGATGTCCGCCGCCGTCCCGCTGCCGCCTTCCTGGCCATCGGCACCGTAGGACAGGATGTCGTACGGGCCGTGATCGCCCGGTGCGCGGTAGACATAGGCCGTATTCCACGGATCCTTCGGCACTGCCCCGCCCTTGAGATAGGGACCGTTCCAGGCGCTCAACCCGGCCGGCCGTTGCGCCAGCGCCGCGAGGCCTTCCGAGGTCGAGGGGTAGCGGCCGGCATCGAGATAGAACAGGTCGAGCGCCGCCGAGAAGCTCTGCAACTGGATCCGCGCCGCCTTGGTCTTGGACTCGCTGAGATAGTTCAACACGCGCGGGCCGATGAGACCCATGATCAGCCCGATGATCGTGATCACGACCAGCATCTCGACCAGCGTGAAGCCGCGCTCATGTTCACGGTCGGCACTCTTGGCCGGCTTGCTCTGCGTGTCCGATCTCATGTCATTCTCCTTGGTAGCCATCAGCCGACCAGTTGCGTCACAGAAAGCAAAGCCGTCATGATCGAGACGATCAGGCCGCCGACAACCACGCTGATGAGCAGAATGGCGGCGGGGCCGACGATGCCGACGACGCGATCCAGGCCACGCTGCAGCTTGGCTTCGTAGAACTCAGCGATCCGTGTCGACAGCGTCGGCAACTGGCCGGTCTCCTCGCCGAGCCGCAGCATGCGCAGCGCCATCGGCGGCAGCATGTTGTCGGCCGACAATGCCTGGGACAGCTTGCCGCCGTGACGGACGCGATCCGCGGCTGCCGACCAAGGCGCACGCGACGACGTCACGGCCATCACATCGACGAGAATGCGAAGGGCCGCGCTCAGATTGACGCCGCAGCCGAGCAGCAGGCCGAGATTGCGGCAGAACAGGCTGGTCCGATAGAACAGCAGCAGGCTGCCGATGCCGGGCATGACGGCCACGACGCTGGCCAGGCCGGCGCGAACCGCGGGCTGACGCAACAGCCACCAGCCTGCCGCGAGCAGCGCCGCACAGCCGAGTGAGATCGCGGCTGCATTGGCGCGCAGCAGATCCGACAGCGTCATGAAGAAGCCGAGCGCCGTATCGGTACGGCCACCGAAGTCACGCAGCACGGCCGAGAAATTCGGCAGCACGGCCACGAGAAAGAACAGCATCACGCCGATCGCCGCGAGGAACACGAAGGCAGGATATTGCATCGCGTCGGTCAATTTGCGGCGCGTCGCCTCCGACCGCTCGCGTTCGCCGGCCAGCGCGGTCAGCACGTGATCGAGTGTTCCCGACGATTCGCCGACGCGCATCAGCGCGACATACATCGGCGAGAACAACTGCGGCTGGGCGGCCGCCGCATCGGCGAAGCTTTCACCGGCCATGATCGCCGCACGCAGCCGCGCCACCACGGGACGGAGGCGGCCGATATCGGAATCGCCGGACAACAGATCGAGCGCGTCGTCGAGCCGCGCGCCGGCCTTGAGAAGCAGGGCCAGGTCGCGCGTGAACGTGGTCACTTCAGTCGCGGACGGAGCGCCGAACGAGAGCCCGGACGCAGCGCCGGTCCGCTCCTTTTTCTCCTCCACGGTTTCGATCGGCAGAAGTTGCAGATACGAGATGCGCCGTTCGACCTCGCTGCGCGACGGCGCGACGAGAGATCCGACGACGATTTCACCGGACTGCGTCAGAGCGCGATAGCGGTAGCTCGGCACGATCCACCTCACCGCGCCACGAGGACACGAAGCAGCTCGGAGGCCGAGGTGACGCCGGCGCGGCACTTGGCGACGCCGTCGTCGAGCATCGTCGTCATGCCTTCCCGGATCGCCAGCCGATCGATCGCGAGGCCGTCGGCACTGTCCGCGATCAGCTCGCGCAGGCTGTTGGTCAGCTCGAACAGCTCGAACACGCCGACCCGGCCGCGATAGCCGCTCTGGCCGCATCGCTCGCATCCCCTCGGGTGCCAAGTGATGTCGCCGGGGACGAGGCCGAGATGACCAAGACGAGGATCCTGGCGGCATGTCTCTTCATCGAGCGCCTCCGGCGCCTTGCAATGATCGCAGAGCTGACGCACCAGCCGCTGCGCGATCACCGCGCGCAAGGTCGAGCGCAACAAGAAGCCTTCGACACCAAGATCGAGCAGGCGCGGCACCGCCGCGGCCGCGGTTTCGGTATGCAGCGTGGTCAACACGAGATGGCCGGTCAGCGCGGCATGGACCGCGACATGCGCCGTCTCGCTGTCTCTGATCTCGCCGACCATGATGACGTCGGGGTCCTGACGCACGAAGGAACGCAGCGCGCTCGCGAAAGTCAGCCCGATCGCCGGCTTGATCTGCGACTGGTTGATGCCGGGAATCTCGTACTCCACCGGATCCTCGACGGTGAGGATCTTGCGCTCCGGTGTGTTGAGCAGCGACAGGATCGTCGCCAGAGTCGTGGTCTTGCCGCTGCCGGTCGGCCCCGTGATCACGATCATGCCGTGGGGCAGCGTGATCAGGCGCCGGAGTGCGGCGTCGTCGCGGGTGGCGAGACCGAGACGGCTCGCGACGAGCTGCGAGCGATCCTTCGGCAGGATGCGCAGCACCGCCGATTCGCCGTGCTGGGTCGGCATGATCGCAACGCGAACGTCGATCTCGGCGCGGCCGGCGCGGATGCGCGCGGCGCCGTCCTGCGGCAGCCGCCGCTCGGCAATGTTGAGGCCGGCAACGATCTTGATGCGCGAGATCACCGCCTGCGGCAACACGCCCGCGGGCGCCGCGATCGGACGCAACAGGCCGTCGACGCGCAGCCTGACCACGAGCCCGGTCGAGAACGGCTCGATGTGGATGTCGCTGGCGCGCATCTCCACGGCCTTCTCGATCAGATCGTTCACCGCGCGGACGACCGGCGCGCCGCTGGCGAGATCGCGGAGACTCTCGATGTCGTCGTCGCGCAGCTCCTGCGCCGGCGAGATGTCGGGCTCGCCGGAATCCTCTAACCGCTGGTCCAGGACAACGGCGATATCCTCATGCGAGGCGACCTTGAAGAGAGTCTGCGGGCCGAGCACCAGCTCCGCGGCCCGGCGCACGGCCTGATCGGTCGGATCGGCCATCGCGAACACGGCGGCGCCGTCAGAATCCTTGTAGGGATAGCCGAGCACCTCGCGGAGGAAGCGGTCGGAGAACTCGCTCACCGCGGGCAGTGCCGCCAGCAGTTCGCGCAGTGCGACGCGCTCCAATCCGGTGAAGCCGGCGACCTCCTCCGCGAAAACGTCGGCGGTCAGGCCGAACCTGTCCCAGAGCGCGATCTGCGTTTCGGCCGCAGCTCCGCCTTCGCCCGCCGCCTGGGGATGGCGCTCGCGAAGATAGGCATGGAATTGGGTCGACAGTGTACCGCTCATGGCGTGATCCGGGTGGCGCCCGTGCCGGCCCATCGCCTCGGCACGCCGCTACTGGTGACCCACGTTATTGATCGCGAACATGACGGCCGTACGAATGCCGGAGGCGCCGACATTTCCGACACACACGCGGCGCAAAGGTCGGACGGCAGCCGCCAATTATACATAAGTGTCATATTGGACCGTTATGCAGGCTGCGCGGTCAAACCGAGGCGCTGCCCCGTTTCGGCCGGTCAACACGAGTAGATCGGTAAGTCCATGTTTGGTATCGGCAATCGAAGCCAGTCCGCTGCGGTTGTCAGACATGCCTCGTTGCTGGCGATCGCGGTGCTGCTCGCCTCCTGCAACATGGCAACGCTCAATTCCCAGGCCAGCGCGCCTGCCGATGTCGATGTCATCGACAAGGTGCGCTCGCTCGACATCCTGCCGCGCGACAATGCACCGGTCGCATCGATCCAGGGACGCCCCGAGGTCGAGCGCGCGAGCGCGCAGACCTATCAAGGGACCACGGTTCAGGAGGTCGCCGAGGTCAGACCGCTGCCGGCGGCGGACGGCAAGGGCTATGATCTCAATTTCGAGAACACGCCGATCGCAGTGGTCGCGAAGGTCGTGATCGGCGACATCCTCGGCGCGGGCTACGCGATCGATCCCCGCGTGCAGGGCAGCGTCAGCCTGGTGTCGGCGCGGCCGGTGCCGAAATCAGACATCCTGTTCGTGCTGGAGAGCGCGCTGCGCCTGTCCGGCGTCGTGCTGGTCCGCGAAGGCGGTGGCTACAAGCTGACCCCGCTCGGCGACGCCATCGGAGCCGGACGCGTCGACGGCGAAGCCGGCCGCGCCGAGCCCGGCTACGGCGTCTCCGTCGTGCCGCTGCAATATGTCGGTGCGCAGACGATCCTCAAGCTGATGGACAGCTTCGCGACCCGCGCCGGCAGCGTGCGCGCCGACACCACCCGGAACCTGCTTCTGATCCAGGGCACAGGAGCCGAGCGACGCTCCGCGATCGAAACCGTGATGAGCTTCGACGTCGACTGGATGCGCGGCCAGTCCGTCGGCATCTTCCCGGTCAGCAATTCGGCGCCAGAGCCGTTGATGGCGGAGCTGGAAAAGATCATGGACTCTGGTGAGAACGGATTGAGCCAGAATCTCGTCAAGCTGCAGGTCGTCAATCGCCTGAACGCGATCATGGTCGTGACGCGCAAGCCGGCGCTGCTGCAGAGCGCGGCGACCTGGATCCGCCGGCTCGATCAGGCCGACTCCGGGCGCACCAGCGTCCACGTCTACCGGGTCCGCTACGGCGACGCGCGCCAGCTCGCCAAGGTGCTCACCGACATGTTCGGCGGCGCCGGCTCGTCCTCCACCGACAGCGCCGACGGCCAGGCCGCGCCGGGCTCCGACGGCACGACGACGTCGGTCGCCGATCGGCTCTCCTTCAACACCAATGCAGCCGGCTCATCGAGTTCGAGCGCCAATCCGACGAGCAGATCCCAAGGCGGTGGTCTCTCGGGCATGTCATCCTCGAGCACATCGTCCTCCAGCAGCACGCCGTCCTCGACCGGGCTGGAGCCTCGCAGCAGTGGTGCTGGCGGAGGCCAGGCCATCATGCCGAATGTCCGGATCACCCCGGACACGGTGAACAACTCTCTGCTCATCTATGCCGACCGCGAGAACTACCGCATCATCTCCAGCACGCTGCAGCAGCTCGACCAGCCGGTGCTGCAGGTCGGCATCGACGCGACGATTGCCGAAGTGACGCTCACCAACGAGCTGTCCTACGGCGTGCAGGCCTATCTCTCGAGCAAGGTGCTCGGCCTCGGGACCGACAAGGGGTCGATCACCAATACGCAAGCCACGTCGGTGGCCACGGCCACAACATCCGCGGCGACGACGGCCTTGATCAACCGCGCTCTGCCCGGCTTCAACTTCCTGATCGGGCACGAAGCCTCGCCCAACATGATCCTTGACGCACTCCATACTGTCACCAGCGTCAAGGTGCTCTCCAATCCCTCGCTGGTCGTGATCAACAACCAAAGCGCCACCTTGCAGGTCGGCGACGTCGTGCCGGTCTCGACTGGCAGCGCCACCGTGCTGTCGTCGAGCAACACGGTGGTCAACACCATCGACTATCGCAACACCGGCATCATCCTGCGCGTCGTGCCGCGGATCGCCGCCAACGGCAACGTCCGGCTCGAGATCGAGCAGGAGATCAGCAACGTCGCCGCGCAGACGGCAGCGAGCCTGACGCCGACGGTGTCGCAGCGCAAGGTCAAGAGCGCGATCTCCGTCGCCAACGGCCAGACCGTGCTGCTGGCCGGCCTGATCAGCGAACAGCAGAACGGCAATCGCAACGGCATTCCGGGTTTCGACGAGATCCCGGTGCTTGGCGACGCGTTCTCGCATCAGGACAAGAAGGGCACGCGCACAGAGCTGATCATCTTCATCCGGCCGCAGATCATTCGCGACGGCAGCGATGCCCATCAGGTGGCCGAAGAACTCCGCTCCAAGCTCCGCGGATCGGTTGGAGCCAGCATCACGGATGATTTGCGTGTCCGCACCACCCGCTGATCCCCGCCAAATGACCCGGCCGACGATGCGGTGCCTCGCCGTCGTCTGCACCGCAGCCGGCCTGCTGCTCGGCGCAATCGCATCGCCTGTGCACGCCGATTCGGTTAGTGCCGCACGCAGTGCCTATGCGCGCGGCGACTTCGTCCGCGCCATGCGCGTGCTGACGCCGCCGGCGCTGCGCGGCGATCCGCGCGCGCAGGCCATGCTCGGCTTCATGTATGAGAACGGCTTCGGGACCCCGCAGGCCTATGAGGTCGCCAGCGATCTCTATTGCCAGGCCGCCGCCGCCGGCAATCCATTCGGCCAAGCGATGCTTGGCCTGATGTATGACAAGGGACATGGCGTTCCACAGGACGTCGTGCTCGCCTACAAATGGCTCAACCTCGCCGCCGGGCACGCCAAGTCGACACAGCGCAGCTACTTCCTGCGGCTTCGCAACGCCGTGGCCTCGAAGATGTCGGCCAGCCAGATCGCCCAGGGCCAGGCCCTCGCGCTGGACTGGGTCCCGGGCCAGCTCTGACCGGCATTGCCGGTTCATAGCTCGGCGAAGGCGGGCTCCCTGCAGCAATGGAGTGAAGACGGCGCGGCACGCGATGGCTGGCGCGGTGGGGCGCATTCGTCTCCTGCATTCGCGCTGCTCGGCGCATTTCACAAAACCGAAGCAAGACCGACACCACGTTGCAATTTGTTGCCGCGATAAATTGCCGCAGGCGAGCCTACATCAGCACGTGCGCGCCGCTACCCCACTCCGTCTGGAGATGTCATGACCAGAACAGTCACCCGGTCCAAGGCGCTCGCCCTTGCGACCAGCGCCGTCTTTACCGCGACCAGCGTCGCGCCAGCCTTCGCCGGAGCGGCGACGAGCACACCGATCGAGCACGTCATCATCATCGTCGGCGAAAACCACACGTTCGACAATCTATTCGGTACGTACAAGCCGAGGCCGGGGCAGACGATCGACAATCTGCTCAGCAAGGGAATCGTCAACGAAGACGGCACGCCGGGCCGGCACTTCAAGAAGGCAGAGCAGCGGATCGGCCGCGACGAGGTTCGCTATACTGCCGAGACCGCGTCCACGGGCGCCTATGCGACGCTGCCGCAACCCTACACCACCTATGGAATCGGCCTGCCGCAGAACGTCCTCGACACCCGCTTCCCGGCCAATCTTCCCAATGGGCCGTACCAGATTTCGAAATACGTCTCATACGCCGCTTATACTGGAGATCCGGTACACCGCTTCTTCCAGATGTGGCAGGACATCGACGGCGGCAAGCACGACAAGTTTGTATGGGTCGAACAGACCATCGGCACCGGGTCGAACGGGCAGCCTTATCCGTCCGGCGGGTTCGACCCGATGGAAGGCGCCATCTCGATGGGGTTCTACAACATGAACCCGTTCACCGACGCCTCCGGCAAGGCCCAGCCGGGTGACGCGCCGTTCTTCAAGCAGCTCGCCGACGAGTACGCGATCAGCGACAACTATCACCAAGCGATCATGGGCGGCACCGGGGCCAACTTCCAGGCCCTCGTCACCGGCCACGCTGCGTTCTTCACCAATCCCGAGACGCTGAACGGCACCCCCGCCGTGCCCTACGCCAACCAGATCGAGAATCCCGATCCCGTCCCCGGCACCAACAACTACTACAAGCAGGACGGATACAGCGGCGGATCCTACGTCAACTGCTCCGACCCAAGCGCGCCCGGCGTTGCCGCCGTCAACGAGCAGCTGTTCAAGAACGGCGTCACCAGCAACAACTGCGCACCGAACCACTATTACCTCGTCAACAACTATAGCATGTTCTGGAACCAGACCAGCGCCAAGCCGAACGCACTCGGCTCGGACAAGTTCGTGCTGCCGCCGCAGAGCGCGCCGACCATCGCCGACGTGATGACGGCGAAAGGCGTTTCTTGGAAGTACTACAGCGCCGACCGCGGTGACGACACCACCACCTTCGCCAGCAGCGTCGACGGCGTGCCGCTGCTGTTCCACTCCTATTGCGGCATCTGCGACCCGCTCACGGGCTTCAACAAGATCATGAAGACCACGGCGGAGGAAGCCAAGCTGCAGAACTACGGCGCCTTCGTGAAGGACGTGCAGAACAACACGCTGCCGGCGGTGTCGTTCGTGCGTCCGTTCGAGGCGCTCGCCGGTCATCCCGCCGATTCGACCACGGATCTCTACGAGAAATTCCTCGAGGCGCTGATCAATCGGGTCAAGGCCAATCCTCAGCTCTGGGCCAAGACTGCGATCTTCATCACGACCGACGAAGGCGGCGGCTACTACGACTCCGGCTACGTCCAGCCGGTCGACTTTCTCGGCGACGGCACCCGGATCCCCTTCATCCTGGTCTCGCCGCTGGCCAAGAAGGGCCATGTCGACCACACCTATTACGATCACGTGTCGCTGCTGAAATTCATCGAGCGCAACTGGCGGCTGCCCACGATCTCCGCCGTCAGCCGCGACCGGCTGCCCAACCCGATCCATGACCGGGATGACCACCGCTATGTGCCGAAGAACCGTCCGGCGATCGGCGACCTGATGAACCTGTTCGCCTTCAGCGACGACGATGGTGACCACGATCATGACGGCGGTTGGCACCACCACGACCACGACGGACACTCCGGCGACGATCGCTGATCGACCGAGCGTCCACGGCTGACATCATTGCCGTGAAAAACAGCCCGCCGCAGACGATGCGGCGGGCCCTTTTGCGTCGCCAGCTGCGACAATCTCTCAGTGACGCACCGATCCGCAACATCGCCAATCCGTCAGCGGATTGTCAGCTGATCGTCACGCCCCCGTTATCGACCCTCCGCATCGTCCCGCCGCCGCTTGAGTGAAGCGGCGCGATACAACCGAGGTCTTGGGGGATCTTGCTGAATGTCACTTCGATCATCATTCAAATCTGCCTTTCACGAACTGCTCACATTGTCGGTCACGGTGTCGTTGCTCGCGTTCGCCGCTGCCGCGCCAAGCCTCGCGCACGACCACGGCTTCGACGACGATGACGACAGCTACGCCATCGGCCTTTGGGGCGACCTACCCTACTCCACGCTGCAGGCCACCGTCGGCGTCCCGAACCTGATCGCGGACATGAACGCCCACCGGCTGAAGTTCACGGCGCATGACGGCGACCTGAAGCAGGGCTCCAATTCCGCCTGCGATGCCGGCCTCTACGCCCAGGCGCTCGCCTTCTTCAACAGCCTGGAGGCACCGGCCATGTTCACGCCGGGCGACAACGACTGGGTCGATTGCGATCGCCCGTCGAACGGCGGCTTCAACTCGCGCGACCGGCTCGACTACGAGCGCAAGATATTCTTCTCGACACCGTTCTCGCTCGGCCAGCGCAAGCTGCGCCAGGAGGTGCAGACCGATCCGCTGTGCCTCAGCGCCAATGGCACCAAGGTCGGTTGCGTCGAGAATCGCCGCTGGACCCTCGGCCGCGTGACCTATGCGACGCTCAACATCCAGGGATCCTGCAACAATCTCTGCGACACCAACCCCGATCCGGACGAATACAATGCACGCAATACGGCCGTGATTCTGTGGATGCAGCAGACCTTCGCTGAAGCCAAGAGGCGCAATTCCGCTGCGGTGATGTTCATCACCCAGGGCAACCCGGGCTGGGACCAGGCCGACCCGACGCGTGCGCCGCTGCGCGATCCCAAGACGCTCGCCGAAACCGACGGGCAGCCCGATGGCTTCGTCAGCTTCCTGACTGCGCTGCGTACCGAGGTCGAGGCGTTCCGCAAGCCGGTCGCCTACGTCCACGGCGATTCCCACTACTTCCGGATCGACCAGCCGTTCCTCAACGCTGCCGGCCAGCGGCTTGAGAACTTCGTTCGCGTCGAAACGTTCGGCGACAATCAGGGCAATGGCAACAACGACGTGCGCTGGCTCAAGGTGACCGTCGATCCGCGCAGTCGCGACGTGTTCTCCTTCCAGCCCGTCACGGTGCCGGCGAACCGCACCGCCGTGCCGGCGCCGACCCGCAACTGAGCCTCATGATGACCGGGTCGTCCAGCCTGGCTGGGCGACCCTTGTCTTTCGCCGAGCAGCGCTGCAGTCGGACTCAACCGAGCGACCGCAGCCAGGCCAGCCGCGCGATCGCCTGCGACGCCAGCCGCTGCATGAGACCGAGCCGGTCCGATTCGGTCGCTCGCTCCCCATGCTCCAGATACGCGTCCGCCAGCGCTTCCGCCAGCACGGCTGCATCGGCTTGCGCGAGCCCAGCCGGCAGGCGCAACAGGCCCGCAACGTCCGATGCCATTGCCGCGGCTTCGCGCGCAAGCTCGCCCACGCGATCTGCCGGGCGGCCTGCGGCGCGCGCCGCCATCGCGTCGAGCAGCTCGGCGAGTCGACGCTCCAGCCGGCCGGCGTCGATCGTGCCGGCGTCCGACGCCACTGACGCCGCGCGCCTGGCGTCGGTCTCAAGATGATAGGCACGGCGCCGCTCCTTGCGCAGCGTCGCGACATGACCGAGCTCCTCCCGCGCCATGGCCTCGGACGCCCTCTTGACCTCGGGAACATCGTTAAATGCGGCGAGATAGGACCAGAACGCAAAGGCCCGTTCCTCGTTGCGCACCGCCATCGACAGCGCGCGGTAAGGAGTCATCAACCGCGAATCCTGAATTTCGCGCGCGGCGCCGGGCTCAAAGGTCTCCGGCGGCCGCCAGCGCACCAGCGACGCATCGGGGGCACGCCCCGTACGCGCTTGCGACCATTGCGCGACACTGTCGACATGCTCGCGCTCGGCCGCAGCCAGCCTCGCGAAGACGTCGGCCAGATCGAGCCGGCCTTGACGCTGCATCTCTCCGGACAGCTCGTCGTAGCGATCGGCCGCCTCCTGCTCCATCGCATTCGCGAGCGCGAACAGCTCGTCGATCGAATGCAGGTTCCCGGCCGGTTCCGACTTGAGCGAGAGCGTGCGTGACAACAACATATAATAGTCCGCCTGATTGTCCGGGCCTGTTTGATCCAGCGCAACGTCCGTCGGATTGCGACCCACTAGACAACCGGCACGATAAGGAGTCAATTTAGCCTGACTCTATCTCAGGGATTGTCAATGGCGACGATCCTTCCTTCCCGAAACAGTCCTGACTGGAATACGGCTCCTTCGTGGGCCGGCCGTTCCGCTTGAGGTGATCATGGTTGCGAGTGATGTCGCCACCAATCGGTGGCGCATGCCTGCTATCTTGGTAGCAATCCTCATCGGGCTCTGCGCCATCGCGGCCCCGCGCGCAGCACATGCGGCCGGCGATCTCGCAACCTACCTCTCGAAGATCACGCCGGGCGATCTCTTCCCCAATGCGGACCGTTTCGGCGTGCCGCAAGGCGAGCCGCCGATCATCCCGGTGTATCGCGGCGATCAGCTCAAGGGTTACGTCTATCTCAACTCCGATTTCGCCAATTCCGTCGGCTATTCGGGCAAGCCGATCCACATCCTCGTCGGCATCGATCCCAAGGGCGTCATCACCGGGCTGAAGCTGGTCGATCACAAGGAGCCGATCGTGCTGATCGGCATTCCCGAGCCACGCATCGTTGCCGCACTCAACGGCCTGCTCGGCAAGGACATGATGCCGATTGCGCAAGGCGCAGAACACGCGCCGCAGGCCGACATCGTCTCAGGTGCAACGGTCACCGTGCTGGTGATGCACGACAGCATCGTGCGCGCGGCCACGCGCCTGATCCGCAGCGGCCGCATCGGTGCCGGCGCTGCGGCGAGCGCCGCCGCGGCAAAGCCGGGCGTGACCAAGACGGTCGATCCCGACAAGAGCGAGATCCGCGACTGGAGCAGCCTGCTCGGCGACGGCTCGGTGCGGCGCCTGCACCTCAGCATCGGCGACGTCAACGATGCGTTCGCCAAGTCGGGCAATGCGGCGGCCGCGCAAAATCCGGAGCCCGGCGATGCCGGCGACACCTTCGTTGATCTGTATGTGGCCATGGTCAGCGTGCCCACCATCGGCCGCAGCCTGCTCGGCGACGAGGGCTATCAGCGACTCAAGCAGCGATTGCAGCCCGGACAGCAGGCGATCGTCGTCGCCGGCGACGGCATCTACTCGTTCAAGGGCTCCGCTTATGTCCGAGGCGGCATCTTCGACCGCATCGAGGTGCTGCAGGAGGGCGGAAGCACACGGTTCCGCGACAAGAACCACATGCGCCTCGGTGCGCTGGCCGCGGCCGGCGCCCCTGCCCTGCGCGAGATCGGACTGTTCGTCACGCCGCCCGAATTCACGCTCGACCCGACCGAGCCATGGCAGCTCCAGCTCCTGGTGCAACGAAGCACAGGCAGCCACGACAAGGCGTTCCTGACTTTCGATATCGACTACACGGTGCCCGACGCCTACTTGAAGCAGCAGACGCGCCCCGCTGTGCCGGCAGCGAAGGCGACGACCGCACGTCCCGCCCCGGCCACGGCGCAACCGGTCGCCGACGACACCGAAGAGCCGTTATGGATGCGCATCTGGCGCTCGCAGATGGTCGCCATCGGCATCACCGCGCTGGCGCTGGCCGTGCTCACGGGGATCTTCTTCTTCCAGAACGTTCTGGTGCGCCGTCCCCGGCTCTACACCTGGGTCCGCCGCGCCTATCTCCTGTTCGTGCTGGTCTGGCTCGGCTGGTACGCCAACGCCCAGCTCTCGGTCGTCAACGTCGTCACCTTCGTCAACGCGCTGCTGACCGGCTTCCATTGGGAGTTCTTCCTCGCGGCGCCCTTGATCTTCATCCTGTGGGCGGCAACGGCGGCTGGACTGCTGTTCTGGGGCCGCGGGCCGTTCTGCGGCTGGCTCTGTCCGTTCGGCGCGCTGCAGGAGCTCACCAACACAGTGGCAAAATGGCTCAAGGTGCCGCAGATCACGGTACCCTGGGGTCTGCATGAGCGTCTCTGGCCGATCAAATACATCATCTTCCTCGGCCTGTTCGGCCTGTCGCTTTATTCGGTCGCGCTCGCCGAACAGGTCGCGGAGGTCGAGCCGTTCAAGACCGCGATCATCCTGAAATTCTCGCGCAGCTGGCCGTTCGTGCTGTATGCCGCGGCGCTGCTCGGCATCGGCCTGTTCATCGAACGCTTCTTCTGCCGCTATCTCTGCCCGCTGGGCGCGGCACTGGCGATTCCCGGACGCATCCGCACCTTCGAATGGCTGCGTCGCTGGAAGGAGTGCGGCTCGCCCTGCCAGCGCTGCGCCAAGGAATGCCCGGTGCAGTCGATCCATCCCGAGGGACACATCAACGTCAATGAATGCATCTACTGCATGCATTGCCAGGAGCTCTACTACGACGATCAGCGCTGCCCGCACATGATCCAGGTCCGGCTCAAGCGCGAGAAATTCGAGGCGATGTCATCGCCGTCGATGCGCGCCGCGAAATCCGGTCCGAAGACCGTGATCACCCATGCCGGCCAGCCGATGGCGGCGACGGCCCCCTCCAACGATCTCACCCATCCATCATAAGGAGACGACGATGGCGCAAGACGACGACCAGACAAAAATCAGCCGCCGGCAGATCGTCGGCACCGCCGCACTGGGCGCGGCCGGCGTAGCCGGCAGCATTGGACTTGGCAAGAGCGTCGAGACCGCGCCGGCCGCCGCGCAACCACGTTCGGCCCAGGGCGCCGGCAAGGCGGAGGTCGCCCCCGGCGAGCTCGACGAATACTACGTGTTCTTCTCCAGCGGCCAGACCGGCGAGCTGCGGATCATCGGCATGCCGTCGATGCGCGAGCTGATGCGCATCCCCGTCTTCAACCGGTGCAGCGCCACCGGCTGGGGCCAGACCAACGAGAGCCGCAAGATCATGACCGAGGGGCTGCTGCCGGAGACGCGCGAGCGGCTCAAGGACAGGCTCGGCATCTGGATGAACGGCGACTGCCACCATCCGCACATGTCGTTCACCAATGGCACATATGACGGCCGCTACATCTTTATCAACGACAAGGCCAACACCCGCCTCGCGCGCATTCGCACCGACGTGATGAAATGCGACAAGATCATCGAGCTGCCGAACCAGTACACCATCCACGGCATGCGGCCGCAGAAGTTCCCGCGCACCGGCTACGTGTTCTGCAACGGCGAATATGAGGTGCCGCTACCGAATGACGGCAAGGTGCTCGACGACAAGTCTAAATACTGGTCGATGTTCTCGGCCGTCGACGGCGATACCATGAAGGTTGCCTGGCAGGTGATCGTCGACGGCAATCTCGACAACACCGATTGCGACTACCAGGGCAAATATGCCTTCTCCACCTGCTACAACTCGGAAAAGGGCGTTACCTTGGCCGAGATGACGGCAAGCGAGCAGGACTGGGTGACGATCTTCAACATCAAGCGCATAGAGGAAGCCGTCAAGAAGGGCGACTTCAAGGAGATGAACGGCGTTCCCGTCATCGACGGCCGCAAGGGCTCGCCCTACACGCGCTACGTTCCGGTCTCGAACAGCCCGCACGGCCTCAACACCGCCCCCGACGGCATCCATGTCGTCGCCAATGGCAAGCTGGCGCCGACGGTCACGGTGATCGACGTCCGCCTGATCGACAACCTGTTCGACGACAAGATCAAGCCGCGCGACGTCGTCGTGGCCGAGCCGGAGCTCGGCCTCGGGCCGCTGCACACCGCCTTCGACGGCCGGGGCAATGCCTACACTACGCTGTTCCTCGACAGCCAGGTCTGCAAATGGAGCATCGATCTCGCCAAACGAGCCTTCAAGGGCGAGAAGGTCAACCCCATCATCCAGAAGCTCGACGTCCACTATCAGCCGGGCCACAACCACGCCTCGATGGGCGAGACCAACGAAGCCGACGGCAAATGGCTGCTGTCCTTGAACAAGTTCTCCAAGGACCGCTTCCTGAATGTCGGGCCGCTGAAGCCGGAAAACGACCAGCTGATCGACATCACCGGCGACAAGATGGAGCTGGTGCACGACGGCCCGAGCTTCGCCGAGCCGCACGACGCCGTCATCGTGCACCGCTCCAAGCTCGAGGGCCGCGTGACCTCGATCTGGAAGCGCGACGACCCGTTCTTCGCCGACGCCCGCAAGCAGGCCGCAGCCGACGGCGTCACACTGGAGAGCGACGCCAAGGTGATCCGCGACGGCAACAAGGTGCGCGTCTATATGTGGTCCAGCGCGCCCGCCTATGCGCTCGAGAAGTTCGAGGTCAAGCAGGGTGACGAGGTGACCGTCTATGTCACCAACATCGACGACGTCGAGGATCTGGTGCACGGCTTCTGCATCGTGAACTACGGCGTCAACATGGAGATCGATCCGCAGCAGACCTCATCGGTGACGTTCATCGCCGACAAGCCCGGCGTGTACTGGTATTTCTGCACATGGTTCTGTCACGCCATGCACATGGAAATGCGCGGACGCATGCTGGTCTCGCCGCAGAACGCGTGAGCGATGCGGCGCATGCGCCATATCAAGACTCTGGGGCTGGCGGCGCTCGTCGTCGCCGGCCTGCCCTTCCGCGCAACAGCGGCGACACGACAGATCGCGGCCGATATTGCCGACTTGCAGGGCGTCCTCGATCGCGCCGCCGACGGCGATGAGATCGCGCTGGCCGCAGGCACCTATCGTGGGCCGCTGCGGATCACCCATCGCCTGACACTGACAGGCGCGCACGGCGCGGTGATCACCGGCGATGGGCATGGGAGCGTCATTACCGTCACGGCACCGGGTACCGTCATTCGAGGCTTCGTCCTCAAAGGATCCGGCCGCTCGCTCGAGAAGATGGATTCCGGCATCTTCGTCGACCAGGGCGCGCACGACACGCTGATCGAGAACAACCGGATCGAAGGCAATCTGTTCGGCGTCTATCTGCACGGATCAGCCAATGCCATGGTCCGCCACAACAGCATCATCGGCCTGCGCGCGACGCTGCCCGGCGGCACCGGCAATGGCGTTTCGGTCTGGAACGCGCCGGGCGCCAAGGTGATCGACAACGACATCCGCTATGGCCGCGATGGCGTGTTCGCCATTACCAGCCGCAACAACACGTTCAGCCACAACCGCTTCAGCGAGCTGCGCTTTGCCGTCCACTACATGTACGCCAATGACGGCGAGATCACCGGCAACGTCTCGGTCGGCAACATCATCGGCTATGCGATGATGTTCTCGAAGAACCTGGTCGTGAAGGACAACGTCTCAGACCACGACCGCGATCGCGGCATGCTGTTCAACGCGACCAACGGCTCGCAAATCTCCGGCAACAGCGTGATCGGCGGCTTGCAGCCGGCGGAGCGCTGGGCGACCGCCGAGAACCGCGGCACCGACGAAGGCGTGCCGCTGACCGACAAGAGCGTGTTCACGCCGAGCGGCGGCGTCCGTCCCGGCCCCGAGAAATGCGTGTTCATCTACAACACGAACAATAATCGTATCACCAATAACTGGTTCGAGGGCTGCGAGATCGGCGTGCACTTCACCGCCGGCTCCGAAGGCAACGACATCCGGGGCAATGCCTTCGTCAACAACGCCAGCCAGATCAAATATGTCGGCACCCGCCATCTCGACTGGTCGAAGAACGGCCGCGGCAATTACTGGAGCGACAATCCCGGCTTCGACCTCAACGGCGACGGCGTTGCCGACACCGCCTACCGGCCGAACGATCTGATCGACCGCGTGCTGTGGACGGCGCCGGCCGCCAAAGTCCTGATCAACAGCCCGGCCGTGCAGGTCATCCGCTGGGCGCAGGCGCAGTTTCCGGCGATCCTGCCCGGCGGGGTGGTCGATAGCCATCCGCTGATGTCGCCACCGCCGGCGCGCCGCACTGCCGCCGGGAGCAGCGCCCGATGAGCGCGACCGTCCATATCGCCGACGTGATCAAGCATTACGGCAAGGTCGAAGCCGTCAAGGGCGTGTCGTTCGATCTCGCGGCCGGAGAGATGGTGGCCCTGATCGGCCACAACGGAGCCGGCAAGACCACGCTGATGAAGATGATGCTCGGCCTGATCCGGCCGACCAAGGGCACGATCGCGCTGCTCGGCGAAAACCCGGCCGCCGGCGAGTTCTCCTCGCGGCGTCGGCTCGGCTATCTGCCGGAGAACGTCGCGTTCGATGCCGCGCTCACCGGCCGCGAGACGCAAACCTTCTACGCCCGCCTCAAACGCGAGCCGGTGAGCGGCGCACTGGCGCTGCTCGATGTCGTCGGGCTGGGCGACGCTGCCGGGCGCCGCGTCAATACCTACTCGAAGGGCATGCGCCAGCGGCTTGGCCTGGCGCAGGCGCTGATCGGCCGGCCACGCGTGCTGCTGCTGGACGAGCCGACCACCGGTCTCGATCCCGAACTGCGCCAGACGTTCTACGAGGTGATCCAGAAGCTCGCCGCCGAGGGCACGACGGTGCTGCTGTCATCGCATGCGCTGACCGAGCTGGAGGAGAGGGCCGGCCGTGTCATCATCATGAACAAGGGCCTCAAGGTCGCCGACGGCACGCTCGACGAACTGCGCCGCCTCGCGCGACTGCCGACTCGGATCCGGGTCAAGGTCGCTGACCTGCCGCTATCCGGCCGGCCCTCGTGGCTGCCGGAGGCGACCTCCTATCGTCGGATCAACGGCCACATTGTCGAGATCGACGCGGCGCCGGACGAGAAGATCGCTCTGCTGCGCCGTGCGACGGCCGAGGGCGCCGCCGTGCAGGATCTCGAGCTCATCCCGCCCAGCCTCGACGAGCTCTACGCGCATTTCCTGCGCCACGCGGAGCGTTCGCAATGAATGCCGTGATCACCATCGCCGCGAAGGAAATCCAGCAGGCGATCCGCAACCGCTGGGTGCTGGCGTCGACCCTGCTGCTGGCAGGGCTCGCGCTGTCGCTGACCTTTCTCGGCAGCGCGCCGACCGGCACCGTGGGCGCGCGCGCGCTCGACGTCGTCATCGTCAGCCTGTCGAGCCTGACCATCTTCCTGATCCCGCTGATCGCGCTTCTGATCTCGCACGACGCCATCGTTGGAGACATGGAGCGCGGCACCATGCTGCTGCTGCTCAGCTATCCCGTGGCGCGCTGGCAGGTGCTGCTCGGGAAGTTCCTCGGACATCTTGCCGTGCTCGCCTTCGCGACCTGCCTCGGCTATAGCGCCGCCGCGGTGGCGCTGCTGATCGCCGGCAGCCACTTCGACAGCGACGGGCTCACCGCCTTCGCCGCGATGATCGGCTCCTCCGTTCTGCTTGGCGCGGTGTTCGTCGCGATCGGCTATCTGGTCAGCGCAGTCGTGCGCGACCGCGGCACCGCAGCGGGTGTCTGCATTGGCCTGTGGCTCGCGCTCGTCCTGATCTACGACATGGCGCTGCTCGGCCTTCTGGTCATCGACCAGGGCCGCAACGTCTCCGGCGGCCTGCTCAGCGCGCTGCTGCTGCTCAACCCGACCGACGCCTACCGGCTGTTCAACCTGACCGGCTTCGCCAATGTCAGCCTGTTCTCCGGCATGGCCGGGCTCGCCGGCAGCAGTACGCTGTCGGTTGAGGTGCTGCTCACCGCGTTGGTGCTGTGGACGTTGGTGCCGCTCGCAGGCGCCGCGCTGGCCTTCTCCCGGAGAGAGCTATGAAACGCCTCGCTTACGCCGGCGCGCTCATCGTCGCCTTTGCGCTCGCCGCCTGCAACGACAAGCAGGCCGCCGCGCCGCCGCCGCCGGTCAAGCTGACGGCGGAGGCGATCGGGCATTATTGCGGAATGAACCTGCTCGAGCATTCCGGCCCCAAGGGACAGATCTTCGCCGCCAGCCTGATCGAGCCGGTGTGGTTCTCCTCCGCGCGCGACGCCATCGCCTTCACGATGCTGCCCGACGAGCCCAAGGACATCCAGGCGATCTACGTCTCCGACATGGGCAAAGCCGCGAGCTGGGACAATCCGGGCGCCGACAATTGGGTCGAGGCGCGCAAGGCGGTGTTCGTGATCGGCAGCCGGGTCAGGAGCGGCATGGGCAGCGACGAGGCGGTGCCGTTCTCGGATCGGAGCGCGGCCGAGCGATTCGCTGCCGAGCACGGCGGCCGCATCGTCGGCTTCACCGAGGTGCCGCGCGACTATGTGCTGAGCTCGCCCGACGACAACGCCGGCGCGATCGAGCCGGGCCACAAGGACACGCCTGAGGTGCAACGATGACAAATCAGCTCTCGCGTCGGCGCTTCATCCGCATCAGCGCCGCATTGGCGGGCCTCGCGGTCGCTCCTTCCAGGGCGCATGCGGCCGACAGCACAAGCGGACTGGTCGAATGGCGCGGCACGCTGCTCGGCGCCGTCGCCACGATCAAGCTTCATCACCGCGACCGGCAAGAAGCCGAACAGCTGATCACGGTCTCGATCGGCGAAGCCCGGCGGCTCGAGCGCCTGTTCAGCCTGTATCTGGAGCAATCGGCGCTGGTGACGCTGAACCGCACCGGCGTGCTGGTGGACCCCGCGCCCGAGCTGGTCGACATCCTCACACGCTCGCAGCGCTACGCCGCGATGACCGACGGCCGCTTCGACCCGACCGTGCAGCCGCTGTGGACGCTCTACGCCGATCATTTTTCGCGCCCGGATGCCAATCCCGACGGCCCGCCGCAGGCGGCCGTGCAAGAGGCGCTGACGCGGGTCGGCCATCAGCGGCTCGGCGTCAGTCGCGATCGCATCGTCATGCCGCGCGGCATGGCGCTCACCCTCAACGGCATCGCGCAGGGCTATGTCACGGACAGGATCGTCGAGCTGCTGCGCGGCGAGGGCGTACAGCACAGCCTGGTCGACATGGGCGAAGCCCGCGCCATCGGCGCACGGCCGGACGCACGGCCCTGGGAGGTCGGGATCGCCGACCCTGACAATCCCGATCGGATCGCCGCGATGCTACCGATCATCGATCGGGCCGTATCGACGTCAGGCGCCTATGGCCTCCGCTTCGATCCACAAGGCCGCTTCAATCATCTGTTCGATCCGCACAGCGGCGGCTGCGCGCAGCGCTATCGCAGCGTGACCACGGTCGCCGGCAACGCAACGGCGGCGGACGCGCTCTCGACCGCGTTCAGCCTGATGTCGGAGCCCGAGATCCGTGCGCTGCTGCCCCGCACCGAGATCGAACGTGTTCACCTGATCGACGCGGCTGGAGCCGCAGTCGACCTCGTCGGCTGAGTCCGTCTCGTCTGCCGTCGGATCGCAATCGGGAACGTCGCATCAGCTAGAATCGTGCGGCCATCTCGGCGAGCCGCCTGTGCGCCCGCTCACGTGCGGCGGCGGTGTGCGTGGCCGGTCCGCTGGTCGGCCCGATCGCCACGAAGTGGAGGTCGCGAAGACCCATGAAGCGCAGCGCCTCGCGCAAATAGGGCGTCGCGAGGTCGGTCCGCCCCCGGCTGATGCCGGTGGTGAAGTCGCCGCCGCTGGCGAGGATCACCAGCGTCGGACGATCCTTCAGGAGCGGCAGGTAGCCACGCGACGGATCGAAGCGAAAGGTGAGGCCCGGCTGATTGATGATGTCGAGCCAGTGCTTGAGTTTGTAGGGAATGCCGAAATTCCACATCGGCGTCGAGATCACGACGCGCTCGGCCAGATCGAGCCGCACCGCCATGCGTTCGGCCGCCGCGAACGCCTCGCGCTGGCCGTCGGTGAAGGCGCGGCCGCCCATGCGGGCATACTTCGCCTGCAAAATCTCACCGTCGAACTCCGGCAGATTCTCGCGCCACAGATTCATCTCGTCGACGTCCCATCCCGGCCGCGCCTGCCTGAAGCGGTCCAGGAAGGCGCGCGCGCCGGCGCTGGATTCCGAATCCGCCCGCGGCGAGGCGACGAGATGCAGCAGCTTTGGCATGCCTCACCCAAGTGCCCTGATCACCGCGTCGGCCGTGGTCACGACAGCAACATTCTGCATGGCGAAGTTGATCGACGCATTGTGCCAGTCCGCGTTCATGGTCGAGCAGCAATCCTCCGGCACCACCATGAAGTAGCCCTTGTCCGCCCCGGTCCGCGCGGTGTGCTCGACCGACATGTTGGTCCAGGCGCCGGTGTTGATGATGACGTCGCGCCCGGTGGCCTTGAGAATGGTCTCGAGCCGCGTGCCCTCCCAGGCGCTCATCCGCATCTTCTCGACGACGAAGTCCCCGCTCCGCGGCTCCAGCCCCGCGACCGGCGCGGCCCCCCAGCTGCCGCGCACCATCGCCTTGCTGTCGACCAAACCCTCGAACAACGGCGCGTTCAGGGTCACGCCGGGGGCGCCGGGCTCGACCACGAACCAGACGTGAATGATGACGACGCCGCGCGCGCGGGCGGCCTCAGCGAGCCGCCGGACATTGTCGATAACACGCTGCTGCCTGGCGTGCCCAGGCGCTCCGGACACGGCGAAGGCGCCGCCATCCATGATGACGTCGTTCTGCAGGTCCTGGATGATCATGGCGCAGCGGCGCGGGTCGAGCTGCATGTCGCCAGCAGCGAGCTGCGGGGCCGAAGACGCGGTGGCCGGCGCGGCGTTGCTGCCAGTCCGCCCGCTCATATACGGCTCGTGGCGCGGACCGATCTTGGTTGCGATCGCGTAGACCGAATGCGTCGCGGTCAGATAGAGCGTGCGGAAATCAGCCCCGCCCCAGGCGAGGTTGGCGACGAGCTCTGGCACGTGGACCTTGCCGAGCAGCTCGCCGCCGGGCGCGTAGACCCAGACGCCGCCGGGAGCGGTGACCCAGACATTGCCGCGCTGATCGCATTTCATGCCGTCGGGCACGCCGGGCTCAAGCTCGGAACGGATGCCGCTTGCAAAGATGCGTCCGTTCAACAGCGCACCATCGCCGCCGACGTCGAACACGCGGATCACCGCCTGCACCGTGTCGTTGACGTAAAGCAGTTTCTCGTCCGGCGAAAAGCACAGCCCGTTGGGCTGGTCGAACAGATGGCGGTCGACGAGCAGCCGCGGTGGCCCGCCGCCCGGCGCCACCCGGTACACGCCCTGGAAGCCGAGCTGGCGCGGCCGTTCCACGCCATAGACCGGCATGCGGCCATACCACGGATCGGAGAAGTAGATCGCCCCGCTCGAGTGGACGCACACGTCGTTGGGGCTATTGAGTTCCTGGTTCTCGAAATGCGACGCCAGGATCTCGCGGCGGCCGTCGGGACGCTCGCGCACCAGCGACGACGTCGCGTGTTCGCAGACGATCAGGTTGAGCTCGGCATCATAGGTCATGCCGTTGCACTTGTTCGAGGGCCGCCGCATCTCGACCACGCCGTGCTTCGCATCCCAGCGGCGGCGGACATCAGCCGGCATGTCGGAGAACAGCAGGAACTGCTCGACGGGATGCCAGATCGGCCCCTCCGTGAACTCGAAGCCGGTCGCCACCTGCGCCACCGGCGCGTAGGGGTCGACCAGGGTCTCGAACTCAGGGCGCAAGGTCACGTGTGTCATCGTTGTGCCTCGTGCGGATCACGCCGGGAACCAGTGCCGCTGCGGCAGCGACTGCACGATCGGACCCGGCACCTGGTCGTGCAGCCGCCCCGTTACGACGCCGCCTTCGATCTTGGCGGGACGATCATGCACCGGCAGCAGATAGCGCGAGCTCGACAACAGCTTCTTGATCGCCGCCTTCTCGGCACGCTTGGTGGTGCCGTGATTGCCGGTGGTGCGCGGCTCGCCATCCTGGATCTCGTTGAACGGCGTCACGATCTGGTCGTTGAAATCGTAGATGACGTCGCCGCAGATGGTGGCGATGCCGTCGGCGGTGTGGACGTGGATGTTCATCGAGCCCTCGGTATGGGCGTTCGCAACATCGCAATAGACGCCCGGCATCAGCTCGACCGGGCCGGTGAGCTCGAGGTCGAGGAAGCGCAGCGCGCTCTTGGTGTGCAGCCGGTCGATGAGATGCTTGATGTCCGGCGCCGGATATTGCGGATGCATCAGGCCGGAGACGGAGTATTCGAGCTCGCGGCGGTTGAGCACGACCGTCGTGTTCATCGGGAACAGGTCGTCCTTGCCGGCATGATCGATGTGCAGATGGGTGTGGCAGACATAGCGGACGTCGCCCATGCGGACGCCGTGGCGCGCCAATTGGTTCTCGATCATGTTCTCATGGTACTGCAGCCCGCGCATGCCCAGCGTCTCCATGATCTGGTTGGAGCGGTAGCCGGTATCGACCACGACCGGATACGGGCCGCCCAGGATCAGGAAGCCGAGCGTCAGCACCCGGCGGGTGCGGCCGCAATCACGACCGAGCACGAGGAAGCTCGATTCGAGCTCGATGTCACCATAGTCGAGAATCTTGATTTCCAGCGCCATGAGCGTTCCCTGTTGCTTTTGTTGTCATTGCAGGCGGTATCATCCCAGCCGATAGACGCGCTGCGCCGTCCCTCCCATGACCTGCGCGCGCGCGTGCTCGCCGAGGTCTTGGATGGCAGCCTCATAGGCTCCCACCAGTACGCGATAGTCGGTCCAGAGCTTCTCGATCGGAAAATTCGAACCGAACAGGCAGCGCTCGGGGCCGAACATCCCGATCGTCTCCCGCACCACGTCGGCAACATGCGCCGGATCGTTGCGGCGAATGAAGGTGCCGAGGCCCGAGAGCTTGCTGACGACGTTGCTGCAGTTCGCCAGCCGCTGCATTCCGGCTCGCCATTGATCGCGACCATGTGCGGACAGGTCCTCCAGCATGCCGGCGTGCTGAAGGATGAAAGTCACGGACGGACAGCTCTCGGCAAGCGCCGCGGCGCCAGCCATCTGCGGCGCGAAAACCTGCAGGTCGAAGGACCAGCCGTAGTCGGCGAGCCGGGCGATGTTGGCGCGGATATGGTTATCGCTGCAAAGGTCTGGTGACGAAGCGAAACGATAGAGCGGGTTCTCATGCCAGTGGAGCTGCATCCGGACCCCGCGCAGCAGCGGGTAGCGCGCCAACCGGTCGAACTGCGGCCGCGCATCGTCGACGCTCAAATCGGCATAGGCGACGATCGCATGCGGAAAGCCATGCTGCTCAGAAGTTCGCTGCACCCAGGCGGCCTCGTCCTCGAAGCCGTCCTTCGCCCAGTTGGTCTGCACATAGACCGACTTCCTGACGCCGCTGCCGGCGATGTCGTCGAGATATTCCCCGATCGCGTAGTCGCGCCGGATCGGCTCGTAGGGGCCAAAAATCCGCGGCTGCATCGGCCCGACCAGCCAGGGCAGATCGGCCTGACGCCAGATGTGATGATGCGCATCGACATATCCGGTCATGCCGCCCTCCTCTGTGCCAGCGACAGCACATGCGCGACGATGGCCTCGTCCGACCCGCCGGCTGCGATGTCGTCGACGAATGGCGCGATCGCCTGCAACGCTTCGGTCTGAGGCTTGAAGCCGGGCCCCGTCGCGAGCGGCGTCAGCCAGCTCAGCCGCCACGCGCGCAGCGACAGCTTCCACACGGCATCACGGAGCACGTGATGGTCACCACGCTCGAGCCCATCCGAGATGACCAGCACGGCGGCGCCCCGCGCGTAGGTCGAGAACCGCGGCACCGCGAGGAAGGCCTGCAGCGCCTCGCCGATACGCGTGCCGCCGTCCCAGTCGCTGACGAGATGAGAGGCAGCGAGCAGCGCCTGCTCGCGCCGCTTGAGCCGCAAGGGCCGCGTCACGCGTGTCAGCCGTGTCCCAAGCGTGAACACCTCGGCCTGGGGTACGGCCTGCACCATCACGTGGGCGAGCCGCATGTTGTCCTCGGTCCGCGCCTTCATCGAGCCGGAGACGTCGATCAGCAGCAGCAATCGTCGCAATCGAGGTCGTCGCTTCAGCCGCCGCAGCGACAGCACCTCACCGTCGCGCCTTACGCTCTCACGCAGGGTCCGTCGCAGGTCGACGAAACTGCCGCGCCGCACGCGCATGCGCCGATGGCCGCGCCGCTTCGGCAGCTTGGCACGCGCCTGGCGCGCGAGACGCTGCAGGACGTTGCCGCCTGTGGTCGCAGCCAAGCGGCGCGCGACCAGCGCCTCGGCACGCGTGGCCGCCAGACCGGACTCGTTCTGCTCCTCGGCGATATCGGGATCGACAGCGCCGCTCCCTTCCTCCTGGAGACGCACGACATCATCCTGCCTGTCGCTCTCGCCGAAGGCCGTCGCCTCGGCAACGCCGAAATGGATGTCGAACAGCAGATTGTAGGTCGCAAGCCGCTCGGGCGGCGGCGCCAGGGTCGCCGTCCCGGCCCGCCGGATATCGTCGAGGCTGGTCGGCCCCAGCAGTTCGATCGCAGCGAGAAAGGCGGTGGTCTGCTCGGGTGCGATCGCGAAGCCGTTCCGCCGCAGCAGCGCAGCGAACGTCACGAAGATCTCAGTCACCTGCGGCAGGCGGGGCTCGCTCATGTCATCGCCTCCGCGAGCATCGCATCGAGCCGCGGCGCGATGAAGGACAGATCCTCCTCATCCTTCAGCGCGACGCCAATCGCGCGCTTGAACGCATCGGGCCAGCGTGCGCCGGTCTGGTTGAGCAGCGTCGCCGCCTCCGCCCAATCAACCGCCTCGGCAATCCCGGGCGCCTTGCTCAGCGGCTCGCGCCGCAGCTTCGCCACTGCAGCCACCACGGCCCGCGCGGTCGCTTCGGCAACACTGGAGGCCCGCATCATCACGATCCGCGCCTCGCGCTCCGCATCGGGATAGTCGATCCAATGATAGACACAGCGGCGGCGCAGCGCTTCGTGCAGGTCACGAGTCCGATTCGAGGTCAGCACCACGATCGGCCGCTCGGCGGCACGGATCGTGCCGCGCTCTGGAATCGAGATCTGGAAGTCGGAGAGGAATTCGAGCAGGAACGCCTCGAACTCCTGGTCGGCGCGATCGATCTCATCGATCAGCAGCACCGTCGAGTCGGGCGCACGCAGGCAGGCCAGCATCGGCCGCTCGATCAGGAACGTCTCACCATAGATGTCGATGCTCTCCTCGCCGGCCTGGCGGATCGCGAGCATCTGGCGCGGATAGTTCCACTCGTAGAGCGCCGCCGCGGCGTCGATGCCTTCGTAGCATTGCAGCCGGATCAGCTTGCGGCCGAGCACTGCAGCGATCGCCTTCGCCGCCTCGGTTTTTCCGACGCCGGGTGCGCCTTCCAAGAGCAGCGGCTTGCCCAGCGCGAGGGCGAGATAGGCCGCGGTCGAGAGCCCGTCATCGGCGAGATAGTAGGCCGCCCGCAGTGCCTTTTCCAGCGCCTGCGGCGAGTCGATGCCGACGATGTTGCTGCGGACCACCATGCTGCGTCACCGCCGCGTCTGTGGCCGGGCGCCACCCTGGGCCCTGATCGCGCGCAGCACCTTCTCCGGCGTGATCGGCAGCTCGTCGATGCGCACGCCGACGGCGTTGAAGATCGCATTTGCGATGGCAGGGAGCACCGGATTGGCGCACATTTCGCCAGGGCCCTTGCCGCCGAACGGCCCGTCGGGCGCCGGCCGCTCCAGCACGGCGATGTCGTGCGGACAGATGTCGCCAGGTCCCGGCATCAGGTATTCGACGAAGTCGCGCGGTCCTTGCTTCGGGTCCGGGTAATACGGCTCCGTCGTCTCGTAGAGCGCGTGGCTCATGCCCATCCAGGCGCCGCCGACCAGCTGCTGCTCGACGAGGCGGGGATTGAGCGCGCGTCCCAGCTCATAGGTACTGTCCATCCTGACCACACCGACCTCGCCGGTCTCGTCATCGACCTCGACCTCGGCAACGAGACACGCATGCGCGTAGCAGGTCGCCGGGGACATTTCGCCGGTCTCAGGATCCACCTCCGACAGCGGCACCAGGAAGATGCCGCGGCCGGAGATCGTCTTGCCCTGACGGAACTGCGCGGCGATGGCGACGTCCTTCACCGAGATCGAGCGATGCGGCGCGCCCTTGACGTGAATGTTGCCGCGGCCATCGGTCTCGAGATCGCTGGCGTTGACCTCGAGCTCCTCGGCCGCCGCCTCCATCATGACGCCGCGCGCCTCCTTGGCGGCAGCCATCACGGCATTGCCGACGCGATGCGTGCCGCGCGAGGCGAACGAGCCCATGCAATGCGGGCCGGTGTCGGAATCGGCGGTGTCGACATAGACGTCCTCGACCGGCACGCCGAGCGTCTCGGCGCAGATCTGCCGCGTCACCGACTTCATGCCCTGTCCGAGATCGATCGAAGACAGCGCCACGGTGAACTTGCCGCTGGGATTGGAGTGCACCAGCGCCTGGCTCGGATCGCCGCCGAGATTCATGCCGATGGGATAGTTGATCGCCGCCATGCCGCGACCGCGGTGCCTCGTCATGTCAGCGCCTCCTCGTGCCGAATACCGACGAGAACCGCGTCGCGCCGTGTGCGGGAGCCGGTGCCGGGCCCTGTGGGGGTGGTGACGGTGGCTCAGGAGGTGGAGAAACCGGGAGCCCTCGGTCGTAGCTCGTGCGCTGCTGCGACGGCACAGGCCGCGCGCTCACCGGCTCACGTGGCGTGGAGGGAACGGCCGCCCGCGCTCCGCCGCCATCCTTGCGCGAGGACATGCGCCGGAACTCCTCCCGGATCGGCCACTTGGCCTTCTCGGCCGCGACCTGGACGCATTCGATCAGCGCGGTGTTCTTGGCCTCGCGGCGATGCGCCTTCATGTCGCCGTCGCGATAGGCGTTGAGGATGCGGAACTCCATCGGATCCATGCCGATCAGATGCGCGAGCTTGTCCATCTGGCATTCGAGCGCGAAGTCCATGCCGGTGATGCCGAAGCCGCGCATCGCGGTGGCCGGCGTGCGGTTGGTGAAGATACAGTAGATGTCGCCATGGACGTTCGGCATCGTGTAGGGCCCCGGCAGGTGCGCGGCACATTTGACGACCGCGTAGCTCGACAGCCGCGTATAGGCGCCAGAGTCGAAATAGCCGCGGATCTGGCGCGCCACGATGCGGCCGTCGCGCATGACCCCGTCCTTGATGTAGATGCGCTCGGCGCCGCGGGGCGGCCCGAACTGCATCTCCTCCTCTCGCCCGAGCACGTAGCGCACCGGGCGCCCCGTCAACATCGCAGCGAGAATGGCGAGCGGCTCGGTCAGCGTGTCGACCTTGCCACCAAAGCCGCCACCGACCGTGCCGCCGATGAAGTGGAATGTGTTCGACGGCAGATCGAGGATCTTGGCGCAGGTGTCGAGCGAGAAGAACAGCGCCTGGGTCGAGGTATAGACCACGTAGCGGCCGTTGGTGTCGGGCGCGGCTATCGAGCCGTTGGTCTCGACCGGCGCATGCTCGATCGGAGACATCTGGTAGCGCTGTTCCAAGACATGATCGGCGCCGGAGAAGCCACGCTCGACGTCGCCGAAGCGCAGCTTCTGATGATCGTAGCGCTCGTGATAGGTGAATGTGTTCTTCGGATAGGACTCGTTGACGACGGGCGCCCCCGGCTTTAGCGCCTCCTCGACGTCGAACACCGCCGGCAAGGTCTCATAGTCGACGCGTACCCTGGCCGCCGCCTCGGCCGCCGCGCGCGGCGTCTCGGCGACCACGGCGACGATCGGCTCGCCGCGGTACCGCACCTTGTCGACGGCGAGCGTCGGTTCGTCGTCCTTGCCGAAATTGATCAGGCTGAGCAGCGTATTCAGATTGCGCGGCACGTCGGCGCCGCGGATGATCCGCCGCACGCCCTCGCTCCGCTCGGCCTCGCTGGTGTCGATGCGGCGCAGCCGCGCATGCGGCTGCGTGGATCTGACGACCTTCAGATGCAGCATGCCCTGCAGCTTGTGATCGTTGAAATAGGTCGAGGTTCCCGTGACATGGCCCAGCATGTCCTGGCGCTGGGTGCCCTTGCCGACCTCGTTGAGATTGTCGTCGCGCTCGTCGGCGAAGATGTCCTTGCGCAATTCCAGCATGGCGATCTCTCCTCACGCGCTCGCGCGCAGCGACGCGGCCGCCGCCAACACCGCATTGATGATCGGCTCGTATCCGGTGCAGCGGCAGATATTGCCGGAGATGGCCTCAACGACCTGCTCGCGGCTCGGCTGCGGGGTCTTGTCGAGCAGGGCCTTGGCCGCCATGATCATGCCTGGCGTGCAATAGCCGCATTGCGCGGCGAAGCCGTCGGCGAACGCCCGCTGCAGTGGATGCAGGTTCGGCCCGGCCTTGATGCCGTCGAGCGTTTCGACCGCACGGCCCTCGACGGACTCCGCCAGGGTCAGGCACGCGAGATGAGCATCGCCATCGATCAGCACCGTGCAGGCACCGCAGCCGCCCTGGCCGCAGCCGAATTTCGGCGTGACGTCGCCGATCATCTCGCGTAGCACGACCAGGAGGTTGGTGCCACCTTCGACGAACAGCGCGACGTCGCGGCCGTTGTGCCGGAATTGAAGGGGAGTCTTTGTCATGGCCTAGCTCTCCTGCCCCGACAACAGCCGCCGCAGATGCACGCCCGCGACCTCGCGGCGGTACCACGCGCTGGCCAGCGAATTGTCCGTGGGAGCCGTCCCCTCGCCCGCCGCCGCAGCCGCCGCGCTGATCGCGGTCGCATCGAGCGGCCGGCCTTCGAGCGCGCGCTCGGCCGCCTTGGCGCGGATGGCGGTCGGGGCCATCGATCCCAGCGCGATCCGGGCCCCCGTCACGCGACCGCCGCCGAGGGGAACATGCGCCGCGATCGTGATCACAGATCCGCCCTTCGGCTTGATGCGGGCGATCTTGCGATACCGGAACGCATCCACCGATGCCGGCCGAATGCAGGAGACCGCGACGACCAGCGCACCAGCCTGGCGATCGCGCGACTGCAGAAACTCTTCCAGCGGCATGTCCCTGACGCCGAAGCCGCCCTGCACCGAGACCGTGCCGTCCAGCGCCAGCAGCGCCACGGTGAAATCGCCGAATGGCGCAGGCGCGAACAAATTGCCGCCGACGGTGCCCATGTTGCGGACCGCCGGCCCGCCAATCGAGCGCGCCGCCGGATGCAGGAACGCAAGCTCGCGCTCGGCCAGCACGCGGGCAAAAGTGACCGCGGCGCCGATGCGGATGCGCGCGCCCGCCGCATCGATGCTCTGCAGCGCGCGGTCGGTCGCGCGGACCACGGTCGCAATCGAGACGTCGCCTTCGTTCAGATCGCGCATCACCAGCGTGCCGCCGCCGAGATAGCGGGCTGCGCGATCGGACGACAGCGCCGACGCCGCGTCGCTCGCGGCCTGAAACGTCTTCACCGTGACCGGCATCGGTTCACCTCTTGCTCATGCCGCCTGCTTCAGATGCGATCGGATCGCCTCGAAGCCGGCCTGGTAGATGTCTTCCGCCACCATGCGCGTCAGAGCCTCGGCCTGCTCGGGCCGCGTCGTGAAGCGGCTCTCCCAGTGCCAGAAGGTGCGATCACCATCGGTGACCGGCAGCAGCCGGACATGGGCGACGTAGTTGAACAGCTGGATCGGCGTGTCGAGCAGGCAGTAGCTGAAGCTCTGTTCGAGATCGGACAGCGCCAGCAGTTGCTCGCGCAACTCCGACCCGTCCTTGAGCCGGAAGCGCCTGACGCAGCCGATCTTGTCGGACGTCTGCGAGCGCTCGATCGCCGAGGTCGCCACCGCCGGGTGCCAGCGATCATGACCGTTGAAGTCGCGCAGCACCTCCCACACCCGGTCAGTCGGCGCGTCGATGATGGTGCTCTTGACGACGTGCGGCACGGCGTCAGCCTCCGAACGCCCGCTTGAGCGCATCGAAGCCGCCCTGGAACACGCCGCCGCCGATCGAGCCGGCCAGGTCGGCCTCGCGCTCCGGGGCGCAGTCGAACTCGGCGGTCCATTCCAAGAAGGTCTTGTCGCCGTCGGTAACCGGCGTCAGGCGCAAGGTCGCGACGTAGTTCGACACGCCCATCGGCGATTCCAAAATCGAATAGGTGCAGAACATGTCGTAGTCGGACAGGCCGAGCAGCTTCTCGCGGATGCGGTCGCCATTGCGCAGCCTGAAATCCCTGACACAGCCGATCTTGTCGGCGGGCTCGCCGCCCTCGATGCGGCTCTCGGCAATCGCCGGATGCCAGTTCGGCAGGCCGTTGAAATCGCGCACCCGCGCCCACACCCGGTCGTTGCGGGCATTGACGACGGTGGAGACGTAGACTCTCGCCATGGTGCCTCACCCCTTCTTGCGCGGACCGCGGTCGGCTGGCGGCTCCGATGGGCTGGCATCATTTGCTCCACCTCCGCCGCCTGCATCCTTGCGCGCGGACGTCTCTTTCCGGATGCCCTGCATGTCCCTGGCTTCGCGGATCAGGCCGGGCATCTTGGCGAGGCTGCCGCCCTCGACTCCGATGTCGGAGAGGATGGAGTCGATCAGCGGCGCCTGCACGCGGTAGCGCAGCGCGGAGTCGATCACCTCGTCGGTCGCGCTGCGGCCGCCATTGCCGTTGCCGCCATTGCCGTTCAAGCCGTCGACCTGCAGGATGCGGATGCCCTCGATCTTCTCCATCGGCTTGACGCTCTCGCGCACGATGCCCTCGATGCGGTCGAGCAGCTTGCGCCGGAACAGCGAGTAGCGCGCCTGATCGGTCAGGACGTTCTCGGCCTCGTTGAGCAGCTTCTGCGCTTCGGCTTCGACCGCGGCACGAACCCGCTCGGCCTCGGCCGCGATCCGCGTCTCTTCGGCCTGCTTCTCGGCGAGCAGCACCTCGACGGTCTTACGGCGGCGGGCGATCTCGCTCTCGCGCGCGGTGACCACTTTCTCTGCCGCTTCCGTTGCGCGCGTGCGCGCCTCCTCGGCCGCGACCTTGGCTGCGGATTCCTCCAGCGACTTCTGATACAGCGCGATCGCCTTCTCCATCAGCGCAGTCTCGACGTCCTTCTCGCGATTGACTTCGAGCTTGCGCAGCTCGCGCTCGCGGCCGATGCGGGCCTCGTCGAGACCGCGATCGGAGGCGATGCGGGCGCGTTCGACCTCCTCACGGGCCGCGATCTCGGCCTCCTGCAGCGACTGGACGCGCGCGACCTCGAGCTGCTCGATCGCCCGGCGACGCTCCAGCCGGACGGCCTCCAGCGCCTGCTCGCGCGAGATATCGGCGGTCTCGACCTGCTTGCGCGCGACGATCTCGGCTTCCTTGACCTGGCGATCCGCATCGATGCGCTCGGCGCGCTTGGCAGCGAGCTCGATCACGCGGGTTTCGTCGGCGAGCTCGATCGCCTTCTTCTGGTCGATGTTGAGCACCTCGCGCGTCCGCGACGAGGCGATGCGCTCGGCCTCCAGCGCCAGCTCGACCTCGATGCGACGCCGCTCGACCGCCTCCCGACGCTTCAGATCGGCGGCCTCGACGGCCTCCGTGCGCTCGATCTCCAGGCTGCGCGTCTCCTTCTCCGACTGGATCCGCTTGGCTGTTACAGCCAGCTCCTGGGCGATGCGGGCCGCTTCGATCGCCTCGCGCGAGGCGATGTCGGCCTCCTCGATGGTCCGGATGCGCGCGATCTCCAGCGCACGCACCCGCTCCTCCTGCGCGATGCGGCTGGCTTCCGTCGCCTCGCGCGCGGCGATGCCGGCGATCTCGACGCCCTGGTTGCGCTCGATCTCCAGCTTGCGCGTGGCGTGCTCGGCAGCGATCCGTTCTGCCGACAATGCCTGCTCGCGCGCGATCCGGGCGGCCTCGACCGCCTTCTGCGCCTCGATCTCGGCCTCCTGGATGTTGCGCACCTGGGCAATCTCGGTGGCGCGGGTGCGCTCGTCGGAGCTGATGCGCTCCAGATTGACGGTCATGGTCTGCGCGATGCGCGCCTTCTCGGTCGCCTCGCGCGCGGCGATCTCCGCCTGCTCGACCGCGCGGGTGCGTTCGATCTCGCGGCGGCGTGTCTCCTCGTCATTGGCGATGCGCGCATCGGAGACGACGCGATCCTGCTGGATCCGCGCCTTCTCGACCGCCTCGCGCGCCGCGATCTCTGCTTCCTCGATGGTGCGGGTCCGCTCAATATCGCGTTGGCGCACCTCGCGCTCGGATTCGATCCGCGCGGCATCGATGGCCCGCTGATTGGCGATACGAGCCTTCTCGATATCCTCGCGCGCCAGCAGCTCCCTCTCTTCGACGGCACGCGTCCGCTCGATCTCGCGCTGCCGCGTGTCGCGCTCGGCCGCGATTCGGGCCTCGGCAATCGTCAGCTCGTTCGCGATCCGCGCCTTCTCGATCGCCTCGCGCGCCATGATCTGTGCCTGCTCGGCCTCGGTCTCGCGCAGCGCCCGCTCGCGCGCCACTTCCGTCCGCTGCAGGGCGCGGCGGATCTCGATGTCGCGCTCCTGCTCCAGCCGCGCCGTCTCGCTCTCGCGCTCGATATCGAGCGCCTCGCGCTCGGCTTCGAGGTTGCGGGTGCGAATCTTGATCATCGAGTCCTGCTCGATGTCGTTGCGCAGCTTGCGCTTGCTCTCGATGTCCTCCATCAGCCGCGTCAGGCCCTCGGCATCGAACCGGTTCGAGGGGTTGAAGAATTCGAGGTCGGTCTGGTCGAGATCGGTGATCGCGACCGATTCCAGCTCCAGGCCATTCTGCGCCAGCGCCTCGGAGGCGGCCGCCTTCACGCGGGACACGTAGTCGCCGCGCTCCTCGTGCATCTGCTCCATCGTCATCTCGGCCGCGACCGCGCGCAGGGCGGAGATGAACTTGCCGGAGAGCAACGCGTGCAGTTTTTCCGGTTCGAGCGTGCGCCGGCCGAGCGTCGCGGCCGCAATCGACACCGCTTCCCTGGTCGGCTGCACACGCACGTAGAAGTCGGCTTCGACGTCGACCCGCATGCGGTCACGCGTGATCACGGCGTCCTGCTTCGCGCGCGTGATTCCCATCGGCAGCACGTTCATGTTGACCGGCGTATAGTCGTGAATGAACGGCATCACGAAGGCGCCGCCATTGATGACGACGCGCTCACCCATGAAACCGGTTCGGACGAAGGAGACCTCCTTCGACGAACGATGATACAGCCAGTTGACGATGTAGACTGCGACCACGATGACGATGATCGCGATGATCAGCCAAAGGATCAGCTCACCGATCAGAACCCCGGACATCTCATTCCTCCCTCAGTCTCCGTCCGGCGAGCGTGGCGCCAGGCGCCAGGGCTGCCGGATCTCGTGTTGTCACCTCAGACGCGGCGTGGCCGCGCGCTGATTGCCTTGAAATGTCGTACCTGCTCCGTCAGCGCCCGCTCCACCGGCAGCCGCTCCATTGAGGAGGCGCCGTAGAAGCCGTGGCAGTTCTTGGTGTGCTTCATGATGAAGTCGGCGTCGGACGGCTCCGCGATCGGGCCGCCATGGGCCAGAACCAGAATCTCCGGGTTGACGCTGAGCGCGGCCGAGGCCCAGCTGTCGATCAGGCCGGGGCAGTCTTCGAGCTTGGGCGCGGTCTGCGCGCCGATCGAGCCGCCGGTTGTCAGACCGAGATGGCAGACGATGATGTCCGCGCCCGCGATCGCCATGCCCGCGGCCTGGGCTTCATTGAAGACGTAAGGCGTCGTCAGCAGGTCCTTGTCGTGCGCGCGCCCGATCATGTCGATCTCCAGCGCGTAGGAAATGCCCGTCTCCTCGAGGTTGGCGCGGAAAGTGCCGTCGATCAGGCCGACGGTTGGGAAGTTCTGCACACCGGAGAAGCCGAGCGACTTCAGCTCGTCGAGGAACACATCCATGTCGCGGAACGGGTCGGTGCCGTTGACGCCCGCGAGCACCGGGGTCGACTTCACCACCGGCAGCACCTCGCTGGCCATCTCGACCACGATGGCATTGGCGTCGCCATAGGCCATCAGGCCGGCGAGCGAGCCGCGGCCGGCCATGCGATAGCGGCCGGAATTGTAGATCACGATCAGGTCGATGCCGCCGGCCTCCTCGCATTTGGCAGACAGGCCGGTGCCGGCGCCGCCGCCGATGATCGGCACGCCACGGCGCACCATGTCGCGAAACTTCTTCAGCAGCGGTGCGCGCTCATATCTCGGCATCACCATCACCTCGCCTGTCTGCGCCGCGCCGGCAGCCGCCCGAGCAACGGCCTTACGGCACCGACGATCGCTGCTGCGAACTCATTGTCGATGATGTGATGCGGCACGCGGATCAGGCGCCGGCTCGACGTCTGCCGCACCGTCTGTTCGAGGCTGCGAAACAGCGCCTCGTCCGCCTCGCGATCGAAGAACGGCTGTCCCTGTGCATCGAGGGCCGACACGCCCTTCTCGGGCAGGAAGAACCTGACCGGCCCGTCCATGCGGTTGAGCCGCTCGCCGATCCAGCGCCCCATCTGCGCGTTCTCCGCCGCCATCGTCCGCATCAGCGTGACCTGCGGGTTGTGGACGTGAAACTTGCGGCCGCGATAGCGCTCCGGAATGGTCTCGGGCGCGCCGAAATTCACCATGTCGAGCGCGCCGACCGAGCCGACATAGGGCACGCGGGTGCGGATGACCGCGCCGAAGCGATCCTCGGTCGCCGGAAACACGCCGCCCATCAGCAGGTCGCAGACCTCAGTCGTGGTGAGATCGATGACGCCGGCGAGCATGCCGGAATCGACCAGCTTCTCCATCGAGCGGCCGCCGACGCCGGTGGCGTGGAAGACGAGGCACTCGTAGTCGTCGCGCAGCTCGGCGGTGAGCTTCTGCACCGCCGGCGTGGTCACGCCGAACATGGTGATACCGATCGCGGGACGTTGCGGTCGGGTGCGATCAGCGACAGCGGACCGTTGCTCGCGCGCCATCACCATGCCGGCAAGCGCATGCGCGCCATTGCTCAGCACCATCAGCGAAATCGAATTGAGTCCTTGGACGTCGGTGACCGAGTACATCATCGCGATGTCGGCCGGCCCGACATAGGCGCCGACGTCTCCCGAGGCGACCGAGGAGATGATCAGCTTGGGCACGCCGACGGGGAGCTCGCGCATGCCAGGTGCGACCAGCGACGTTCCACCGGAGCCGCCCGCCGAGATGATACCTGCGACATTGTCCTGCCGGCGCAGCCAGCGCGCGAACGCGTCGGCCATCGCGGTGACGGATGCACCGCGATCGGTGCCGAACACGGCGGAGCCGCCGCGCGGATGATTGAGCGCGATCTCCTGGGCCGAGACGTCGCAGCTCGTATGGCGTCCGCTGGTGGAGACGTCGACCAGCCGGGTGCGCAGCCCGTGGCTCGCGACGAGATCGCGAATGAAGCGCAGTTCGTCACCCTTGGTGTCGAGCGTGCCGGCGACGATCACCGCGGGCGGACCTGACGCGATCGGCACGGCGCGCTCACGGCCCTGGCGCGCGGCCTCGTCAAGCCGGCTGACGCTGGTGGAGAGCGTGCGCGCCTTGGCCTCGATCTGCGCGATCGGCACCGGCTGCGACCAGCGCGTCGGCAGCACGGGATTGGAGACGTAAACCTTGACGGGCGCAGCTTTCGGCGTCGTTGGCACCGCCGCACGTGCGGCGGGCGCGTCGCCGTCCTGCCCCGTGCCGAGATCCGTCTCGTCGCCGGCATGCTGGCCGACGCCGAGCAGGCGCTGCTGCAGCTCGCGGTCGGCGGCGAGCCGGGCCGAGTCGATGATGCGGTTGATGCGGCCATTGACCATGATCGCGACGCGGGCCGAGATTGCGGTTGCAACGCCGATGTTCTGCTCGATCACGAGCACCGCCATGTCGCCGTCCTGGCCGAGCCGGATCAGCATCTCCTCGACCTGGGCGACGATCACCGGCGCCAAGCCCTCCGTCGGCTCATCCATGATCAGCAGCTGCGGATTGGTCAGCAGCGCGCGCGAAATCGCCAGCATCTGCTGCTCGCCGCCGGACAACTGCCCGCCGCCATTGTTGCGGCGCTCGGCGAGCCGCGGAAACGTCTCGTAGACGCGCTCGACAGTCCAGGCGCCGCGGCGCTGGCCGGCCGCGAGCCGCAGATGCTCGTCGACGCTGAGCGAGCGCCACAGACGCCGCCCCTGCGGCACGTAGCCTACGCCGAGCCGCGCGATGCGCGCGGGATTGAGGCCCGTGATATCCTCTCCCCGCAGCCGCACCGTCCCTCCGGACGGCCGCAGCAGGCCCATGATGGCCTTGCACAGCGTCGTCTTGCCCATGCCGTTGCGGCCGACCAGCGAGAACACTCCGCTGTCGAGCCGGAGGTCGACGCCCTGCAGCGCATGCGAATGGCCGTAGTAGACGTCGAGGCCGCGGACCTCGAGCGCAGGCGCGGAGCGGCGGATATCATTCATGGCCTCCTCCGAGATAGAGCTCCTGCACCTCCGGATCGGATTCGATCTCCTGCGGTGCGCCCTCCTTGAAGATGCGGCCGTTGTGCATCATCGTCACGCTCTCGACGACGCGCAGCGCCACGTCCATGTCGTGCTCGATGATGATGTAACCGATGTGCGGCGGCAGCGACGTCAGGATCTCGACCAGCTCGCGCCGTTCGGTCGGCGACAGACCCGCCGCCGGCTCGTCGAACAGGATGAATCGGGGCGCACCGGCCAGCGCCAGCGCGATCTCGAGCTGCCGCTGCTGGCCATGGGCGAGCTCCGAAACCAGTTGATCGCGCACGGACGTCAGATGCACGGCCTCGATCAGGCGCTCGGCCGCCTGCATCAGGGCGTCATTGGCGCTGGGACGCAGCATCGAGAAGCGCGCGCGCGAGACGCCACGGCATGCCAGATAGACATTGTCGCGAACCGACAGACCGAGGAACAGTGCCGAGATCTGGTAGGTGCGGCGCAGCCCGCGGCGGATCCGCTCGTAGGGCGGAAAGGCGGTGATGTCCTCGCCGAAGAAGCGGATCGTGCCTGACGTCGGCAGGAAGTCGCCGGTCACGCAGTTGAACAAGGTGGTCTTGCCGGCGCCGTTCGAGCCGAGCACCGCGCGCCGCTCGCCAGGCCGCACCGTGATCGTGATGTCGGTCAGCGCGGCGAGCGCACCGAACATCCGCGTCACGCCGCGCAATTCGAGGGCTGCGGTCGAGCCGAGCGCTGAGAGCCGGTCCGCGACCCTATCCATGGCCGTGACCTCCCGGACGGGGCCGCTCCTCCGTGCGCTGGCCGCGTTTGCGCCACCGCTCATAGAGACCGATGACGCCGTCGGAGGACCAGAACACGATGGCGAGGAAGCCGAGCCCGATCAGCAGCCGGAACCGGTTGCCGTCGAGCCCGACCTTGACCAGGAAGTCGAGCGCGAAGGTGCGCAGGATGACGAAGATGAACGCGCCGATATACGGCCCGACCGGCCGGGTGATTCCGCCGACGACGGCAACGATGAGAATGTCGATGCAGCGCTCGACCGCGACCGATCCGGGCGAGATCTGCCGATAGTTCCAGACCTGCAGCACGCCCCCCATGCCGGCGATCAGGGCCGCGAACGCATAGGCGGCGATGCGATGCGCATTGACGTTGAAGCCGAGCGCGGCCATGCGCCTGGGATTGTCGCGCACGCCCTGCAGCGCCAGGCCGAACGGCGCGCGCGACAGATAGAGCACCGCGAAATAGCACAGCGCGGCCACCGCAAGCGTCAGGTAATAGAACGCGATATCCGTGCGCCAATCGACGCCGAGAACATGCGGCGTGGCGATCGTGTTGATGCCGGTGTGGCCGTTGAAGATCGCCCAGTTCTGGTTGGTGAAATAATAGAACGCCGCGCCGATCGCGAGCGTGATCATGATGGTGTAGATGCCCTCGGTGCGCACCGCCAGCGCACCACCCAGCGTGCCGAACAGCACCGCGAGCACCAGCGCCACCGGCGTCGCCAACCACCACGGCCAGCCGAGGCTGATATTGGCGTTGCCGCTGACGCCGAACACGGCAACCATGTAGCCGGCAAAGCCCGCGATCGTCAGCTGCATCAGACTGACCATGCCGCCATAGCCGGCGAGGAACATCAGGCTCAGCGCGATGGTGCCGAGGATCAGGGTCGTGCCGAAGATCTCGATCAGGAAGAAGCCGTTGGCGATCAGCGGCATGATCAGCAGCAGCGCGGCGACCGCCCAGGCCCAGGGCTGCTCGGTGGCCGACCATGCGACCGGCTGCCGTGCGGCGCCGCCTGCCAGCATGCTCTCCCGCGCGCGTGCCTCCTGGATCAGCGACATCTCATCGCCTCGCCAGCAGGCCCTGGGGCCGCAGCGCGAGCACCAGCACCATGATCAGGAAGGTCACGACGATCGCATAGGTTGGGATGTAGACCGAGCCGAGCTGCTCGGCGAGCCCAATGATCAGCGCGCCGAGCGCGGCTCCCGGGATCGATCCCATGCCGCCGACGATGACGACGACCAGCGAGGCCAGCAGAAAGCGCGTGTCCTCGCCGGGTGAGATGGACTGGAAGGTTCCGCCGACCACGCCGGCAATGCCGGCCAGCCCCGCGCCCAGTGCGAACACCAACACGAAGACGAGCTGGATCTGCACGCCGGTTGCCGCCAGTATCTCGCGATCATCCACGCCGGCCCGCACGATCATGCCGACGCGGGTGCGGTTGAGCGCGAGCCACATCGCAATGCCGATCACGACCGAGCCGCAGAAGATCACCAGCCGCACCAGCGGATATTGCAGGAACACAGCCTCGCCCGACGATTTCATCGCCGTCATCAGCGGCAGCTGCACCGGCCCGATCAGCCAGGCCGGCGTCTGGATCTGATAGAAGTCGCCGCCGAACGCCCACAGCATCAGATCGGCGAACACAATCGAGAGGCCGATCGTCACCATGGTCTGGCGCAGGTCCTGCCCCTCCATGCGGCGGAAGACAAGCAGTTGCAGGAGAACACCGATGGCCGCGACGACGATGAAGGCGGCGACGAAGGCGAGGATCCACGACCCCGTCGCGGCGGACACGCCGTAGCCCACATAGCCGCCAAGCAGATAGAGCGAGCCGTGCGCAAGATTGACGTTGCGCATCAGGCCGAAGATCAACGTGAATCCGCTCGCGACAAGGAAATACAGTCCACCCAGCGTGATGCCGTTGAAAACCGCACTCAGGAACACCTTCTTGCGGCCGATCGCCTCCTCGAGCCCCGGCGGCCACACGGCGAAGATCAGCCACGCCAGCAGCGCCAAGGCGAGGAGAATGATGAGGGACCAGATCGGGTGACGCTCGATGAAGCGGCTCATCACCCCTCCCTCAGGATACGAGGGACGGATCCGTCGTCACAGCGGAAAGGCGCATTCAGCCGAAGATCGCCGGGTCTGCCGGCCATCGCTCGTCCTCCCTCGTCGGATCCTTTTGCGGATCACGTTGCCCAGAGTGTAGCGGCAGACGAGAGTGCGCACTTGATCGACAGTCTCTTTTCGCGCAACGCGCAGCAGCAGGTCAGGCGCGCAGAACTTTTGCAGCGCGGCGATAGTCTGTCGGCGCCATGCCGACATTGCCGGCGAAGAACCGCGTGAAGCCGCTCTGCGAGGTGAATCCGAGATCGAAGCCGATATCGGCGATCGGCGCTTCCGTTGCCACGACGGCATCGAGCGCTCGCTCCATCAGCAGCGTATTCAGATAGAGATTGGGCGTCACACCGGTCTGGCTGCGGAACAGCCGATAGAAATGAGGCCGTGACAGTCCTGATTCGCGGGCGATGTGATCGAGCTCGATCTCGGCGCACGGACTGTCCGACATCAGCTTGATGCACTTGCGAACACGAAAGTCCGTCACTTCCGCGCATGGCCGTTCGGGCATCTGCTCCGAGACGCGCCAGCTTTCCTCGTAGCAACTGTCGATGAGCTGCCTCAGCTCGCCATCGAGACAGCCGAGCGATGGCGCGCCACATACCAACGCTGCGGTGCGGCGAATACAGCGATCGAGCGCGGCAGTCCGCCGGAAGCAGGTACGGCCAAACCGCAGGCCCTGCTCGCGCGCAGCCGAGGGCGCGAACCACTCCGCATTGACGTAGAGCACAAAAAAGATGGCGCCGTTGTCGATGTCGTTCGGCAGGAAATTGTGCGGTTCCCACGGATTGACCGCGACGATCCAGTCCTCACCGATCTGATAGTGCTGGTCGGAGACATCGATATCGGCCGGCGTCCCGCCGACGTGAAAGATCAGATGTCCCTCGCGATGGGCATGCACATTGAACGGCCGATTGAGCTGATAAACCGTCGCACGGCCGAAGCGAGCATGAAAGACGGCGAGCGCCCTACTCATCACTTCCTCACCGAAATGGTTCTTATTATTCGTCAAGGTCGATCATTGCTTGGCAGAAAGCAAGGGACGCGACGACGCGGCCCGAGCCCGCTCGAGCCGCGTCGCTCCCGGCAGAAAAGGTCAATACTTCTTACATTCAGGCACGGTTCGGCTCGGCAGGCCGATCTTGGCGAAGGTGGCAGCATCATATCCCAGCGTCTGGTTGACGTCGGGGATCACCTTCACGACCTTGCTGAACAGCGCGCCCTTGCCGTCGTCGACCACTTCGGTCACGAAGTTGGTGCCGATGGCCTGGCGGTTGGCGTCGAGCTTGATCTTGCCGTTGGGCGCGTCGATCTCGATCTTCGCCAAGGCCTCCTTCAACTTGGCCTGGTTGTTCGACAGATCGCCATTGACCTCGCGCAGCGCCAGGATCAACGCCATGGTGGAGCCATAGTAGTTGGTCGCCAGCAGCGACGGGCTCGGGAAGCGCTTCTCCGGCGGGAACGAGTCCTGATAGGCCTTCACAAACTTCTGCCAGCGCGGATCCTCCCAGGTATCGGCCTGGCCGGATGCCGCGATCGTTCCGATCAGGGCGTTCTTGGCATTGCCCTTGGACGACAGGATGGTCTGGTCGATCATGATCGAGCCGCCCATCAAATGCGCCTTGCCGCCCGCCTGTTGATACTGGTTGAGGAAGTTGACGGCATCGGCGCCGCCGAGACCGAGATAGATCGCATCGACATCATCGGGCAGCGCCGCGATCACCGACGCGAAATCCTTGGTGCCGAGCGGGACCCATTGCCGGCTGGTGATCTTGCCGCCCAGGCCGCAGAACTCCAGCGCCAGGCCGAACACCTGGGTGTAGATGAAGGAATAGTCCTCGCCGACGGTCGCGATCTTGCGGTAGCCCTTGGTCTCATAGGCGTATTTGCCGAGGCCGACCTGCCATTGGGCACCATCCATGTTGAAGCGGAAGAAGTTCGGCGCAGGATCGACATAGGTGGTCTCCTGCGCACCGGACGCGGCGTTGACGAAGGTCAGCTCGGGGTGCGTCTTGGCGAAGTTCTTGACGGCGATGCCCTCGTCGCCCGACAGCGGCGACAGCAGGATCTGCACCTTGTCCTGCTCGATCAGCTTGCGCACGGCACGGACGGCCGAGTCCGGCGTGGCGTCGGTCGACGCGACGACGAATTCCAGCTCCTTGTCGCCGACCTTCTTACCCAACACGTTCAGCGCGGTGACATGTCCGCGCATTCCGTCCTCGCCGAGCACGGTATAGGTGCCCTCCAGCGTCGCGGTGACGCCGACCTTGATCTTCTCCTGCGCGAACGCTGTGCTGGACAGCAAAAGCGCCGTGAACACGGCGATACCTACACTTCGCATGTGCATCGAACTCCTCCCTTGTCGCCCATTGCTGGGGCACACGAGCGTGTGCCGGCCACTGTTTTCTTGGCCATGTTGGCAGTGGCCCTTCCCGTCGCCTCGCGTCATCTCTGACGAGCGACGGTGAGCCCCCATCGACCGCGGAGGCTAGCGGATGAGCCGAGCCCCCGCGCAACCCGCCCCGCCTCGACCTTGACGACGAGTCTCATTTTCCATGATGCGACGCGATAACGCCCGCGGTGCATTCCGTGTGCATCGCGGTCCCGTCAGTGCCTCGATGGGAGTCTCCGGTGGGCTCGCCGCTCAGGCAGAGCCCGAGCCGTTCAGCCGCCTCGGCCTGGCTCCCTGGGGAGCGTCCTGCCGTTCAATCGTCGCGTTCGTACCGCCACCCGGGAGCGCCGGACACGCCGCTTCCGAAACTCCAATCCGCACATGACGATATCGATGCTTTCATTCGGACGCCGCAAACGGCGCCCATGGAACGCGAGCCATTTCTCGACCTGCCGCACGACCACGCGGCCGAGGTCCAGCCGCCGCACCAACTCGTCGCGCGTATGCAGCGAGGCGATGTCGACGATGTAGTCGAGCCGTTCCGACATGGTCCGCCCCACGAGCCGCGCGTATTCACTCGACACCAGCAAGGTTACGGCCCGCTCAGGCAGATGCGGCTCACCCATTTCCATTCCTGCACTCCACCGCGCCCGCCGGCCGACCCGAGATGTCGGCAATCCAGCAATTGCAGGCACGGCGCCCTCCGATGACAATTCGACCGAGACACGCCAGGGAAGGCCCGATCGTTTCGTCTCATTTCATGACGCCGCGCGCGGCGCGCTCCTCGCGGCTTGCATTCGGCCGTCCATCACGAATACACGCGCTCAGCCTGGTCGTGAGACGGCGCCGCGTCCTGTTCTCTCGCTGTTGCCGACACCAGCGACTGTGTGATCTCCTGTGCCCGCATCGGCAGCACCGACAAGAGTGTGTCGCTGAGGCCGTGCGAGGTTTCGGCGCAGCCCTGCACGTAGACCTGCGGACGAAACGCCGGGCTCGTCTGCAGACGATAGTCGCGGTCGAGCGACGCCGATTCGATGTAGCGGCTGATCGGACCAAGACACGCCGGGATCGGAGATCGCTCGTAGCCGGTGGCGAGCACGACAGCATCGTACGCGGCCCGGCGGCGAACCTCTTCGTCCTTGTTGACGATCTCGAGCGCCATCCCCTCAGGGGAGGCATAGGCTGCGACGATCTCGCTGCGCGGATGGAGAGCCAGTTTCCGAGCGCCGGCAACCCGCTGCTGGTACGTCATCCGGTAGAGCTGATCGAGCAGATCGGGGTCGACCACCGCATAATTGGTATTGCGGAAGCTGCGGACGATCGTCTCGCGCTGCCGATCGGACCGCGAATGAAAATAATCGGTGTAGTCCGGATTGAAGATCTCGTTCACGAACGGGCTGCTGTCCGCCGGCTTGAGCGCGTGCCCACGGAAGACCAGATCAATCTGGGCGTCCGGAAGCCGCTCGCTCAGATCGAGCGTGACCTCAGCCGCACTTTGCCCACCGCCGATGACTGCCACCCGCGGCGACCGGCCATCCGATCCTGCCGCAAGCGAGGAACTCAGATAGCCGCTGGTGTGCACGACCCGCGGATCCCCCGCGATCGGTTGAAATATGGAAGGGATGTGCGGCACACCGCCGACGGCCGCCACGAGGTGACGCGTCACGCGTGATCGCTCCTTTCCGTCAGCCATGCGCGTGAGCACACGAAGCGCGGTGACGGATTGACCGCTATGCACGGGCTCGACAGACTCGACCGTTTCTCCGTAGGCAACCGTGGTGCTGAACTGGCCTGCGACCCATCGGAGATAGTCGTTGAACTCGATCCGGCTCGGATAGAACGTCTTGCAGTTGGTGAAGTCGAGCAGCCGGCCGGATTTATGCAGGTAGTTGACGAAGGTGAACGGACTGGTCGGATCGCGCAGCGATACCAGGTCCTTGAGGAAGGAGATCTGCATGTTGCTGCCGGGCAGCAGCATTCCGCCATGCCATTTGAAGTCCCGCTGCTTTTCCAGGAACAAGGACCGGCATTTCAGACGCTGCTGTCTGAAGCAATCGTCGAGCGCGATCGCCAATGCGAGGTTCGATGGCCCGAAGCCGACGCCGACGACATCATAGTCAGGGGCAGGATGATACGACATGGTGATGCTCCGTCCGCGCTAGGCTTCTGTGGGTGCTTCCTTGGCCGCCGGCTGCCACAGCCGATCGCCGAAGAAGCGTTCTCGCAGCAACATGACGAGGGTTGCCCGCTTGTGGGGGAAATCGAAATTCTTGATCCGGGCAAACCCCGCCAGATCCAGGTTGCGAAGCTGCTGGGAATGTGCCGCCGCCGGCTCGCCGACGACACGTTCGGTGCGACAGTCGTCGAGGAACATGTAGTGCATGAGTGAGGGAAGCCAGGCCGTGATGAAGCGGCGGCCCCGGAAGCCGTCCTCGCCGACGATCACGTGCCATCCACGATCATAGTCCGCCGCATCATAGAACGGCGCGATACGATTTTCCTTCGCCCAGTAGAGCTCGAAATAGCCGAACGGCCGATCCCCGAAGCAGCCGATCAGCGGCACCATGTGCGGGTCCGACATGATCCGTGACAGATATTGCCGGTGCTTGTCGATGTCCCCCGCTTCGTTCCAGAACGAGTCCACCCGCGGATCGTTGAGCCAGCGGTGGACCAACGGGAGATCGTGAGCGATGTCGATGACGCGAAAGCTGACGACGTCGGACAGCCAGGGAATGAAACGGGCGTAGACGGTGCCGACCGGCTTGGGCGGCCGCCGCGGATGGCGCCTGCCGTCGGTCATCGCGTAGGACTGTGGAAACGCCGGGCGCGCGGCGTCCGTCAGCCAGTTCTCGCGAAACTGCATCACCATGTCCGGATACAGCGCCAGCCTGCCGTCGGTCACCACCGCGAGGCCATCGTTCGCAAGGGCCGATGCTGCTGCCGGGTTGTCGTCGAGTGCAAGGTCGAGCCTCTGCAGCGACGGCGTCCAGGCAAAGACCGCTTCGGCCATTGCCGCGGCTCCGCGCGACAGCCGGCGCCAATCATCGACCCCGTCGTGCACGATCAGACGCGTCAGTTCGCCATCCGGCCGAAGCGCCAGCAGTGGCGCGCCGTCCGCGATCACCCGAAGCCCGTCATCGTCGCGAACGACCGACATTGTCGCGTCGGTTGCGACAGGGAATGTCCGGATACTGCCCGTAACGCTCGCGGTCGCGCTCATGCGAACTCCCTCCCTCTCATTGATCTGCACGGGCGCCATCTCTGTCCACTCCCGCTCAGGATGTAGATCGGCCGGCACGACGAAGACAACAAAGTCCGTAGCGCTGTTTTTAGATTAACTACAAAGATGCGGCTCACGGCTTCGATGCTCCAAGCGATGCAGCGGGTTCATGCAGAACAGTCGTAAGCGTGCGCTGCCTTTGTGCCGGCTCGCGGCGTTCCGCGGCGTCGCTGGCGTCAATCCGACCGTCGCGCAGACGCACGATCCGATCGGCGCAGTGGAAGTAGCGATCGTCGTGCGAGATCACAATGATCGTCTTGCCGAGACGTTTGAGGTCGGCGAGCAGCTCGGTGTAGAAGATTTGGCGGAACGCTGGATCCTGATCGGCCGCCCATTCGTCGAACACCAGCACCGGCCGTCCCTCGATCCAGGCATCGATCAGGGCGAGCCGCTTGCGCTGGCCCGTCGACAGGTCGGTGGTGGAGAACGCGCCGCCATCGATCGAGACCTTGTGAGCGAGCTCGAGTCGATCGAGATAGCGATGTGCGAGGTCAGGCGGCTGGTTGCTCTGCTGCGCCAGGGTGTCGAACAGGAAATAGTCCGAGAATATCGTGGTGAAGAGCTGCCGATAGTCATCGCGGGTCTCGCTGACGACGGGATTGCCGTCGCGCAGCAGCACGCCGCGGTCCGGCACATAGAGTCCAAGCAGCAGCTTGATCAGCGTCGTCTTGCCGCTGCCGTTCTCACCGACGATGAAGACGATCTCGCCGCGGCGAATGCGAAGGTCGATCGGTCCGATGACAAAAGGGCGTTCGGATGACGACGCAGGGAATGCGTAGGAGACGCCGCGCAGCTCGATGGATTCGATCTGCTCAGCGGTCCGATCCTGGGGATCATCGAGCAGTTCAGCCTCTGCGGCGGTGAAACGCTCCGACAACTCGGCGATCCGGCGCATCGCAACCTGGGCGCGGCCGAGCGACGGCAGCATGCCGATCAACTGGTCGATCGGTCCGCGCATGAACAGCAGCACCAGCACGAAGCCGCTGGACACCGAGGCCGGGCTGTCGGGCCACAGCAGTGGACGCAGCACCAGCGCGGTCCCGATCACCAGAAACAGCAGAACCGTCCCGAGCGCACGCGCCGTCACCAGCAGATTGATCGCCTTGATCTGCACGTCGCCGATCCGGTCGACCGTCCGTCCGATCAGATCGACATGGACATGGCGCCGGCGCTGGCGATGAAGACGGAGCTCCTTGGCACCGTCGGAGATCGCGCGGTAGTGCTTCTGCAGATCGTCTTCGTATTGGCGCGCGAGATTGAAGCCCGTCATTCCGCGCTTGCGGGCGAGGTAATGGACGAACGACCCGAGCGCGATCAAGATTGCCGTGACCAGGAACAACGGCCACGACAGCACCGCGAGGTAGATCAGGCAGCCGGCGACGATGACGCCGGACACCAGGAAGGCGGGAAAGAAGAAGGCGAAATCGCTGATGGCATCGACGTCCTTGGTCAGGACCGGGATGAGGCGGTGCGACCGATAGGCTTCGAGCTGGTCGATCGGCGCCATCAGGATCTTGGCGGCCAGCGACTTGCGCAACGAGGCCACGATCCGCTGCCCGACGATATTGGCGCTGATGTCAGAGCCAACCGACCCAATCACGATCAGGATGCAGAGACCCGCGAACGAGGCAATCAGGCCGCCGACGTCGCCTGCGCCTGCGTAAAGGCCGCGGTTCACCACGGCGAGCAGACCCGCAACGCTGGCGCCGCCGAGCAGGCCGAGCAGGATGGCTGCCGCCAGCAGCAGCCAATACGGCCGCAGCAGGCTTCCGACGTTGGCAATTGCCGGATTGGATGGCGTCATCATCGGCCGCCGGCTCCCATTCGTGTGGCGAAGACAGCGGCGAGCTTGTCGCCGATGTCGGCGCGGGCCTGGAGGGCGTCGGGCACGACGTTGCCCATGCGCAGGAACTCGTGGACCATGCCGGGATAGACCTTCAAGTCCACAGCGACGCCGGCCTCGCGCAAGCGTGCGGCATAGGCCTGCCCCTCGTCGACCAGCGGATCGAACTCGGGCAGCACGATCAGCGCGGGCGCGACGCGCGTGAGGTCGGAGGCCGCCAGCGGCGCAAATCGCCAGTCGTGGCGATCAGTGCCTTCGGGCAGATAGTGGTCGAAGAACCAGTCGACGGTCTCGCGCTCGAGCAGATAGCCCGAGCCGTAGTTCTCGTAGGAGTCCGAGATCTGCTGCGGGCTGAGCCCGGGATAAGCGAGGACCTGAAGGATCGGCTGCGGCAAGGCCCGGTCGTCACGCGCGGCGATTGCCAGCGCCGCGGCCAGCGTTCCGCCCGCGCTGTCGCCGCCGATCGCGACTCGCCGCGGGTCGAAGCCAAGCGCCGGCCCCTCGCGCCCGATCCAGGTGAGCGCATCGACGCAATCCTCGAACGCCGTCGGAAACCGATGCTCCGGCGCCAGCCGATAGTCGATCGACAGCACCGCCGCGCCGCTGTCATCCGCGAGGCCGCGGCACAGCGGCTGGTGCGAGTCGAGGCTGCCGACGACGAAGCCGCCGCCATGCATGTAGAGCAGCACGGGCATCGGATCGGCGACATCCAACGGCCGCGCTGCATAGAGCCGCCCTGCAATCTCCGTCCCGTCGCGCATCGGCAGCGCAAGCTGCCTCTCGAACGCGAGCGGCGGTGGATCGACATCCAGCAGCGGCGAGGAGGCGTCGAAATCGGCGCGCGCCTGCGCCGGCGTGAGTTGCGGAAACGGGATGCGCGCGCCGGTTTCGGTTCCGAGCTGGATCATCTCGAGCAACGCGGCGATATCAGGGTGAAGGCTCATGACCACCTCATTCAGCCGGTTCGGACTGCAGCGCCGGCGATGTCTGCGCCGCCTCGTCCGGCTCCAGCCACGCGCCGAGCGCCGTCAGGAAGGATTCGTTGCTCAGGATCGCGAAGTGATCGTCGCCGATCACGCCGAGGTCTGCCGCCTGCGGCAGCCGCGCCGCGAGCCGATCGCGCTGTCGAAGCCGGCCCGAGGTCCACCAGCAGCCGGGCGCGACAGCGAGATCAGCCGGCCATTCGGCCGTTTGCGCCAGTTGCGCGAGATGGCGTCCGACCCTGAAGGCCGCGACGATGTCGTCGATGCCGAGAAGGCCGTCGCGCGGCTGCAGCGGTGCCATGCCGATCGCATCGGCGACGAGGCCCCGGATCACCTCGTCCGTCGCCGGCGCATCGGCGGAGCGGATCGCCGTCACCTGCGACGCGATCGCTGACAATTGCACGCCCGGCGCCGTGACCGAGAGCAGCGCGAGCAAATCATCGGTCCAATGCCGCGACGGCTGCTGGCCACCATGCGGAACGAAGCTGTCGATCAGCGCCAGGCGCTCGACCCGCGCGCCGCGCCTTTGCAGTTCGGCGGCAACCAGACCCGCGAGCAGCCCGCCGAGTGACCAGCCGATCAGACAATACGGCCCTTTGCTCTGCGTCCGTACGATCTCGTCGGTATAGTCCACGGCCATCGCCGCCAGCGAGCGATCGATGAAGGATGGCTCGATCAGCGTCCGGCACTGCAGACCGATCAGTTGCCGTTCTCCCTCCATGCGCCGCGCCAGCGGCGCATAGTCGAACACCGTGCCGAAGCCGCCGTGAAGGCAGAACACCGGCGCCGCGCCGTCGACCGGCGAACTCAGGGGCAGCAGCGCCGACGGCCGCGCGGATGCTGCGGCAGTGCCAAGCAAGGCGCGAATGGTCGGCTTCTGCAAGAGATCCCGCAGCTTGATCTCGCCGTCGAGGACCGGGTCGCGGCGAAGCCGCGCGATCACCTTGAGGCTGAGAATCGAGTTGCCGCCGAGCTCGAAGAAGTTGTCGGTGACGCCGACTTGCGCGACGCCGAGAACCTCCGCCCACAGCTTTGCCATCCCGACCTCGGCCGGACTTGCCGGCGCGACGAATGCACGTTCGGCTGCAATGTCGGGCGCGGGCAACGCCTTGCGATCGACCTTGCCGCTCGACAGCGTGGGCAGGCGCTCGAGCACGATGATGCGGGCCGGCACCATGTAGGCCGGCAATGTCCGGCGCAGCGCGGCGGTCAGCGCCGCCGACAGGCGCTCGGCCGCTGCAGCGGCGGCGTCACCCGGCGCCCGTGGCGCCACATAGGCCACGAGCTGACTTCCTCCCGCACCCGCCACCGCGAGCACGGCAGCCTGTGCGACTGCGGGGTCGCTCAGCAGAGCCGATTGGATTTCGCCAAGCTCGATCCGGAAGCCGCTGACCTTGACCTGGTCGTCGCTGCGCCCGAGATACTCGATCGTGCCGCTCGCATCCCATCGGGCCAGGTCGCCGGTGCGATAGAGACGTGCGCCCTCCTCCGTCGAAAATGGATCCGGCACGAAGCGTTCCGCCGTCATGCCTGGCTTGGCGAGGTAGCCGCGCGCGAGCCCGAAGCCGCCGACATAGAGCTCGCCGGCTGCGCCTGCCGGAACGAGATTCAGCGCGCCATCGAGGATGTAGGCGGTGCGGCGCCCGACGGGAATGCCGATCGGCGCATAGGCCTTGTCGCATGCCGTGTTGCCATCGACCTTCCACACCAGCGGTGTTACGACGGTCTCGGTCGGACCATAGCCGTTGATCAGGATCCGCGGCTTCAGCTCCCGCCTCACCTTGTCGAAGCCGGTCTTCGGCATGGCCTCGCCACCGAACGAATACAACCGCACCGGCGGCGGATTGCCGGTCTGCTCCACCCATTCGGCGACCTGCTGCAGGTAGGCCGGCGGCAGGCCGATATGCGTCACGCGCTGCGCATGAAGCTCGGCGACCGTCTGCTCCGGCGTCCACAGCTCCGCATCGCGCATGACCAGCCGTGCGCCCTGCGACAGCACCGTGAGCCACCGTTCATGCGCGCCGTCGAAGGCCAGCGACAGGAAATGCAGCTCGGTTGCGTGCTCGTCGAGCTCGTAGAGCGCAGCGGTCGCCCGGCAATGCATCGCCAGCGGTCCATGCGCGACCGCGACGCCTTTCGGCCGCCCGGTCGAGCCGGACGTGTAGATCACATAAGCCAGATTCTCCGGATGCAGGCCCGGATCCGGCGCATGGTGCGGACCGCTGTCGAAATCGAACGAGGCCAGATCGACGGCCTGGACGCCTTCGGTGGCGGCGATCTCATGCGCGCCGGACAGCAGCATGCTCATCCCGGAATCGCGCATCAGATGGGCGATGCGGTCCGGCGGCAGCTCGGGATCGAGCGGCACATAGGCTCCGCCGGCCTTCAGCACGGCGAGCAGCGCGGCCATCGTCACTTCGTTGCGCTCGACGACGACGCCGACGCGCTGGTCTGGCTGGAGCCCGGCGCCGACGAGGCGGAGCGCGAGCCGATTGGCGCGACGATCGAGCTCGCCGTAGGACACGTTCCTGCCGCCGATCGTGAGGGCGACACGTTCCGGGTCACGCTGGGCATGACCGCTGATCATCTCGTGCACGAGCGGACGCGTCGCGGAAGACGCCGCCCGGCCATTGCAGGCGTCAGCGCGCTGCACATCCAGAGCGGTAGCCGCATCGATTGCGCCGAGCGCGGCTTCCGGACTTCGCATGATAGCCGCGAGCAGATGTTCGAATTGCGCCCTCACCTGCTCCGCCTGATCCGGCGTGAAGTGGCTCGGCATATAGGTGAACTCGACCTGCAGCGTATCCTCGACCATGATGGACAGGTCCATCGGATAGTTGGTGACGTCGACATTGCGCAGCTCGCCGAATTGAAGCGAGCCGTCGCCCTGCAGCAGGCCCCGGTCGACGGGATAGTTCTCGAACACGATGATACTGTCGAACATGCTCTCGCCAGCACGGCCGGCCCAGCTCTGGATGTCGTAGAGCGGCGTCTGCTCGAAATTGCGCATCGCCGCGTTACGGTCCTGCATGGCACGCAGCCAGTCGCCGATCGTGGTGGCCGGCGACGGCGTCTCGATCACCGGCAGCGTATTGATGAACAGGCCGATCATCTGCTCGGCCCCGTCGAGACCAGCCGGACGGCCGGCGACGGTGACACCGAAGGTGACGGTCTGCTGGCCGGTGTAGCGTTGCAGCAGCAGCGCCCAGACGCCCTGGATGAGCGTGTTCAGGGTGATGCGCTCGCGCCGAGCAAACGCCTTCAAGGCCGCGGTCGCGTCTTCGTCGAGCCGCGTGTAGCAGCGCTGGTGCCCGTGCGCATCGTGGCGCCGTGCTCCGAAGGCATCGGCCAGTTGCGTCGGCTGGTGGAAGGCCGTGAGCTGTCCGCGCCAGAAGCGCTCGGCGGCCTGCGCGTCCTGGGCGAGCAGCCAGGCAACATAGTCGCGATAGAGCGCCGAGTGAGAGACGAGCGCACGCCCGGAATAGCGCTGCAGGATTTCGCCGATGAAGCGGGCCGAGCTCCAGCCGTCCATCAGGATGTGATGGTAGGTCCAGATCAGGCGATGACGATCCTGGTCGAGGCGCACCAGGCGGACACGCTGCAGCGGCGGCACCGCGAGATCGAACTCGACGTCACGCTCCGCGGCCAGCGCCGACGACAGAAGCGCTTCATCGACGGCCTGCCCGCGCCAGTCTTCCGTCGCGAACGGCACGCTCGCTACACGATGGACGGCCTGCAGCGGTGCGCCGGACAGCTCGCGCCAGAGAAATCCGGTGCGCAGCATCGGATGGCAAGCGGAGACCTCCTGCCACGCGCCGCGCAGCCGCTCGACGTCAAGGCCGCGGATCTCGACGCTGATCTGGTTGACATAGGCACCACTGCCGGCATCGCGCAGGCTGTGGAACAGCATGCCCTGCTGCATCGGCGAGAGTGGGTAGACGTCCTCGATGCGATCCCAGTCGACCCCGAGCCGGGCGACCTCCTCGCTCGTCAGCCCAGACAATGCGCCGCGCGCGAGCGCAATCGCGGGCTGATCTTTCCGCGCCACTCGGCAGGCCGGCGCGAGCAGCTCGATCGTCTGCAGCCGGAAAACGTCTCTCGGCTCCAGTTCGAGACCGGCGCGGCGTGCGCGACTGACCATCTGCAGCGAGATGATCGAGTCGCCGCCGAGCTCGAAGAAATTGTCGGTGACGCCGACGTTCGGCTGGTGCAGCAGCTCGGCCCAGATCGCCGCGAGTGCGGCCTCGGTCGGATTGCGTGGCGCGATGCGCGGTCCCTGCCCGGGCCGGCTATCGGGCAATGGCAAGGCCTTTCGATCGATCTTGCCGTTCGGCGTCAGCGGCAGAAGCGGCAGCACCATCACGCGCGACGGCACCATGTAGTCCGGCAGCGCCGACGCGAGCGTCGCGCGCAGCTCAGCTCCGTCGAGCCCATCGTCGCCGCTGACATAGCCGACGAGCTGCCGCCCGCCGCCGAGCTCTTGCGCCACCACGACGCTGTCGCGGACGCCGGGCTGCGTGCGCAGCCGCGCCTCGATCTCGCCGAGCTCGATGCGGTGGCCGCGGATCTTCACCTGATGGTCCGCACGGCCGACATAGTCGAGCAATCCATCGGCCCGCCACCGCGCCAGATCGCCGGTCCGGTACAGCCGCGCACCGGGATCGCCGAATGGATCGGGAACGAAGCGCTCGGCGCTGAGCGCCGCCCGGCGCCAATAGCCGCGGGCCAGGCCTTCGCCGCCGATGAAGAGCTCGCCCGTCACGCCGACAGGGGCGCGGTTGAGATCGCCGTCGAGCACGTGGAGCGTGGTGCTGCCGATCGGGCCGCCGAGGACGGGTGCGGGATCGCGCGCATCGAGCCGATGACGTGCCGACCACACCGTGGTTTCAGTCGGCCCGAACAGGTTCCATACCTCGCCGCCGAGCGCGAGCAGCCGGAGCGCCAGATCGGGCGCCAGCGCCTCGCCGCCGCTCAGCAGGCGGCAGCCTTGAGGCAGCCATCCATGCGCGCCGTCGTCATGGTCGAGCAGCATGCGCCAGCTCGACGGCGTGGCTTGGATCATTGTCGCGCCGTGACGGGCCACGATCGCTTTCAACGCCGCGGGATCATGGGCCGAGGCGCGGTCCGCCAGCACGATCTGCGCGCCATGAGTCAGCGGCAACCAGAGTTCGAGCACCGCGATGTCGAACGACAGCGAGGTCAAACCGAGCACGCGGTCATCGCGCGCAATGCCCGGCTGCTCAGCCATGGTCGCCAGGAAATTCGTCACCGCGCCATGGCGCACCATCACCCCCTTGGGCAGGCCGGTCGAGCCCGAGGTGTAGATGACGTAAGCCAGGTTTTCAGGATGGACGGCGACATCGAGATTGCCGACGTCGGCAACTTCCTCTCCAGGCGCCTCGTCCAGCAGCCAGACCTCGGCGTGGCCGTCCGCCAGCACCGGCGCGAGCCGGTCGTGGAGCGCCGCCTGCGTCAGCAGCAGCTTGGCGCCGCTGTCGGCCAGCATGTGCGCGAGACGCTCAGCCGGGTAGTCCGGATCGAGCGGCAGATAGGCCCCGCCCGCCTTGAGCACCGCGAGCAGCGCCACCATCATCGTGACACCGCGCTCCAGCGCCAGTCCTACCACCACGTCGGGACCGACGCCGTGCTCCCTGAGCCGATAGCCCAGCCGGTTCGAGCGCGCGTTCAGCGCGGCGTAGCTGAGCGTCTCCTCACTGTGCACGAGCGCGATCGCATCGGGTGCGCGCTCCGCCTGCGCCTCGAATTGAGCGACGACACCGGGCGATATCACGGCGGCCGCCGTCGCGTTCACCCGTGCCAGCAGCGCGATATCAGCGGGATCATCAGCCGCAATGCAGCCGACCGCCTGCTCCGCATCGCGAGCGATGGCCGCGAGCAGTTGCACGAACGCCATCTGCAGCCGACGGATCTGGACGTCGTCGAAATGTTGCTGCTGGAAATTGAACACCAGCCGTAGCTCGCTTTCGAGACCGACACTCACGAACAGCGGGTAGTTGCTGGTTTCGAGGATCCTCGTCCGGCTGGCGCTCAGACGGCCATCTCGGGTCTTCAAGGCCGCGTCCACCGGATAGTTCTCGAACACGAGGATGCTGTCAAACAGCGGACGCCCGGCCCGGCCGGCGATCCGCTGGATGTCGGCCAGCGGCATCCAGCCGTGATCCCGCAGGGCGAGATTGCGATCCTGCAGGTTCCGCAGCCACGCGCCGACGCGCTGCTCCGGATCCGCGGTGTCGACCACCGGCAAGGTGTTGATGAACAGGCCGACCATCTCTTCGGCGCCGGCGAGCCCGGCGGGCCGGTCCGATACCGTCACGCCGAAGCAGACCATAGGTTGGCCGGTGAACCGACGGAGCAAATGCGCCCATGCCGCCTGCACCACCGTGTTCAGCGTGACCCGTTCGCGGGTCGCGAAGCGTTGCAGCCGCTCGCTGAGATCGGCGTCCACCGCCATGGCGAGCGAGCCATGGCCGACGCGAGCGCCGGCCGCAGGCTGCGACAGCAGGCTCGGCTCGTCGAGTCCAGCCAACGCCGCTCGCCAGAACTCGACCGCCGCACCGTGGTCCTGCGCCTGCAGCCATCCGATGTAGTCGCGGAAGCGCGGCGGCGGTCCCTGCAGCGCCCCCTGCCCCTCTTGCTGGATCACCTCGGCAATGAAGCGGGCCGAGCTCCAGCCGTCCATCAGAATGTGATGATGGGTCCAGATCAGCCAGTGCCGGTCATCGGCGATCCGGACCAGCCGCACGCGCTGCAGCGGCGGCCGCGAGAGATCGAAGCCGTCGGCGCGCTCGCGATCTGCAACTGCCATGAGCTCAGCCTCCAGCGCCGCCGGAGTAAGCCCCGCCGCACGTTCCCGCCAATCCTCCGCGACGAAGGCAACGTCGGCATTGCGATAAACGACCTGCTGCGGTGGTCCGGGCAATTCACGCCAGAGGAAGCCGGTGCGAAGCACGGCATGGCGATGGCTGACCGCCTGCCAAGCGGCTTGCAGCTTGCCGGCGTCGAGGCCGCGGATCTCTGCTGCAACCTGGTTGACGTAGACCCCGGTGCCGTCGTCGTGCAGCGCGTGAAACAACATACCTTGCTGCATCGGCGACAGCGGATAGATATCCTCGACCTCGCGCCAATCCAGCGCCAGCGCATCGAGCTCGGCCTGGCTCAGCTTCGACAGCGGCACATCGGACGGCGTCAGGCTATGGACACCGCTCGTGCAGTGGTCGACCAGCTCACGCAGCGCCGCTCCGAAACAATCGGCGACGCGGGTCACGGTCTCGCGTCGATAGCGCTTCCTGCTGAAGCCGAACGACAACTGCAGACGGCCGTCGAGCACCCTCGCATTGATCGCGATATGGTGGCGGAGCGGGCTCGACGCCGCACGCGAAGGTCCTGCGCTCTCGGGCGCGATCGAGAACAGCGCCGTCTCGTCCGCGCTGCCATCGACCTGACCGAGATAGTTGAACCCGATGCGCGGCTGCACGCCCGTCCTCAGCGCCGCACGCTGGGCATCAGACCCCAGGTAGCGCAGCACGCCGTAGCCAAGTCCCCGGTTGGGGACGGACCGCAGCATCTCCTTGGTCGCCTTGATCAGCTCGGCGGGCGGCTGCGATCCAGCCGTCAATTGCACCGGAAAGGCGGTTGTGAACCAGCCGATGGTTCGCGACAGATCGAGCCCGTCGCCGAGATCCTCGCGGCCGTGGCCTTCGAGCTCGATCGCCATGATCTCGCGGCCCAACCACTGCCACAACGCACGCGCCAGCGCCGACAGCAGCAGATCATTGACCTGGGTTCGGTACGCGCCGTGCGCCGCGCCCAGCAGGCGCGCGGTCAGCTCCGCGTCGATCGCGAGCAGCACGTCGTCAGCGTCGGCGCTCGTATCCCGATCCGCATGATCGACATCGCACGGCAGGTCATCCGTCTGCCGGAGACCGGACCAATGATCGAGCTCGGCAGCCAGCACATCCGAGCACGCGTGCGCGTGCAGTGCTGCGCCCCATTGGGCATAGGCGTGCGTCTTGGGCGGCAGCGTCGCCTCCTGCCCACGCATGAGCTGATCATAGGCCGCCGCGAGATCCTCCAGCAGCACACGCCACGACACGCCGTCGATCACGAGGTGATGGATCACGATCAGGAGGCGCTGCCCGCCGTCCGGCAGATCGATGCCGACCATCTGCACCAGACGACCCTGCGCGAGCGAGAGGCTCGCCTGGACCTCAGCGGCCAGCGCGGTGACCGCCTCGCCGTCGGCCAGCTCGCACGATCGGAACAGACCGGAGGCGGCCGGCGCCGACGCGTGCTCGGCGCGCCAAGTGCCGTCGATGCGTTGGAAGCGCAGCCTCAGCGCATCATGATGGGTGACGACGGCCACCGCCGCGCGCCGCAGCACGTCCCAGTCGAGCCGCTGCTGCGGCCGCAGCAGCAAGGCCTGGTTCCAGTGATCGGGCGCGTCCAGCTCCTGCTCGAAGAAGCGGAGCTGAATCGGCAACAACGGCAGTGGCCCGGAGACGAGGCCCTGCTCCGCCGTCGTCTCCAGCCGAGCGATCTGCCGCGCGTCGCGCGCCAGGGCTTCCAGTGTCTGATGCTTGAAGACGTCGCGCGGATCGATCAGAAGGCCGGCTCGCCGCGCGCGACTGACCATCTGCAGCGAGATGATGGAATCGCCGCCGAGCTCGAAGAAATTGTCGGTCATGCCGACATCGGGCTGATGCAGCAGCTCGGCCCAGATGGCCGCCAGCGCAGCCTCGGCCGCCGTCCGCGGCGCAATCCGCGTGACTGATGCGGGCGCCTCCGGCGCTGGCAGCGCATTGCGATCGACCTTGCCATTCACCATCAGCGGCAGACGATCGAGCACCACGATCCACGCCGGCACCATGTAGTCCGGCAGCGTCGCGGACAAGGCGTCGCGCAGCACCGCAGCATCGAGCGTGCCGTCACCGCAGACATAGCCGATCAGTTGGCGGCCTGCCCCGAATTCCCTGGCGATGACGACGGCCGCAGTGACCGATGGCTGCTGCCGAAGCCGCGCCTCGATCTCGCCGAGCTCGATGCGGAAGCCGCGAACCTTCACCTGATGATCGGTGCGGCCGACATAGTCGATGGCGCCGTCGCTGCGCCAGCGCGCCAGATCGCCGCTCCGGTACAGCCGCGCGCCGGGAGGTCCGAACGGATCGGGAATGAAGCGCTCGGCCGTCAGCGCCGCGCGACCGAGATAGCCGCGCGCCAGCCCGTCGCCGCCGATATGGAGCTCGCCCGTCGTACCCTCGGCCACCGGATTGAGGTCGGCATCGAGAATGCGCAGGATCGTGCCCGGGATCGGCACGCCGATCGGCACGCGTGGCCCGCTCGCCTCGCGGCAGCTCCAGAAGCTGGCATTGATGAGCGCTTCGGTCGGTCCATAGCGGTTGTCGAACCGGATCGCTGGAAATACCGCGTAGACTTGGTCCCTCAGCTGGACCGGCAGAGCCTCGCCGCCAGAGAACAGGCGTTTCAGGCTCACGCATCGGCGCGCCTCGGGCTCGGCCACGAATTGCGCGAGCATCTGGGGCACGAAATGCAGCGTCGTGACGCCATGCGCAATGACCGCATCGATCAGCCGCTTCGGCTCGCGATGGGCGCCCGGCGCTGCGATCGCAAGCCGCGCGCCGACCGTCAACGGCCACAGGATTTCCCACACCGCGACGTCGAAGCTGAACGGCGTCTTCTGCAACAGCGTTTCGCTAGGAACGATCCCGTACTCCCGCTGCATCCACCCCAGCCGTGCCGCCAGCGCGCCACGCGTGCAGGCCACGCCCTTCGGCATGCCGGTCGAGCCGGACGTGTAGATCACGTAAGCGAGGCTCTCGGCGTGGATCGGACTGCGGAGATCCGAACTGCCGGCATCGATCCCGTGCGAAGCGCGGCTGTCGTCGACGGCCATCAGCTCGGCGCCCGCCCCTGCCATGATCTCCATCAGCCGATCGCGCAACTGCGGCTGCGTCAGCACCAGTCGCGCGCCGCTGTCGCCCAGCATCGCGGCGAGCCGCCCGCTCGGATAATCCGGATCGAGCGGCAGGTAGCCGGCCCCCGCCTTCAGCACCGCCAGCACGGCCACGACCAGATCGGCGCTACGCTCGAATGCGAGGGCGACGGGAGCATCAAGAGCGACGCCGGCCTGCCTGATCTGTCGCGCCAGTCGGTTGGCCCGCGCGTTCAGTTCGGCGTAGCTGATCCCCTCCTGATCAGAGATCAGGGCGACGGCCGCGGGCGACCGTGCGACCTGCTGTTCGATCTGCGTCATGACGTCGACGAAGCCGTCTTTCGCCGTCGGCGCGGCGCGTCCCGAGCTCCAGCGGAGCACCCGTTGCAAAGCGTCGGCGTCGAGGCCGTGCAGCTCCGCGACCGGGCGGCTGCTGTCGTCGGCGATGCGCGCGAGCAGACAGGCGAACGCCGCCTGCATCCGCTCGATCTGCGGCCGGTCGAACCGGCTGCGATCGTAACGGAATCCGAGCCGGATGCCGGCGTCGGTCGCGAACACCGCGACCGTCAGCGCATAGTTGGTGATCGAGATCTGCTCGGCGCGGCTGGCGCGCGGCCCCTCGCCGGCCTGATCGCGCAGCGCCGCGTCGACCGGATAGTTCTCGAACACGAAGATGGAGTCGAACAGCGGCCGGCCGGCCCGGCCGGCAAGACGCTGGATCTCGTGCAACGGCATCCACCCGTGCTCGCGCAGGTCGACGTTGCGGTCCTGCAGGCTGCGCAGCCAGTCGCCCACCAGCGTTTGCGGTCGCGCGTCCTCGAGCACGGGAACGGTGTTGATGAACAGGCCGACCGTCTCCTCCACGCCCGCGATCTCGGGCGGCCGGCCGGAAATCGTGGCGCCGAAGCAGACGACATCCTGCCCGGTCAAGCGCCGCAGCAGCTGGCCCCAGGCCCCCTGCAGCAGCGTGTTCAAGGTCACCCGCTCGCGCCGTGCCACGAGCTGCAGCCGCTCGGTTTTCGCTGCATCGATGACGAGGTCGATCGAGGCATGGCCTTCGGCTGGTGCGGCCGGCCCGCCAAGCGCATCGGCCAGCAGGCTCGGCTCGCCGAGCGTCGAGAGCGAGCGCGACCAGAACGCAATCGACGCCTCGCGATCCTGTCGCTGCAGCCAGGCAATGTAATCGCGATAGCGGCCGCGCGGTGCGCCCAGCGACGCGCCGCCGACATGCTGCATGATCTCCCCGATCAGCCTCGCCGCGCTCCAGCCGTCGAGCAGGATGTGATGATGGGTCCAGATCAGGCGGCAAACGCCGCCGCCGAGATCGATGAGACGGACCCGCTGCAGCGGCGGCCGTGACAGGTCGAAGCCGGCGCGCCATTCGGCCGCCGCCACCTCGGCCAGCGCCGCGCCACGCGTGGCTCGATCCATCGAGTCCGCACGGTCGCGCCAATCCTCCTCGACGAAGGGAACAGGAACCTGCCGATGGACGACCTGCTGCGGCGCGCTCGATAATTCCCTCCACACGAACGCGGTCCGCAGCACCGCGTGTCGTGCCGTCACCGCCTGCCACGCCGCGCGCAGGCGCGCCGCGTCCGCGCCTTCGACGTCGACGGCGATCTGGCTGACATAGTTGCCGCTCTCGCCGTCGCGCAGCGCGTGGAACAGCATGCCCTGCTGCATCGGCGACAGCGGATAGATATCCTCGACATCGCGCCAATCACGCGTCGCGCCGAGCAAATCGAGCTCCGGCTGGCCGAGGCGCGACAGCGGAACGTCGGACGGCGTGAGGCCGTGTGCGCCACCGGTGCAATGCGCGACCAGCTCGCGCAACGCCAGGGAATAACACGCGGCCAGCCGCTCGATCGTCGCGCGGCGATAGCGGCGGCGGCCAAAGCTGAATGTCAGCTTCAGCCGGCCGTCGAGCACCTGGCCGTTGATGCTGAGCCAGCGGCCGAGCGGCGCGCTGGCGCTGCGCGACGGCCCCGCGCCTTCCGGCGCGAGCGCGAAGGCAAGGTCGGAGCCGGCGCCAAACTGGCCGAGATAGTTGAAGACGATCCGCGGCTCGGCTCCATCCGCCAGGGCGGCGCGCTGCTCGGAGCTGCCGCAATACCGCAGCACGCCGTAGCCGAGCCCGCGCGCCGGGATGGCCCGCAATTCCTCCTTAATCGACCTGATGAGGGTGGCGTCGTCGCTCGCGCCAGCGGAGAGCCGAACCGGAAATGCTGTCGTGAACCAGCCGACCGTGCGCGACAGGTCGATGCCTTCGAACAGATCCTCGCGTCCATGGCCCTCGAGCTCGACCAGGCATTCACCGAGTCCGCACCAGCGGCTGACCGCGCGGGCCAGCGCCGCCAGCAGCAGATCATTGACCTGGGTCCTGTAGGCGGCGGGCGCCTGCTTGAGCAGTTGCCCGGTCACGTCGGCATCGAACGACACGGCGACGTCTTCGCCGTCGGCGACGCGATCGGTCTCCCCGTGATCGTCGTCGCACGGCAGATCGTCAGCGACGCTGCGCTGTCTCCAATAGACGAGCTGGTCGGCCAGCTCCTTGCTCGCGGCGTAGTCTTCGAGCCTCTTGCCCCACGACGCCACGGACTGGCTCTTGGGAGGCAAAACAATCGCGGCCGCGCCCTGCGCCGCCTGTCGATACGCCGCGGCGATGTCCTCGAGTAGGACGCGCCACGACACGCCATCAACGACGAGATGATGCACGACGATCAGAAGCCGCTGGCTGCCGTCCGCAACGTCCATGCCGACGAGGCGCAGCAACGGCCCCTGCAAGGACAGGCTCGCCTGCGCGGCCGCCGCAACCGAGGTGATCTCCGCCGCGTCCTGAACAGTGCGGATCCAGAGCAGATCGGCGCTCGCCGGCATCTTGCCGTATCTCGCGTGCCACGTGCCGTCGCCTTGCTCGAATTGCAGCCGCAGGGCATCGTGATGCGCCACCACGGCATCGACCGCCCGCGCCATCACGCGCCAGTCGAACCGCGCCGAGGGTACGAGCATCAAGGCCTGGTTCCAGTGATGCCGTTCGCCCGCGTCCTCGGCAAAGAAGCGGCGCTGGATCGGCAACAGCGGCACCGGATCGCCGTCGCGCGCGCCGGGCTCAGCGGAGACAATGACCGCCCGATCGCGGCGCGCGACCCGCGCCAGCTCCTGCAGCGTCTGATGCCGGAACAGATCGCGCGGCTCGATTGACAGGCCACGCTGCCGCGCCCGTCCGACCACCTGCAGTGAGATGATGGAATCGCCGCCGAGCTCGAAGAAATTGTCGGTGAGCCCGATCCGCGAATGGCCGAGCAGTTCGGCCCAGATCGCCGCCAGCTCCAATTCCACGGCCGATTGCGGCGCGACATAGTCTGTCTCGGCACACAATGACTCGGGCACCGGCAGGGCGTCGCGATCGACCTTGCCATGCGCCGTGAGCGGCATCTGCGACATCGGCACGATGCGGGCCGGAACCATGTAGTCCGGCAGCTCCTCCGTCAGCGCCGCGCGCAGCGTTGCCTCGTCGAGGCCATCCTCGCCGCAGACATAGCCGATCAGCTGCTGGCGTCCGCCGATCTCGCGTGCCACCACCACCGCCGACTGAACGCCCGTCTGCCGCGTCAGCCGTGCCTCGACCTCGCCCGGCTCGATGCGGAAGCCACGGATCTTGAGCTGATGATCGGACCGTCCGACATAGTCGATGACGCCGTCGGCACGCCAGCGCGCCAGATCGCCCGTGCGATACAGCCGCGCACCGGGTGCGCCGAACGGATCGGGAATGAAGCGCTCCGCCGTCAGCGCCGGCCGATTCCAATAGCCGGCCGCGAGCCCCTCGCCGCCGATATGAAGCTCGCCGATGACGCCGACCGGAACGATGTTCAGATCGCCGTCGAGAACATAGGCCGAGCGCCGGCCGACCGGACGGCCGATCGGCGCATAGGCGCAGTCGATCTCGGCATCGGCGTCGACCTTCCAGACCAGCGGCGTGACCACCGTCTCCGTCGGACCGTAGCCGTTGATCAGCTTGCGCGGCCGCAGCGCCTGCCTGACCTTGTCGAAGCCCGATTTGGGCATCGCCTCGCCGCCGAACGAATACAGCGACACGGGCGGCGGATCGCCGCGCCACGCCGCGAATTCGGCGAGCTGCTGCAGGTAGGCCGGCGGAAAGCCGGCATTGGTCACGCGCTCCGCGCGCATCACCTCGAGCGTCTTCTCCGCCGACCAGAGATCGGCGTCGCGCATCACCAAGGCCGCGCCGCAGCTCAGCGCGGTCCACAACCGCTCATGCGCGCCGTCGAAGGTGAAAGAAAGGAAGTGCAGTTCGCGCGACTGCTGGTCCATCTCGTAGAGACCGGCCGTGGCGTCGCAATGCATCGCGAACGGTCCATGCGCGACCGCGACGCCCTTCGGTACACCGGTGGAGCCGGACGTATAGATCACGTAGGCGAAGCTCGCGGGATGGACATCGACCGCGGGATCAATCTCCGTCGTCTCGGCCGGGATCACGCCGAGATCGACGACTGCGATGCCCGGCATCGGCGGCCATTGCGATCGTCCCGCCGCATCGACCAGCACGACGCGCGCGCCGGCATCGCGAACGGTTGCAGCAAGCCGCGCTGGTGGATGATCGGGATCGAGCGGCAGATAGGCGGCGCCGGCCTTGAGGACGGCAACGAAACCGGCGACGAGATTGGGCGAACGCTGCATCGAGAGCGCGACGAGCTCGCCGGGTCGAACGCCGAGCGCCAGCAGATGCTGCGCGATGGCATTGGCGCGGCGATCGAGCGCCTGATAGCTGATCGTCTCGGCTCCGAACACCAGGGCTGTCGCGCCCGGCGTGTCCTTGGCGTGCCGCGCGAACATCCGGTGCACCGACTGGAAGGCCGCGCGCGCGGGCGCGCAGGCATTCCACTGCCTGACGTCGTCGCGCTGCCGGTCCGACAACAGCTCCAGCGCCGCGATCCGGCGCGTGGGATCTGCGACCATTTCCTGCAGGATCGTCAGCCAATGGCCGGCGAGCCGCGTGATGGTCGACCGCTCGAACAACGCGGTGGCAAAGGAAAACAGCGCCGAGACGTCCCCCGACGGCAATTCCTCGCTGTCGAGCGCGAGGTCGAATTTCACCGTCTCAATCTCGGCCGCGATCGTCTCGATCTGCAATTCAGAGCTAGCCGGCGCATGCGCCGGCCCGCGCCGATGCTGATGGTTGTAGAGCACCTGGAACAGCGGCGTCTGGCTCAGGCTGCGCTGTGGCTGCAACACGTCGAGCAGCCGTTCGAACGGAAGGTCCTGGTGATCCCTGGCCTCGAGCGAAGCCGCGCGCAGCGTTTCGACGACGTCGGCGATCGTCCCCAGGCTGTCGATCCGCGTCCGCAGCACCTGGGTGTTGACCAACAGTCCGATCAGGCGCCGCGTTTCCGGCCGATCGCGATTGGCGAGGGGAACACCGATGCTGATGTCGTCCTGGCCGCTGTAGCGATAGAGCACCAGCTTCAGTGCCGCGAGCAGCACGACGAACAGCGTCGTGTGATGTTGCCGCGCAAGCTCGCGCAGACGATCGGAAAGCTCGGCGCCGAGTGACAGGCGTATGGCACCGCCGGATTGGTCGGTCTGGGCCGAACGCGGCCGATCGAACGGCAGTTGCAGCATCGCCGTGTCGTGCAGCCGGCCGGTCCAGTAGCGGAGCTGCCGCTCCTCCTCCACCGCGCCGAGCCACAGCCGCTGCCAGGCGGAGAAATCGGCGTAGTCGATCTCGAGCGCCGGCAGCGAGGCGGTCTCGCCGCGGACGGCTGCGCGATAGAGCTGCCAGAACTCGTCGGTGAGGACCTGCATCGACCAGCCATCGGCGACGATGTGGTGCAGCGTCACCGAGAGAACATGGTCGTGCTCGTCGAGCCTCAGCAGCGCCGCGCGCAGCAGCGGTCCGGATTCGAGATCGAACGGCAGCGCCGCTTCCTCACGCAGCAGCCGGCGCGCCTGCTGCTCGCAATCATCGCCGGCAATCTCGATGCGGCGAAGCGCGACCGGCGCCGGCGGCCCCACGATCTGCTCCGGCTCGCCGCCGTCCTGCCGGAACGTGGTGCGGAGCGCGGCATGGCGCATGACCAGCTCGTCGAGCGCCCGTTGAAGCGCGGCGGCATCGAGCCGGCCCCGCAGCCGGATCGCGACCGGCATGTTGTAGGCGGAGCCGTCCGGATCCATCCGCCACAGGAACCAGAGGCGGGCCTGCGCGAACGACAACGGCGCGCGCTGCAGCTGCTGCCGGGCGATCGGCAGAATCGAAAGATCGATGCCCTTGGCCGCCAACTGCGTCAGGAAGGCGCGCTGCTTTGGCGTATCGAGACGCGTCAACCGGCGCGCGATCTCGCTGAGCTGCTGGGCCTGAAGTCCGGACTGATCATTCATTGGCGAACTCGACTTCTTCAAGCAGATCGAACATGGCGGCGATGTCGTCGCTGCGCCTCGGCGGCGGGTCCGCGGCGAGCGCGGATGCCATGGTCTCGACCGTGGTCAGTTCGAACAGCCGCTTCAACGGCAGCTCCCGCGCGAGATCGCGCTTGATGCGGCCGACGAGCTGGACGGCCACCAGCGAGTCGCCGCCGAGCTCGAAGAAATCATCGGTGACGCCGACCGCCGGCCTGTGCAGCAGCTCGGCCCAGATCGTCGCGAGCGCAGCCTCGGTCGGATTGCGCGGATCGACGCGCCGCGCCCCCGGCGGCGTCGCATCCGGCCGCGGCAGCGCCTTGCGGTCGATCTTGCCGTTCGGGGTCAGCGGCAGCTCCGGCAGCACGATGACGCGCGAGGGCACCATGTAGTCCGGCAGCGCCGTTGCGAGCGCGGCGCGCAGCTCACTGCCATCGAGCGGGGCCTCGCCGCCGACATAACCGACCAACTGACGGCTGCCGCCGAGCTCGTGCGCGACGACGACGCTGTCGCGCACGCCCGGCTGCTCCCGCAGCCGCGCCTCGATCTCGCCGAGCTCGATCCGATGCCCGCGGATCTTCACCTGATGATCGGCGCGGCCGACATGGTCGAGCACGCCATCGGCCCGCCAGCGCGCGAGGTCCCCGGTCCGGTACAGCCGCGCGCCGTCGTCGCCGAACGGATCCGGAATGAAGCGCTCGGCACTCAGCGCCGCGCGTTTCCAATAGCCGCGCGCGAGCCCGTCACCACCGATGAAGAGCTCGCCGGTGACGCCGACCGGCGCGAGGTTGAGCTCGCCGTCGAGCACGTACAGTGCGGTGTTGCCGATCGGGCTGCCGAGCAGCGGCACCGGATTCGCGCCATCGAGGCGGTGGCGCGCCGACCACACCGTGGTCTCGGTCGGCCCATACAGATTCCAGACCGCGCTGCTCTCTGCGTTCAGCCGCCGCGCCAGATCCGAGGCCAGCGCCTCCCCGCCGCTCAGCAGGCGGCAGCCCTTCGGCAGCCATGGATCAGGATTGGCCGCGTCGTGATCGAGCAGCATGCGCCAGCTCGATGGCGTCGCCTGGATCATGGTCACGCCGTGCCGTGCGACCATCGCCTTGAGGGCCTCGGGATCATGGGCCGCGGCACGGTCGGCGAGCACGACCTGGGCGCCATTTGTGAGTGGCAACCACAGCTCCAGAACGGCGATGTCGAAGGACAACGACGTCAGCGCGAGCACGCGGTCGCCGGCCGCGATGCCCGGCTGTTCGGCCATCGTCGCCAGGAAGTTCGTCAGCGCGGCATGGCGCACCATCACGCCCTTCGGCAGCCCGGTCGAGCCGGAGGTGTAGATGACGTAGGCGAGGTTCTCGGGGTGCACGTCGAGGGAAAGATTGTCGGTCTGGCCGAGGCCATCGCCGGCCGCGACCTCGAGCAGCCAAGCCTCGGCCTCGCTCCGCTCCAGCACCGGCGCGAACCGGTCGTGCAGCGTGGCCTGTGTCAGCAGCAGCTTGGCACCGCTGTCGTTCAGCATGTGCGCGAGACGCTCGGCGGGATAGTCCGGATCGAGCGGCAGATAGGCCGCGCCCGCCTTGAGCACCGCGAGCAGCGCCACCATCATCGCGACGCCGCGCTCCAGCGCGAGCCCGACCACCACATCGGGGCCGACGCCGCGATCCCGCAGCCGCCGCGCCAGCCGGTTCGCCCGCGCATTCAGCGCACCGTAGCTGATCGTCTCCGGTCCATGCACCAGCGCGACCGCATCGGGCGTTCGCGCCGCATGCGCCTCGAACTGTCGATACACGCAGGGCGCATTCGCAGCGTTGGTCGCCGTCGCATTCCAGGCCTGCAGCAGCCGCGCGCGATCATCGTCCGGAACGACGTCGATCCGGCGCACCGGCGTATGGGGCGCCTCTTCCAGTGCCAACGCGAGTTGATCGAGCGATTGCTGCATCATCGCGCCGACCCGCTCGGGCGCGACCGGCGCCGCGACCTGGACCGTCAGGTGAAGCCCATGGCCGTCATCGTCCACCGCCAGCATCAGCGGATAGTTGGTGCGCTCCTCGCCGCCGAGCCATTCGACGCCTTGCGGGAGCTCAGCATCCACCTGCGCATCCTGTCTCCGGCCGTGCCGATAGTTCAGGATCGCGGAAAACAGCGGCGTCGGCGGCGCGACACCGCTGCAGCGCTGGGCCATCGCCAGCGAGGCATGCTCATGCGCCATCAGCTCCGCCAGCCGCGCATGCGCCGCGCGAACGCTGTCCTCCACCGACGTGCCGTCGAGATCGAGCCGCACCGGCAGCGTGTTGATGAACAGGCCCAGGCTGCGGCCGGTATCGTGACCGGCCTGCATGCGGCCGAGCAGCACGGTGCCGAACACGACCTGCTCGCGCCCGCTGCTGCGCGCCAGCACCTGCCCCCAGGCGACATGACAGAGGCTGGCGAGGCTCGCGCCAAGGCGCCGCGCCTGTGCACGCAGCCGCGCGTCGAGCGCGGCCGGCAGGGGCAGCCTTGCCTCGCGCACGCCGTCGCCGTCGCTGCGCACCTCCATCAATCCGAACGGTGCCGTGGGCGCATCGATGTCGGCGAGCATGCCGCGGAAGAAACGCTGCTGCGCATCCTGCCCGGCGGGCTTGCGCGTTTCGGCGACAAGATTGCGGAATGGAATCGGCGGAGGCAGATCAGCGCGGCGCCCCGACAGAATCAGCTGCACCTCCTCATGCAACGCCTGCAGCGTGGTATGGTCGCCGACCATGTGATGCAGCAGGACCAGCAGCAGCAGGCGATCATTTTCCTCGTCACGGGCGACAACCAGACGCAGCAACGGCGCCCGGGTCAGATCGAGCCGGCAGGATCCCGGATCGAAGCGGCGGGCCAGCTCGACCTGAGCCGGCGCGTGACCTTCGAGCGCGACTTCGGTGACGCTCAGCGGTGCGTGGCGCCAGACCACCTGCGCCGGAACCGACAACCCATCCCAGAGGAACGACGTCCGCAGCACGTCGTGCCGGTCGATCACGTCCTGAACCGCGGCGAGATAACGATCCAGCAGATCGCGGCCCGCGAATGCCATCTGTGCGACCAGCACGTAAGGATCGCCCTCGGTCGCCAGCAGATGATGGAACAGGATGCCTTCCTGCAACGGCGACAGCGCGTAGATGTCCTGGACGTTGGCGACGCCGCCCGGCACCTGGGCGACCACGCGGTCGATCTCGGGCTGGCTCAGCGCGATCAGCGGCAGCATGTCCGGCGTGATGGCCGCGCTCTCCGGCGTGATCAGGTTGGCGGGGATCGCAATCTCCTCGCCGGGCCGCAGGCTGGCCGCGAGATCGCGCAGCACCGGCCTGGCGAACACCATGTGCGCATCGACCGTCAGTGCATGGCGCCTCAGCCGGTCCAGCATGCGGACGACGAGCAGCGAATGGCCGCCGAGCTCGAAGAAATGATCGTTGCGGCCGACGCGCTCGATGCCCAGCAGCTCGCGCCAGATGGCCGCGAGGGCCTGTTCGATTTCGCCCCGAGGTGGATCATAGGCGCCGCGGCCGAACGCTTCGTCGTCCGGCGCCGGCAGCGCCTGCCGATCGACCTTGCCGTTGGGTGTCAGCGGAAACGCATCGAGGCGGACGATCGCCGAGGGAACCATGTAATCCGGCAGGCACGCCTGCAATTGCCCGCGCAGCTGCGCGGCCCATGCGGCGGCGTCATCGGTGTCGTCTGCCGGCACCACATAGGCGACGAGCCTGAGATCGCCCTGCGCATCGCGCCGCGCCAGCACCGCCGAGTCCCGCACGCCGGCTTGCGCATTCAGCCGATGCTCGATCTCACCGAGCTCGATACGGAAGCCGCGGATCTTCACCTGATGGTCGTTGCGGCCAAGAAATTCGATATTGCCGTCGGCCAGATGGCGGCCGAGGTCACCGGTTCGATACATCCGCGCGTCGGCCGACAGCCCGAAGGGATCGGCAGCAAAGCGCTGCGCCGACAGATCCGGACGGTTGAGATAGCCGCGCGCAACCCCTGCCCCGCCGATCCAGATCTCACCCACGGCACCGCGCGGCACCGGCATGCCCTGGGCGTCGAGCAGATAGATGCGCGCATTGGCGATCGGGCGCCCGATCGGGACGATACCGCCGGCAAAGCCGGCTGGACGACGCCACGCGGTGGCGCAGACGGTCGCTTCCGTCGGGCCGTAGGCGTTGAAGACCGCAATCTCCGACGGCAAAACCTCGAACAGCTCCGACTTCGGCAACTCGCCGGCAAGAACCAGCACCTCGAGCCCGGAGAGCCGCGCGAGGTCCGAGCGGCCCTGCAGCATCGCGGGCGGCAGGGTGGCGTGGGTGATGCGATGGTCGGCGAGATAGTTCAACAGCTCGGCTGCGTCGCGATGCTCGCGGCTTCCGAGCAGATGCAGCTCGGCGCCGGCGCAGAGCGCCATGACGATGTCCCACACGCTTGCGTCGAAACTGAAGGAGGCGAACTGCGCGACCCGGCTGTCCGGACCGGTGTCGAACAGCCCGATCTGGGCCTGCGCGAGATTGACCAGGCCATGGTGCTCGATCATCACCCCCTTCGGCCGCCCGGTGGAGCCCGAGGTGTAGATGACATAAGCGAGATTGCGCGGCGTCACGCCGCGGGCATCAACATCCGGCGCGCTGTCCGGCAGCCCGCTCCAGGCCGGTGCATCGCTTTCCACATCGACCACGGGGCATGCCACGTCGCCGAGCGCACCGGCGCTCTCGCGGTCACGGAGCAGCAGCATCGGCTGGGCATCGGCCACGATCTCGCGCAGCCGTTGCGGCGGATAGGTCGGATCCAGCGGCAGATAGGCGGCGCCGGCTTTGAGGACCGCGAGCACGCTGACGATCGTATCGACGCCGCGCTGCTGGCAGATCGCGATCAGCCGGTCCGGACCGGCGCCCAGCGCGACGAGGTGATGCGCGAGGCGATTGGCGCGCAGCTCGAGCTCCCGATAGGTCAGTCTGACCTCGTCATGGACCAGCGCCACCGCTGACGGCCGGCGGCGTGCCTGCTCGGCAATGAGATCCTGGATGCAGCAGTCGGCCGGCGTGAACGATCGGGTGCAATTCCAGCTGTCCAGCAGCAGCGCACGTTCCTCGGCCGGTAGCAGCTCGATGCGGTCGACCGGCTGGCTGGTGTCAGCGACCATGGCGCGCAGCGTAGCCAGCAGATAGCCGCGATAGCGCCGCACGGTCTCGGCGTCGAACAGCGCCGTCGCGTAGTTGATCTTGCCGGAGATACGGCCATCGCTCTCACTGAGATCGAGCTCGAGATCGAACTTGACCTTGTGCTGCTCGGTCGCAAGGCGCTCGACCGCAAGGCCGGGCAGCGCCAATGAGCCGAATTCATTGCTCTGCCAGGCGAACACAACCTGGAACACGGGCGTGTATTCCGGATGCCGCGGCGGCTGGAGCGCCTCGACAAGATGCTCGAATGGCAGGTCCTGATGATCCTGCGCCGCAAGAACGGCCGTCTTCACTCGCTCGATCAGTTCGGCCACAGCGTGACCGCGCGAGAGGTCGAGCCGCAACGCCAGCATATTGACGAAGAAGCCGGCCAGGCCTTCGAGCTCCGACCGCATCCGATTTGCTGTCGGCGTGCCGATGACGAGATCCTGCTGGCCGGCCAGCCGCGACAGCACGATGGCCCAGGCGGCCAGCACGACGACGAACGGGGTGGCGCCGAGCGCGATGCTCAACTCCCTGATATCGGCCGTAAGACCGTCGTCGATCTCGACAGCCACAGCAGCGCCGGCGTCGGACCGCGGCGCGGGACGCGGACGGTCCGTCGGCAATGCCAGCACGGATGGCGCGTCCCGCAGCACGGTCGTCCAATGATCGAGCTGCCGCTTTAGTCGGTCCGCCGTCAGCGCGTCGCGCTGCCATGCCGCATAGTCCGGATACTGAATCGCCAGCGGTGGCAAAGGATCGTCGCCGCCTCCGGCGAAGGCGCCATACAGCGCCGAGAGCTCGCGGACGATGACGCCCATCGACCATCCGTCGGAGATGATGTGGTGCTGGCTGAGCAGAAAGACGTGATCATCGTCGCCCAGACCGATCAGATGGCCGCGGATCAACGGACCCCGAGCGAGATCGAACGGCGCGCGCGTCCACGCATTCAGCAGGTCGGCCAGCCGCGTCTCGCGGTCCGGCCGGCTGCGAAGATCGTGCATCTCCAGCGGCAGGCCGGTATCCGGCGGCAACAGCATGGCTCGCGGCTCGCCCTGCTCGGCAACGAAGACCGTCCGCAGCGCCTCGTGGCGGGAGAACAGCCGATCGAGGCTGCGGCGCCATGCGCCGATGTCGAGCCGGCCCCGCAGCCGCAGCGCGACGTCGATGTGATAGTTCGTGCCTCCGCCCTCGAGCTGTGCCAGCAGCCAGAGCTGCTGCTGCGCGAAGGAGAGCGGTAGCCGACCCCCGCGATCGATGCTTGGGATGGTGTTGACGTCGCGTCTGCCGGCGTTGCGGCCGCGCTGCCGTGCGCGCGAAGCCAGCTGGCGCAATGCGTCCGGATCGAGGTCGCGCAGTCGAGGCTGTCCTGATTGTCCGCTCATGATAGCTCCGCCGTCATCAGGTCCTCGAGCTCACCTTCGGCGAACTCCTGCTCGATCAGCCTGATCGAGAGGACGCGCGCGAGCTCCGCCAATTCGGGATGAGCGAACAGCTCGGACAATGGCATCGACGTGCCGAACTCCTGCGCGACGCGGCTGAGCAGCCGTACCGCCAGCAGAGAGTGGCCGCCGAGCTTGAAGAAGTGATCCGCCCGCCCGACACGGTCGAGACCGAGCAGCTCCGCCCAGATGCCGGCCAGCGTGCTCTCGATCTCGCCGACCGGAGCCTGATGGTCGTCCCGCGCCTCGCCTTGCGACATCGTCGGCAGCGCCTTGCGGTCGATCTTGCCGTTCGGCGTCAGCGGCAGCCGCGGCAGCACGACGACGCGCAACGGCACCATGTAGTCCGGCAGCACGGCCGCGAGCGCCGCGCGAAGCTCGCCGCCATCCAGCATGCTCTCGCTGCTGACATAGCCGACCAGGGTCCTGCCGCCGCCGAACTCCTGCGCGACCACGACGCTGTCGCGGACGCCGGGCAGCGCGCGCAGCCGCGCCTCGATCTCGCCGAGCTCGATGCGATGTCCGCGTATCTTCACCTGGTGATCGGCGCGGCCGACATAGTCGAGCGCGCCATCGGCACGCCAGCGCGCCAGATCGCCGGTCCGGTACAGCCGCGCACCGGGGCGGCCGAACGGATCCGGAATGAAGCGCTCCGCGCTGAGCCCGGCGCGCCTCCAATAACCGCGGGCCAATCCCTCGCCGCCGATGAACAGCTCGCCGGCCACCCCGGGCGGCAGCAGATTGAGATTGGCGTCCAGCACGTAAAGCGTGGTGTTGCCGATCGGACCGCCGAGCACCGGCGTTGGATCATCGGAGTCCAGCCGGTGACGCGCGGACCACACCGTGGTCTCGGTCGGCCCATACAGGTTCCACACCTCGCCGCTCAGCGCGACGAGCCGCCGCGCCAGATCGGGAGCCAGCGCCTCGCCGCCGCTGAGCGCGCGACAGCCAGGCGGCAGCCTCGCGGCCCCGTCATGATCGAGCAGCATGCGCCAGCTCGACGGCGTCGCCTGGATCAAGGTCACGCCGTGCCTGGCCACGATCGCCTTCAGCGCCGCCGGATCCTGCGCCGACGCCCGGTCGGCCAGCACGATGCGTGCGCCCCGTGTCAGCGGCAGCCACAGCTCCAGCACCGCGATGTCGAACGACAACGAGGTCAGGGCCAGCACGCGGTCGTCGGACGTGATCCCCGGCTGCTCGGCCATGGTCGCCAGGAAGTTCGTCAATGCGCCGTGGCGTACCATCACGCCCTTGGGCAAGCCCGTCGAGCCCGAGGTATAGATGACGTAGGCAAGGCTCTCAGGATGAATGGAAAGGTCGAGATTGTCGGTGTCGCCGCCCTCGTCGGCACGATCCAGCAGCCAGGCCTCCACTCCGCCGTCGGCCAGCGCGCGCGTGAACCGATCCTGTAGCGGGGCCTGCGTCAGCAGCAAGTTCGCGCCGCTATCACGGAGCATGTGGGCGAGGCGCTCGGCGGGATAGTCCGGATCGAGCGGCAGGTAGGCGGCGCCGGCCTTCAGCACGGCGAGCAGCGCCACGATCATCTCGGCGTCGCGCTCCAGCGCCAGTCCGACCAGGACATCGGCGCCGATCCCGCGCGCGCGCAGTCGCCGCGCCAGCCGGTTGGCGCGTGCGTTCAACTCGCCGTAGCTGATCCGGCGGTCGCCGCTGACGATCGCAACCGCGTCCGGGATGGCCTTCGCGCGCGTCTCGATCTGCGCCACAAGGCCGGGCACCAAATCGCTGAACGGCGGCCGGCATGAGGTCTCGCCGACCGCTGCTCCGCTCCAGCGCAGGACGCACGCCAGTGTCTCACCGTCGACCATTCGAAGGCTGCCGACCGGACGGGTGGCATCCGCCGATATCTGCGTCAGCCAGTCCCGCAACGACGCGCTCACCTGGCGGACCGCATGGTCGTCCAATTGCGCGCGATCGTAGTTGAAGTCGAGGCGCAGGCCCTCGGGTCCTTCGAACACGATGACCGCGATCGGATAGCTGGTCGGTGTCACGTGTTCGACGCGCCCGATCTGCGGCCCGGCCCGGTCGCGCGCGGTGAGCGCCCGATCGATCGGATAGTTCTCGAACACCATCAGGCTGTCGAACAGCGGCTGCCCGGCCCTGTCGGCCAGGCGCTGGATCTCGTGCAGCGGCAGCCACTCATAGTCGCGCGCCGCGACGCTCTGCGCCTGTAGGGCGCGCAGCCAGTCACCGGTCGCGATGTGCGGAGGCGCATGGTCGATCAGCGGCAGCGTGTTGATGAACAGGCCGACCATGTGCTCGGCGCCGGCCAGCTCGGCCGGACGGCCCGAGACGGTCACGCCGAAGCAGACCGCGCTTTGCCCGGTATACTGCCGCAGCAATTGCGCCCAGGTCCCCTGCAGCAGCGTGTTCATCGTGATGCGCTGCTGTGTCGCGAACCGCCGCAGGCGGACCGCGAGATCGCCGTCCACGCGCAAAGTCAGCCGGCCATGGCCGCTCGCAGCGTCGATCACGCGGCTGGCGCGCAAGGCACCGGCCAGCGGCGTGGGCTCGAAATCGCGCAAGGTCTCGCGCCAGAAGTCCGCGGCTGCCGCCTGGTCGCGCGTCTGCAGCCAGGCGATGTAGTCACGATAGCTGGCTTGCGCCGCCGACGACGCATGGCCGCCGATCTGCTGAAGGACGTCGGCAAGCAGCCGCGCCGAGCTCCAGCCGTCGAGCACGAGGTGATGATGCGTCCAGATCAGCCACAGCCTGTCATCACCGAGCCGGACCAGCCGCAGCCGCTGCAGCGGCGGCCGCGTGATGTCGAAGCCGGGCTCGCGCTCGTGCATCGCCGCCTCCGCAAGCGCCGCATCGATCTCCGCCGCCGCGGCCCCATCCGCGATACGGCCACGCCAATCCTCCTCGACGACGGGCACGTCGAGCTGGCGGTACACGATCTGCTGGGCCGCGCCGGACAATTGCTGCCAGACAAACCCCGTCCGCAGCGCCGCATGCCGCGCGCTCGCCGCCTGCCATGCCGCACGCACCTGCGCCGGCGTCACCCCGCGGAGCTCGATCGAGAGCTGGTTGACATAGACATCATCTGCGCCGTAGCGCAGCGCATGGAACAGCAAGCCCTGCTGCATCGGCGACAGCGGATAGATGTCCTCGACGGAGCGACTGTCGATCGTCGCGCAGAGCCTGTCCAACGCCGCCTGATCGAGCCCCGCGAGCGGAACGTCGGACGGGGTCAGACCGCCGGCAGCGCCGAGGCAGTGATCGACGAGACCATGCAGCGCCGCGCGATAGAGCTCCGCGAGCCGTTCGACGGTGGCGCGCCGATAGCGCCGGCTGCCATAGCGGAAGCCGAGACGCAGCTGTCCTTCGCGCACCTCGCCATTGATGGTGAGCCAGGCCCGCAACGGCGTGTCTGCGGCCCGCATCGGTCCCGGATTCTCCGGCGCGATCCGGTACGGCGCCGACGCGCCGAGCTGCCCATCGAAGCGGCCGAGATAGTTGAAGACGATGCGCGGGCTTGGCGTCTGCGATAGCGCCTCACGCTGCTCCTTCGCGCCGAGATAGCGCAGGACGCCATAGCCGAGCCCACGGTCGGGCACGGCGCGCAAGCTCTCCTTGACGCGGGCGATGAGCGCACGGTCGGTCTCGCTGCCGCCGTCGAGACAGACCGGAAATGCGGTGGTGAACCAGCCCACCGTCCGCGTGAGATCGACGTCCGCAAAGACATCCTCGCGGCCGTGGCCCTCGAGCTCGATCGCGACGCCATCGATCCCGCTCCAATTCCAGAGCGCACGCGCCAGCGCCGCCAGCAGCAGGTCATTGACCTGCGTGCGATAGGCCGCAGGCGCGGCATCGAGCAGCTGTTCGGTCAGCTCCGCCTCGACGTTGAGCACGACCTCCTCGGCCTCGGCCTCGACATCGGCGCCGCCATGATCGTCGTCACAGGGCAGCTCGCTGCCGCGCGAGGACGCCAGCCAGAAGGCCATCTCGCCGGCCAGCCGATCGGACGCCGCATGCGCGCGCAGCCGCTGCACCCATGACGACGGAACGGAGCTCGTGGACGGCAGGGTGACGGCGGCCGCCTGCCCTGCCAGTTGCTCATAGGCCATCGCGATGTCTTCGAGCAGGATCCGCCATGACACGCCGTCGACGGCGAGGTGATGAATCGCGATCAGCAGCCGCTGGCTGCCGTCGGCCATGTCGAACCCGACCGCGCGCAGCAGCGATCCCGCCGCCAATGACAGGCTCGCCTGCGCCGCCGCCGCGATCGCATCGATGTCGGCCGGCTGGACCGCCGTGCGGATCCAAAGCAGCTCAGCCTCGGCAGGCAGGTCGGCCGGCGCCGCCTGCCATTCGCCCGCGACCTGACGATACGTCACGCGAAGCGCGTCGTGATGCCTCACCACGGCATCGAGCGCCCGCTGCAGCACGCTCCAGTCGATCCGGTCCCGCGGGATCAGCAGCACCGCCTGGTTGAAGTGATCGCGGTTGGGAATGTCGTCGGCAAAGAAGCGCAATTGGATCGGCAGCAGCTCCGCAGCGCAGGCGTTCATTGCGTTGCGTGCTGCTGCCGGCGGCGTCATGGCCGGTGCGGAGGTGGTCGCAACCACACCGGCCAGCGCCGCTATCGTCTGCTGCGCGAACATCTGCTTCGGCGTCAGCCTGACGCCGCGCTTGCGCAGCCGCGCGATGATCTGGAGGCTCAGAATGGAGTCGCCGCCGAGCTCGAAGAAATTGTCATTGCGGCCGATCCGCTCGCGGCCGAGCACGTCCTGCCAGACCTCCGCGATCGCCTGCTCCACCGCGCCGACAGGGGCGGCATAGGACAGCACGACGTCCTCGTCCGGCTGCGGCAGCGCCGCGCGGTCGAGCTTGCCGTTGGCGGTCAGCGGCAGCCGCTCGAGCACGACGAAGCGCGAGGGCACCATGTAGTCCGGCAGCATCGCCGAGAGCTGGTGCCGCAGCGCCTCCGGCTGCAACACGACGTTTGTCGCGGCAACACAATAGGCCACGAGCTCCTGGCGTTCCCGCTCCGCGTCGACGGCGCGGACCACGACGGCGGCATCGGCGACGCCATTCAACGAGCAGACGGCGCGGCCGATCTCGGCGGGCTCGACGCGGTAGCCGCGCAGCTTCACCTGATCGTCGCGCCGGCCCACGAACACGACCCGACCCGCCTGATCACAGCGCACCAAATCGCCGGTGCGGTAGAGGCGTTCGCCTGAGACTCCGAACGGATCGGGGACGAAGCGCTCGGCCGTCTGTCCAGGCGCGCCGCGATAGCCGCGCGCCAGCCCGGCGCCACCGATGTAGAGCTCACCAGCGACACCGGCCGGCACGATATTCAACGCATCGTCGAGAACGTAGGCGCGCAGGTTCGCAAGCGGCAATCCGACCGGCACCACACCTTCGGCGTCGGCGTCCGTCCACTCATGGGTCATCACGCCGACCGTCGTCTCGGTCGGGCCGTAGTGATTGACGATCCGGCAGTGCGGCCGCAGCCGACGGACCTCTGCGATCAGGCCGGGATCGCAGGCCTCGCCGCCGAGGATCAGCACGTCGCGTGGCAGGATGTCGGCCGAGCGCCGCGCCCGCAACAGGCCGCGCAGATGGCTCGGCACGATCTTGAGGACGCCGATCTCGCCATCGCGCATCGCTTGCGCAAACGCATCCGCATCGAACGCAGCATCGGCCGGCAGCAGGTTCAAGGTCACACCGCTCGCGAGCGCGCCGAACAGCACGGTGTGGCCGAGATCGGCGGCGACCGTCGAGACCATCGCCATGCCGCCGCCGGCAGGCGGCTGCAGTCGGGACAGCAGCGCCTGCACGTAGTTGGCGAGCGCGCCGTGCGAGACGGCAACTCCCTTGGGCGCGCCGGTCGAACCCGAGGTGTAGATGATGTAGGCGGTCTGCGCCGGATGGGGCCGCGGGGCATCGAACGCGGACGCATCGCCGCGCTCAGTGCCGTCGAGTGTACGACAGGCCAGCGCCCTCGCCGCAGCCAGATGCTCGCCGGTTGCGATCAGGATGCCAATCTCGCCGTCCCGAAGGATGCGCGCAACGCGCGCCACCGGCCAGGCCGGATCGAGCGGCACGACGGCGCCGCCCGCCTTGAGGACGCCGAGCAGCGCCGCGACGAAGGCCGGCGACCGCTCGATCCACAACGCCACCGGCGTCTCGCGCGTGACGCCGGCCGCGACGAGCGCGCCCGCGATGTGGTCCGACCAGCGCGCCAGCCCGGCTGCGCTGACAGTGTCCTGTCCCTGACGCAGCGCGACCCGGTCGTCGCGGCCCGCAAACGCAGTGCCGATCAGATCGAGGATATCCGTCGCGGGGAAGCTCTTCGCCTCCGCTGCGACGGTCTGCCTGACGTCCCGCGCGATCGCGAAGTCGCGCAGCGGCCGGTCGGGACCGGCCGCGATCTGCCGCAGAAAATCGACGAGCTGGCCGCCGATCCGCTCGACCGTGGCCGCATCGAACAGATCCGTCGCGAAATTCAGGCTCGCATTCATGCCCGTCGGGCCGTCGGCAATGTCGAGCGCGAGATCAAAATGCGAGCCGGCGAGATCGACGATCCGCGTCTCGGCGCGCAGGCCGTCGCCGAGCGCAAGTCCGGCCGGCGCGGCCATGTAGTTGAACTTGACCTGGAACAGCGGATTGTGGCCGCCGGAGCGGGCCGGCTTGAGCGCATCGACGAGACGGTCGAACGGCAGATCCTGATGCGCGAGCCCGGTGATGACCTCCTCTTTCGCCTGCGCCAGCAGTTCGGCGAAGCTCATGCCGTCGGCCACGTCGGCCCGCAACACCAGCGTATTGACGAAGCAGCCGATCAACGATGCCAGCTCGGCCTGCCGGCGTCCGGCGACGGGCACGCCGACGCGCAGGTCGGAGCGGCCGGAGTAGCGGAACAGCAGCAACTGATAGGCGGCGAGCAAAAGCATGAACATGCTGACGCGATGCTCCCTGGCGAGCGCGCGCAGCTTCAGCGCCAGATCGGGCGGGATCGCGAGGTGGATGGTGTCGCCGCGATAGCTCGGCACCGCCGGTCGCGGCCGGTCGAACGGCAAGGCGAGCGGCGTATCCGCATCGCCGAGCCGCCCGCGCCAATAGGCGAGCTGCTGCGCGGCCTCGGGGCCGGCGAGCCACTCCCGCTGCCAGGCGGCGTAGTCGGCATATTGGATGGCGGATGGCGGCGGCAGCGCGACTGCTCCGCGCCGGAGCCCGTCATAAAGCGTAGCGATCTCAGCCAGCAGCACGTCGAGCGAGAGGCCATCGGCGACGATGTGATGCGCCGACAAAAGCAGTTCGTGGCGATCGTCCGCGAGCTGCATCAGCACCGCGCGCAGCAGCGGGCCATCGACGAGATCGAACGGCCGCGCCAGCTCCTCGCGTGTCCGCGCCGCGGCCCGCGACGCGCGCTCCGCTGCCGGCCTGCGCCGTAGATCCTCGACCGCGACGGGAATCTCGGTTGCCGCATGGATCACCTGCACGACACGACCGTCCGGCGCGGCAAAGCTGGTGCGCAGCGTCTCGTGTCGCGCAATGATCTCGGTCAGCGCCTGCACCAGCAGCGCCTGATCGAGCGCGCCGTCGAAGCGGAGCGTGCAGGCGATGGTGTAGGCCGTGCTGGCCGGGTCCATGCTCCAGAGGAACCACAGCCGCTCCTGCGCGGGCGACAGCAGTTCGCGCACGCCCGCCGGGGCCGGCTGCAGAGGCGCCAGCGCTCTTGCATCGATGCCGGCCGCATCGACCAGCGCCGCAAGCGCTGCGAGCGTCGGCGCATCGAAGAAGCTGCGCAGCGCGAGCTCGATTCCGAACTGCTCGCGCACCATCGCCGCGACCTGGGCGGCTGCGACCGAATTGCCGCCGAGCATGAAGAAGTCGTCGCCGCAGCCGACGGCCGTGACCCGGAGCACATCCCGCCAGATCAGCGCAAGACGGCGTTCGGTTTCCGTTGCAAGCTCCGAGGACGGCGACCGGTCCGCCGCCTCACGACGCCGCTCGAACACCCTAAAACTGTCGAGCGTGCCGTGCGCCCACCCGGCGCGGCAGGCGGAGCGCTGCAGCTTGCCGCTGGTGGTCAACGGCATGCCCTGCGGGTTCAGCAGCACGACCACCGCCGGATAATCTTGCGTCTGCCGCATGACCGCATCGCCGATCGCCTTGATCAGCACATCGGCCGGCGTCCGCCGCAGCACCGCCCTGCTGAACTCGGCCGCCACGCCGATGCCTTCGGCGCCATCGATCTCGACCGGGAAGGCCGCGACGCGCCCCTTCCGGACCGAGGCCACGTCGGACTCGACGGCCTGCTCCAGGTCGAATGGATAGATGTTCTGGCCGCGAACGATCAGCAAATCCTTGAGCCTGCCGGTGACGACGAGCTCGCCGTCGCGGACGAAGCCGAGGTCGCCGGTCCGCAGCCAGCGCGCGCCGTCACGCGCGACGAAGGTCTGCCGCGTCGCCTCCGGATTGTTCCAATAGCCCTGCGCGACGCTCGGACCCGCGACCCAGATCTCTCCGACTTCGTTCGCCTCGGCCTGGGCGGACGCATCGGTTCTCATGATGCGGACGGCGTGACCGTCGGCCACGGTGCCGCAGACCATCAGGTCCGTCCCTGCGTCGGTATCGGCAACACGGCCGCCGGCGAGTGCTGCGGAATCGAGCGTATGACAAGCCGCCAGGCTCGCGCTGTCGCCTGCGGTCACCAGCAAGGTCGCCTCGGCAAGGCCGTAGCAAGGCGTCAGAACGCGAGGATCGAGGCCCGCAGGCCGGAAGCGCGCGGCAAAGCGATCCAGCGTCGCGCGCCGCACGAACTCCGAGCCGGAGAACGCGAAGCGCCAGCGGCTAAGGTCCAGGTGCGCGATCGCCGCATCCGAGATCCGGTCCGCGCAGAGCGCGAATGCGAAGTCCGGCCCGCCGCTGCAGGTGCCGCCGTGGCGATCGATGGCCTCGAGCCATCGCCGCGGCTGCTCGAGGAAATTGCGCGGCGTCATCAGCACCGCGGCGAAACCCGTGAACAGCGGATTGAGCAATCCGCCCATCAATCCCATGTCGTGATAGAGCGGCAGCCAGCTGACGAACACGTCATCCCGGGTGCCGCCGAGCACCGCCTCGATCGCAATCTCATTGGCGACGAGGTTTCGGTGGGTGACGCAGACGCCCTTCGGCTGCGACGTCGAACCCGACGTATATTGGAGGAACGCGATCGCATCGCCGTTCAGCTCCGTCTCGCGCCAGGAGACGGCCGCGCCGACCGGCACCTCGTCGACGGCAACGACATCGGCCCGGGTCTGGCCCACACAGGCCGTGACGGCGTCGCGAAGCCGCGCCTGGGTGAGAATGAGCCGTGGCGCCGCATCGCGCAGGATGCCGTCGAGGCGGCTGGCGTAGCGCTCCTTACCGGCCTCCGGCGGATAGGCCGGCACGGCAATGACCCCGGCATAGAGACAGGCGTAGAACGCAACCGCATAGTCGGGCCCGTTCGGCAGCAGGATCACGGCACGTTCGCCGGCACGCGCGCGCTCCTGCAGATGCGCGGCAAGAGCGCGGATGCGCAGGTCCAGCGCCGCGAATGACAGCTCGTCGACGACGTCGTCACCTTCGATGAAGCGCAACGCCGGATGGTCGGCGCGCGAGGCGGCATGCTCACGGAGTCGTTCGACGAGGGTCTGTGGCGGCATCTTGCGGAGGTCCGATCGCGGCTGGTGGTCGATTGCGCGGCTTCAGTTCACGCGATGGGCTTGCGCCATCGCGACGATCACCCTGCGCGGCCCCTTGAACGGCTCGCGCGCGTGCGCCGTCAGCATGTTGTCGAGCATGACGACGTCGCCGGTCTGCCACGGGAAGACGATCTTGTGCCGGTCGAGCACGCGGCGGACCGTGGCCAGCGTCTCATCCTCGATCGGCGCACCATCGCCGTAGAACGCATTGCGCGGCAGCTCGAGCGGATCGCCGACGATGTCGAGAAGACTCTCCCGAACCTCGGGCGCGAGGCTGGAGACGTGGAACAGATGCGCCTGATTGAACCACACCATGTCCCCGGTCACGGGATGCACCGCGGTCCCCTGGCAGACCTGCCGTGTCCGCAGTTCGTCGCCATCCTTCCATTCGCAGGCGATGGCATGCGCGGCGCAATAGGCCTCGACCTCCGCCTTCGACTCCGTGCCGAACACCTGCCGCCAGTCGACGTCGAGACCGCTGCCATAGTTGCGGACATACATGACGCCGCGCTCGGCGAAACGGTTGCGGATCGCGGCAGGCATGTCGCGGTGAATGAGCCGGCTGTCGGCGACCGGCGTTTCGCCACCCTGCTGCGCCGCCTGCTCGCAATAGAACCAGATCTTCATCGGCCAGTCGCGCGTATAGGCCTGCTCGTTGTGCAGCGGGATGCTCTGGTGCGGCGGATATTCGGTCGATGTGTAGACGCCGGCGCTGACCTTCGATCGCGGCGTCGAGCCGAATTCGTAGGACAGCAGCGGATGGCCGAAGCTCGCGGCAAAGCTCCTGAACGCCTCGGCGCCATCGAGATGGAAGCCACGGAAGAGAATTCCGCCGCAGGCGTAGAGCTGGCGCTCGATCATGTCGCGGACGTCGCTGACGGCCTCCATCAGCGGCTGCTGCTCGCGGCTGGCCCGCAGAAGGAACGGCAACGAATCTTGTTCTACTTTAGATTGTATTGCGAACATGACCTCTCCCCGTCTCCCGTCGATTTCAGCATCGAAGTCTCATCACCAGACGGCTCGCCGGCTGGGCCACGCTTTCGGCACGCCGCTCAAGGCCCCGCGCGAGCAACGGCGAGTTCCGGCCGGGCCGCGCGTGCCAGCAATGCGGCAAGGAGATTCAGCAGATCCGCCTGCCGGCTATGGATGAAGAAATGGTCGCCCGGCAACGTGTCGCGGCCGAACGCGCCGGAGGTCTCGGCCCGCCACGCCTCCAGCGCCTCGGCGCGCGTCTCGTCGAGATCGCCGCCGAACACGTGCAGCGGACAGGGCAACGGCTGGCGCCGCTGATAGACGTAGTTCCCGCACATCAGGAAGTCGGCCCGCAGGATCGGCAGCGCGCTGCGCATGATCTCCATGCTTTCGAACGCCTCCGGCGGTGTGCCGTTCAGCCTGAGAAGCTCGTCGCGCAACGCGTCGTCGCCGAGCGGCTCGCGCCAGCGGCTGCCGTCGCGCACGGCCGGCGCTTCCGTTCCGGACACGAGCAACATCTGCGGCCGCGGCGCACCGCGCGCGAGCAGCCGGTGCGCGAGCTCGAAGGCGAGCAAGCCGCCAAGACTGTGCCCGAACAGAGCGTAGGGCTGCGCCAACGGCGCCCCGATCAGTTCGGACGCGAGCTGATCGGCCAGCACGGCCGCATCCGTCTGCAGCGGCTCGTCCATCCGCGCCCCGCGTCCTGGCAGCTCCAGCGGCAGGACCTCGATCCAGGACGGAAGACCTCTCCTCCAGCGCGCGTAGACCATGGCGCTGCCGCCGGCATGGGGCAAACAGATCAGCCGCATGGCAGCCATCCTCCCTCGCTTCAGGATTCGGCAGAGGCCTGCGTGTTCTCCTGCATGAATTTCCGCAGCGAGAGCGGCCGCATGTCGGTCCACACCTGTTCGATATGGTCCAGACATTCCTTCTTGTTCCCGGTGACGCCTATGGCCGTCCACCCGTTCGGAATGTCCTTGAATGTCGGCCAGATCGAATATTGCTCTTCGTGATTCACGACGACGGTGAAGGTGACGTCGTCCCTGTCGAAGACCATCATGAGCGGCTACTCCCTACTAACAAGCGACGTTGATGAACTACGAGTAATGCAGTTGATAATGACAGTCAAAAGGATACCGCCGATCGAAGTTTTTAATCTCTCCAAGGTGACACGCAGGTGACGACTCAACATCTGGATGCATCGGCTTCAAGTCGGCGATTCCGGCGGCTCTACAGCAATTGCCGTGTAGTTCGGTGTTGAATCACGCTCCATTCGCTTGCCCGCCTTGGCATGCGCGCCACGGACCGCACGCTCTCCGTCGCTTGGACATGCAACTCTACGCGTCGCTCCAACTAACCAAGCCGCCGCACATCTGCCGTGCGGCGGCCTGGTCGCCCTCATGCACGTCGACGCTTCAGAAGTTGAACGTCGTGGAAACGAGGTAGGTGCGCGGCGCGCCCAGCGTGATCACGCCACTATAGGCGGACGCCCAATAGGTCTTGTCGAACACGTTCTCGACGCTGGCGCGAACGATGATCGGCTTGCCGTTCCACGGCGAGGTGAACTTGTAGCGCGCGCCCAGGTCCACTCGCGTCCAATCTGGCAACGAGAGCGTATTGGTTGCGTTGACATATTGCGCGGCCGTGTAGACGACCCGGCCCGTCAGGGTCAGGTCGCGTGCGAACGGCGTGTCCCATTCGGCGCCGAGATTGACCGTCAGTTCGGGCACACCGATGGCGCGCTTGCCGTCCGTCGTGCCGCCTTGCGTCTTCTCCTGCACGCCGTGGGTGTAGGCCGCGCCTCCGAGCAGGCGCAGCTCCGGCGTGATCTCGCCGAACACGTTGAACTCAGCTCCGGTATTTCGCTGCAAGCCGTTGAGCACCTGGGCGGGCAATGCCACCCCTGCCGTTGCGACGCTGATGATGCTCGGGCGCGAGATGTCGAAGGCGCTGAGCGTCGTCGTGATGCGGCCGAAATCGACCTTGATTCCGGTCTCCACCTGCTTGGTCTGCCCCGGAGGGAACACCGTGCCGACATTGCTGAAATTGCCGGTGACGACGGCCGGGGTCTGCAAACCCTCGATATAGTTGGCGTAGAGCGCGACCTGCTGGACCGGCTTGACGACGAGCGCATAGGCCGGCGTCCAAACCGAGGTGTCCGCGAACGGCCTGCTCGACCCCGGCGCGACGAAATTCGTTATCTCGGTCCCCGCGGTCTGGCGGCGCGCACCGACGGTCAGTTGGATCCTCTTGTCGAGAATGGACATCGTGTCGGAGACGCCGACGCTCCAGAGATTCGCGCCGACGATCTGATTGGCTGCCAGCGTCGACGAGAATCCCGGCAGCGCGATGTTCGAGGGATCACGATAGAGATTCCAAGGCGTCGCCGCCGACAGCGTCCCCGTGACCACACGCTGGGTATAGGTGCGATCGGTGACGGAGTAGCCGACATTGATGGCGTGGTTGACGGGCCCGGTGTCGGCGGTCAGCCGAAGGCCGGCTTCGCCCGCCAACGTCTCATAGGTCTCGCTCCCCGTAAGCGGGGTTCCGGTGAGAACGCCGTTATTGCCGAGAACCGGCGACGTATAGCGATAGTTGATGTTGCTGTCGTGATAGCCGAACCCTGCGTAGGCCGTGATGTGATCGCTGAGATCGACCTCGCCCTTGACCGTCGAGAAGAAATCGGTCGGCGCATAATAGGCCCACGGCATCTGGAAGTTGGTGCCGGACGGCGGCGGCGACGCGATGCTGGTCGTGGTCGGGCCGACCGTGAAGAAGCGAAGCGGCGGATTCAGCTTGTCCGCCTGATAGCCGATATCGGCATCGACGCGGACGTTCTCGCCGTGATAGTCGACCGCGAGGTGAGCATTTCCGAACTCGTCGGTCTGGCGGTCCCACGGCGTATTGCCGTTGGAATACTTGCTGTTGAGACGGACGCCCCACTCCTTGTGCTCGCCGTAGCGGCGGCTGACATCGACCTCCTCGCCGAACTGCGATCGCGACGCGAAGGTCGCCGTGAGTTGCGTGATGTCGGTGTCGGGCGCGTGCTTGGTGATGAGATTGACGCTGCCACCGACCGCACCGCCGCTCGAGGCGCCGGTGCCGCCGACCGTCATGCCGTTGAGCAGAGCCGCCGGCCCCTTGAGCAGCTCGACCCGCTCGATGAAATTGGCGCCCGTCGAATAATACGGCGCAATGCCGGCGAGGCCGTTCAAGGCGTAGTCGCCGCTGTCATAGTAGAAGCCGCGGATGAACAGGCTGTCGGCGCCGCCGCCGGCCGCCTGGATCGTCCGCACCGAGGGATCATTGATCAGCACGTCGCGAATCGTGCGGGCCTGCTGGTTCTGGATGAGCTGCGAGGTGAAGCTCGTCTGGTTGAAGGGCGTGTTCATGATGCCGCGGTTGCCGAGGAGTCCGAGGCCGCCGCCGCTGGCGACCTGGCCGCCGGCATAGGGCGACGGCGGCGCGCCGACTGTTCCCGTCGACGGCGTCACGTAGGCCACCGGGGCGGTCGGCGGCAGGTTGCGCGGGGCGACGCGGCGCTGCTGAGCGGTTCGCGTCGCGGTCGCCTGCGGTCTCGAGGCGGTCTGCCGGACTTTCGGCTTCGGCGCGTCGACGGTCACGTCGGGGAGCTTGGTCTGCGCGAAGGCCGGTTGAACGCCTCCGACATTCAGCGTGAGCGCCAATGAGCTCACAAGTCCCAACGACATCGTCAATCCAACGTCTTTATCCAAAATGCGACAAACCATCCTGACACCCCGATCATTCCAAGTTCCAACTCGGCTCGTCGGTGGTCCTAACACACAGGTATTTGAGGATGGCGTCGCGCGACGTAGAACCCGTCTAACGAGCGACAGTCTCGCCGAATCGGTCAGCTCAACAGATTGCCGCTACTACGAGATTTTTTTCCCGCCGCTTCTTTGAAGCCTTCCAAAGAAGCGCATGTCGCGCGGAAGGCCGACGTGATCGTGTCGGCTGATACAACTCAGGACACCAATCGTCTCGAACTCATCGAAATCATTTCGATCAATCGTACGATGATAACTAATCACATTGCCACTTTTGAATCAATCTTTGCGTTCAAATGCGCCGCATCTCCGCCGCGCCGCGCGCAGATCGGAGAGAGCATCGTGACCGTTGTATCTGTTTGTTTCCGGGGCGGAGAGACGCCGCTCGCGGCGGCGCTCACTGCGCGAGACCGATCACGCGCCGCCGACGCAGCGTGCGGCCATCGCGATGACGCGGCGCGCGAGAGAAGACGCGTAAGAGAAGAGATGCGTGGGATCGTTGGCCGGCCGAGCGCGTAGTCCCGCGGCCCGGATCGAGGTCAATGATGCGGGGCGTCTTCCGCCGACCGGCGGCGGACGTCAGCGCTCAGAGCGGCCCATCCTGCGTTCCGGCCTGAGCGCCCTGCGTTCCGGCCTTCGCGCCGCGGCTCCGTCTCGTGCCGTAGGCGAGCGACAACAGGATCGGAATCGACAGCCCGAGCCAGCACAGGCCATCCCACAGGCCGTCGCCGAACAGTCCGAAGGCGAGCCCGGCTGCGGCGACGAGGCCGATCAGCAGCGGCGCACGAAACACCTGCCAGGTCGAGAGTTGCGCGACGCGGGAGGACGGCGTCGCCGAGGCAGCGGAGGAGCTCATGTCGACACCACTGCCGGCGCGGCCGATGCCACGACACCTGACGCCTTCCTGCGGAAGCCCCAGCGCTTGGCGGCCCACAGATAGAGTCCACTGCACAGCACGATGATCGTGATCACGTCGAGAGCGGCCCAGATGATCTTCAGCGGCAAGCCGCCGTAGTCACCGAAGTGCAGCGGCCGCGATACCTGCAACGCGGTGAGGTACCAGGCGAGCTCGGGCACGACCATCTTGCTGCTGTCCTGGGCGTCGACCAGGACCGGCTTGAACATGCGCGCGGTGAACGGCGTGCGGCCCTTGGTCCAGATCATCAGGTGCTGCGGGCTGCCGAACCGCGTCGTCGTCGGCAGGGTGATGGACGTCACCAGCCGGTCCGGGAATGCGGTGCGGACGGCGCCGACGGCGGCCTCGATCGACTTTGCTTCCGCCAGCGGCTTGCCCTGATAGGGCGCGAGCAGCGCCGGCATGGTCTTTGCGCGCCAGAGGTCGAACAGCGGCACCGCCAGCGTGTTGATGGTGCCGGTCAGACCGACCGCGAGCGCCCAGCTCACCGTGACGATGCCGAGCAGATTGTGCAGGTCGAGCCATTTCAGCCGCGCCGAGCGATCCCGCACCGTGCCGAACTGCAGGCGCCGCATGAAGGGCCAGTAGACGACGACGCCCGAGACGATGGACGCCGCGAACACCAGTCCCATCAGTCCGAGAAAGAGCTCGCCCGGCAGGCCGGTGAACATGTCGCGGTGGATGCGCAGGATCACGTCCATGACGTCCTGATGCGGCGCCTCCTCGCCGAGCACGACGCCGGTGCGCGCATCAACGGTGAGCCGATGAAACTGCCCGGGCACCGGAATGGCGGTCGGCGACATCGCGACCACGATCAGCGGCTCCGCCTGCTTCAGGCTCACGAACAGCGCATGCTGCTGCGGCAACTGCTGCTTGGCCGCCGCGATCAGGCGGTCGAGCGGCAGCAGCGGCGTGTCGGCCGGCATCGCCGGCGCGGCGATCTCGTCCTCGAACAGATGATCGATTTCCTCATGGAAGATCAGCGGAAGCCCGGTCAGGCACAGCATCAGCAGGAAGATCATGCTGATCAGCGACGTCCACGTATGAACCTGAACCCACAGCCGCATGCGCTCGAACCCACCCTTCGTCATCGACGTTGCACGTGTTGAGCCGAACGTCCGGCAAGAGAAGGGCCGCAGCAAACTGAATCGATCTAAAGCCGTTGGAATTTCTTTAAAGTAGCGCGCCTGTCTGCCGCAACCAGCGGAGCCGCAACGTGAATTTCGATCGCACCTCGCACCATCGATGCCCGGCGGGGGCGCGTCTCACCGCCGCGACGTCGCGCGCCGACGTCGCTGCTGCCGATGTCTCGGACACAGTTCGAATCGTTTCCGCGCATGGCCGCGCGGAATGCAACCGGCTCCGGCTGCATCCGACGATGCGCCAGAGCCGGGCCACGGATGAGTTCCCGCCTCAGAATGGGTAGTGCCGCTCGCCGGTCTGCACCGTGATCCAGCGCAGCTCGGTGAACTCGTCGATCGCGGCCTTGCCGCCGAAGCGGCCATAGCCGGAGGCCTTGACGCCGCCGAACGGCATCTGCGGCTCGTCATGCACCGTCGGCGCGTTGACGTGGCAGATGCCGGATTCGATCCGCTTGGCGACAGCGATCGCGCGAGCGATGTCGCGGCCGAACACCGCCGACGACAGGCCATATTCGGTGTCGTTGGCGACGCGCACGGCCTCGTCGACGCCGCTGACGCGCACGACGGTGACGACGGGACCAAAACTCTCCTCGCCATAGATGCGCATCGCCGGCGTGACGTGATCGACGATGGTCGCGGGCATGATCGTGCCGCTGCCGCGGCCGCCGGCCGCCAGCACCGCGCCCTTGGCCACCGCGTCCTCGATCAGGCCGCCGACACGGTCGCAGGCGGCGGCGCTGACCAGCGAGCCCAGCACCACGTCGCCCTTGCGCGGATCTCCGTAAGGCAGGCTGTTGGCCTTGGCGGCGAACTTCGCGACGAATACATCCGCCACCTTGTCGTCGACCACGATGCGCTCGGTCGACATGCAGATCTGGCCCTGGTTCATGAAGGCGCCGAACGCGGCGGCATTCACCGAGGCGTCGAGATCGGCGTCGTCGAGAATGACCAGCGGCGCCTTGCCGCCGAGCTCGAGCAGCGCGCGCTTCAATTGCCTGGCACAGGCCATGGCGATGAGACGGCCGACGCGGGTCGAGCCGGTGAAGTTGACGCGGCGGATCGCGGGATGGGCGATCAGCGCTTCGACCACGGCCTGCGCATCCTCGGGCGCGTTGGTCACGACATTGACGACGCCGTCGCCGAGACCACCTTCGGCCAGGCACGCGCCGATCAGCCGATGCACGCCCGGGCTCATCTCCGAGGCCTTCAGCACCACGGTGTTGCCGCAGGCGAGCGGCATCGCCACCGAGCGGACACCGAGGATGACCGGCGCATTCCACGGCGCGATGCCGAGCACGACGCCGACCGGCTGGCGATGCGCCAGCGCGATGTTGTCGGGCACGTCGGTCGGAATCACCTCGCCCGCGATCTGCGTCGTCATCGCCGCGGCCTCGCGCAGCATGCCCTCGGCGAGATGCACGTTGAAGCCGGCCCAGCCCGCGGTGGCGCCGGTCTCGGCCATCATCAGCGCGACGAACTCCGGTGCATTGCGCGCCAGCGCATCGGCTGCCGCATTGAGCCGCTTGCGGCGTTCGCCAGGGCCGAGCCGGGACCACGCCGGAAACGCCGCCGCGGCGGCATCGGCGGCGCGCAGCGCGTCGTCGATCGACGCCGCCGCGACGATGGTTGCGATCTCGCCGCTGATCGGATTGAGGCGCTGGAAGGTGCGCTGATTGGTGGCGGACTGATCCTTGCCGCCAATCAGGAGATTGATCGCGTTCATGGAAGACTCCCGGATTCGCTGGAGGTTGCTGGAGATTTCGGCGCGCGCGACTGGCCGAGATAGGCGCGCTGGATGTCGGGATTGTTCTTCATCTCGGACGCCGCGCCTTCGCCGGCATTGCGCCCCTGCTCGATCAGGTAGACGCGGTCGGCGATGTCCAGGCTGGCGCGCGCGTTCTGCTCGACCATCAGGATGCCGACGCCGTCGCCGCGGATCGTCTTGAGCGCCCGGAACACCTCGCGGCTCAAGAGCGGCGACAGTCCGAGCGACGGCTCGTCGAGCAGCAGCAGCTCGGGCCGCGACATCAGCGCGCGGCCGATCGCGACCATCTGCTGCTCGCCGCCGCTCATGGTCCTCACGGCCTGGCTCATGCGCTCGGTGAGGCGCGGGAACAGTTGCAGCACGTGCGCGAGCCGCGCGGCCTCGCCGTCGCGGGCGCGCGCCGGATAGGCGCCGAGCTGGAGGTTCTCGGCGACGGTGAGATCGCCGAAGACGCCGCGGCCTTCCGGCACCAGCGCGATGCCGCGCTCGACGATCAGATGCGGCGCGAGCGAGGCGATGTCCGTCCCGCCGAGCCGGACCACGGCCCCGGGCGACGGCCGGATCAGTCCCGCGATCGCCTTCAGCAGGGTCGACTTGCCGGCGCCATTGGCGCCGAGGATGGCGACGATCTCGCCGCGCGCGACCTCGAGCGCGACGTCGGTGAGCGCCTGGTGCTTGCCATAGGCATGCGACAGCCGCGTGATCTCAAGCATCGGGCTCTCCGAGATAGGCCGTGATTACGGTGGGATCGGCGAGCACCTCGCCCGGCGTGCCGCGCGCGATCACGTTGCCGGCGCTCATCACCACGCAGCGGTCGCACAGCGCGCGGATCGCATCCATCACATGCTCGACCATCACGATGGTGATGCCGCGGTCGCGCAGCGAGGCGATCAGCCCGATGCCGGTCTCGAGCTCGGTCGGATTGAGCCCGGCCAGCCATTCGTCGAGCAGCACAACACGCGGATGCAGCGCCAGCGCGCGGGCGAGCTCCAGCCGCTTCTGGTCGATGTAAGTGAGATCGCCCGCCAGCATCTCCGCCACGCCATCGAGGCCGACCAGGGCGAGCAGCTCATGGATCGATTCCGCGGCCGCACCGGTCTGGCGCGTGCGGAACAACGCCGCCGCCGCGACATTCTCGGCGACCGTCAAGTCCGGCATCACCCGCACCAACTGGAAGGTGCGGGCAAGCCCGAGCCGCGCGATCCGGTGGGCGGCCATGCCGTTGATGACGGTGCCGTCGAAGCGGATGGTGCCGTCCGACGGCACCAGCGCGCCAGAGAGCATGTTGAGCAGCGTCGTCTTGCCGGAGCCGTTGGGACCGATGACGCCGAGGATCTCGCCGGCGCGGACGTCGAGACTGGCCTTGTCGACGGCGCGCAGGCCGCCGAAGGATTTGCCGACGGTCTCGGCGATGAGCAGCGTTCCGCCCTGCTCCGGCTTGGCGCCGGCGACCTTGGGCTCGCGCCGCCAGACCCGATCGACCACCCCGATCACGCCCTTCGGCAGCGCCATCACGATGCCGATGAAGACGAGGCCGAGCACGATGCTGAAATGGTTCGGCAGCGCGGCTGTCAGCACCTCGAACAGCAGCACCAGCGGGATGACGCCGAGCACCGGGCCGATCAGCGAGCCGGCGCCGCCGAGCAGCGCCATGATCACGACCTGGAACGAGATCATCGGATTGAACGCGATCGCCGGATCGATATAGGTCCAGCGCGGCGCCATGATCGCGCCGGTCACCGACATGAACATCGCGCTGAGGATGAAGACCCCGAGCTTCACCGCCGTCGCATCGATGCCGGAATGGCGCGCGGCGGTCTCGTCGGCGCCGATCGCGCGCAGCGCGAGGCCATAGCGCGAGCGCGTCAGCAGAAAGCCCGTGAGGAAGACCAGCGCCGTCAGCGCGCAGAGCTGCCAGTACAGCATCTCCTGGGTGATGTCGCTGAACAAATAGCGGCCGACCGATTTGTGGATGTTGACCTCGTACCAGATCACGAGCTGGCGGATCAGCTCGGCCAGGCCGAACGAGAAGATGATGAAGTAGATGCCGGACAGCCGCAGCGTCGACAGGCCGGTGATGGCCGCGACGACGGCGCCGACACCCGCAGCGGTCATCAGTTGCAGCGGCCAGCTCAGCGTCTCGCCCGTCGCCGCCGCCGTATAGGCGCCGATGCCGAAGAACGCAGCCGTCGCCAGCGAGACGTAGCGGGTCGGTCCGGAAAACATGGCCCAGGCGGTTGCCAGCACGGTGAAATAGAGAATGCTGATGCCGAGCGCGAGATAGTAGCCGTTGGCATAGAGCGGCAGCGTGACCGCTGCGGCAACGCCGACGAGCCCGATGCACCAGGCGAGAATCTTGCCAGGGCTGATCACGACGCCGCCTTTCCGAACAGTCCGGTCGGCCGGATCAGCAGCACGGCGAGAAACATCGCAAACGTCGCGGCCAAGGTCAGCCCGGGATCGACCAGCCGCGCCACCGCGGTCTCGACGACGCCGAGCAGCAGCCCTGCGGCCAGCGCGCCCATGACATTGCCGACGCCCCCCATGATCACGACCACCAGCGCCTTCATCGTGAAGACGACGCCCATCGAGGCGTTGAAGGTGAGGAACATGCTGACGAGCACGCCGCCGGCGGCTACCAGTCCACCACCGAACGCAAACGCCAGTCCTGCGAGCCAAGCGACATCGATGCCGACGAGCCGCGCGGCATTGGCATCGACCGCGACGGCACGCACGGCCGTACCGATCCTCGTCCGCGTCAGCGCGAGATAGACGCCGGTGCCGATCAGCGCGGCGAAACCGAGCGCCACCAGCCGGTTCACCGCGAGCGTCGAGCCGAGCACCGTCACGGGAATGGAGAGATAGCTGTAGCTGTAATACTGCCCGCCAAAAGCGACCAGCATGATGCCCTGGATCACGAACAGCACGCCGAAGGTGACGAGGATGCTGTCGACCTCCTGGGCACCGGCGTCCTTGCCGCGGCGGATCAGGCGCTGCAGCAACAGCCTGTAGAGCAGCCAGTTCAGCAGTCCCGCGGCGGGCATCGCCAGCAGCAGCGCCAGCAGCGGACTCAGTCGCAGGCCGGAATAGAGCGACAGCGTGCCGAACGCGGCCGCGACCAGCGACTCGCCATAGGACAGGTTCATGATGCGCGCCACGCCATATTGCAGCGTCAGGCCGAGCGCGATCAGGGCATACATGCCCCCCAGCACCAGACCGGGCAGCAGGATGTCGAACAGCAGCATGGGATGGTGCCTCTTGCGCGAGGCCCGCGGACGCGCGCATTGACGCGCGTCCGCAAGCTCACGACCTCGTTCCCGCTATTTCCACTCGGGCTTCGGCACGACCGCGGCGCGTGCGCCGGGCAGCGAGGCCGGCGCCAGGGCGTAGAACTCGCCGTTCTGCCACTGGCCGACGCTCCAGACCTCCTGCAGCAGGCCGTCCTTCAGCTTCACCTTGCCGATGATGGTGTCGAAAGAGCCCTCGCGGATCTCCTTGGCGACCGCGGTACGGTCGACCTTGCCGACCTTCTCGATCGCCTGCTGCAGCACCTGCAGGCTGGCATAGGTGATCGGGCTCGCCCAGCGATCCGGCTCCTGCCCGGTCGCCGCCTTGTGGCGGGCGAGATAGTCCTTGAGCGCGGGCGCGTCGGCGTTCCAGCCGCCGATGCCCATCACGCCGTCGCTGCCCGCGCCGAACTTGCCCTTGAACAGCGGGAACGCCGTGCCGACGCCGACATAGAAGACCTTCGGATTGTACTTGAGCAGTTGCGCCTGCTCGGTCAGCCCGATCGTATCCGGCGGATAGCTGAAGGCGACGAAGGCATCGGCTTTGCTCGCGATCGCATCCTTGAGCAGCGGCTGCAGATCCTGCGAGCCCATCGGATAGGTCTTGTCGTAGGCGACGGTCAGTCCGGCCTTCTTGAAAGCCTCGCGCCCGGCGGCGGCCAGCTCGATGCCGAACTGATCGGCGACGCTGACCATCGCGACGGTGCCGCCGATCTTGCCCTCGCTCTTCAGCTTGCCGAGCAGCTCGGCGAGCCCGTTGGAGATCTGCGCCGACGTGCCGAGCCAGAAGGTGGCATTAGCCCAGCGCTTGGCGAGCTCTGGCGCCTTGTCGGTCACCGACGTCACCGCGAGATGCGGATAGCCGAGCCGGTTCAAGGTCGGACCGACCGCAAGGTTGAGACCGGTGCCCCAGGGCGGTAGGATGAAGTCGACCTTGTCCTGGTTGGCGAGGCGCTCGATCGCCTTCACCGCCTCTTCCGACGAGCTGCGGTCGTCATATTCGACGATCTCGACCGGCAGCCGCTTGTCGCCGAGCTTGATGCCGCCGGCCGCGTTCACGTCCTTCACCCAGAGCTGATAGTTCGGCAGCGTGGTGATGCCGGCGCCGCCGGCATAGGGGCCGGTCTTCGAGATCGCATAGCCGATGCGGATCTTGTCCTGTGTCTGGGCCTGCGCGGCCGATACGGCAAAGCCGGCTGCGATCGCCGCCGCTCCCGCGATCCGTAGCACCTGACGACGGTTGGTCGAAGTCATGTCCTTGTCCTCCTCCCATGTTCACGCGCGCGGACCGCGCGCGTGAATCGGTGACGTTCCTCTGCCCCGGCGTCGTCCGCGGTTTTTTGTTTGCGGTCGTCGGGACTTGACGAGGGAAACACCGCAAGCTTGGGTGGCGCAATGGACAGTTCCGGCAAAAGAGTGCACTTTTCTGGGGCGACGACTGCGCGTAATGCCGCGCCTCGGACGCTGCCGCCGGTGGCTCGCGGCACCCCGGCAGCGCTCGGCGCCGAAGCCATTCCCACGCATTTCGAGGCACGGCGCTGGGCCCTGCGGTCGGATGCCGCGCGGCCGTTCGTCCACCTGCTCTGCCTCTCCGCCGGGGCTGCCTCGGCGCGCTTCGCCGATGACGAAATCCAGACCTGGTCCGGTCCGGCGCTGGTCTGGCTGCCGGCGGGAGAGGCCGAGCATCTCGACGTCGCGGCCGGCTCGGCCGGCCATCTCCTGCGGCTGCGCTCCGGGCTCTGGCACCGCCACCTACCCTCCTCCGCCGAGCCCGCCTATCTCGACCTCGCAGGCACCGAGGCCGTCCTGGCCTTCTCGGTCACGGCCGAGTTCGCCGCGGTCATCGCGCGCTCGATGGCGGCGATCGCAGCCGAGATCGAAAATCCGTCACGGCGCGGCGCGGCCTCGATCACGTCATCGGAGCTGACCCTGTGCGTGCTGCGCTTCTGGCGGCTGTTTGCCGACGACAGCGCCGGCGAGGCGCAGGGCTCCAGCGCCGAGATCCTGAGCCGCTTTCGCCGGCTCGTCGAGGAACGCTTTCATCAGCAACTGCGGGTCGCCGACTACGCTGCGTTGCTCGGCGTGACGCCGGATCGCCTGCACGCGCTGTGCACCCGGGTGCTGCAGCGGTCACCGAGCGCGCTGATTCAGCAACGCGTCATTCAGGAGGCGGCGACCCGGCTCGAAACCACCACCGCGACGATCAAGCAGATCGCCTTCGCGCTCGGCTTCAAGGACAGCGCCTATTTCAACCGCTTCTTCGTCAGGCACACCGGCCAATCACCGGGCGCGTGGCGCAAGGGCGTTTCGTCGCAGCGGACCAAAGGCCAGTCGCGGGCCATCCTCAACTTCGCCGACTGGCCGTGACGGAGCGGCGCAGCCAGGCGCCTCGGTCGTCCTCCTTGTCGGTCCAGGACGACGCGTCAGCGTCGAACCAGAAAATCCCGAGGTTCGGACGGGCGGCGCAATCGTTGGATGCTCGATGCGCCGAGAAACTGATTTCCGCTGCGCGATCAAGCTGATTTGGCCTGTCCAGTCCCCGCGCCGAAAATATTCCTCTTTCGTTTTTCCGAAAATCATGGTTCTATTCCTACATCCCGTCTCGAGCTGAGGGGCGTATCGCGGTCGTCACGACATGCGAGGCGGGGAGCGGTGGGCGTGGTGGATTGCAGCGCGGGTTGCTCGCGCCGACGAACAATTCGCCACGCACGGTCAAGTCGCGCGGTCCTGATATCCCGATGCTGATATCAACTCACGTCGAGGCCCTGGCTTCGCGTGGGGATGGTGGCCAGAAAGCCCGGCGCACCAGGGAGAACGCGAAGCAGCCGTTCAACCATCGCGCAGGGAGGGCCGGGTTTCCGGCTGACCTGTGGTACCTGCCGCCTGCATTTTTTTCGCAGGCGGGCCACGGGCCTCAGTCGAGGTCCGGCCTTCCCTGCGCCCTCACGCTTTCCGAGGGCCTCACGACGCATCACCCGGACGGGCCATCCGCCGCGGGATCGCGCGATCATGCGCGCCTTTCCGCAAGCGAGGCGGCCTGATGCTTCCACATTGATGTCAAATCGTCGCAGGCTTGAACGGTCCCGCCGGCATCGAGGACACCCGAGGGAGCCGTCCGACATCGTTCCCCCCTCCCCGGAGCGACCGCGAGCAATCCGGCACCGTTGCTACTCTGCCACGAATGCGCTATGAGTTGAACATGATCAGCCGGTCCTGGTCGCACTCGAAATGCCAGTACCGCAAACCGATGCTTCGCGCTCGGCGCGCGACGTCGGTCGATACGGGCGCCGCGATCGCGCCCTCATCGCAAGCTCCGCGCTTCGCGCTCATTCGCATTCCGTAGTCGTGTCCGGGAGCCCGAACGCAGATGGATTGTGAAACCTGTGGTCGGCCCAATCCACCGGGCTCGGACGTCTGCGGCGGGTGTGGCGGGGCGTTGCGACAGCCGTCATCCGATACGACGACGAGCTCGCGCCTGCTCGGCATGCATCGCGCCGAGCGGCGGCAGGTCACGGCGCTGATCTGCGATCTCGTCGGCTCCGTCTCGCTCACGGTCAGGCTCGATCCGGAAGATATGACCAGCGTCATCGACGCCTTCCTGACGACCTGCGAAAACGTCATCGGCCACCATGGCGGCGCCATCACGCAATATGCCGGCGACGGCGTGCTCGCCTATTTCGGCTATCCGCGCGCGGGGGAAGACGATGCAGCCACCGCGATCCGCGCCGCCATCGCGCTGCGCGACGCCGTCGGCCGGCTCGAGGCCCCGCATGGACAGAAGCTGCGCCTGCGCATCGGCATCGCCACCGGCCTCGTCGTGGTCAGCGACCTCATGCCCCGCGCCGACGGCCGCCCGGTCGACATCGTCGGCGAGACGCCGAATCTGGCGGCGCGGCTGCAATCGATCGCCGCCCCCGACAGCATCGTCGTGGCCCGGACCACCGAGCGCATCGCGCGCGGCATGTTCGACTTCCGCGATCTCGGCACGTTCGCGCTGAAGGGATTCGCCGCACCGGTCGAGGCGTTCGAGGTGCTGGAGGAAGCCGCCGTCGCGAGCCGTTTCCACGCCCGCATTCGCGGCGAAAGCTCCCCTCTGGTCGGGCGCGACCAGGAGCTGGCGCGTCTATTCGATTGCTGGGCGGCGGCGCGGTTCGGCAGCGGACAGGTGGTGCTGCTCCATGGCGAGCCGGGCATCGGCAAGTCGCGGCTGGTCGAGGAGCTGCGTCGGCGCGTGGCCGACGTCTCCCAGCTCCAGATGATCTGGCACTGCAGCCCCACCCGTTGTGACAGCGTGCTGTATCCGATCTCGGAGCAGCTCGCGCTCATCGCCGGCTTCGACCGCTCCGACGGCGCAGCGACGCGTCGCGACAAGCTCGATCGCTTCATGAACGCGCACGGCGTCGGCGACGCCACGGCGCGCGCCGTGCTCGCCGATATCCTGGGCGTCGCTCCCGAGCCGGACAGTCCGCTGCAGACGATGACCGTCGAGAAGCGCTCGGAGGTCACGCGGGAGACGCTGCTCCGGCTGATCGACATGATGGTGCCGACCGGGCCCGCGCTGCTGGTGCTGGAAGACGCGCATTGGAGCGACACGACCACGCTCGAGCTGCTCGATCGGGCGATCCGGCGCGCCGCACAACGCCGCTGGCTGATCGTGGTCACGGCCCGGCTCGAATATGAGCCGCCCTGGGCCGCGAGCCCGCAGGTCACGCGGCTCCCGCTCGGGCGATTGAGTCACGGCGACGCCGAGCGGATATGCACCCATGTGGCCGCTTCGGCCGCGCTGCCGGCAGCGACGCTGCGCCAGATCGTCAGCCGTGGCGAAGGCATTCCGCTATTCCTGGAAGAGCTGGCGAAGTACGTCGTCGAAGCCTCCGCGGCGCCCGCACGGGACGGCCATGCGAGCGTGGCCATTCCTGCCTCGCTGCAGGACTCCCTGGTTGCGCGGCTCGACCGATTGGGGCCGGCGCGCCGGATTGCCAATCTCGGCGCCGCCATCGGTCGCCGCTTCAGCTACGATCTGTTGTCGGCCATCGTGGCGGAGCCCGAAGCCAGGCTCGGCGAGAGCCTGGATCAGCTCGTCAAGTCCGGCCTCGTGGAGAGCAGCGGCGCGCCGCCCGACGGCCTCTACACGTTCAAGCACGCGTTGATCCGCGACGCCGCCTACGAGTCCCTGCTCCGGCGCGAACGCCAGACATTGCATGGCAGGATCGCCGCGGTGCTGCGCGATCGCTTTCCCGAGACGCGGGACACCGAGCCGGAGTTGCTGGCCTACCATTTCACCGAGAGCGGCGCGATCGCCGAAGCCATCCCGCTATGGGCGGCCGCGGGCCGGCGCGCCGCCTCGCGCGCCGCGCATGTCGAAGCGGCGCGACATCTGCAAACGGCGCTCGACCTGCTGCGTCATCAATCCGCCGACGGCGAGCGCGCCGACTTGGAGCTCGAGCTCCTGATCGGGCTTGCCGTCAGCCTCGCCGCCTCGCGCGGCTACACCGTGCCCGAGGTCGGCAAGGCGCTGTCCGAGGCACGGGCGATCTGCGACGCACTCGGCAACACCGCCGGCCTGTTCGCCGTGCTGCGCGGCATCTGCAGTTTCCTGATCATCGCGGGCGATCTCGACGGTGCCGAGGAGATGGCGCATCTGTGCCTGGGAATCGGCGAGCAGACCGGCCTTCCCGAGCACCGCATCGAGAGCGGCGTTGCGTTGGGCTACATTCTCTTCGCCAGAGGCGACCTCCCCGCCGCGCGCCGGCTGCTGGCCGCCGCGGTGCAGCTCTATCAGGCGTCGGACGGCGCGCGGCTGCCGCAACTGTCCTCGCAGGATCCGCTGGTCGCCGCCCAGGCCTCGCTGCTGCAGGTGCTGCATGCGATGGGCGACGACGCTGGTGCGGCCGCGGTCGCCAGCGATCTCATCGCGCATGCGCGCCGGCTCGGACGTCCGTTCGACCTCGCCTGGGCGCTGTCGTGGCTCGCCTTCTATCAGCTCGCACGCGGCGACTACGAGGATGTCCTCCTCGCCACCGAGGAAGCCCTGACCATCTGCCGCGACCATGGCTATCCGCTCTATCAGCTGGTGGCGGGCAGCCTGCAGGCGCACGCCCGCGGCCATCTCGGCAGGAATCCAGACGAGGCGCTGGCGGCGGCGTGCGAGGCGCTGCCGGCATTCCAGACGCTCGGCATGATGCATTTCTCCTGCTTCTATCTCGGCGAGGTCGCCGGCCTGCAACTGATCGTCGGCAACACGGCCGAGGCGATGCAGACGATCGATGCGGCGATCGACGCCGCGCGGCGCTATGGCGACGGCTATTTCCTGTCGCCGCTGCATCGGCGGCGCGCCGAGATCCTGGCCGCCGTTCCGGATCATGCGCCGGGCCAGGTGACGGCCGCGCTGCGCGAGGCCGTCACGGTGGCCGAGGCGCAGGGCGCGGCGGCGTTCCTGCGCCGGGCGGCGGCGCGGCTCGCCGCCGTCGATGATGACGCGCCGAGGCGACAATCGGCGTGACGACCTGTTCAGGCCATGGGGGTGGCCGTCGCGACGGTGAAGTCGATCTCGGCCCAGATGCGCGTGGTCGCGGTCAGGACGAGCTTGCCGTCGACGGGCGTGCCGAGCCCGAGGTCGCGAATGAACGGCAGGCTGTCGAGCGCGCTCATCTCGATCGTCCAGTTGCCCGATTGCAGTTGCCAGCTGCGCAGCGCCGTCAGGTCAAGCGCGCCGTTCAACAGCGTCTTGTAGCTCGCCGCGGTGAGACTGTCCGCCGACCGCGCCTGCTTGAGATAGAACACGGGAATCGGCAGACCCCAGACGCCGCCCAGGAACGACGCCATGCCGGGCCCGGTCGTCACCTGCTTCAGCCGCTCGTCGTCGGCTCCGGCACAGAGCCGCCGGAACGCATCCGCCGGCGAGGCCACCGCGGTCGCGGTCGGGGGCGATCCGTCCGTGCCTTCGATTCGGATGACGCGCTGCTGGCAGGCATGGGCATCCGGCCCGTAGCAGGCAATCGCCAGCCCCGAGACGTCGAACGGGTCGTTCGATGGCGCGCTGGCCGGCTGGACGATGGTCGCGTGATATTTGGGAAAGCCCCAGACCTCCTGCCCCGCAACCACCGACCAGGCATTGTCGACGAACAGATAGGCAGGCACGAAGCCGATCGATTTCGGCAGCAGGGCACCCCGCTCATAGCTGCCGACCAGGAGCCACAGCCCGATATCGGTCTCGGACATCGTCCCCTGCTCCGCGAATGGCGGCGTCGCGGCCTGGCTCTTGCGCACCTGGATGACGTTGACGAACGCCATGTCCAGCATCACGCGGAACTGGTCGCGGCCCGCGACGCGGTTGAAGGAGCGGTCGAGGAATCGCTGGCAGGCACCGAGGTCGGCCGGCACGGCGAAGCCGTAGAAGGTCGAGTCGTTGCAGAGATAGGGCGCCGGCGGAAGCGTGATCCATCCGGCGTAGTTGACATAGGCGTTGGTGATGTAGGGTTCGGGACTCATCGAGACGATCGGAATGTAGACGCCCGACAGCGCCGACGCCGCGGCAAGGCCGGACATCGCCGCGACCTCCACGCATCCGGCGTTGATCTCAGGCACACGGGTCCAGTCGCCGGCGAGGAAGAGATTGTCGTAGCCGGACTTGCCGGGCTCCATCCGGTGCCGCAGCGTGCCCGGCAGGCTCAGCACATAGCGTTCGCTCGGATTGATGTTGGCGCGCCAGAACTGGAAATCGAGCCGCGCCGATCCGCTGATGTCGCTCGGCGCGTGCAGCAGATCCCAGCGGAACGTGCTGCCGCTGCCGATGTTCGTCCACAACGTATCGAGCCAGGACGTCATCCAGTCCTTCGATGCGTTTTTCACATAGTCCGCCGCCAGTTCCTCATTGTCCGGCGCGCTCTTGTCGCTCATGATGGCACAATAATAGGCGATCGAGCGCGGCCCCGGCGCCGGCCAGTCCTCGGCCGGCAGCAATTGCGACATGTCGGAATAGGTGTCCAGCGGCGGCTTGCAGGTGGTGACGATCGGCCCCATCGTCTCCAGCGACGGTCCAGGCGCCACATAGGGGCCGCCGAGATCCCCGACCGGGCAGTCGAGCCAGAGCTGCAGCGCCATGGTGCGCACGGTTGGGAGATTGCCGACCATGTCGGCCCAGGCCGGCTTCTGCTGCACCAAGGGCCGACAGATGTCATCGAGTGCGCCGACCGCGATGCCCAGCACCACCTGGTCGAAATCCTGACCGAGCTGCAGGCTGAGCCGCGCCGCCGGAGGCGGCTGCGGCGGGTTGGGAGGACCATAGGCGTTCTCGAAATTATAGCCCTTCAGCGCGTAGTACTCACCGTTCTCGATCTCTGTCCATTTGGGCTCGGACGGCCAGCACCAGTAGTTCTTCACCAGGACCAGCGGATCATATTTGCCATCGACGAACTCGACCTGCTTGTCGATGTTGATGATCGCGATGTTGCTACCGTCCTCGGTCGGCTCGAGGCTCGTGACCTTGTGGAAGAACTTGAAGTTCACGCCGCGCCGCGCCAGCAGCTGGTAGATCGGGGTGCAGATCGTATCCCCCATGCCGACGACGGACTTATAGAAGAACGCCCCCTTGTAGGTGAAGAACAGCCGCAGCAGTCCCTGAACGGCCGAGCAGGCCGACACCTGCTGCTCCGACGGCTCGCGGGAGCCGCTGCGAAAGGCGAAGATGTACTCATAGAGAGCGGTCACGATGGCGTTGTTGGCAGCCTCTTCATCCTGCTGCGCCAGAAAGCTGCGGAATTCGAACCTGTCGAGAACCTCCAGCCCATCCGTCAGGCAGTCGTTCTCGATGATGCCGAGCAGCATGCAGATGCCGAGATTGGCGAGGATCAACAGCCGGCGCAGGCCTTCCTCGAGGCCATCGATCTTCTGGTGCTCCTTGACGATGCGGCGGAACGCATGGAGCAGCGCCGCCATGTCGCCCTGGGCATCGCGGCGGATCGCTTCGACGTCACTGTGCAGATTCTCGCCGACGCGGTGAGCCAGAAGAAGCAGCGGATGGCCCTTGCCATTGGACGGGACGGCCGCCAGCCGGGCCCGTCGCTCGGCCGGCATGGCGGCGATCGCCTTCGCCAGCTCGGCATTCTGGTCGCCCGGCCAGTCCTCGAGATAGTAGTTCAGGTTGAATATGATGCTGGCGATGGTCCGGAGCAGCAGGGTCGAAAGCGGTGGCACGATGTTGTCGGCGGGCGCCCACAGGCTATCCCGGCCGGGATAGACCGATTCGTCGACATCCGGCTGAAACCAGAATGGCCAGGGCAGCCATTGGTTGTCGGTATACTCGGCGTAGAAGATCTCGTTCTGCCGCTTGAACGCGTCATCGATCGTCCTGATCGGATCGCTCGGCGGTGCATCGAGTGCCTTCAGCGCGGCACGCAGGATGGTGAAGGCGTTCTCGTAGAAGCCGGCCCAGATATGCAGCCCATGCTCCTCGATGCGCTGTCCCTGCTTGGCGTTGCGTCCGCTGGCGGTCTTGCCTCCGAGACGCCAGCCGAGCTGATACAAGGTGATCTCGTAGAGCTCGCCGCGCGGATCGATCTCGCTCAAGGCAAAGGCCGCACTCAACGCGCCGATGCCGCCGCCCAATATCGCCACGCGGGTCTTTCTTGCTGCCATGTCGATGATCCTGCCCTGACCTCGGACGTTCTCGCCCGGGCGAGCCGGAACGACGTCGTCCATCGGCGCACGAGTCCGCGGTCCGCGCGGCCCGTGCGGTTGAATGACATTCGGTACGATGGGTTTACAAAATCGGCGCCGCGCCCAGTTCAATCCGCGTGGCGATGCAATGAGGATGCATCGAATACCTATCACAATCTCCACGCGATCATCAAGCGGGCGCATCGTCGACGTCGCGTAAGGCGAAGACCAAGCCGCCGCGTCCTTCCCGCCCGCTACGTCGTTATCTCAACTTTTGCGGGAATAACGGCGAATTGCCACCGCTTGAAGACAGCGCTCCGATCACCACGCTGCCATCGATCACGTCAGATCGGAATGCACATCGCCGGGCCCGTCGAGAAACAGCGGCAGCCGCACGACGATGCGGGCGCCGCGCGGCGCGTCAGTGATCTCGATGCTGCCACGATGCGCCTCCACCAGCGTCCGCACCACCGCCAGTCCGAGCCCGGCTCCTCCGGTGCCACGATTGCGCGACGTGTCCAGGCGCGTGAACGGCTCAAGCATGGCCTTGCGCTGGTCGCCGGGAATCCCGGGCCCTTCGTCATCGACCGTCAGCACGGCGTGCTCCGGCTGGCGTTGCAGCGAGACATGCGCAGCCTCGCCATATTTGAGCGCGTTGTCGATGATGTTGGCGACGATCCGGCGCAGCGCGACGCGGTCACCGAGCATCAGCAGCTCGCGTCCATCGCCCGCAGCGTCGAGACGCACCCGCGCCCGGTGCGCACGGCGATCATCGACCTCGGCCCGCACCAGCTCGTCGAAGGCGATGAGCTCCTGCGGCAGCTCGCCGGCCCCCGCCCGGCTCGCGAGCAGCGCGTCGTCGAGCAGACGGATCATGTCGGAGATATCGACCACGGCGCGCTGCCGCTCGGCGTCGTCCGGGATCTGGTCGATACGCAGCCGCAGCCGCGTGGCGAAGGTGCGGACGTCGTGAGCAATGCCGCCGACCAGCGCCATGCGCGCCTGCATCAGATCGGCGAGCCGGTCCTGCAGCCGCCCGAACGCCGTGACCACGGCGCGCACCTCGGGCGCGTTGCGGCGGACGTCGGGCAGTGGCACCGCCGCTCCGCCGAGGTCAACCCGGTCGACGGCGGCGGCAAGGCGTGCCAGCGGTCGCGTCTCGCGCTGCATGATGAGAAGCGCGAACAGCGCGACCACCGTTCCGAACAGGCCCGCGCCGAGTCCGATCGGCAACCCCTGCTGGGTCAACACCAGCGACGAGCGCGAATCCACGACGAGCACGTCGCCGCCGTTCAGGCCGATGCGGAACTCCAGGGCATTCTGCGGCGCCCGCGAGAGCCGCGGAAACCACCGCCCCTCCGGCTCCGGCACGGAGGTGATGGCCAGCGGGCGCGCACCGAGCGCCTCGGCATAGGCCTCGCGCAATCCGGACCGGACCGGCGCGGGCTCCGTCCGCGGAAGCCGGACCGCCGCGTCGGCCCCGACCAGCCGGACCTCGAAGCGGTCGGAGGACACGGCATCGACGACCCGGCCCCGCTCCGTCCGGGGCGTTCGCTCGATCAGCTCGGCGAGCGCGGCCAGCCGCATCGGCAGCGGCGTCGCGCCTTCGAGCTCCGCGGTACGGGCGCGGTAGAACCGCGCCAGGGTGACGATCCAGATCGCCAACAGGCCGATGATGACGATGAGGCCGATACGCATCGCAAGCGTCAGCCGCATCATCACGCCACCGGCCTCACCGTCGCCGTGAACAGGTATCCGCCGTTGCGGACGGTGGTGATCAGGTTCGTTCCCGGGCTTGCGGCCTCGAGCTTGCGCCGCAACCGCGAGATCAGCATGTCGACGGTGCGGTCGAAAGGCTCGGCGGAGCGGCCGCGCGTCCAATCCAGGATCTGGTCTCGGCTCAGCACCCGCCGCGGCCGCTGCACGAAGCAGGCGAGCAGGTCGAACTCCGCCGAGGTCAGCTGGATCGGCGCGCCCTGCGCATCCGGGATCTCGATGCTGCGGGCATCAACGTCGAGCACGAAGCGGTCGAAACTGAAACGCCGGCTCGCGTCTCGCGGCGGGCTCGCCTGGGCGCGCCGCAACAGCGCGCGCACGCGGGCCAGAAGCTCGCGCGGCCCGAACGGCTTGACCATGTAGTCATCGGCGCCGAGCTCCAGCCCGACCACGCGATCGATCTCGTCGCTCTTGGCCGACAGTATCAGGATGGGAATGTCGTCGCTCGCCCGCAGCCGGCGGCAGATCGAAAGCCCGTCCTCTCCCGGCAGCATCAGGTCGAGAATGATGAGATCGGGGCGCAGCCGCCGCAGCACGGCATCCATCGCCGCCGCCGTGGCGGCGACCTCGATCTCGAACCCTTCCCGGCGCATGAAATCGCTCACGAGCCGGCTGATCTCCGGGTCGTCCTCCACCATCAAAAGCGTGGCCGCAGGCATGCTCATCGCCAGGACTGATGCCCAAAACCCGTGGCTTGGCAATGGTCCGGCGACGGCCGTTACACACCGTTACGCGACGGCCAAAGACCGAGACCCAGGCGAGCGGGACGCCGGTATCCGGCTGGAGAAGCCCTCGCGGCGCAAGGGCGCGCTCCACACCGGCGATATTTAATTCGAAAGGCCACTTGCTGAGCAAAACCTTATTTAATATAAATTAAATCGCGCGGCGGTCCCAGATCATTTAATGGTTCCGAATATATAAATTCTCGTTCTCGCAGGCAATCGGACGGCTCCGACGTCCGAAACGCAACTGATGAAGCTTCAAAACATGCTGCACAATCCCAACGCGAGCACGGCTGCCTACCCCCCTCAGCAGGAGCAGGGTTGGGACCGGAACGGACCCGGGCCGTTCGACATGGCGCTGGGATTCCTGCGCCGGCACTATCTGGTGATTGCGATCACCACGGTGCTTTCGCTCCTGGCCAGCTTCGCCCTGCTGAAAATCCTGCCGCCGACCTACTCGGCGGACGTCAAGATCATGCTGGGCACCTCCAAGGCCGCGGTCGTGCAGCCGCAACCTGCGGTTCAGGACGAGCCCCCGCTCGACATGGAGTCGCAGATCGAGATCCTGAAATCCAAGTCGATCGCGACCAGCGTCATCAACCAGTTGAACCTGGCCGACGACCCCGACTTCAACGGTAAAGGCAGCCCGCTGCACGGTGCGGTCAACGCGGTCCGCAGGCTCGTCGGTTTGGCGCCGGAGCCAAACGCGCCGTCCATGGACGATCTCCTCGACGAATTCCAGCGCCGGATGAACGCCTTCAGGATCGGCACCAGCTCGGTCGTCGAGGTCGATTTCAGCGCCAGCGATCCCCATCGGGCGGCGATGATCGCCAATGCCATCGCCAAGGAGTATTTCGATCAGCAGCTGAAGGCGGAGGCCAACGAGCAGCGCACCATCACGGCCTGGCTCCACGACCGCCTGCAGGATCTCGGCAACGACGCGACGACGGCCGAGCGCGCCGTCAACGAGCTGAAGAGCCGGTACAATATCGTATCGGCAGACGGCAAGCTCATCGACCAGCAGCAGGTCACAGAACTCACCAACCGTCTGGTGGCGGCGCGCACCCATACCGCCTCGCTGATGACCCGGCTCAATCGGTTCGACGACATGCTCGCGACGAGCAATGCCGATATGCCGGTCGACCGCATTGCCGCCGTCTCCGACTTCTCCCCGGCGGAGCTCAGCGGCAATCTCAATCCGCCGGACGGCCTCTCCTTGAGCAATTCGAACAGCACGACGATCATCAACAGCCTGCGTCAGCAATATCTCGATAACGCCAAGCGCGAGTACGAATATGCTGCCAAATATGGCAACGATCACGTCGCCGTCGTCAATATCCGTGCGACGATGAAGAGCATCCGTCAGGCCATGCTCGATGAGGTGCGGCGCCTTGCCGACGTCGCCAAGCATGACTATGCGGAGGCCAAGCAGCAGCAGCAGGAGATCGAGAGGCAGCTGGCGCAAGCCGTTGGCAAGTCGCAGGACACCAGGGCCGCGGAGGTCAGCATCCGCGAGCTGGAGACGAGCGCCAAGAGCTATCGTGCCCTCTACGACACCTTCCTTCAGCGCTACATGGGCTCGGTCCAGCAGGGCTCCTTCCCGATCGCCAAGGCGCGTGTGATCTCCGCCGCCACACCACCGAAGAAGAAGATCAAGCCGAAGTCCATCGTGCTGATGGCGATCGGCCTGTTCGGCGGCCTGGCGCTCGGCGGCGGCTTTGGCCTGCTCGCAGAGGCCAAGGACCGCAGCTTTCGGACGACCGATCAGGTCGAAGATCGCCTGCGCCTGCCCTGCCTCTCGGTCGTCCCTCTGCTCAAACGAGGCGAAGTCGACAAGTTCACCAAGAAGGCGACGGCCAACGCCGTTGCCAAGGTCGAACCGGACGGCAGCCGGCGAATGGTCTCGAGAGGCCCCGGGACCTGCTGGGCCGCATCCGCGATGCCCACCTCGCGCTTCGCCGAATCCATCCGCTCGTTGAAAGTCGCCATCGACCAGGACCCGAACCGGACGTCGCGGAAGGTCTTCGGACTGACGTCCGCCCTGCCGAACGAGGGCAAGTCCGTCATCGCCGCGTCGCTGGCGCAGTTGGTCGCCAATTCAGGCAAGCGGGTGATCGTGGTCGACTGCGACCTCAGGAATCCGTCGCTCTCCGCCATGCTCGCCCCCGATGCCGGGACCGGGATCGCCGACATCGTCTCGGGAGGGCGTCAGCTCGCGGACGCCGTCTGGACCGACCCGGTGACGCGCCTGGATTTTCTGCCCGGAATGGGCGCCGCACAGCGCGACACCAGCGATATCCTCGGCAACGAGCAGATGCGCAAGCTGTTCGAGCAGCTCCGCGAAGCCTATGACTACGTCATCGTCGATCTTCCGCCGCTCGCCCCCGTCGTCGATGCGCGGGCCATCTCGGCGCTGCTCGACAGCTTCGTCCTTGTCGTGGAATGGGGACGGACGCCCGCCGAGGTGGTCGAGCATGCGCTGAACACGGCGCCCAACGTCTACGATGCCCTGTTCGGCGTCGTGCTCAACAAGACCGACATGAAGGCGCTGAAGCGCTACGCCAATCACTTCGGCGACTACTACAACCATAAATACTATGCTCGTTACGGGAGCGTGATGGCCGAGTAGGTCCATCGGCGCGCGCCGGCCGGTGCGCGCCATGGACGGCAACCGATGACGGAGATCGATCGGCCGTCAGCGCTGGTGCTCGGCGCGAATGGATGGCTGGGCGATGCCGGCACGCTCCAGAGCGCTGCGAACGTAGATCCCCGAGAGATAGCCGACCTGGACTGCAACCAGACCGGCGCCGGCATAGAGCGCGGCCGGCAGCCCGCTGATGATCGACGCGGCGATGCACTCCATGAAGACGATCGCGGCAAGCGCCAGCAGCGTGCGCACCGTGAACATCGTCCCGGCAACCACTCCGGCTGCAAAATGAAGCGCTATCACCCACATCAGTTCATGCCTCCTCGGGCGTCTCGAGAGGCTAGCGGCCAATGGTTAGCGATGAGCTAAGCCGCCCGGGAGGATTCGAACAAGCGCATCGGAGCAACACTTTCAGGCGAAAGATGCGCCTACGGCCCGCTGAGCGGGTGCAGCATTGTCTGGCGGTTCTGCCAGTGCGCCCGGTAGAGCCAAAGCACCGCGGTCACCAGGACGACATCGAACAGACCCATCACGGTCTGGCCGTAAACCTGCGGGTGGACGCCGCCCAGGAGGAGCGCGAGTTTTACCGATTGCCGCACCACCTCCGACCCGAGGAACGCGATCAGCGAGTTCTGGCCGACGTTGAGGATGAGCGCGACTGCCGGCGATCGCCGGGTGCGCGCGTACACCGCCCACAGCAGCGCCAACAGCAGCGGCAATGTCCAAAGCAGGTTGAGGAGCTTGTCGAACCGATAGGGGTATTTTTCGCCGTTGCTGGGAAAGCCGAGGCTGTAATCGAGCAGCAGCCCGAAGATGAAGATCCCCGCCAGCGCCGTGTAGAACGCGGGTCCGATCAGACGGTTGGACCGATGAAGATCTCCGAGCCAGATACCGACCACGAAGAACATCTGCGCCTGGAGCGAGAACAGCAGCAGAATGACGGCCGGATTCTCGAGCTCGGCGGCCGTGCTCGTGTTGCTGAACCAGGTGCACGCCACGAAGATCGCAGCCGACAACGCGAGCACCTGGAGCCTGCCGCGCTTAAACACCGGCAGGATCACCGGCAGCAGCAGGAACATCAGCCCGTAGAACTTGAGGATCGTGATGGCGGTCGGCTCGGACTGAAACGTCAGCACGTCGAGAATCGCCTGCCCCACCGGCTCTCGCTTCTTCCCCAGAACAGCCATGCCAACCGCGACCGGCACCGAGATGACGAAATAGGCGGCGAGCACCTTCAAGCCGCGGGCGACGAGCTCTCCGTGTCTCTCCTTGTGCAGATAGACGTACCCGACCATGAACCCCGAGATCACGACGAACAGCTCGGCGAAGGGATTGAATTTCGTGAACAGATCGACGGAGTCCGGAAAGACGTTGGCCGTGTGATGATAGAACACGAACAGCATCGCGCAGCTTCGATAGAAGTCGATCAGAAGCTCGCGCCGCTTTCCGCCGGCTGCGCTCATCGCTCGAGCTCCGAACATGCGCCGCTCCATGGGCGACGATCGGCCGATGGGCGCCAGCCGGACTGACGACTCCGACAATCCTTCGCAACGCGGGCAAGCGTCGCGGCGGCGATCATCGAACCACCGACTGCTGAAGCCGTGATGCCACCGATGACAGGCCTCTCCCTCTCATTGCCGGTCCAGACCGCCGAAGCGGAAGATGCGGGCCATCAGCGGCGAAACGCCCACGAAGGTCGCGGTACAGCCCTGGGCTTCCAACTGCTTCCTCAGCATCAGCAGCAATCCAAGGAAGCGCGCATCGATGGCGCAAACGTTGGAGAAATCGACCGTGACCGGCTTACGGGACGCCGTCGCGGCGCGGAAAACCGGAATGGCCCGGTCGACGTGGCGCGAGTCGGCGGGCCCCGACAGGCTGAGCGTGACCGCGCGTGTCCCATAGTCCTGCGTGATGGTCAGCGCCTCACCCCGCTCATGCGTGCGGCGCATCCACCAGGTCCACACCACGAACGGCAACACGTGGGTGAGCATGAGGCCGAGCATCGCCGTGCCGTCGTTCCAGTAGCGGCGCCAGAGATAGGGCTCCTCCTTGATGCGCCACAGCCACTCGAAGCCTGATCGGCGCAGGAACGCCGGTGCTCGCTTCACGGTGCCGGCCTGGAAGTTGAGCGCGGCGCCGAGGTGGGCGCGAACTGGAATCTCGAGGCGCTCATGGTTGCGCTGCAGCCATGATTGTCCCTTCACGCTGCTGAGCGAGGCAACCAGGAAGTCCGCCCCGCTGGAATTGATCTCGTCGATGATGTGATCCCGGCTCAGCTCCTCGGCCGACAAATAACCGGGGTTCGACCAGCCCACGCACTGCAATCCCGCCGACTGACCGTTCAGCGTCCGGGCGGCCCGTTCGGCGGCCCCCTCCGGGCCACCGAAAAGAAAGAGCTTCAGCGCGCTTGCCGGCGCGGCCTCCGACTTCAGCGCGTCGAAGATGTCCGCGCCGGCCGTCCGGCTCTTGATCGGAATCCCGAGCAGCCTGGCGATCCAGACCACCGGCATGCCGTCCACCGTGCAGAGATCGCTCAGGATCAGCGACTCCCTGAAACTCCTGTTCGACTGGCTGGCGACAAGGAAGTTGAGATTGGGGGTCGAAATGAGAAGCCGCGTTCTTTGTTGAGCAGCATCGCGGATGCGGCGCAGCACGCCGCGCATGTTGATGGCATCGACCGGTATTCCGAGGACGCAATAGACGTCGCGCGCGAGGTCGTCGGGAATTGCGGCGTCGGCCGGGGCGACAGCATCGACCTCCGGCCGATCGCGACCCGCCCCGGAGCGCCCCACGCGATAAAGGGAGGATCCCGGCTCCTGCAATTCATGCGTGGTCAGCATCAACCGCTCTCCCTCAATCTGCCCCGCCGCACGAGGATGCCGGGCCGCGGACCCTTGCCGCACCTCCCCGACCGAAAAACGTGCGACCTAAAAGCCACTATTTAATTTTAAATCACATGATTTATTTAATACGATTTATTTGTGAATGCCAGAGCAGATTTGCGGCGCGTCCGCAGCGATACCTTCCGAGCACGCGTCGAAGGTTCTTTTATTTAATTCCATCTCTAGATAATATCATGGACGGTATTCCCGGCGGCTGCCGGGGGCCGCCCCGTTCGAATATCCGAGTGAGATTGATGCCGAGAATTGCAGCGAGCACGTCGATGTCGGCCGGGCCGCAGGCCTCCGCGGGGACGTTCGACGTCTGCGCGCTGATTCCGGTCCTCGCCTTCGCCTACTCGTCGCTCATTCAGCCGCTGATCTATTTCAGCTTCCCGCCATCGCCCGGACTCCAGGGCTTGCTCGAGAGCAGGGTCGAGAACCGGGTCTTCTGGCCTGTTCTCGCGGCCGTCGCCATCATCGTTACGATGCAACGCCTCGCCCGCGGCGAGCGGTTTGCCGTTCCGCCCAACATCATCAGTCTCTGCGCCTATTTTGGATTGGCTGGCGCCAGCATTGCGTGGGCATTCAAACCCGAATTCGCCTTCGTCCGTTTCGTCCAGGAAGCGATGGTCCTCACCGCCATCGTGCTGCCCGCCCTGCTATCGAGGCCGAGCGCCGACATCCTGCGCGGCATGTTCCTCTGCTTTGCAGCGGGGGCGATCCTCAATGTTCTGCTGATCCCCGGCGGCTACGCGACCTACGCGCAGTACGGCAACGCGCTGGTCGACATCGGTTATCAGGGCTACTTCTCGGGCAAGAACCTGCTGGGCGAGTTTGCTGCCATCGCCTTCCTGCTGTCGGTTCACGAGCTGCTCTATCCCGGCACGCGCCGCGCGCTTGGGATCGTCGTCGCCGCCGCTGCCGTCGTCCTGATCTTCTTGTCCAGTTCGAAGACCGCGCTCGGCCTCGCTCTGGTCGCCCCGATCCTGGCCGTCCTGACGCTGGCGCTTGCGAGAACGCTGCGGGTTGCACCGCTTCTGATCCTGATGGCGATCATCCTCGGCTACTTCGTGGTCGGCGAGCTCGCGGGCTTCACGACCGGCCGCATCGCCTATCTGCTGACGGGTGATTCCAGCTTCACCGGCCGGACGACCATATGGGCCTTCTCGAATCTGGAGATCGCGAAGCGGCCGCTCCTGGGATGGGGCTATCAGAGCTTCTGGCTGGTCGGCGCCGACGCACCAAGCATCACCGATGCGCCCGGCTGGGTGAAGGCCATGCCGAACTCCCACAACGGCTACTACGATGCGATGCTGGAGCTGGGCTATGTGGGCTTTGCCTTTCTCCTCGTCTTTCTGGCGGCCACCGTTCACGTCATCGGCCGCGTGATGAAGCACGACTACAAGCGGGCGTGGATCCTGCTGTCCGTCGCGCTGTTCGTCATGCTCTACAACCTGCTCGAAACCCTGTGGCTGCGCGCGTTCGACGTGACCTGGGTGGTGTTCGTGCTCGTCACGGTCGAGGCCGCGCGATACTGGCGGAGGTCACAACAGAGCATGCCCGCCGCTCAGCCGGCGAACAGGCGGCCGGCTCGTTGGAGCCGTACACGGCCGGCTTGGCGCCCGCGGCTCGGCGTCCGCACCTGACGGAAACCCGTTGGACGTCTCACGCCGGCTCTATTGCGTTGATCCCGGCGCGGCCGCGAATGGCGCGCCCGCCTCGAATCTCGCCTTGGCCGGCAACGTATGCAGCTTGGTATCGCTGGTCGGGTCCACCCAGGGCCACGGATGATCGCCGAAAAAGCCGGGTTTGGCTCTGAGATACAGCGACGCCGGCAGCGGCTGCGCCGCGAGAGCGTCGGTCCAGACCACCTTGCCGGTGAGATAGTCGAAATTGCCGCCGCGGATCACCGTGGCCAGCGTCTTCGGATCGGGCGCCATGGTCCATCGCTCCGGGTCGTAGCCAAGCATCCAGACGTTGCCGACACCGCCCTGCCCCCAGGCGGCCGTGCCGGCCCGCATCGATGGATCGTCGTACACCCAACCGCTCATGCGTCCCGGCTGGCCCAGCACATTGCCGGCGAACGAATCCCACCACGAGCCGTAGGCGAGACCCACGGCCCGGATGCCCGAGCGATCGACGAAGCGCTGGCGCTGGCCGGTGAGATGGTTGCGGAAAAAAGTGAGATAGATCGCGTTGCCGTGCGTGTAGTCGCTGTCGGCATTGTGGGACAGATTGCCTTCGAACAGGACGTGATGCGCGCCGGCCATGTGCGAGGCGTTGATGCCGACCTCGACCCAGCCGGGATTGTCGAAATCGAACGAGTCGTCGGCATAATTATAGCCGACGACGCTGCCGGCGCCCGACGACCGAAACACCATGTTCTTGCAGACATCGACCAGGATGTTGTTCTCGATCAGGACCTCCGAGGAGCCCGCCGCCAGGCTGATCGCGTAGCCCGCCCCGCCCGGCTGCGGCCACGAGCCGGCGTGAATGTAGGAGTCGCGGAGCTCGATCCGGAACGAATTGTTGATCGCCACGCCCTCGCCGAGCCATTGTGTCACCTCGACGGATCTGGCCCAGGAATAAGCGGCGGCTTCGAACCGCAACGCGCCGTCCGCCCCGCCGATGATGCTCAGATCTTCGACACCCACCCTGGCAACGTGGATGTCGCGATTATTGGCGGCGTGGCGACCGCTGTTCGGGTCGGTGCTGTAGGGCGTGAGCTGCGCCTGGTGATCCCTGCGATAGCTGATCGTGAGCGGCGAGGTGAATGTCACCGTGCTGCCGGTGACCGAGGCGATCTCCTTGATCTCGGCGGTCGCCCGGTCGGTCCGGGCGAACCACGACATCGACTTCGGCAGCACACCGGGGGTCTGGTCATATGGACCTCCGGCATTCGCGCCGGCATTGTCGTCCCCCGGCTGAACCGGATCGTGCATGTTCCAGGCGACCCGATCGCCTTGCCAGACCTTCGCTCCCGCCGGAAAGCCGGCCGGCGTCGCCTGCCACGATGCGCCTGAGACCTCGTCGAGCAGAACGAAATCCCCCGGCTTCAGGTTCGCGGTGTTGGCGAGGGTCACGGTCGACGTTCCCTGAACGCCGTCGGCCAGCAGGTCCTGCGACGCGCTGCTGTCGGGGCCATTGTTCCAGCGCGAAGGTCCGACGATGATGATCGGCTTGGGATCATAGCTGTACGTGCTCGGATCGACCGGCGTCAGGATTCCCTTGGTGCCGGCAATCACGGCCGACGTTCGTGCCCGTGCACCGTTGGTTTTCACCAGCCTGGTCACACCCGCGCCCGCGCCGCGCAGCGTCACCGGCCGGCTGATCAGGAGCGGCTCGTTGACGATAAACGTCCCGGAGCCGAGCATCACCACCTGGCCGGCGGGCGCGGCGGTCAGGGCGGCCTGGATCGCGCCGCTGTCGTCTCTCCCGCTCGGAGACAGCGTGCGATAAATGATGGTGCGGTTCGGAATACCGCCGGCTGACATCAGCCCGGGATTCCAGGCTGCGAGACGCTCCACCGGCAGCAGATTGCCGGCCAGTGACGGCCCGGCGGACGCGGTCGGCTCGGCGGCTGCGGCAATGCCGCGGACAGACAGCAGGGCAAGCGCCGCCGTGAGTAGCGCCCGGATGCAGGCGGCGTCGATCCGGCGCGTCCCACGCGCGACCGGCCGGGCCGAAGCCTGGGTGCAGCCGGGGATCACGGGGCCGATGCCATCCATGTTAACCTCTCGCAGGACCGGTCACAGCGAACGAGGGCGCCGATTTAAAAACACCATGACTTTGACACGCGCCCTGACATAATATTAATTCACGATTTAATTTATTGAAAGGCGGCCGGCGACGCCCCTGCTCGGCAGAGATTCGTCGCAATCTTCCGCCTTCGGCAAGGGATTTGATACGTGACGCCATCGCGCCGCTACCTGCTCATCTCGCCCTGCCGGGACGAGGCCCAATACCTCCGCCGGACTCTCGACAGCGTCGCTGCGCAATCGGTGCCGCCGGCGCTGTGGATCGTGGTGGACGACGGATCGACCGATGACACCCCGGCCATTCTCGACGAGTACGCCCAGCGCCTGCCTTATCTGCGCGTGATCCGCCGCGCCGATCGCGGCGGACGCAAGGTCGGACCTGGCGTGATCGAGGCCTTCTATGCCGGCCTGGAGAGCGTGCGGCTGGAGGATTTCGACTATCTCTGCAAGCTCGACATGGACCTCGATCTGCCCGCGCGCTACTTCGAGCTGCTGATGGAGCGGATGGAAAGCGATCCGCGGGTCGGCACCACCTCGGGCAAGCCCTGGTTCGTCCATCCCCAGACCGGCGCGCTCGAGCCGGAGGTCTGCGGCGACGAGATGTCGGTCGGGATGACCAAGTTCTACCGCGTCGCCTGCTTCCAGGAGATCGGCGGTTTCGTCCGCCAGGTGATGTGGGACGGCATCGACTGCCACCGCTGCCGCATGCTCGGCTGGATCGCCGAGAGCATCGACAGCGAAGCGCTGCGCTTCATCCATCTGCGGCCGCAGGGCGCCAGTCACAAAGGCATCTGGACCGGGCGGCTGCGCAAGGGTTTTGGCCAGTACTTCATGGGAACGTCGCCGTTGTATCAGTTCGCGGTGGCGGTCTATCACCTGCCGGCCTATCCCGCGCTGATCGGCAGCACCGCGATGCTGTGGGGCTATTTCCGGAGCTGGCTGACGGGCCTGCCGCGCTACGACGATCTCGAATTCCGGCGCTTCCTCCGCGCCTACCAGCACGCCTGCCTGCGCCTGGGCAAGCGCGCCGCCACCGCCCGGATCAACGCGGAGCGGGCCCAGCTCTGGCGCGCCAGCCACGCCGCGGCCGACACGCGATGACGCTCGGCGGCCGATCGCCGCGGCACTGACACGACGATTACGAAGCTACGTGTTTCTCCGACTCCGTCTGGACAGCATGGCCAAGATTCTCGAGCTCAGCCGCCTTCGTGCCGCGTCCGCTCTACCGCCGATGACGGCGCCCGGCGACGGGACGACCGCGCCAGCGGCATCACGCGGAACGAACATCAAGGGCAGTGCATCCACGCTTATTCCGTCACTCGACGGCATCCGCGCGCTGTCGGTGCTGATCGTGGTCCTGGGCCATTCCGGACTTCAGGCCATCGTCCCCGGCGGCTTCGGCGTCACCATCTTCTTCTTCCTCAGCGGCTTCCTGATCTCCACGCTTATGCTGGCCGAGCATGAGCGAACCGGGGGGCTCGACGTTCCCAGTTTCTATGCGCGGCGCGTGTTCCGGCTGATGCCGCCTCTGCTGCTGTCCCTGGCGATCGCCTACGGCCTGACCGCCGCCGGCCTGCTGGACGGCGGAATGACCGTCAAGGGCCTGGCCGCCCAGGTGTTGTATTTCGCCAACTATTACGGCCTGTTCTTCGATCCCGGCAACACGGTGCCCGACGGCACCGGCATTCTCTGGTCGCTCGCGGTCGAAGAGCATTTCTACATCGTTTATCCCTTGCTGATGACGCTGCTGCTCGGATCGGCGCTGCGGCCGCGCACCATCGGCGCGCTGCTCGGGCTCGTCTGTCTCGGCGTCCTCGCCTGGCGCTTCCATCTCGTGCATGCGCCTGGGTTCTTCTCCGACCGCACCTATTACGCCTCGGACACCCGCATCGACTCGATCGCCTATGGCTGCATTCTGGCGCTGGTCATGAACCCGGTGCGGCAGCGCTCTGCCTCGGGGCGGATGTCGGCGGCCCAATGGGCGCTGCTGGCCGGCGCCGTCGCGGCGCTGCTGGTCTCGCTGGTCTACCGTGATCCGGTGTTCCGGGAGACCGCGCGCTACAGCCTTCAGGGCCTGGCGCTGATGCCGTTGTTCTATTTCGCGGTGCGTTTCGCCGACGCGCCGCTGTTTCGTGATCTCAACCGCTCCTGGGTGATGACGCTCGGCACCTATTCCTATGCGATCTATCTGATCCACAACGTCGTGATCCGAACGATCGACAAGAACCTGCCCGCGATCGCCGCCAAGCCGTACCTCCTGTTTCCGCTCGCGCTCCTGATCTCCGTCATCTACGCGGCGGCGATCGAGCGCTTCATCGAGCCGTATTTCAGGCAGCTCCGGCACAAGTTCAGGCCTGCGCCTGCTGCCGGAGCGGTGCATGACGCGTCCGGCGCAGACTGGCCGCTCGGCAACCGTCTCGCCGAGAGTCCGACGCCGCGCGCATCCTGAGCGGATCGGCCCACGTCACCGCTCGATCGGCTGCGGCACAAATGCGTCAAATTGTGCAATTTAAATAATTAGTCCCGCATTTAATACTGCGACCCGGGCGAATGAATACTTTCGGGGACGGGTGGATGCGGATCGCGCGCGCGGTTGCACGACGAATTCGGCGAAACACGCTCGGTCCCCTGCCGGACGATCCGGCGCTGCGCCCGTTGAAGTCCCCGCTCCAGATCAATCTCTCGGGCAAGGTCGCGCTGGTCACCGGAGCGGCCGGAGAGCTCGGCCGGCCGATCGCCCGGACGCTCGCGGCCTGTGGTGCGAAGGTCGCGATCCATTATCTGACGGCGCGGGCTGCCGCCGAAAGACTGTGCGAGGAGCTGAACGAGCTTCAGCCGCAACATGCCTGCACGATCTCGGGCGACGTCGCCGAGCTCGAGGACGTGCAGGCCATGCGCCGCGCCACCGAGCGCGCGCTCGGTCCTGTCGATATCGTCGTGAACAATGCGGTGACATGGTACGACGAACGTCCCGTGGTCGAGCAGACACCCGACCAGTTCGACAAGGTGTTCCGCTCTTCGGTCCTGCAGGCCTGGGCGACCGCGCGGGTGTTTTCCGGACCGATGATCGAGCGGAAATGGGGACGCCTCATCTCTCTCGGCACGGAGATGACGAGCCTGGCCCTGCACAACCGCGCGCCATACACGGCGGCCAAATGCGCCATGGACGGCATGCTCCGATCGCTGGCGCGGGAGCTCGGAGGGCATGGCATCACGGTGAATCAGGTCGCCCCGGGCTGGGTCATCTCCGACAGGGACCGCCGCGACCGCGACGAGGTGCAGCCGCTCTACGAGCGGTCAGTGCCGCTCGGGCGGCGTGGCTACGATCAGGACGTCGCCAACATGATCGCGTTTCTGGCCTCGGACCTCGCCGGCTTCGTGACCGGCGTTCGCGTGCCGGTGTGCGGCGGAATCGTCATGCCGGAAGCCTGACCACGCGCGCTTCGATGCAGCCCGCTCACCTGATGTCGATCGCGCCTCAGTGGAAGACGCGATGACGGTGGCACCAACGCACGAACACGTAGATCGACCAGACGCGCGACCAATAGATCCCCGGCGCGCCATCGAGGAAGGCGCGCCAGAGGCGCTCCACGGCCGCAGGCTCAAGCCCCACCGGCGCAATCGCCTGCGGGTCGCGCAGGGTCCGGTCCATCGCATCCTGCAGGCCGCGCCGTATCCAGCGATCGAGCGGCAACACGAAGCCGCTCTTCGGCCGGTCGAACAACGACGGATCGAGGCCACGCAGGCCGATCCGCCTGAGCATCGCCTTACTTCGCAGCGGCGCGTAGCGCGTCGCATCGGGCAGCCGGTCGACGCTTTCGAACAGCACCTGATCGACCAGCGGCACCCGCTGCTCCAGCGAGGCCGCCATGCTCGCCACGTCATTGTCGCGCAACAGGCGCTCGCCGAGAAACAGGCGCTGCTCCATGACGCTGATCGCCGACAGCGGGGTGCGCGCGCGGGTCTCCGCGGTGATCTTCGCTCTCATCGCGGCGGGCAGCCCATCGTTCAGCGTGTCGACGAGATCAGGCGCGAGCAGCTCGCGCTGAAAGCCGGGGAGGAACAGCGCATAGGCCATTTGGTACAGCGCCAGGAGATCGTCGCCGCACCGGACCATCTCCGGCAGCTTGGCCCAGCGCGTCTGCGGCGCCACCGTCCCGCGCGACGGCGACAGCATCTGCGCGGCCAGCTTCGCCGCAGCGGCTTTGACGCCGGCCGGCACCCAGGCGGTGCGCTCCGACCATCGCTGCAGGATGGGCAGGTCGCGAAATGACGTGTAGCCGCCGAACAGCTCGTCGCCGCCGGTCCCCGACAGCGCCACCGTGAATCCTGCGCCGCGGATGGCGTGCGACATGAAGTAGGAGTTCAGGCCGTCGAAGGTCGGCTGGTCGAGGCTGTCGAGCGCGGCATCGAGGTTGTCGACGAAGTGCTGCTCCGTCAGCACCACCTCATGATGCTCGGTGCCGATGGCGGCAGCGATCTGTCGCGCGATCGGCCCCTCGTTCAGCTCCTGCTCCTCGAACGCCAGCGTGAAGGTGTGGATCGGGCTCCTGGCCGCACGCTGCGCCAGATTGGCCATGACCGAGGAATCGATGCCGCCCGAGAGAAACACCGCCAGCGGCACGTCGCTGGCGAGGTGCAGCCTCAGCCCCTCCTCGAGGATCTCGGCAAGCTGGTCCTCATCCATCGTCGGATCCGGAGCCCGCTCCGGGATCGACCAGAAATCCTCATCGCGGACGGTGTTGCCGACGCCGTCGAATGCGGTGAGATGGCCGGGAGGCAGCAGCTCGACGCCCTTCACCGCGGTACCGGGGCCGACCACGAAACCGTTCCAGACGCCGCTGGCGACGGCCTGCGGATCGAGCTGGGCCCTGCCCAGAAGGCCCGATGCCAGGAGAGCACGCAGCTCGGATGCGAAGGCGACCGACCACCCCGCGTCTGGGTTCGAGGCGCGGGCGACGTACAGCGGCTTGATGCCGAGCGGATCGCGCGCCAGCAGCAGCCGGCGCTGCTTCGGATCCCAGCAGGCGAACGCGAACATGCCGCGCAGCCACGCCACCGCCTCCGGCCCATGCAGGCCGAGCGCGCGCAGCATCACCGCGGTATCGCCCGTGGAGCTGAAATGCTGGCCGTCGGCGACCAGACGCTGCCGCAGGTCGGCGAAATTGTAGATCTCGCCGTTGAAGACGATGACGTGCCCGGTGACCGGGTCGATCATGGGCTGCACACCGGCCGGCGACAAATCGAGGATCGCGAGCCGGCGGTGCGCCAGCAGCGCGCCCCAGCCACGCTCGTCCGCGGGCGAGGTCCAAATTCCGCCGGCATCCGGACCGCGATGGAGCATGGCGTCGTTCATCCGCTGCAGCGCGGCGCGGTTGTCGTCGTCCACCCGTCCGATGATCCCAGCGATGCCACACATCAGAACAATCCGTTTGAGACGCGCGACGTCAAAATGACGGACGGCAGGGAATGGCCTCGCCCGCGAGATCGCGGACTAACAGGGCACGGGCATCGCTGGACCATTGTCGGCCCTCAAATGGAAGCAGCCGTTCCGGACGACCAGGACGCCGGCGCTGGTGCCGACGCCGGCAGCGGACCGTAGGTTCGCGCCAGGCATTGTTCGTAGTCGAGCGGCGGCGTCCAGCCGAGCGTCTCCCTCAGCTTGCGATTGTCGAAGCGCAGCGGCTTGAGCATCGCATCGAATTTCTTGGGCGTCAGGATCGCCGGCACTTTCGTGGCCCGCCTGAACACGGTCGCAAACGCCAGCCGCACGACGCTGCTGGCCAGCCAATGAGGGATGGGCAACCGCAAGCCGCGCGCGCCGGTGCCGCGCATGTAGTCCGACAGATAGGACCAGACCCGCTCGCCGGGACCATCCACGACGTTCAGCGTCTGGCCGATCGCCCGCGGATCCCTGGCCGCCAGCGCGAAGACGTCGGCGCAGTTCTCGACATGGGTCATCGGGATGCGGGTCAGCGGCCCGATCACGACGTGGTGGCGTCCGATCTGCTGGCCGAGCGCGGCGAGATAGCCGTGGCCGCGACCCCAGATGAACCCGGGACGCAGCACGGTGAGATCCCAGCCATGCGTCTCGACGTAGCGGCGCGTCACCCGCTCCTGCCACCATTTGGCGACGGTGTATCCGCCACGGGTGTAGACGTCAGGTGTCTGCTGCAGCGGCGCGCGTTCGTCGAGGACATCGCGCGTCGCCGTGTAGTCGTAGACCGAGAAGCTGCTGCACAGCACGAGCCGGCGGCAGGCACTGCCCGCCATCGCCTCGAGCAGCCGCTCGGTTCCGCCCACGGTGCCGGCGAATTGCGCGTCCTCGCCGCCGGAGACCACGGCCGCCAGATGGATCAGCACGTCCACATTCTCGAACGCGCCGACAAGGTCGCGCGAGGTGCGCAGGTCGGCCCTGACGACGTCGACCGACGACGGCCAGCCGAGCGCATCGACGCGCGTCGCCGGGCGGACCATGGCACGAACCTCGATACCGCGGGCGAGCAGCGCATCGACGACATGCCGGCCGAGAAAACCGTTGGCGCCCGTGACCAGGGCTCTCATATCGCCAGCTCCCTCATGTCCGCCTGCTCGGTCGGCTTCATTGCCTCGACCATCCGATTGACCGCGAGGACGTCCTCGATCGTGATCGGCAGGGCCGTTCCCGCGTTGAGCGCCTGATAGGTGCGCGCCAGGCACTCCCACAGCCCCTCATAGGCGCCCGGGCCCTTGAACTTGCGCAGCAGGGTCGAGAGCGCCGCGCGGCGGATGTCGCGGCCCTCCTCCAATCCGCTGAAGAACGGGCGCAGCGGCTTCGGCACGTTGCGCGGGCCATCGAAGGTCAACCGCGTTTCGAACAGATTGGCGGTCGCCTGCATCCGCTCGCCATAGACCCGCAGCCAGAACGCGTCGGGCTGAGCGCTGGCGCTGAAGCCGAGCGTCGCCGTGCCGCGCTCGGCTTCGACCACACAGCGAAACTCGTCGTACGGCAGCGGCGACGGCTTGCGCTTGCTCCAGACCGTCTCCGCCTTGCGGTGCGGGCCGACGAACGCATGTGACAGCGAGGCGAGATGCGGCAGGAAGTCGGCGATCGCGCCACCCGCCAATTTGAGCGCCGGATGCGGCGAGTTCGGATCGGCAAAGCCGTCGGGGCCGAGGATGTCGAGGCAGATCAGCACGTCGACATGGGTCACGGCGCCGAACTCGCCGGTCTCGATCCGGCGCAGGATGTCCTGCGGCGCCCGGTTGAAGACGTAGTTGTAGTCCTCGACGACGTGGCGGCCGGTCTGCTTGGCGCGCAACGTCAGCGTCTGCAGCTCGTCGAAGGTCGAGGTCGCGGGCTTCTCGACGATCACATGCGCGCCGGCCTCCAGCGCGTCCATCGCGAGCCGGAAATGCGAGGTCGGCGGCGTCGTCACATGCACCACATCGGGCCGCACGGTCTGCAGCATCGCGCGATGATCGGTGAACCAGGACGGGATCGCGTAGCGCTCGGCCGCGGCCTCCGCGGTCACCGGCGACAGGTCGCAGATGCCGGCCAGTTGAACGCCCGGCAAGGTGTTGAGGCAGGCAAGATGCTGGCGGGCGATCTGCCCTGCCCCGATGAGCACGGCCTTCATCACGAACTTGCCTCCAGGATCTCGCAATAAAAGTCTTCCAGCGCCTGCGCCGCCGCGCTCCAGGCATACTTCTCGACCGCGACCTGCCGCGCCGCGCCGCCGATCCGCGCCGCGAGATCGGGCTCGGCGAGCAGCCCGCTGACCGCATCTGCAAAGGCATCCGGCTCGTCGGCGATGAGGATGTCGCGCCCGGGGACGGCCTCGATGCCCTCGGCACCCAGGCTGGTCGAGACGATCGCCTTGCCCATCGCCATGGCCTCGACGATCTTGAGCCGCGTGCCGCCACCGAGACGGAGCGGGACGATCACCGCCGCCGCGGCGGCGAGGTGCGGCCGCAGGTCCGGCACGAAACCGGTCAGCTCGATCCGCGGCCCGGCCAGTGCCGTCAACGCCTGCGGCCGGCCGCCGATGATCTTGCAGCGCGCATCCGGGTGCCGCGCGGCGATGCGGGGCCAGATGTCCTGCACGAAATGCGTGACCGCATCGATGTTGGGCACCGTCGACAGCAGGCCGAAATAGACCAGCGTACGGCCGTCGGGCGCGGGATCGGTACCGCGCGGCTGATAGAAGTCGACATCGGCGGCATTGGGGATGACCGCCGTGCGGGCGTTCGGAATGTCGTCATGCAGACGCTTCTCATCGTCCGTGCTGCAGAGATAGACGCCGTCAGCTTGGCGATAGGCTGCGATCTCCTCGCGGCGCAGCTTGCGCCAGTTCGCGCCGGCATAGAGCCGGCGGCCCAGGCTCGCCCCCGTGGCCGCGAACTGCCGCGCCAGATCGTAGGCGATCTCATGCGAGTCCACGATCAGCCGCGGCGGCGTTGCGCCTGCCGGCGCCTGACGGAACAGGCAGTGACCGAGATAGGGAAATTCGAGATTGACGATGTCGAACCGCGTGGACCGCAGCACCCGATCCAGCACCCGCTGCAATTCCGGCAGGGCCACGCGCAACCGGTCGAAGCTCCGCACCGAGACCAGCGAGCGCAGCTGCAGCAGCCGCTTCGCGAGACCGTCACGGCCGTAGGGGTTCGGCACCAGCACCACGTCGCGGCAATAGGACTGCATGGCCAGCCGGCACTCGTCGATGTCGAAGGCGTCATCGACCAGCATCACCGCCGTGAGGTCGTGGCGGCGCGCGAGCTGGGTCATCAGCCCGTGCATGCGCGCCTGTGCCCCGAACCGCGGCGGGCTCGCCGGCATATGCGAGACGCAGAGGATGCTGAGCCGCCGTCGGTCGGCGAAACCGGCCACCGACCATTCGGGATCGCGCTGCGCCGGCGGCGCAGGCTCGACCTCCATCACATCCAAGCCTTGGTGGTTGTCGCGGGCCATGACCATTTAAAGCATTTAAATCACGGGATATTTTATATGTGGCATTTAACGATTGCGATAGTTAATCGCGACGTGCGGTGCTGTCCGAGGCCCCTTCGTTCCATCTCAGCGCCTGCCGGCGAAATCATGGATGATCGTACCTGCGATCCTGAGCGGCTCGCGGACCCGGAACATTCCGACCACGATCGCGAGATAGAGACAGCCGCAGAAGCAGCCGGACAGAACCATGCGCACGAGCGCGGGATAGGCTCCGAGAAGCGTCGCTTGCATCCACCAGCCCGCAGCCGCAGTCGCAACGGCGCCGACGGTCTGCGGACCGACGGCCCGGATCACCAGTTCCGCACCGATCCCGATCGGACGTCCGGCATACATCACCGACGGCAACGCGATCAGCGAGTATCCGGCCACGACGCCCCAGGCGACGCCGACCGGCCCAAAGGGCAGCCCGGCCAGCACCGCAACGACCTGCGCAAAGAGAGAGATGATGCCCCAGGTCTGCCAGCGGTCCGCCCTCCCGAGCGACAGATGCAGCCAGCCCTGCGAGCCCTCGACGACGTGCGAAATGCCGCGCAGCGCAATGATGCTGAGCAGCCCTCCCGCAGCCTGCCACTTCTGCCCCAACAGCGCGACGGTGAGGTCCTCCGCGGTGACGGAGAGGATCGCCGCCGCCGGCATCAGGAAGAACGCCAGCATCGAGAGTGCCACCTCGTACTTCTGCCGAAGCGCAGCCGGATTCGCCTGCAGCTTGCTCAGCGCCGAGCTTCCCACCGCATGCGTCTGATTGAGCGCCGCATAGATCGAGTTGTCGTACAGGTTCATCGCATTCTGGTAGTAGCCGACCTGATCGGGCCGGTAGAGCAGCCCGAGCGCGATCCGGTCCACCGCCCGCGACAAGGTATAGGCCACGGTGAAGCCGACCACGTGCAGCCCGAACCGGACCATCGACCTCACCTCAGCATCGAAAACGGGGACGCCGGGCCTCCAGCGACAGGCCGACCACGCGGCGACCACGACGCAAATCGATGTCACGACGGGACGAATGACCAGCGCCCAATAGCCGTAGCCCTCGAACGCCATGGCGACGGCGGCAACCGTCCCTGCCAGCGTGCCGAACAACTGGATCCGGCCGATGCGACCGAACTGCAGCGTGCGCCGGAGCAGCGCCATATGCTGGTTGGTCAGCCCGGACAGCACGAAGGTGATCGCGACGCAAAGCGCGATCGGCTCCAGTCGCGGATCACCGTAGACCCAGGCAATCAGCGGACTGGATGCCGCGACGACGATCGCCACCGCAACGCCGATGCCGGTGCTGACCCAGAACAGGCCGCTGACCTGGGCCGGCGTGATCCTGCTGCGCTGAGCGGTGGCATCGAGCAGGCCGAAGTCGATCAGCAGCGGCGCGAAGCTCGTCAGCACGGTGACGATGGCGACGAGCCCGAAATCCTCCGGCGCGAGCAGCCGGGCCAGGACGATGGCCGCTCCGATCTGGAGCACGGCATTGCCGTATTGGATGACGATGGAAATCAGGCCGCCGCGCAACGCACGGCGTCCGAGATCGCTCGATTCCCGATGTTCCTCGAAGTAAGCGGCGACGGCTTCCGACATCTCCGTTCAATCGCTTTCAATCATCGTAACCAACCTTTCGATTCCCAGTCACGGCCAAACAGATCCGTCCAGGGCAATGAAAATCCGATCGTCGAAAATGCAGCCGGTATAAAATAGCTCGCGGAGGCCGCTGGAGCGATGACGCCACTTTGTGGCGGAGAAAAGGATTGAAACGTCACTGCGCCAACAATACCGGCTTGCGATTTAATTCCTGCTCGCGAGCCATCCCCGAGCCAGCCGCCATCTCCGCCAGCCTCTTCAGCCGATCCTTGCGGGCAGCGAGGCCCGGCATCGGCTGCAGACCCGTGGCCTCCAGGATCGTCTCCCACCGATACACCCAGTCGTGCCGCATCAGGGTCTGGGCCATGCCGGTTCGCCGCATCCGGTCCTGGCGGACCGGATCGCCGTCCAGCTCCCTGATGACCCGGTCGATGTCGGGCGATGTGTGCGGCACGTCGATCATCACCTCGGGCCAATCGAACAGCCGCGGAAACAGGTCATTGTCGGGACGCTCGCCGAGCATGATGGCGCCCGCCGCCGCGCCCTCGAAATACCGGTAGCCGAACTCGACCTGCCGGCCGGTCTCCTGCGGCTCGTCGAACTTGCCGGGATTGACCAGAAAATACCTGCTTCTCTTGGCGAGGTTTGCCATCTGCGTCCGGTGCTCCCGGAGGTCGATGGCCTGGCTGCCGCCGATCGTGTCGTGGAGATAGAACAGGCCGCTGTCCCGCGCCATCGCGAGCAGCGACTGGTGGGTGACACGGGAGCGGCGCCCCATGCTGAAGACGTCGATGACCCTCTCGGGCGGATCGGGATAGGGACAAAAACGGATGGTGTCGATGGCGAGCGGAAGATGCACGCAAGCCTTGCCGATCTCCTCGCCGAGCGGCTTCACCGTGCCGATCTGGAACGGCATCACGACGTCGAACTTGGCGAGGATCTTCAGGAAATGCCGGTGCTTGGCGATCTCCTTGATCCAGAGCTCGTCCAGCAGACACACCGAGGTCCCGCACGCGCCTCTCAGATCCTCGATCGCGTCGAACATGATCAGGTCCTGCGGGAACCCGCAGATCGCGAACAGAACGTCGTATTGCTGCTGCGGCTTGATCCGCGTGAGCCCGGGATTCAGCAGCACGGGCGCGTGGTAGCCCAGCCGGGTCGCGAAGCTCGCCCGTCGGCTCGACGGGTCGAGCTCGGGTGCGAACAGCTCGGCGGAATCGACCTCGCAGATGATGTCCTCGAACTCGACATGGGGACCGCGGTTGAGGGCTTTGCCGAAGATGTTTCGGAGTGAGAAGACGGCGATGCGGGGCTTGCCCGGCTGCGAACTCATGACGCCTCACTCTGGTGTTGTTGGACCACTTGCACGGTGCTGTACGAAGGCGGCGACGTCACGATGATGAAACCGGTGTTCTGATGAGATCGGCGTCCAGCGCGATCCGCGCAGCGGCCTCGATGCGCGCGAACGGAACGTCGGCCCGGATTGCCATGTCGAGCAGGCTGTGCCTGCCATCCGCGAGGTTGAGGACCCATAGCAGGTCCATCTGCGTCGCCCCGCCCGCCTCGCGCTGGCCGGCAATCGCGCGATACAGGCCGCGCCGTCCCAGTTGCGGCTCCCCTCGCCCATCGACGCGCTCATAGATGCGGTCGCGATCGAGCAGATCCAGCACCTCCTCGATGACCGCGTAGGACTGCTCGAGACAGTCCGGCTTGACGAAATCCAGATTGTCCGCCGAGGTGTGATATTCGGGAAACGTGCCGTGCACGCCGCGCATCAGGCACCCGACCGGCAGATCGAATCCCGGCGAGCAGAACTGCCGCTCGTCATATCCATAGGGGCTGAATGGCAGAATCTCATGAGGATGGCCTGAGTGCTTCAGGACATGCGCGACGGCGCGATCGATGCTCGCCCCGCTCCGGCTCTGCTTGTAGTGAAATCCACTGGAATCGCCGAGACAGGTGAGGACGAGTCCGTGTTCGACACGTCCGAGATTCCGCTCGTTGCGGTCGAGCCACGCGAGCGCGCCGATGGTCGCCGGCAGGAACAGAAATCGGTATCCGAGTCGGCGCGGCTGCTGCGCCTGCCGCATCGCCAGCGCCGTCATGACGGCAATCCCTGAGAGATTGTCGTTGGCGAGACTCGGGTGACAGATATGGCAGGTGATCAGGACTTCCTTGTCCGTCTGCCCGGGGACGAAGAATTCGCCGTAGGTCAACGCCCCCTGCGAGAGCTCGCTGTCGATCTCGACGCGGTAGCTGTCGTCCGTCATCCCCCGCCACAGACGATCTTGCAGGCAGAAGCCCCAATCGTCGGCATAGTAGCCGGTCCGGTAGGGAATGAGATCAGGCTGGTCCGGCAAGGTATGGACGTGCTTGGCAAGCTCGGCGCGGCTGAGCACCGCCTGGACTGGCTTGCTGTAGCCCATCACGTGCAGATTGTTGTCGGCGAAGTCGACGAGAACGCGGCCCGACAGGGTCGAGATCGTCGCGCGACGAATGTTCCACTCTGCCGGCACGTGCCAGTCCAGGACCGGCGTGCCGGACGGCACCTCGTGAATCGCAATCCCGACATTCCGCGCGACGATGCCGAGCGTCTGACGGACACCCGCCCCGGTGAGGCTGCGGTTGATCGGAAACAGTTCGGCGACCAGATCGTGGAGATCGATCGCCGGCGTTCTCGGACCAGCCGGGGATTTGAGGATGTCCAGCATGACGCGTCAGCCCTACTTCATCGGTCAGGCCGACGCCTGCGCGGCATCGGCCGCGAGATCGCCGGCCGGCAGCGGCACGATCGTCGGCTGGTAGACCAGATGCTCCGCGGGGGCTTCCACCTGATCGTATGGCGTGACGATCTCCTCGGGCAGCCGCGCGAGATCGGCCACCCGCAGGAAGTCGCGCAGGTTCGTGCCGGTCGATTCCGAATCGATGTTGACGGCGCCGCGCCGGCTGCTGACATCGGCAAAATGCACGGTACGGAAATCGATGCTGAAGCGCGTCACGCCCGAGGTGTTCGGGACGGACGAATGCAGATGCGCTCCGGAGAAGATCGTGACGCCGCCGCTCGGCGCGATCACCCGGATCTGCGGATCCAGTGCAATCTCCTGCTCCGGCTTCGGCTGCACCCGTGTATCCGTCTTGATGTGCTGCGCCGCCGACGCACGCGAGGTCCTGTTCCACTCGTAGTAGTTATAGGTCCTGGAGCCGTTCTTGATCGCTTCATCGAAATAGCGCGGATGAAATGCAAGGCCGTTGTCCGGCGCGATGTCATACACCGGCAGCCACCAATTGAGCTGGCACGGCGGCGCCGAGTACCAGGTGTCGCGATGAGGGTGGAATGCGAACGCGATCCCGGTGGTGAGATAGTCGTTGCTGGTTGCCGACCGCAGCCGCGGCACGTCGAAATAGGTCAACTCGGGATCGCAGCCGAACTCGCGGAGCGTGCCCTGCACCAGCTCCTTCGACCGGGCGTGATGGATGAAGAACGGCTTCAGCCTGGCGAGGATCTCGACGTAGCGCTCGACCGGGAGCTCGAATTGCGCCGTCCGGGGATCATAGGGATGAAACGCCTCCTCGATCAGCTCCCTGGCGAACGCGACCAGCGCATTGAGCGAGGGCGTCGGCGAATGCAGGAACAGCGCGCCCTGATACAGTTTCTGGCGCCGCTCGTCATCGGGCATCGTGGCATCAACGAAAATGTTCGTCATTCCGTGATCCTCCTCGACAAATCGTCAGAACGTTCGAGACGATCGGGCCGCTCCGTGGCCGCCAGATCCCTCCCCCAGGATACCGCGCTGTCGTCATGCTGCTTCACCAAAGACCCCGTTCGGCAAGCGAGGGCCAAGCGGCATCCTTGGCTGACAACACCGTCACCGGCTGCGGCCATCGGATGCCGATCATCGGATCGTCGTGCCGGAAGCCGTCCGAGAGCTGCTCGACATAGTCTTCGCCCATCAGATACTCGACCGTGACGTCGTCGGTCAGCGTCTGGAATCCATGGGCAAAACCGGCGGGAACGTAGAGCATCCGCGCCGTCGAGGGGCCGAGCTCGCAGGCATAGACCTCGCCGCGCGTCGGCGAGTTCGGCCTGATGTCGACGATGACGTCATGGATCAGCCCGGCGCTGCAGCGGACGATCTTGGCGTCAGGCTTCGGCGCACGCTGGAAATGCATGCCGCGGACGCTGCCGCGGAGACGCGTCACCGAGCTGTTGCCCTGCATCGGGACGAACGCGATGCCCTGCTCGGCAAAAGTCTTCGCGCACCAGGTCCGCGTGAAGCTGCCGCGCTCGTCGGAGCGAACGGTCAGCTCGATCAGCCGCGCATCCGACCGTCCAAGCGGGACAAACCTCATGGCTCAACACTCTTCGCGCATATGGTGCGGCAATGCCCTGCTCTACTCCTCGATCGTCGCCTTGGGGACCGGCACGATGAAGCGGCCGCCCCAGTCGCGGATCGCCGCCATCTGTGCCTTGATCTCGCTCTTGATGTTCCACGGCAGGATCAGGACGTAATCCGGCCTGGCTTCGAAGATCGCTTCCGGCGGCAGGATCGGAATGCGCACGCCCGGCATGTAGCGGCCCTGCTTGGACGGGGCGCGATCGACCGTGAAGTCGAGAAAATCGGTGCGGATGCCGCAATAATTCAGCAGCGTCACACCCTTCGCCGGGGCACCGTAGCCGACGATCTTCCTGTTATCGCGCTTGAGCGCCGTCAGCAATTCGAGCAGCGCACGCTTGGTCTCTTTGACCTGCTCGTTCCAGGCCATGTAGATGGCATCGTCATGCAGCCCATAGGCCCGCTCCCGCGCCAGGACATCGGCAACGTTCGGGCTCTCCGCATGAGCGGCCTCCGCGTGGCAGACGAAGAACCTGATCGAGCCGCCATGCGTCTCCGGAAGCTCGACGTCGAACACCCGCAGGCCCGCTTGGGCGAAGATGCGCAGGCCCGCGATCAGCGACAGATACGAGAAATGCTCGTGATAGATGGTGTCGAACTGATGCCGCTGCATCAAGGTCAGCAGGTGCTGGACCTCGAAGGTCGCGACGCCCTCCGGCGCCAGGAGGATTTTGACGCCGCCGACGAAGTCGTTGATGTCGGGAACGTGCGCGAGCACGTTGTTGGCCGTGAGGAGATCGGCCGACCAGCCCTCCTCCCGGAGACGGGTCGCATAGTCGCGGCCGAAGAATTCGACCCGGGTCTCGATGCCCTTGGCGCGCGCGGCCAGCGCGACGCTTTCGCAGGGTTCGACGCCGAGACAGTTGATGCCCTTCTGGAGCGAGTATTGCAGCAGATAGCCGTCATTCGACGCGATCTCGACATGCCGCGAGGCCGGGCCGAGCTTGAAGCGATCGGCCATGGCTTCGACATAGCGGCGCGCGTGCTCGAGCCATGAGGTCGAGTGCGAGGAGAAATAGGCATAGTCGGCGCGGAAGATCTCGGACGCGGCCAGGAGGTCGCGCGTCTGCGCCAGACGGCACTCGCGGCAGACGAAGGTCTCCAGCGGATAGAACGGCTCCGCCCGCATGTAGTTGGCCGGATCGATGTAGTCGTTCGCGACCGGCGAGGCGCCGAGATCGATCAGCTTGAGGGTCAGGTCGTCGCCGCAGTGCCGGCACTTGGGCGCGACGCCGACGGCGGTGGGAAGGGTCAGTTCCATGGTGTCTCCGTCACTGTCCTTGCCGGCTGAGGCGAGCATCTGCCCGGCGCGGCCGGCGCGATCACGTCCATTGCAGCCTGTCGTTGATCCGGGCCGTCTCCATGTGGTCCTGCAGGACCTTGAGACGGATCAGATCGGACGAGCGAAACTCGGCATCCTTGAACTGCATCCTCTTGAGACCATCGACAAGGTTCTGGATCGACTGGTCCAGGGTGACCTGCGGCTGATGATCGGGGGCCAGCGAGCGGTACAGGCCGAAATCGACCTTGTAGGAGCGGCTGTCCACCGGCGCGGAGGTGTTGATCGACACGCTGGTCCCCGGCACGCGCGCGGCCACCGCGTTGGCGAGATCCTTGACCTGGTAGTTGCGGTCGTCCGAGCCGGCATTGATGGTGAGGAAGCGGCCGCCCGTCGCCGCCGGCCGGTCGATCGCCCAGTCGATCGCCCGCGCCATGTCGGCCACGTCGATCAGGGGGCGCCACGGCGTGCCGTCGGAGAGCACGCTGATCTGGCGGCGGGTGAGCGCGCAGGCCACGAAATCGTTGAGGACGAGGTCGAGCCGCAGCCGATCCGACATGCCGCAGGCGGTCGCAAAGCGCAGACAGGTGATGGTCATGCCGGTGTCGATCGCGGCGAGCTCCTGCTCCGATCCGATCTTCGACTTGGCGTAGGCCGTGATGGGATTGAGCGGATCGCCCTCCTTGCGCGGCGGTCCGTCGGCGATGCCGTAGACGCTGCAGCTCGACGCGAACACGAAGTTCTTCACGCCGGCCGCCGCAGCCTTCCTGGCGAGCGACACGGTGGTGTTCTGGTTGATGTCGAGCGTCACGTCCTGGAAGCGATTGCCCATCGGATCGTTGGAGATCGCCGCCAGCTGAACCACGGCATCATAGCCGCGGAGGTCGAGCGACATGTCGCGGACGTCGCCATGGATCTGCTCGTCGAGATATCGCTCGGGAACGACAGGCGCTCCGGTCAGGCAGTGGGCGAAATAGGCATTGTCGAAGCCGTGCAGCGTCGCATCCGGGCGCTGCGCCCGCAGATGCCGCGCGACGACCGGACCCACATAGCCCATGTTTCCGGTGATCAGGACCTTCAAAATCTCACCCTCTACGATACCGACCAAAACAAAATTTAAATCACCTGCAATCGATTATAATTTAATATTCCAGCCGGCGTCCAGTGAATCCGTCGGCAGCGGCGGTGCCGCCCGCCTTCTCCGGCGAGATACGCAAAACTCGGTAAAAATCCCTTCTCCGCCATCTCGATCCGCCTGTTACCGTGCCCCATCCGGACGGCGCCGATCGATGCGGCATCAGGCAACCTCTCCCATTTAATTTATTCCACCAAATTAAATAATGCCACAATAGGAACAAATGTTGACCGCAAATCTCGGCAGCTTTAATTCGATCCATGGAAATGAGGACGTCCCGCGTGCGGGAACGCCCCGGCCTGACGACGCATTGATTGAAGCATTGAAAGACAGAGCATGACACTATCCGCCGGCGACTGGGTCGAAGTGCGCAGCAAGGAAGAGATCCTGGCGACGCTCGATGCCAACGGGCGCCTCGAAGGGTTGCCGTTCATGCCGCAGATGTTCAAATGGTGCGGCCAGCGCTTCCAGGTCTACAAGCGCGCCCACAAGACCTGCGACACGGTCACCGGATACAACACCGGCGAGTGGCTCGGACGGCGCCTCCCCAACGCCGTGCATCTCGAGCATCGCTGCGACGGCGAGGCCTATGGCGGCTGCCAGGCGGCCTGCCTGATCTTCTGGAAAGAGGCGTGGCTGACCCCGGTCGATCCGGCCAAGCCCGCCGCGGCCATCCCGGACCGCGCCGCTGCGCTTCAACCGCCCGGCGGATGCACGGTGCGCGCGGTGTGGGATGCGACCAAGTCGCCGGACCAGCAGCCGGGAAAAGGCCCCCGCTATGCCTGCCAGGCGACCGAGCTCCCGACCTACACCCAGCCGCTCAAATGGTGGGACGCCCGGCAGTACGCCGAGGACATCGCGTCCGGCAATGTCTCGCTCGCGAAGATGTTCAAGGGCCTCCTCTACTTCGCCTATGTCGGCGCCACCATGGCCCGCCGTCCGCGGCTCGGCCGGCCCGCGCGCTGGATCTACGACCGCATCCAGTCGCTGTGGGGCGGCGTACCGTTCCCGCGCAAGCGCGGCGTCCTCCTGACCGACAAGGACGCGCCGATCGCCGATCTCGGGCTGCAGCCCGGCGATCTCGTCCGCGTGCGCCCGCACCAGGAGATCCTGGCCACCATCGACAAGCAGACCAACAACCGCGGCATGGGCTTCGACGCCGAGATGGTGCCCTATTGCGGAAAGGTGTTCCGGGTACGGACGCGGGTCGAAAAGTTCATCGACGAGCGCACCGGCTACATCCGGCGGATGAAGACACCGGCCGTCATCCTCGACGGCGTCTATTGCCAGTCGCGCTACAGCGAGAACCGGTTGTTCTGCCCGCGCGGCATCTATGCATGGTGGCGCGAGGTCTGGCTGGAGAAGGTGCCGGCCACCGCGATCGAGCGTCCGCCGGCAGAGGAGATCGTCGAACTTCCGCGGCGGGCGGCCGGCTGACGGCAGGCCGCCGCCGGGCAAAGCGGCCGGGCGCCGCTCATCGCCTCGCCCATCGGGCATGGATAGACCGTGCGCGAGGACCTCGCGGCAAGTCGGCTTCGGCCGCCGTTCACCCCAATGACAGCTTGCGCGCAACAAATCCCTCGGCGTAGCGCTCGGGCGCGCGGCACTCCATGCCCCGCAGCCGCGCCAGGCCCATGAACGTTTCCGGATCGAACCATTGCTTGGAGCGCTGGCTGCCGAAATGCGTCATCAGCAGCGCGACCTTCCGCTTCATGATCCGCTCGGAGAGGGGCATGTAGACGTTGGGCCGTCCGAGATCGCCGTCCCATTTCGGAATCTCGTATTCCAGGACGAGATGATCGCGGAACGTGTTCCAGACCAGGCGGTTGACCTGACGGTGGTCCTGATGGGCGTCGTCGCGGCGGTGCGCGAGAATGACGTCCGGGTTGATGCGGCTCTTCAGCTCCTCGAACCAGGCCTTGATCTCTTCACCCTGCTCGGGGAAGAAGCCGTCGCGGAACTGCATGATCTCGAGATTGCGGCCGGCGGCTTCGGCGAGGAAGTCGTCGGCCGACGCCCGCGCCTCGACACCGCGCTCGCCGTTGCCGCTGAGCACGCACCAATGAACATCCAGGCGGATGCCCTGGTCGAGCCAGGACAGCAGCGTGCCTCCGGCGCCGATCTCGATGTCGTCGGAGTGGGCGCCGAGACACAAGACCGACAGCCGGTCGCCGCGACCGGCGAGCTGCAGCGCCCTCATCCGTTCACCACCGCCGGAAGACTGGAGCCGAGATGCCAGGGCGTGTCGCCGCGCTCGATCATCTCCTCGAGCACCTGGCGGTCGCGGAGCGTGTCCATGGCCCGCCAGAACCCTTCGTAGCGGTAGGCCATCAGCTCGCCGCGGTCGATCAGCCGCTTGAACGGCTGCACGACGAGCTCGTCCCCCTCCTCGATGTAGTCGAAGATCTCCTTGCGGAAGATGAAGTAGCCGCCGTTGATCCAGATATCGGAATCGTTGCTCGCGGCCATGCGGCCCACGGTGCCATCGGCGTCGAATTCGGCGAGGTGAAAGCTGATCGGCGGATGGATGGCGATGAAGCAGCCGATCTTGCCGCTGCGCTTGAAGCGATCGATCATCTCCGGCAGCGGCGCGTCCGTCAGGCCGTCGCTGTAGTTGGCGAGAAAGATCTCCTCGCCCTCGACCAGGTGCCGGACCGCCCGCAGTCGCTGGCCGATGTTGCGCCAGATGCCAGTGTCGACCAGCGACACCCGCCAGTCCGGCGGGCGGTCGCCCAATAGCTCGACCTTCTTGCCGAACTGCGAGATCGTGCAGTCGGTGGTCGCCGCCTGATTGTAGTTCAGGAAATAGTCCTTCACCACATTGGCCTTGTAGCCCAGGCACAGAACGAAATCCCGGTGTCCGTACTGGCTGTAATACTGCATGACGTGCCAGAGGATCGGCTGGTGGCCGATCGGAATCATCGGCTTCGGAATGCTCTCGGAATATTCCCGGATCCGCGTCCCGAGTCCTCCACAGAACAATACGACCTTCATGGCGCCACGTCCTTCGGGTTCTCAATCTCTGAAATGAGCAGCACTATCTTCAACCTCGCCGGCGGGCCTCGACGACAGCTCGCCGTGCCCTCGTGTCGCCCTTCCGTCCGCGCAGGGAAAAACTCCCTCCGCATCCGGTCGGCTACGGACGCCACCCGCGTCACGGGCACCCGGCACCGGATTAATAATCCAATTATATCTCTTTTTAAATGCCATTCTTGGCGGCAAGCATCGAAATATCCGTCGCCTCAAACATTAATTTTACTACCTTAATTTTCCGGAGCCGCTTCCGTAGCGGGCACGGGCGGTATCTTTCGGCGCCTAAGCGCCACCGTCAGGCGTCACGCTGCCCGCGACGCAGGTATCGGGGGATAATCCGACCGCGCGAATAAATTCCAATGGCAATTTTTCATTGTTTAAATTAAATGCCAAAACATATAATAAATGGCTAATCGCTATTTAACCGAGTTTCGAACACCGACATCCCATGCATTACGTGGATCAGCCCGAGACTCTCGATCGAAACGGCATGCCGGCCGTCCTGGTGGAACGGCAGTTCCAGGGCCGCAAATGGCCCGTCCACTACGACTCGGTGGAGCCGTTCGCGATCGTGGCGGACATTGCGACGATCACCATGTCGAGCGTCCTGTCCGGGTTTCTGTATCACCTGCAGGATGCGGCGGGCGCCAACGACGTCAGCAAATCGCTCGGCCTGGCGATCCTCGTGTCGGCGCTGTTCGTCTCGCTGATGAAGATCCGCGGGATGTACCGGCCGGCCGAGCTGCTGATCCTGCCGCGCCAGATCCGCGCGGCCTGCCTGACCTGGGTCACGGCGTTCCTCGTGCTGGCCGGCGCCCTGTTTGCGCTCAAGATCGGCAGCGAATTCTCGCGCGGCACGAGCATCGTCTTCGCGATGTTCGGGCTCGCGGCGCTGATCCTGCATCGCCGCACCACCGCATATCTGCTGGCAAAGGGCTTGGCGGAGAGACGGTTCTCGGGCCGAAACATCGTTCTGATCACCGATGAAGCAAGCAAGGACAACGCCGGGCTGACCCAGGTGCTCACCGACACCGGCTTTCGCGTCCAGCGGCATTTCCTGCTTCCCGAGCCCGGTGCGGATCCGGATCAGCGGCAGCGGATCGTGTCCAGCGTGATCGACTATGTGCGCGGCTCCGACATCGAAGAGATCGTCGTCGGCGCCAATCCCGAACCCTTGTCCGACCTGCGCACGCTCGGCGCCGAGCTGAGAGTCCTGCCGTTTCCAGTGAGCTTCGTGCCGGTCGGAGCGGCGTCGGACATCTTCAAGCGGCCGTGCCGCGAGCTCGGCAATGCCGTCTCCATCGAGCTGCAGCGCGGCCTGCTGAGCCCGCTCGAACACGCCACCAAGCGGCTCATGGATGTCATGCTGGCCGGCATCGCGCTGACCTTGATGTCGCCGCTGCTGCTGCTGGTGGCGATCGCCATCAAGCTCGACTCGGCCGGACCGGTGCTGTTCCGGCAGCAGCGTTGCGGATTCAACGGCCGGGCGTTCCAGATCTACAAGTTTCGCACGATGTCCGTGCTCGAGGACGGGCCCTCCATCGTCCAGGCCCAGATCGGCGACAGCCGGTTCACCCGGCTCGGGACCTGGCTGCGCCGGACCAGCATTGATGAGCTGCCGCAGCTGCTCAACGTTCTGGACGGCAGCATGTCGCTGGTCGGCCCCCGCCCCCACGCCTTGGCGCACGACAACGAATTCGACAAGCTCGTGCGCAACTACGCATTCCGTCGCCGCGTCAAGCCCGGACTGACCGGCTGGGCGCAGGTGCATGGCTGCCGCGGCCCGACGCCCACGCGTGCGTCGATCGAACAGCGCGTCGAATTCGATCTCTGGTACATCGACAATTGGAGCCTGTCGCTCGACGTCGCGATCCTGCTGAGGACGCCGATCGAGCTGATCCGCGGCAACAATGCCTATTAGCGCATATTCGCAAGGGATTATGATCGCAAGCCTACCGGCGGAGCCGTGCGGGCGGATCGGACCGATCTCAGGCTCGAGACTGCGGATCGCGACGCGGGGGCGTCAGACCGCTCACATGTCGTTCGCTGATGTTGAGGGAGCGAATCAGGTGCAGAACCGACGCTGCGCGTCGCTCGGGCTATCGACGGGCTTGACTCAGTCGGCCCCGATTAGGCCCGCTGACGGCGACTTTTCGAACCGCCCGCCGCTCCATTGATCGCAAACTCCTCGATCCGATGCCCGGTCTTGATCGCCGCCACCAGCCAACGCGGCTGCTTGCCTCGGCCGGACCAGGTCTCGGAAGTCTGCGGGTTGCGATACTTCGGCAGAACCCGGGGATATTTGCGCCGCGCCTTGCCGCTCGTGGTGTAGGACTGCCCACCCTCACTGCCGGCACCTTCGATGGCACCGCGGCTGCGGTTGAGAACCGCCAGACGACGTTCGAGCTCGCGCTTCTCCGACGTGATCCTCACGGCGAGGATCTGACTGATCTGCTCGTGGAGAGACCAGAGGTCATCGAAAGACATCGCCTCGAAATCGATCTTCTTGGTGGACATACAGCGACCTTTGTCTGTGATCTCTATCCTGCCGGATTAACGTCATATAATTCGGTATTTCGTTCCGCAAGTGGCTCGCGGTCGGAAAAACTGAATATTTGAGTTATACCAACCCGGCCAAGCCATATGGTTGTAACTCAAATAAAACTCAACCCGCAACCCCATTTCCGAAACGATGTCGCGCCGCCTTCGAGATTGCGGCAGCATTCGTTTGCACGCCGGAAGAAGCCACCGAATCAACACGATCTGCAACGGATTCGTTGCATACTACGGCAAGACCGCGTCAAAGTGACGTAGTTTCGATGATCGAACTTGCGCGTATTTGATAGCTGACGTTCTCACCACGACATGGTTTTCAAAGCTGCCGCGACGGACTTACAACCTTTTCGAGCGAGCCCCCTGAAGACCCGGATCGAGATATTTTTGCATGCGCACAAAATGCCGCCACCGGGTTTAATTGAGCACGCCACCGTGAATATGCCGCAAAGCAGCCGACATCGTTCCGGCGAATCAAACGCCTTCCCTAAATATTGGATCCTTCAGATGCGCTCACGCAGATCAGACTTGCGCACGTCGCGCCGACAGCGGGGCGCGCGGCGTCAGACAGGCACACACCGGCAGCGGAACTAACTGCCGCTGCGATCGGCCGTGAGGTTGAGGACGGCTGCGGACACCCGCGGCCGATCCCGAAACCCGTTGTCCAAAGTCATCGTCCGTGGAGGCGACATCAGCGGCCTGTGCGCCAGGTGAAGCGGCCGCATCGCACGGCTCGCCGCAATATGGTTTCGGGCCCGTCTCGGAGCGCCGTCCTTGCCCGACACGACGGCTGAAGGACGTCCAGATGACGTCCGGCCGTCGAGCGGCCGCCGACAGCAGCACGGGGCGACCTGACGCGTCATCAGGGTCAATGCCGAGCGGCTGTCGCCTCGCGCCGGCAAGCGGCGCGGCCATGACGGCCGGCCGCCGCAGCGATCAAATTCCGATGCGATTATTTCTGCTGCCTGGTTCGACCCGGCACCGCCGGCCGGGGCGGAATCACGTGCGCCGTCCCGCGGCCGTGCCGCGTGGCCATCGGGCGACGCCTGGGTGCCGCGGACTTCTTCGCGCGTTTGCCGAGGCTGGTGCTGATGGATTGGATCTCATCGAGCAGGACATCACAAAGCTCGATCTGCGACCGCAGCACGGATTGCTGCGAACGGCCCGACCTTGGCCGGCCGAAACGTAATTTGGCAAGGCGTATTTTATTCAGCGATTTCAGGACGGCATTCAAAGCGCGACCGCCGCCATCCATCTCAATATCCTCAATCAACGCGGCACCAAGCTCGTCACACAAGGACGGACCCCACTCGTTGGCGAGTTTTGAGGGCATCTTCCCCGAATGCCGAACCGTCATCGCGATGATGCACGGATTCGATTTTCGGCATTAAATTAACCACTCGCGACAAGTTAATTTACCATCTGACAGCAAGACATTAAATACTTCTGGCACTCGCTACGGTTTGCCGTAAAATGCTACCGCGTTGCCAGAAAGACCTTTTTAAGCACCTTTCGTCCGGTACAATTGAAGCTTTAGTTTGTTCAGTCTACCCTTTTATGTCTCCGACCGTGCAGAATCGTCTCTACACAATTAATTTAATTCTAGATTACGTAAGAATACGGTGTGGAACTTGCCCATTTAATCGTCTGAGCGACGATCGACGTTGCCGAACGCGGCCGGACCGGCCGAGCACGGCCCTCATCAGTCCTCGCCGCCAAGCTTGACCATGACTCGGCCGAGCGGAGCGTCCAGCTCCTTCGGAGACGACGAGGAAGGGGTCGGGTTACCACACCATGGGCCGCTCCGGCGCCCCGCACACCACCGCGCGGCGGTACAGCACGCCCTGGGGCGTCTCGACGGCGACACGCCGAATGCACCCGGGATGAATCGCAAGATTGTAATGAAACGGAGTGGCCTCGAATGTCCCGTGCAGCCGGCAGAGTCTGCTGAGATCCGGCCCGCACTCCGTCAGCGGATAGAGGCCGCGCGCCGACGCGGGATCGGATAGGCCCGTGAAGGCGATCGCGAAAGCGGCTGCGGCGATCCTGATCACGTTCGACAATTGCGTGCTCCGTTGCAAAAAGAGCCTCAAGGGCTGGCGCAGCAGCATAGACTTGATCGGCGGCCTTGGACAACCGGCCGCCGCTTGCAGTCCCGACGCCCGCACGGCCTTCGAATCTCGCCAGCTACAGCCGCCTTGGCGGCGCCGGTCCCGCCTCCCTCGGCTGTCCGGCTGCCTCGGCTCACCGACGCGCTGCGCGGGCTGCGATGTCGTCGCCCCCTGCGCGAGCAAGCGACTCGGGCTAACCGTTGCGCAACGGCTTTGTGCTTAAAATTGTTCGGACCCTGTTAGGTCGAATGGATCATCCCTTCACCGTGGGACCTCCGGCGGCGCCGACAGCTTGGGGCGGTAATATGGTGATGTCAGACTGTGACCTAATTGGCACGGCCGGGCAAAAGCGGACCAATCCGAACGGCCGTACGCTTTCGTCCAGTATGGCCGCCGGGTAGGTTGAAACACGTGGGACGTTCTCCCTTCTTGGTGGAGGGAGCAGCGTGGGGAAATGTATTTTTGCTGTATTCGGGGACGCGTTTGAAGGCCTTGATCAATCCGCCCGGGCCGACCGGCGGCGGGGGGTCTCCTGTGCGCAGCAGTACAGTGGACCCGCGCAGCTTTCATGGCCTTTGCCGCCGCTCGCGCGCGCTCCTCACCCTGGCGATCTTGGCGCTTCTGCCCGCCTGTTCCTTGCTCCCCGGGACAGGACCGACCAGCGACGCCGTGAACGACAATGCCACGGCCAGCGTGCGGTCGAACACGGCGCTTCCCTATGCGCTGGTCGACGTCAGCTCCGAAACGATCGGCTTCCTGTCGCAGCCCAATCTGATCACGTTCCAGGGCGTATTCCCGGACAAGCGGCCGAAGCCGGTGCAGGTCGCGGGCGTTGGTGACGTGCTGAACGTTTCCATCTTCGAAGCGGCGCCCGGCGGACTGTTCACGCCGCCCACGGCCGCCGGCGCCCGCCCGGGCAACTTCGTGGATCTGCCGGCGCAGGCGGTGGACCAGCAAGGCAATATCCGCGTGCCCTATGCGGGCGAGATCGCCGCCGCCGGCCGGACGCTGCCGCAGATCGAGCAGGAGATCGTCTTCCGGCTGCAGAAGCGCGCGCTCGAGCCGCAGGTCGTGGTCAGCCTGAACCAGCAGCATTCCAGCGTGGTCAGCGTGCTCGGCGACGTCAATACGCCGGGCGTGCTTGCCCTCAACAGCGTGGGCGAACGCCTGCTGGCCGTGATCGCACGTGCGGGCGGCCCGAAGCACGAGGCCATCGAAAGCTATGTGACCCTGCAGCGGGACGGCAAGCGCGTGCGCGTGCTGCTCAGCCGCGTCGTGCAGGATCCGCGCGAGAACATCTTCATCCGTCCGAACGACGTCGTCTACATCACGCGGGAATCCCCGACTTTCACGGCCCTCGGCGCCCTCAATCAGAACGTCTTCGGCTTCAATTCCGAGATTTCGTTCGATACCGAGACCCTCACGCTGGCGCAGGCGATCGGCAAGGCGGGCGGCCTGAACGATCAGCAATCTGATCCGGCCGAGGTCTTCCTGTATCGCTACGAGGAGCGCCCGCTGCTGCAGAAGCTCGGCGTCGATACCAGCCGCTTCATCTACGACCGCATCCCGACCATCTATCACATCAACCTGCGCGATCCCTCCGGCATGCTGCTGGCTTCGGGCTTCCAGATGCGCAGCAAGGACGTGATGTACGTCGCCAATGCCAAGGTCGTCGACTACTACAAGCTTCTGACCCTGATCAACACCACGGCGACGACGACGTCCAACACGGCGACTTCGGTGATCAACGTCAACACGGCGACGAAGACCCGGTGGTGAAGCGCAACGGCGGGCCGGTAGCGGCCTGAACGGGCGCCGGAGCGTCGAGGGGCGGCGGGCCGAAGTCCGCCCCGCGCGATGTCGTGGCATCGGACGGCCGTCGTGTGACAAGCCGTTACAATCCAGCCAATCACCGCGACCAAACGACACCGGCGGTGCATCAGGCCGCGACATCGAACGCGCAGTATCCCTCTGCAGGCGACGCGATCGCCCGCGCGAACGAATTGGGAGACTGACGTGAAGACATCCATCGCGACATTTCTGCTCGTGGCAGTGCTTTCGGCGGCAGCAGCGGTCGACGCGAATGCCTGGACCCGCAGCGGCTCGGTCACCGGACCGCGCGGCACCACCTCATTTGGCGGCTCAGGCAGCTGCTCCGGCGGTGCCTGCGCCTGGCAGGGTGGCGGCACCGGTCCCGCCGGCCGCAGCTGGTCGCGCTCCGGCTCCGCGAGCTGCAGCGACGGCAGCTGCACCCGGCAGGGCCAGGGCACGGGACCGCGCGGCAATTCCTACAGCTACAGCCGCACCGTCACGCGCTGAGCGGACGCCGCGGCGCCGCTGGCCGCGGCCCTCCGGAAGCATTGACATCGCCGGTCCGCCTGCTGTTCCGGAGCGGGCCGGCGCGCCGTCTCCATCCGATGACGCCGGACACGCGCCATGCCCATCCTCTCTTCCCTGCCCCCGTCGACGCGCATGATCGTGCTGCTGACGGCGATCGGCTTCATGACGCTGGAATATGGGCTCAGCCGGCTCGCCGGCCGGGAGACTCACGACCTGCGTGAGACCGCAGCCTCGTTCGCCGTCGCGGTCGGACAGCACCTGATCCGCGCAATGGTCGCGCTCGTCGCGGCCGTTCCCTTCATCATCGCCTATCGCCACAGGATCTTCGATTTCGATCCGAGCCGGCCGCTGGCCCTGCTCGCATTGTTTCTCGCCAGCGAGTTCGTCTATTACTGGCACCATCGCGCCTCGCATCGGGTTCGCTGGCTGTGGGCCACGCATGCCGTGCATCACTCTTCCACGCGTCTGAACCTGACCGCAGCGATTCGTCTCGGCTGGACGAGCGAGATCTCCGGTCATTTCCTGTTCTATCTGCCGCTGGCGCTGCTCGGCTTCCATCCGCTCGCCATCATCGCCATGCTCGGCGTCAATCTGCTCTACCAGTTCTTCATCCATACCGAGCTCGCGCCGCATCTCGGTCCGCTCGAATCTGTGCTGAACACGCCGCGGCATCACCGCGTCCACCACGCGGCCAACGCGTCCTGTCTCGATCGCAACTATGGCGGCGTGCTCATCATTTTCGACCGGCTGTTCGGCAGTTTCGCCGAGGCCCCGGCCGGCGAGACGCTGCGCTATGGCCTCGTCGGGGTTGAACCGAGCTTCAATCCGTTGCGGATCGCATTTGGCGAATGGATTGCGATCGCCCGCGACCTTGCGGCGGCGCGGAGCTGGGCCACGCGGCTGCGCGTGCTGACCGCGGCCCCCGGAGACAAGCGCCACCGCCGGGAGTCATCCGACAACCGAGAAGGATGCTCATGACGTCACATCTCCGATCGTCCATGGCCGCCATGGCGGCCGTTCTGCTCGTCTCGACCACGGCCGTCGCCGCGGAGCGCGGCATCACCATCGACACAAGCGACGGTCCGCGCCATGCGCTGGTGATGACCGCGGGCAGGACGCCGCAGCCGACCGTGATCGTGCTCCATGGCGCGCTCGGCAGCGGCGCCGGCACCGCCCGCACGACGGGCTTTGCCGAAGCTGCGGCGGCCCATGGCTTCGCCGCGGTCTTTCCCGATGGCATCAACCGGCAATGGAATGACGGCCGCGACGGCCGCTCCGGCGGTCCCGATGATATCGGTTTCATCCGCGCCCTGGTGCGGCAGCTCGTCGCCGACGGCACAGCCGATTCCCGGCGCATCTA
>NZ_JAUEUL010000008.1:0-15000 GCF_032487575.1 Bradyrhizobium sp. SZCCHNRI1009 | reverse complement strand
GCCTTCGCGCATCTTCTGGCTTGCCGAGCCGAAGCGCCGTGAGGCGCGAAGGCTGGTGGGCCTGGGAAGACTTGAACTTCCGACCTCACGCTTATCAAGCGCGCGCTCTAACCAACTGAGCTACAAGCCCTAACGCTCGAAGCTCGTCACCGCCCTACCCCTAGAGGCCAAGCCTACAGAGCAAAAGCAGCAACCGCGCAGCCCCAGGCAGCGTGTTCGTCCGCGAAGAAAGAGAAACGAAGACGGCGAAATCCCGCCAATGGAGCTCAAGCAAGATCTGGCGATCTTGATGGCCCCTGATGTTTCTAAAACAGCTCGATAGCGCGCGATCCGAAGATCGTGGTCCGAAGACCTTAGCTGAAGAGCCATCCTTAGAAAGGAGGTGATCCAGCCGCAGGTTCCCCTACGGCTACCTTGTTACGACTTCACCCCAGTCGCTGACCCTACCGTGGTCGGCTGCCTCCATTGCTGGTTAGCGCACCGCCTTCAGGTAAAGCCAACTCCCATGGTGTGACGGGCGGTGTGTACAAGGCCCGGGAACGTATTCACCGTGGCGTGCTGATCCACGATTACTAGCGATTCCAACTTCATGGGCTCGAGTTGCAGAGCCCAATCCGAACTGAGACGGCTTTTTGAGATTTGCGAAGGGTTGCCCCTTAGCTTCCCACTGTCACCGCCATTGTAGCACGTGTGTAGCCCAGCCCGTAAGGGCCATGAGGACTTGACGTCATCCCCACCTTCCTCGCGGCTTATCACCGGCAGTCTCCTTAGAGTGCTCAACTAAATGGTAGCAACTAAGGACGGGGGTTGCGCTCGTTGCGGGACTTAACCCAACATCTCACGACACGAGCTGACGACAGCCATGCAGCACCTGTGTTTCGGGCTCCGAAGAGAAGGTCACGTCTCTGCGACCGGTCCCAAACATGTCAAGGGCTGGTAAGGTTCTGCGCGTTGCGTCGAATTAAACCACATGCTCCACCGCTTGTGCGGGCCCCCGTCAATTCCTTTGAGTTTTAATCTTGCGACCGTACTCCCCAGGCGGAATGCTTAAAGCGTTAGCTGCGCCACTGGTGAGTAAACCCACCAACGGCTGGCATTCATCGTTTACGGCGTGGACTACCAGGGTATCTAATCCTGTTTGCTCCCCACGCTTTCGTGCCTCAGCGTCAGTATCGGGCCAGTGAGCCGCCTTCGCCACTGGTGTTCTTGCGAATATCTACGAATTTCACCTCTACACTCGCAGTTCCACTCACCTCTCCCGAACTCAAGATCTTCAGTATCAAAGGCAGTTCTGGAGTTGAGCTCCAGGATTTCACCCCTGACTTAAAGACCCGCCTACGCACCCTTTACGCCCAGTGATTCCGAGCAACGCTAGCCCCCTTCGTATTACCGCGGCTGCTGGCACGAAGTTAGCCGGGGCTTATTCTTGCGGTACCGTCATTATCTTCCCGCACAAAAGAGCTTTACAACCCTAGGGCCTTCATCACTCACGCGGCATGGCTGGATCAGGGTTGCCCCCATTGTCCAATATTCCCCACTGCTGCCTCCCGTAGGAGTTTGGGCCGTGTCTCAGTCCCAATGTGGCTGATCATCCTCTCAGACCAGCTACTGATCGTCGCCTTGGTGGGCCATTACCCCACCAACTAGCTAATCAGACGCGGGCCGATCTTTCGGCGATAAATCTTTCCCCGTAAGGGCTTATCCGGTATTAGCACAAGTTTCCCTGTGTTGTTCCGAACCAAAAGGTACGTTCCCACGCGTTACTCACCCGTCTGCCGCTGACGTATTGCTACGCCCGCTCGACTTGCATGTGTTAAGCCTGCCGCCAGCGTTCGCTCTGAGCCAGGATCAAACTCTCAAGTTGAACTTGAAGCTTTGAACCGGCTGATCACAACGTTTGACGAGGTCCCACCAATCGATCTCCACGCTTCACAGCGCGAAAACCATGGTGTTACCTTTGAAACATTGTCCGCCGAAGTCTTCTCGTCCGATCTCAGAACCAAAAGCCGAAGCCCTCAATCCCGAGACCCGCAAGGACTCCGCCGTCCACGTTTCTCTTTCTTCATCTTCACTTGTCAAACAGCCCGGGACCTCGGTCCCACCCTCATGTGGAGGGGTCGCTCAACCTTTTTCGACGTCGATGAGCAACCGGGTTTTACCGGTTGTGCATCACTCAACGAAAGTGAGGAGCAATATTGGCGCGAATGCTCGCCTCGGTGTGTCCCGAAGCGGCGCCGCGCTCAGTGATCGGGTTTATAGGGGGGGCCGATCGGGGTGTCAACGCCCAATGTCAACAAATCGTCGCATCGAATCATTTTTTTCCGGACAGCAGGAGAACCCCGATTTCTTGCGGACTTCGTGCCCCACTTGGGCCACAATCCTGCGACGATTTGTTAAGCATCGACCTGGGTTGATTTGGGTCCAGCGGGGACTGCCATCGATTCAAGGATGATCCAGATCAAGGAAGCGGCGAGCCCTTCGCCTGATACGGCCGAGACGACATCGAGAGATCCTGAAGAACAATAGCGGTTCGTGGAGTCCGGCTTTCGGGCCAGAGAGTCTCGAACCGTCAGAAGCGCGCCATCATTCCGAGCCGTTTGTCTTGGACGTTAAGCCAACCGGCAGCTGAGTGATCTCGGTGCTGACTTTGAACTTGGGGGACGAAGGTTGAGCCATCGGACGTCACGCGGGGGGTATGGGCGCGAGATCGGCATGATCGATCTCGGTCATGAGCCGCCGCTATCGGTCGATGGCTCCGAAGCCGCGGTGATCGATCGCCGCCGCGTCTCCGTGCAATGGTTCTCCGGTACGATTCTGACTGGTCTGTGCGGCGCAGCCCTCATCGGCGGCGCCGTTTTTGCGTCGCTCGATGGCGAAATGACCTTCGCACGCATGCCGGAGCGGATGGAAAGCGCGCTGCGCGGCGCCTTCGGCGCCAACGACCGCGTCGCCACCTTGCGCAAGAGCGACCGCCTGCCCCCGCCGAGCGAAGCCGCCGCGGCGCGCAACGTGGTGCGCATCTCGACCGTTACCCGCGCGGGTTCGCGCGAGCTGATCCGGGTCCGTCCCTACGTCCGGATCTCGGGCAACCTGTCGATGGCGACCAGCGATCTGTCCGCCAAGATCCCGCCCTTCAACGCCCAGCGCCTGCTGAGCGACACCGACAACGACAAGACGGGGTCCGGCGAGGATCCGAACAATCCCGAGGCCGTCGAGCCCGACGCCGAGGTCTCATTCGTGACCAAGGATCTCGCCGCCGTGCTCCCCAAGGCGAAGATCGCGACCTCGGTGGCGCTCGACGAAATCGTCATGCGGGTCCGTGATGCGGCGAACTGGCGCGGCAACAATGGCGGCGTGCGCTACGCCTCACTTGCCAATGCCGCCGCCGACGCGGCCGGCGCGCAGGCCGTCCAAGGCGGCGACCTGAAACTGTCCTATGCCAATGACGGCACCTCGCCCGATCCTTACGCCGGCTTCGAGACCCGGGTGGTGCCGGAAAATGTCACCTTGCTGCCCAAGACCAAGGACCAGATCACCGGCGGCAATCCGCTCGGCGAGCGGGTTCACCTGGTCAAGAAGGGCGATACCGTCGCCTCGATCCTGCGCGACCAGGGCGCGACGCCCGACGAAGCCAAGGCGATCGCCGCCCAGCTCGGCCCGCGCGGCCGTGACGGCGGCCTGAAGGAAGGCGAGAAACTGCGCATCCTGATGGCGCCATCCAGCCCTGCCCCCGGCGCCCGGCTGCAGCCGTTCCGCGTCATCGTCGCCAACGACACCATGATCGAGGCGGTGGCCGCGCTTTCGGACCTCGGACGATACGTCGCCGTCGACGCGCAGAGCATGAACACGGTCACCGAGACCGCTGACAACACCAATGATGAGGAAGATGACGGCACCGGTGTCCGCCTCTATCAGAGCATCTACGAGACGGCGATGCGCAACAAGGTGCCCACGCCGGTCATCGAGGACATGATCCGCATCTACTCCTACGACGTCGATTTCCAGCGCAAGGTGCAGCCCGGGGATTCGTTCGACGTCTTCTATGCCGGCGACGACGACGACAAGCCCGGCAACAACGACAAGACCGAGGTGCTGTTCACCTCCCTGACGGTCGGCGGCGAGACCAAGAAATACTACCGGTTCCAGACCCCCGACGACAGCGTCGTCGACTATTACGACGAGACCGGCAAGAGCGCGAAGAAGTTCCTGGTGCGCAAGCCGGTCAACAACGCGATCATGCGCTCCGGCTTCGGCGGACGCCGCCATCCGATCCTCGGCTTCGTCAAGATGCACACCGGCGTCGACTGGGCCACCGCCTACGGCACCCCCATTTTCGCCTCCGGCAACGGCGTGCTCGAGAAGGTCGGCCAGGAAGGCGGCTACGGCAAATACATCCGCATCAAGCACAACAACGGCTATGAGACCGCCTACGGCCACATGTCGGCCTTTGCCAAGGGCATGGAGCCCGGCAAGCGCGTGCGCCAGGGCCAGGTCATCGGTTTCGTCGGCTCGACCGGCATGTCGACCGGCCCGCACGTCCATTACGAGATCCTGGTTAACGGCCGCTTCGTCGACCCGATGCGCGTGAAGCTGCCGCGCGGCCGGTCGCTGGAAGGCCCGATCATGGCGAGCTTCGAGAAGGAGCGCGACCGTGTCGACCAGATGATGACCAGCCGAGGCCCCGGTGCGTCGCGCATCTCCGATGCCGGCCCGATCCAGGTGAATCGGTAGCCCTGCCCCTCAGCATGCTCCAAACGCAAACGGCCCGCGCTTGGCGCGGGCCGTTGCCGTTTGAGTGCTGCGGATGTTCGAGATCAGTTCAGCTTGCGCTTCGGGATCGGCGCCTCGAACGTCGCGATCTCCGCCGTACGATGCGCCTTGCCGTTGAAGGTCAGCACATTGCCTTCCGACGAGATGGCGACGTTGTCGCCATCCTTGATGTCGCCGGCGAGAATCATCTCGGCGAGCGGATCCTGCACGCTGCGCTGGATCACCCGCTTCAAGGGACGGGCACCGTAGGCCGGATCCCAGCCCTTGGCGGCGAGCCAGTCGCGCGCGTCGCCATCGAGCGACAGCGTGATCTTGCGCTCCTCCAGGAGCTTCTGGAGCCGGGCGAACTGGATCTCGACGATCCGGCCCATCTCGCTCTTCTGCAGCCGATGGAACAGGATGATCTCATCGACGCGGTTGAGGAACTCGGGTCGGAAATGGCTCCGCACCGTGCCCATCACCAATTCGCGGACCTCGGACGTATCCTCGCCCTCCGGCTGGTTGACCAGGAACTCGGAGCCGAGATTCGACGTCATGATGATCAGCGTGTTGCGGAAGTCGACGGTGCGGCCCTGGCCGTCGGTCAGACGGCCGTCGTCGAGCACCTGAAGCAGCACGTTGAAGACATCCGGATGCGCCTTCTCGATCTCGTCGAACAGGACGACCTGGTACGGCCGGCGGCGCACGGCCTCGGTGAGCGCCCCGCCCTCGTCATAGCCGACATAGCCGGGAGGCGCGCCGATCAGCCGCGACACCGAGTGCTTCTCCATGTACTCGGACATGTCGAGCCGAACCATCGCGGTCTCGTCGTTGAACAGATACTCGGCGAGCGCCTTGGTCAGCTCGGTCTTGCCGACGCCGGTGGGGCCTAAGAACATGAACGAGCCCATCGGCCGGTGCGGGTCCTGCAGGCCGGCGCGCGAGCGCCGCACGGCGGTCGCAACCGCATGCACGGCCTCGAACTGGCCGACGACGCGCTTGCCGAGCGAGTCCTCCATGCGCAGCAGCTTGTCCTTCTCGCCCTCGAGCATCTTGTCGACCGGCACGCCGGTCCAGCGCGAGACCACCTGCGCGATGTGGTTGGCGGTGACCGCCTCCTCCATCATCTCGCCGGCATTCTCCTTGGCCTCGATGTCGGCCAGTTGCTTCTCCAGCTCGGGGATGCGGCCATAGGCCAGCTCGCCCGCCTTCTGGTACTCGCCGCGGCGCTGCGCGTTGGCGAGCTCGATCCGCAGGCCGTCCAGCTCGCTCTTGAGCTTCTGCGCGTTCGACAGCTTGTCCTTCTCGGCGCTCCATTTCGACGTCAGCGCCGCCGACTTCTCCTCGAGATCGGCGAGCTCCTTCTCCAGCGCCTGCAGCCGCGTCTTGGAGCCAAGATCGCTCTCCTTCTTCAAGGCCTCCTGCTCGATCTTGAGCCGGATGATCTCGCGGTCGAGCGAGTCCAGTTCCTCGGGCTTGCTGTCGACCTGCATCTTCAGCCGCGCCGCCGCCTCGTCCATCAGGTCGATGGCCTTGTCGGGCAGGAAACGGTCGGTGATGTAGCGGTTCGACAGCGTGGCCGACGCCACCAGCGCGGAGTCGGTAATGCGCACGCCGTGATGCTGCTCGTATTTGTCCTTCAGGCCGCGCAGGATCGAGATGGTGTCCTCGACCGTGGGCTCGGTGACGTAGACCGGTTGGAACCTGCGCGCGAGCGCCGCGTCCTTCTCGACATGCTTCTGATATTCGTCGAGCGTGGTCGCGCCGATGCAGTGCAGCTCACCGCGGGCGAGCGCGGGCTTCAAGAGGTTCGACGCATCCATGGCGCCGTCGGCCTTGCCGGCGCCGATCAGGGTGTGCATCTCGTCGATGAACAGCACGAAGGTGCCTTCAGCGGCCGTGACCTCCTGCAGCACGGATTTCAGCCGCTCCTCGAACTCGCCGCGATATTTCGCGCCCGCAATCAGTGCGCCGAGATCGAGCGACAGCAGCCGCTTGTCCTTCAGGCTCTCCGGCACGTCGCCATTGACGATGCGCAGCGCGAGGCCTTCGACGATCGCGGTCTTGCCGACGCCGGGCTCGCCGATCAGCACGGGATTGTTCTTGGTGCGCCGTGACAGCACCTGGATGGTGCGGCGGATCTCCTCGTCGCGGCCGATCACCGGATCGAGCTTGCCGTCGCGCGCCGCCTGGGTCAGGTCGCGGGCATATTTCTTCAAGGCATCATAGGCGTTCTCGGCGGTCGCCGAGTCGGCCGTGCGCCCCTTGCGCAGGCTCTCGATCGCCGCGTTGAGATTCTGCGCGGTCACGCCGCCCTTGGCGAGGATGCCGCCGGTCTCGCTGTTCTTCTCCAGCGTCAGCCCGAGCAGCAGGCGCTCCACCGTGACGAAACTGTCGCCGGCCTTCTCGGCCGCCTTTTCCGCCGCGTCGAAGGCGCGCGCCAGCTCGGGCGACAGATAGACCTGCCCGGCGCCGCTGCCCGACACTTTCGGCAGCTTGCCCAGTGCGTCCTCGGTCGCCTTCAAAATTGCGCGCGAATTGCCGCCGGCGCGATCGATCAGACCGCCCGCGAGGCCTTCGCTATCGTCGAGCAGAACCTTCAGCAGATGCAGCGGCGAAAACTGCTGATGGCCGTCGCGCATCGCCAGCGATTGCGCCGATTGGATGAAGCCCCGCGCGCGCTCGGTATATTTGTCGATATTCATGATGTTTCCCTCAGCCTGCTGTGACGCCCCGAAGGCACGGCTTCAGCATCTTCATTGGGTTTCGGACCGCGCACGTTGACGTCCATCAACGCCGCAACCATTGACGTCGCCGGCTTGCGCCCGGCTTGAGTGGAAATGTGGGAAGGCGGTGCGAAAACGGAAGGGGCCGCTTCACAAATTCGTGTGCCCTGGCCGCGACCAGGGGAATCTCCTATGAGGCGGCATGAGCCAGACCCCTCCCGCGCGCATCGCCGGCCTGTACCGCTATCCGGTCAAGGGCCTTACCCCGGAACCACTGCAAACGGCCCCGTTACGGGTCGGCGAAACGCTGCCGGCCGATCGCCGCTACGCGCTGGAAAACGGCCCAACCGGCTTCGATCCGGCGGCGCCGGTGTGGAAGCCGAAAACGGCGTATCTGATGCTGATGCGCAATGAGCGCCTGGCCGGGTTCAAGACGCACTTCGGCGACGCGACCAACATCCTCACCATCCGCAAGGACGGCGCGATCGTCGCCCAAGGCGACCTCGAAAGCGCCGACGGCCGCGCCGCCATCGAGGCGTTCTTCGCGCGCGAGTTTGCCGACGAGCTGCGCGGCCCGGTCAGGCTGCTGTCGGGCGGTGGCTACGCCTTTACGGATCTGGCGCGCAAGGTGGTCTCAATCATCAACCTCGCCTCGATCGCGGAGATCGAGACCTTGGTCGGCGCGACCGTGCATCCGCTGCGCTTCCGCGCCAATGTCTACGTCGCCGGCTGGCCGGCCTGGCACGAGACCTCGCTGATGGGCGAAACGCTGCGCATCGGTTCGGCGCGGCTCAAGGTCGTCAAGACCACCACCCGCTGCGCCGCCGTCAACGTCGACCCGGACACCGCCGCCCGCGACCTCGACATCCCGCCGGCGCTCATGGCCCGGCGCGGCAACAATGAATGCGGCATCTACGCCGAGGTGATCGCAGCCGGCGACATCGCGGTCGGCGACGAACTCGCGGTCGAGCAGCTGCGGCTGGTGTAGTTCGAGCACTCACCGCATCGACGGTGCGCCCCCTCTCCCGCTTGCGGGGGAGGGCCGGGGTGGGGGCGCCACACGCGAAAATCTTCGTGAGGACAGACTTCCCCGACCCGCATCGCCTCTCCGATGCGACCTCCCCCGCAAGCGGGGGAGGCGCAGAGCGCGCGAGCCGCGAGGGCTCACCTCATCAGTTCAAGTTCGAGAGCTCTCAGTTCGGCATCACATAGGCATACACGCGGCCGCGCGACACCGCGCTCTCGCGGACGCGGTTGCCGTTGTTGCCGGAGATGACGATCGGATTGCCCTGGGCATCGACGCCCGAGACCACGCCGACATGACCGCCGCCGCGGCGGCTCATCACCGCGATCGCGCCGACCTGCGGGCCGGAGACGCGCTGGCCATAGCTCGCAAACGAGCGCGCCATGTCGGAGCCGGTGCCGCGATGGCCGGTGCGCTCCAGCACCATGTTCATGAAGCGCGCGCACCACAGGCTGCGCCGGCCGGTCGGATTGCCGCTGCCGATGTAGCTGCGCGCCGCGGAGACGACGCTGCTGCCGCCACCGAAGCCGCCGGACGAGGCCATGCCGTCGGACGCCGTGCCCGGCATCATGACGCTGGCCTGCGCATCGGCAACGCCGCTCACCTGCACCCGCGCCACGCCGCGCTCCCAGCGCGACAGCCGGGCGACGGAACGCCGGTGGTGATGATGCCTTGCGTAGTGATGGCCGCCGTGGCTGCGGTGGGCATGATGCCCCGAGCCGTGATGCGGACGGGCCGATGCCGGTGTTGCGGTGACGGCGACGACTGCCGCACCCATGGTCAGCGCAACGATGTGAAGCGACCGGCGAAGGGTAGACACAACCATACTCAATCCTTCTGTTACTTCCCCCAGTACCCTGACTTGGCACCCCCTGGTCCTCAGCGCGGCCCCTCTGCAAGCCGCCAGCGGAGGTCCGTAAAATGTTGCGCTGTGACGAAACCATGACCATCGACGGCAAAAGCCTGGCGACGAGAGGGTGATTCCGAGTCTATGTTACGGCGAAAACAAGGCCGTCGATCGGGACGTTGTCGCGTATCGCGCGACTCGTCATCATCAGGCACGCGACACGGGAGGAGCTGACAATGCCCCATGCAACGGCCAAAGATGGCGTTCGCCTCTATTTTGAAGAGGTCGGCGTGGGCACGCCGCTGATCTTCCTGCACGAGTTCGCCGCCGACCACACCAATTGGGAGCCGCAACTGCGCTACTTCGCGCGGCGCCACCGCTGCATCGCCTACTCCGCGCGCGGCTACACGCCCTCGGACGTGCCGGCCGCGCCCGACGCCTATAGCCACGTGCATTTCTACACCGACGCGATCGCCGTGCTCGACCACCTCGGCATCGACAGCGCCCATTTCGTCGGCCTGTCGATGGGCTCGTACTCCGCGCTGCAGGTGGCACTGAACGCACCGGATCGCATCCGCTCGATGGTGCTGGCCGGCGTCGGCTCGGGCTCCAGCCTCGAGCATCTCGAGGCCTTCCGCGCCCAGTGCCGCGCCACCGCCGAGCAGTTCGAGACGCTCGGCTCGGCCGAGACCGCCAAGGTCACCCGCGAGGCCCCCGGCCGCATTCCCTTCCTCATCAAGGACCCGCGCGGCCATGCCGACTTCTACGCCGCGCTCGCCCGCCACGACGCGCGTGGCTCGGCCAACACCATGCGCGGCTTCCAGGGGAGCAGGCCATCGATCTACACCATGACGGACGCCATCCGCCGCGTTACAACCCCGGCCCTGATCATCTGCGGCGACGAGGACGACGCCTGCATCGCGCCGAGTTTGTTTCTCAAGCGGCATCTGCCGGCGTCCGGGCTAACGTTCTTCCCGAAGTCCGGACATGTGTTGAACCTGGAGGAGCCGGCGCTGTTCAACGCATCCGTCGAGCGCTTTATCGCCCCGGTCGAGGCCGGCCGCTGGGGACCGCGCGATCCAAGGTCGATGGCAGGATAAGGAGGCATGCTGCTGCTCCGACTACATCTGTCATTGCCCGCGCACTGGATCGCACGGTCAAGCCGGGCGATGACAGCGTGTTTTGCAGCAGCCGCTGTGCGTCCAGACGTCCCTCAAATCGCCGCCTCCTCCAGCCGCTGCCGCAGCAGCGGCACGGCGAAGTCGACGAAGGCGCGCAGCTTCAGCGGCAGCCGGGTCTGGCCGTCATAGACGAGATGCACCGGGCGCGGCGCCGGCTCGAAGGCTTCGAGCACGAGCTGAAGTCGGCCGCTGCGGACATGATCGACGACTTGATAGGACAACGCCCGCACCAGGCCCGCTCCCGACAGGCCGGCTTCGATCGCCGCATCGATCGTGTTGACGCCGAGGCGCGCGCGGAAGCTGGCGGGGATCTCGGCGCCGTCGACTTCGAACGGCCAGGTGCCGGGCACCGACACGCTCTGGAACGAGATCACGCCGTGCCGTGCCAGATCCTCCGGCCGCGCCGGGCGGCCATTGGCGGCGAGATAATCCGGGCTGGCGCAGATGACGTGGCGGACGCTGCCGAGCCGGGTGGCGATCAAACTCGAATCCGGCAACTGGCCGATGCGCAGGGCGACGTCGACCTGGTCGTCGAGAAAGTGCGCGACACGATCGGTCATCACGAGATCGACCGCCACGTCCGGAAAGGCGCCAAGGAAGCGCGTCACCACAGGCAGCGCATGCAGCCGGCCGAACATGATCGGCGCCGTCACCACGAGATCGCCCTTGGGCTCGGAGTATTCGCCGCTGGCGACACGCTCGGCCTCGGCGACCTGTTCCAGGATCGCGCGCGCCGCTGCGACATAGGACCGACCCGCCGGCGTCAGCTCCAGGCCCTTCGCCGAGCGGATCAGAAGCGAAGCCTTCAGATGCGCTTCGAGCTCGGCCACCTTGCGGCTGACCGTCGCGAGCGGCAGCCCGAGCGTCCGGCTGGCCTTCGACAGACTCCCGGCCTCGGCTGCGGCCAACAGCACCGCCATGGCGTCCAGACGATCCAACGTATCTTTCCAAAAAATGGGAGGCCTCTTCTCGAATCTAGCGACTCGCGCCCGATTTTGGAAGGCATAGAACCAGGGTGACGGGCGGCCAACGAGACCCGACCGCCCGAGACCAGGAGCTTCCCCATGACCACCCAGACCCGCTTCCGAACCGCGACCGTCCACGGCCGCAACGTCTTCTACCGCGAGGCCGGCGACCCGACGGCGCCGACGATCCTGCTGCTGCATGGCCTGCCGACCAGCAGCCAGATGTTCCGCGACCTGATCCCCGCGCTCGCCGATCGCTTCCATCTGGTAGCGCCCGACTACATCGGATTCGGCCATTCCGACGCGCCGTCGCGTGCAGAGTTCGACTACACCTTCGACAACCTCGCCCGGCATGTCGCGGGTCTCGTCGACGTGCTCGGGCTCGAGTCCTACATTCTCTACATGCAGGACTATGGCGGGCCGGTCGGCTTCCGCCTGTTCACGCAGCGGCCGGAGCGCGTGAGAGGCTTCATCCTCCAGAATACCAATGCCTATATGGAGGGGGTCGGCGAGGCGCCGAAGAAGGTGCTGCTGCCGTTGTGGGAGACGCGCACGCCGGAGACCGAGGCGCCTGCTCGCGAGCTGCTGAGCCTCGACGGCACCAAGTTCCAATGGCTGGTCGGCGCCAAGGATCCCGAGGCCGTCAATCCCGACAACTGGACTCTCGACCAGGCGCTGCTCGACCGTCCGGGCACCCAGGACTACCAGCTCGATCTGCTGGAGAACTACCAGACCAACGTCGCGCGCTATCCGGAGTGGCAGGCGGCCTTCCGCGCCCACGGCCCGAAGACGCTGATCGTCTGGGGCCAGCACGATCCGTTCTTCATCCCGCCCGGCGCCCGCGCCTATCTCAACGACCTCGCCGACGTAAAGCTGGTGTGGCTCGACGCGGGACACTTCGTGCTCGACGAGAACACGCCGAAGGTCGCAGCCGAGATCAAGGCGGTGTTCGCGGGCGAGAGAGCGCGCGCATCATCTGCGGCCTAATCCAACAGGGATCGTCACACCACGGAGTGCTGGCAAGCGCGACAGCCGAGGCTCGAGTCGCGCTCTCGCCCGCGCCGGTCGCTGTGTCCTCCGAGAGGCCGCGGCGTACTGGATGCCCGCTTGCGCGGGCATGACAGCCGAGGCTCCCCACCCTCCTCCGTCATCGCGAGCGCCAGCGAAGCGATCCAGGGGCCACACGGAACGGCGTCACGCGTGGCCCCTGGATTGCTTCGTCGCTTGCGCTCCTCGCAATGACGCCCGAAAGCTCCGGCGTCCTCCTACTCGCCGATGATCTTGATCAGCACGCGCTTGCGCCGTCCGCCGTCGAACTCGCCGTAGAAGATCTGCTCCCACGGGCCAAAGTCGAGCTTGGCTTGCGTGATCGCGACCACGACCTCGCGGCCCATGATCTGGCGCTTCATGTGGGCGTCGGCATTGTCCTCGCCGGTGCGGTTGTGGCGATAGCCCGCCACCGGCTCGTGCGGGGCGAGTTCCTCCAGCCATTGCTCATAGTCGTGATGCAGCCCGCTCTCGTCGTCGTTGATGAAGACCGACGCCGTGATGTGCATGGCGTTGACGAGCACGAGGCCCTCGCGCACGCCGCTCTCCTTCAGCGCCGCCTCGACCTCACGCGTGATGTTGATGAAGGCCCGCCGGCCCGGCGTCTGGAACCAAAGTTCCTTGCGGAACGATTTCATCGGAACAATTCCAATCTCGTTTGCCATGGCTGCTGATACAGCATGATCGTGTCGGTCCTCGAGTGTGCCGCAGCTCACAGCGCGCAGTTCCGACTTCGCCCACACTGGACACGATGGGGTGCATACTGCAAGCCACGAGGCACAGTCTCGCTCCGTCATACAATCCAAGATTGAACCGAACGTTGCGCGGACAGACTTAACTGCATTGCCGATCTCATTTCGACGATGACAACGACAGCGTGGCGGCTCGCCTTTGGGCGACGACCGTGCAGACCTGATCCGGCTGCAGCCGCTCAAATCTCATCGCACGAGAAGCTCGACTTCTGCAGGCCCGGCGCCGATCGCAGCGAGTCGCCATTCAGAGGAGAGAGACAATGAGTTTGCTGCGTATCAATCTGTTTGGCGGTCTTGAAATCAGACGGGTCTCGGGCGAGCAGGTCGTCATCCCAAGCCGCAAGGCGGCAACGCTCCTGGGCTATCTCGCCCTCACCTCTCCGCACGGCATTTCACGCAGCAAGCTTGCCGCACTCCTGTGGGAAGGCCGCTTCGGCGACAATGCGCGCGCAAACCTGCGCCAGGCGCTGTTGACGCTGCGCCGGGTGCTGCCGCAATGCGCCGACGTCATCTCGGCGGAGCGCGACGACATCCGCATCCATCCGAACGCCGTCACCACCGACGTGCAGGAGTTCGAGCTGCTGCTGCAACTCGGCGATCTGGAAACCATGGCCCGCGCCGCCACGCTGTTCCGCGGCGAATTGCTCGACGGCATCAGCTCGACGTCCTGCGCGTTCGAGGCGTGGCTCTCCGCCGAGCGTCAACGCTTGAAGACTCGTGCGATCCGGGCGATCGCGGGCCTGCTCGACGTCGGCGGCCGGGAACATGTGGAGATCGCCACGACGTTCTCATTGCGTGTGCTGGCCGCCGATCCGCTGCAGGAGGACGTCCACCGCACCTTGATGCGCTGCTACGCGCAGCAGGGCCGCCGTGCCGACGCCCTGCGTCAATATGACTTCTGCCGCACCATCCTGCGCAAGCAGGTCGGCGCCACGCCGGAGAGCGAAACCGAATCCCTGCAGCGTGAGATCAGGCGCATGCTCCGCGTCTGACGATCGGCGCGACCTTGCTCCATGCGTTCCACACACGATCGATTTTGACGGCACTTTCACGCCCTGCTTGACACTTGCATCACGGCCACACGCGCAACATCGCCCTCGATCGACGTCGCGCAGCAACTACTCCTGATGAGGTCAAGCGGCGCGCCGCTCGAAGATCAGACAACGAGCGAGGAGACTCAACATGAGTGGCATGCAGCAGTCGACTGAGGACTATGGTCAATTGAATCCCGAAGGGATCTTCGGCTCCGTTCTCGGCAGGTTCGCCGGACAAGCGATCGGACGCCTGATCGGCGGCAAGACCGGCCGCGACTTTGGCGGCGCCATCGGTGGAATCGCCGGCGGGTTCGCGCCGTTCTCGGCCGGCCCCGGCACCGAGCAGCCGTCGGAGATGGAGCTGCAAGGCTTCTGGAGCGTGCTCAAGAAGATCGGACAGGGCGTCCAGACCGGTCTCAATGTCGGCCACAACCTCGGCATCTTCAGCGCCGGTCCGCAGGCCGCCCCTACCGCCGCACAGCCGACCGACATGGAGCTGCAGGGCTTCTGGAGCGTGCTCAAGAAGATCGGTCAGGGCGTCCAGACCGGCCTCAATGTCGGCCACAACCTCGGCATCTTCAGCGCCGGTCCGCAGGCTGCCCCTACCGCCGCACAGCCGACCGACATGGAGCTGCAGGGCTTCTGGAGCGTGCTCAAGAAGATCGGTCAGGGCGT
>NZ_JAUEUL010000007.1:0-305750 GCF_032487575.1 Bradyrhizobium sp. SZCCHNRI1009 | reverse complement strand
AATGCAGGCGGCAGGTACCACAGGTGCAGCCGAGAACGCCCGGCCTTCCCTGCGCGATGGTCTTCACGCTTATACGCGATCTCCCCGGTGTCCGGCTTGTTAGCCACCGTCGCCCGAAGGATCATCACCTCCGGACTTGACGCCAGCGTCGGGGCGCCAGGACCTCGCGACTTCACGTCCGCCAATCGCCGTTCGTCCGCGCGGGCTTCCCCACGCTGCAGCAATCAGCGGCCATCGCCTCCCCGCCTCGCGTGTCGTGACGATCGCGCGCAACGCCCCTCCGCAGTGAGGCGGGATGGCGCGATGAAAACATGATTTCAGATAAATAGCAAGTCATTTTTATTTTTCAGAATTTGACTCGCGTGCCGTCGCTTGCCGCCGAAATCTGACGAGGACGCGACACGCTCTCCTCCGCCATTCCGGGGCGTGCGAAGCACGAGCCTGGAATCCATTGTGCGGCATGTCGCGCGGCCAGATGGATTCCGGGCTCGCCGCGCTGCGCGCGTCGCCCCGGAATGACGGCGTGTGAGGCGGCCAGTGTGCCCCTGCCTCGCTAGAACCAGATCTGCATCGCCACCTCATGCCCATCGCGCGGCGGCTCGCCCTCCGGCACGCAGCCGGCACAATCGCGGGCGGCGAGCGCGACCGCGCAGGCGTCGAGCACGTCGTCGGGCTTGGCGCCGGTGCCGCGGCGGGCGCGGGTCAGCCAGTCGTCGATCGCTTCGAAGCCCGCAGCAACTAACAAGTCGCGCCGCACCCTGGCGCCCTGCTCCGTCTTCTTTGACGGCAGCGGCGCGCCGTGGAGGCGCAGGAACACCAGTTCCGGATGGACCTCGCGGATGTCGAGCCCGCGATGCGCGCGCACGAACATATCCACCTCCATGATCTTGCGGCCGAGATGCCAGAGCTGGCGGGAGGCGCGTGGCTGTCCGCGCCGTGCGGCCTCGGCATTGGCGTGGTCCGGGTCGGTGAATTCCTCCCATAGCCAGCGCCGCGCGCCGGTGAAAACGCGGGAACGGTGCGGCGCGAGAGCTTCACGCGCAAGCCTGTCGCACGCGCGCCCGCCGTCATCGGTCATGCCGATCGGAATGTCGATGGCGGCGCGGACGAACGGGTCCGCCAGAGCCGTCGAGATCTCCGCCGGAAAGCTGATTGCACGCTCGTCACCATCGATCGCGACCGCGACCCATCCCCGTCGGAAGCCATCGAGCCCAATGAACATCGCCCCAGCCGCAGCGGATGCGCCGGTCAAGCCGGACGCCGCGGCACGATGGCGATGGGGTTGAAGGTGTAGACCGCCTCGCCGCGCTGATTAAAGGCCGTCCATCTGATGCGCGCAACGCCTTGCGGCTTGCTCTGCGAGGGCACGAGGTCGACCACCTCGCCCTCGAGATGCAGCGTGTCGCCCGGCCGCACCGGCTTCATCCAGCGCAGTTCGTCGACCCCTGCGCCAAGCAGCGGATGCGGTCCGAACGGACGCGTTTCCGCCGCGAGCCGCATCGCGATCGCGGCGGTGTGCCATCCGGAGGCGGCAAGGCCCTTGAAGATCGTCTTCTCCGCCGCCTCCTCGTCGAGGTGAAACGGCTGCGGATCGAACTCGGCGGCGAAGCGCTTGATGTCCTCGCGCGACACCGTCGTCTCGCCGCTCTTGAACGTCATCCCGATCTGGAGGTCGTCGAACCATTCGACCATGCAGGTCCTCGTCTCCGTGCGCGATCCAAGCCGGTGAAGCTCAGCCGAGGTTCAGCTCCTTGAAGAAGTCGTTGCCCTTGTCGTCGATGATGATGAAGGCCGGGAAGTCCACCACTTCGATGCGCCAGATCGCTTCCATGCCGAGCTCGGGATATTCGACGACCTCGACCTTCTTGATGCAGTGCTCGGCGAGGTTCGCCGCGGCGCCGCCGATCGAGCCGAGATAGAAGCCGCCGTGCTTCTTGCAGGCTTCGCGCACCGCCGGCGCGCGGTTGCCCTTGGCGACCATGACCATCGAGCCGCCGGCCGCCTGGAACTGATCGACGAAGGAATCCATGCGTCCCGCGGTGGTCGGACCGAACGCTCCGGAGGCGTAGCCGTCCGGGGTCTTGGCGGGACCGGCGTAGTAGACCGGATGGTTCTTGAAGTAGTCCGGCAGCGGCTCGCCGCGGTCGAGGCGCTCGCGCAGCTTGGCGTGCGCGGCGTCGCGGGCGACGATCATGGTGCCGGTCAGCGACAGCCGGGTCTTGATCGGGTTCTTCGACAGAGTGGCGAGGATGTCCTTCATCGGCTGATTGAGATCGATCTTCACGACCTCGCCGCCAAGCGCCTGCTCGACCTCCGGCAGGTACTGCGCCGGATGATGCTCGAGCTCCTCGAGATAGACGCCGTCCCTGGTGATCTTGCCGAGCACCTGGCGGTCGGCCGAGCAGGACACGCCGAGACCGATCGGCAAGCTCGCGCCGTGGCGCGGCATGCGGATGACGCGCACGTCGTGGCAGAAATACTTGCCGCCGAACTGCGCGCCGACGCCGAGCGACTGCGTCATCTTGTGGATTTCCTGCTCCATCTCGAGATCGCGGAAGGCATTGCCGTCCGGGGAGCCCTGGGTCGGCAGCGCGTCGAGATAGCGCGCAGACGCCAGCTTCACCGTCTTCATGCACAGCTCCGCCGACGTGCCGCCGATGACGATCGCCAAGTGATAAGGCGGGCACGCCGCGGTGCCGAGCGTCAGGATCTTCTCCTTCAGGAACGCCAGCAGCCGGTCCTTGGTCAGCACCGAGGGCGTCGCCTGAAACAGGAAGCTCTTGTTGGCCGAGCCGCCGCCCTTGGCCATGAACATGAACTTGTAGGCGTCCTCGCCTTCCGCGTAGATCTCGGTCTGCGCCGGCATGTTGTTGGCGGTGTTCTTCTCCTCGTACATCGTGAGCGGCGCGACCTGCGAGTAGCGCAGGTTGCGACGTAGATACGCGTCGCGCGCGCCTTGGCTGAGCGCCGCCTCGTCGTCGCCGTCGGTGATGACGTTGCAGCCCTTCTTGCCCATGATGATCGCGGTGCCGGTATCCTGGCACATCGGCAGCACGCCGCCGGCGGAGATGTTGGCGTTCTTCAGGAAGTCGAGCGCGACGAACTTGTCATTCGGGCTGGCCTCCGGATCCTCCAGGATGCTGCGCAGCTGCTTCAGATGGCCGGGGCGCAGGAAGTGGTTGATCTCGCCGAACGCGGCCTCCGACAAGGTCCGCAGCGCCTCCCGCGACACCACCAGCATGTCGCGGCCCAAGACCTTCTCGACCCGCACGCCGTCGGTGGTGATCTTCTTGTAGGGCGTGGTGTCCGGCCCCAGCGGAAACAGCGGCGTGTGCTTGTAGGGCGGGACGGGCTTGGACTGGTCGGGGAAGGCGGTCGGCGCGTTCATGGCGAGCTCGTGGGGTTCTAAAGATGGCCGCCCAAAGCGGTCTTGACAGGTCTGATACGCTACCCGTCGGAAGCCTTGCAAGACATGTCTCCGTACAGCAGCCGAGGAGTAAGATCATGGCGACTTTTGTCCTGATTCCAGGAGGTTGGCACGGCGGCTGGATGTACGCCGCGCTCTCGGCCAGGCTCCGGCAGGCCGGTCATGACGCCTATGCCTTGACCCTGAGCGGATTGGAGGAAACGCCCGCCCGCACCCATGCCGTCAATCTCGATACCCACGTCACCGACGTCGTCGAGCTGCTGACGACCGAAGATCTGTCCGAGGTCATCCTGTGCGCGCACAGCTATGGCGGCATGGTCGCGACCGGCGTCGCCGACCGCGTGCCGGAACGGCTCGCCGCACTGATCTATCTCGATGCCTTCGCACCCGAGAACGGTCAGTCATGGTGGGATCTCGCCGGTGACGCGTATCGCCGGTTCGTGATCGAACGCGCCGGGCATGACGGGCTGACGGCGCTGCCGCGCGAGGGCTCCGACCCGCGCCGCCGGCCGCATCCGCTCGGGACCTTCATCCAAACCCTGAACCTCCGCAGTCCGGCGCCGCCTACTCTGCGCCGCACCTTCGTCTACGCCAGCGGATGGAGCGCGACGCCGTTCACCGCGCAATATGAGCGGCTGCGCAACGATCCCGCGTGGCGCGTGCAGGCATTTGCGTGCGGGCACGATGTCGTGCAGCACGCCCCCGACGAGACGTTCGACCTGCTGATCGAGACGGCCCGCGAGGTCGCCGCAACATGATGCCGCGAGCAGTGCAGTGTCGCACGACGAGATCGATTGCGATCGGTTGCCGAATTATGTAACCTTAGATTGTTGACATATTCATTTTCTTCCTGGAGGCGTCATGACACGAGGTCTCGTTTCCATCATCGCATTCGTCCTTGCCCTGATCACCCTGCTCCCGAGCTCCGCTGGTGCCGTCGGTCCCGGCCGCGCGTGCGGCGGCTTCGCCGGCATTCGCTGCAATGCCGGTCTCTATTGCGAATTCCCAGCCGGCCAGTGCGGCCGGTTCGACATGATGGGCGTCTGCCGCCGAAAGCCGACGCTCTGCCCACGCATCTACATGCCGGTCTGCGGCTGCAACTTCCAGACCTACGGCAACGACTGCGAGCGCCGCGCAGCCGGCGTCTCGCTCGCACATCCGAGCCGCTGCTGGTTCTGAGCAAGCGATCGCGCCGCTGCCGCCGGCATGTGACCGCCGTCCCGTCAACACGCGGCCACACCCGCTGATGATCTTGTGCGGCTGCGGCGCATCGCGCTTGCATGCCCCCCTCGCGCAGGCTTCAATGGCGCGGGGGTATTTGGAATGCAGTCATCGCTTTGCTCATTTGGCCGCTTGGCCGGATTTGTTTTTCTCGTTGCGTTGAGCAGCGCGCTGCTGCCGCAGGCGGCACGGGCCGATCGTTGTGATGACGTTGCCAAGGAACTGAAGAACGGCATCGACGGCATCAAGATCGGCCAGACCGCGGCCGGCACGGTCTATCTCGCCCATCCCAAGGCACGCGAGATCACGCTCGGCTGCTCATCGAAGAATGTCAGCAACCAGTTGTTCGGTAAATCCGAACGCAAGCCGACGCCGGCCTTCATCGAGCTGATGGCGAGCGCGGCGGCGATCGTGTTCACCTTGCCGAAGGACGACATGCAGCGCGGCGTCACACGCTGTTACCGCCGGCTCGGGATTTTCCGCGGCGACGACGTCGCCAGCCGCTACCGCCGGCTCGACATGCGTTGCGCCCGAACCAAGACCGAGTCCTCGATCACGATCAGCCGCAGCAAGGACCAATAGGCCGGGGGTGACGCGAGAGCCTTGCGGTTTCTGCGCCGGCGGCAGCGACCCGTTCACTATTCGCCGCGCCACCGACAGTTGCAGACAATTCGAACGATCTGCTTGACGAAGTTTTCGTCAGGGATGGCCACGCTTGTCGCAACACCAAGCGAGGAGCTGGACCATGTCCGTTTCGAGCGTTTCGTCGTCATCGCCGCCGCCCTCACCGCCGCCGGTCTCGACCGAGACGACCAAGCCGCAGACCCAAGACACCCAGGCGCGGAACCAGACGCAGCAGAGCCAGGCCGTGAATCCCGCCAAGACCGGCGACGAGGCGGCCGCGGAGAAGCAGGCCTCGCGTCCGCCGCTGCCGCCCGGCCAGGGCACCCGCGTCGACATTCTCGCCTGACGATCCCACACCCTCAGGCCAACTTCGTATAGCGGCGGCGCCTCAGGCGCCTGCCGCTATACGTGTGAGCGGGGCCGTGGCGGCGCGGCGATCCACGTGGTTTTGGAGCACGCGCGCGGCTCGCTCGGGTGAGGCGTTACAGGTCTACCGACACCCACTTCCCGTGCGGCCGCCCCTCACCCCAACCCTCTCCCCGTGAAGAACGGGGAGAGGGAGCGCAGCGCTGACGAGGCGCCAGCGAGGCTCTCAGAGGAGCACGCGAAGCTCGCTTCAGCATGACTGCACGCCCTCAGCCCTCAGGCATCCAGCGCCTTGTAGTGGCGGAAGATGCCGTCTTCGTTGAAGGGGATGCGGCGGTCGCTGGCCAGATAGGCCGAAATGTTCGGCCTGGCGGCGACGCGGTCGTGCAGCGCGACGAGGCCTGGAATGTTGCGCTCGAATGCCGTCATGCGATGGGGAAAGGCGTAGCGCAGGCCGGCGACGATCTGGAACAGCGACAGGTCCACATAGGTGAGCCGACGCCCGGTGACGTAGGCGCCACCGCTTTTCGATAGGAGCTGCTCGAAATAGCCGAGGAATTTCGGCACCCGCTCGCTCCAGAACTCGGCGGTGCGCTTTTTGGCCGGCGCGCGCTGGTCCTCGTAGTACAGCGTCGGCCCCAGCGGATGATGCGTGTCATGGATCTCGACGACGAAGTCGGTCACGGTGAGCTGCAGCTGATGCACCCAGAGCTGGCCGGCTTCGGTCTTCGGTGCGAGGCCATGGCGGCTGCCGAGAAACAGCAGGATGTTGGCGGTCTGGCCGATGACGCGGCGGCCCGCTCTCAGGAACGGCGGCGCGAACGGCGGCGTGTCGCTGTCCGCCGCCATCATCGCCGTCATCGTACCGATGCCGTCCTCGCGCGCGACATCGCGATAGGCGGCGCCCGCCTCCTCCAGCGCGAGACGCACATATTCGCCGCGGCCCTGGATCATGGGCCAGTAGTAGAGCTCGTAACGCATGGGCCATCCTCATTGCCTGTTCATCGCGGCACGCCACTATAACCACGCGCAAAGCAAAAGCGCCGCGGATTGCTCCGCGGCGCCCGATGATCGTTCGACCTATGGCGTCAGCCGACCTGCTGGATCGCCGACAACTGCCAGTCGGCGCCGGGGTGACGCAGGAAGGTCCAGATCTCCGTGACCTCCTGCGGCTGGTCGGAGCCGTCGACAACGCGGCCCGAGGCGCGCTCGATGGTCTTGTCGGCCAGGGTGAAGCGCATCGCGACCGTGGCGTAGTCGGCGCCATTCTCGCGCCAGGCTTCGGCGAGGTCGCCCTGCAGCAGCTTCACGGCGCTGACCTTGTTGACCACGCCGCGGGCCTGGTTCTGCTCGAGATCGCGCTCGAAATACGAGGCCATCTCGGGCGTCGAGAGCAGGCGCAGGCGGCCGACATCCTCGTTCGACCAGGCGGACTGGATCTCGCCGAGCAGCCGCTCGAACGCCTCATAGTCGGCCGGCTGGATCTGCAGCGGCGGCGCAGTGTTGCCGCCGCCCAGGCCGCCGAAGCCGCCGAGACCACCGAAACCGGAGCGGAAGCTCTGCTGGCCGTCGGCCGGCGCCGGGCCGGCGGCATAGGCCGGCTGGTTGCGGCGCTGCCACCAGGCCATCGCCATGCGCACCAGGAACACCACCAGCAGGACCTGGAGGATCAGGCCGATGATCGAGGCGAAGCCGCCGAGGCCGGAGAACAGGCCGCCGCCGAACAGCATGCCGAACAGGCCGGCGCCGAGGAAGCCGGCGGCGAGGCCGCCAAGCAGGCCACCGGCGCGACCGCCGAACAGGCCGCCACGCGCGGGCGCAGCCGTGTTGAAGCCGCCAGGCTGGCCCGGCTGGGTGATCGTCCTATTGAACTGCGACGCCGATCCCGGCGCGGTCGTGGTCGAAGGCGGCGCCGAGAAGGTGCGCGTGCCGCGGGAGCCCGAGCTGGAGCCGCCGCCGATCCGGGCGTCGGCCGCCGAGACGGCGAGCACCGTCGGCAGCGCCAGTGAAAGGGCCACGGCCATCGCCTTGAGGAGGCCGCTTTTGCGCTGCATGAAGCTCATCTGTGTTTCCCATAATCCCCGGAATGGGGATGCCCGTAAGATGGGCACAACCCACGAAAAAGGAAGGCGGCACGAGGCCGCGCGGCTGCGGCGCTGGGTCGCGGGATGAACGCGCTCGGCCGGCTGGCGAAGGAACTCCGGTAACCTATTGTGGCGCCATGGTTTCCTTGACCGCCGCCACGAGCTGGCTGAGCGTGAAGGGTTTTGGCAGGAAGGCGAATTGCTGGTTCTCCGGCAGGCTCTTCTCGAACGCATCCTCGGCATAGCCGGAGACGAAGATGATCTTGATCTCCGGATTGCGCTCGCGCATCGCCTTGAGCAGCGTCGGCCCGTCCATCTCCGGCATCACGACATCGGACACCACGAGATCGAGCACGCCGTCGCACTCCTCCAGCGCCTCCATCGCCTCGACGCCGTTGGACGCCTCGATGACGCTGTAGCCCCGCGAGCGCAGGCCGCGCGCGTTCAGCGCCCGCAGGCCCTCCTCGTCCTCCACCAGCAGGATCGTCCCCTGCCCGGTCAGGTCGGCGCGCGGCTTCGGCGCATCGGCGGCAGCCGGCTCCTTGGCGGCGCCGTTGACGGCCTGCGGCTCGACCTGGACCTCCGGCACGACGATGTGGCGCGGCAGGAAGATCTGGAACGAGGTCCCCTTGCCGACCTCGCTGTCGACATAGATGAAGCCGCCGGTCTGCTTGATGATGCCGTAGACGGTCGAGAGCCCGAGGCCGGTGCCCTTGCCGACCTCCTTGGTCGAGAAGAACGGCTCGAAGATCTTCTCGCGGATCTCGGCCGGAATGCCGGTGCCGGTATCGCTGATCTCGATGCGGACGTAGTCGGCGACCGGCATGCCCTTGTAGGCGGCCTGCGCGACCTCGTCGGCCGAGACGTTGGCGGTGCGCACCGAGAGCTTGCCGCCATCGGGCATCGCGTCGCGGGCGTTGACCGCGAGGTTCACGACCACCTGCTCGAACTGCGAGACGTCGACCTTGACCGGCCAGAGGTCGCGGCCGTGAACCAGGTCGAGCTTGACCTTCTCGCCGATCAGCCGGCGCAGCAGCATCGTCAGGTCGGACAGTGCGTCGCCGAGATCGAGCACCTGCGGCCGCAATGTCTGCCGGCGCGAGAAGGCGAGCAGCTGCCGCACCAAGGTCGCGGCGCGGGTCGCGTTCTGCTTGATCTGCATGATGTCCTGGAACGACGGGTCGGTCGGCTTGTGCGCGTTCAGCAGGAAATCATTGGCCATCATGATGGCCGAGAGCACGTTGTTGAAGTCGTGGGCGATGCCGCCGGCGAGCTGGCCGACCATCTCCATCTTCTGCGACTGGTTGATCTGGTTCTCGAGCGCGCGGCGCTCGGTGGTCTCCAGCATGTAGACGATCGCAGCTTCCGTCTCGCGCTCGTCCTCGTCGACCGCGGTGACGAAGAACTGGCCGAAGCGCTCCTTCGGCCCGTCCAGCATCACCTCGACCGGCGGAATGTCCGCCTGCCCCTCGGCCGCCTGGTTGATCGCGGCGATCAGCAGATGCCGGTCGCGCTGACTGACGGCGCGGAAGATCGACTTCGCCGCCGCCGCATCGCCGCTGACGCTCTGCGCGAGCTTGGCGAAGCGGGCGTTGGCGCGCACCACGGCGCCGCCGCGGTCGACGGTCGCGATCGCCATCGGCGTATGGTCGAAGAAGCGCATGAAGCGCACCTCGGCGGCGCGCTCCGGATCGGAGCGCTCGTCGCGGGCGCGGCTGATGACGAGCGTGCGCGAGGCGCCTGGCTTGCCGTCGGCGCCGAAGGCGAGCTTATGGTAGAGCCGCGCCGGCATGGTCTTGCCACCGCGCATCTTCAGGTCGATGTCGAACACCTCGGTGCGGACCTCGCCGGGCACCGCGACGATCGAGCTGAGCAGCGAGGCACCGTCGCCCGAGACGACGTCGGCGAGCTTCAGCCCGCCCGAGCCGATCTCGGCGAGATCATAATCGAGCCAGTTGGCGAGCGTGGCGTTGACGTAGACGAGGCTGCCTTCCGGATTGACCGAGAAGAAGCCGCACGGCGCATGGTCGAGATATTCGATCGCGTGCTGCAGCTCCTGGAACACGTCCTCCTGGCGCTCGCGATCCCGGGTGATGTCGGCGATCGACCACACCGCGTAGCGGGCATGGCGCTTGGTCTGGCCGAGCGGGCGCACGCGCATCCGCAGCCAGCGCCCCTGCGCGCCTTCGGCCGCGGTGATGCGGACCTCCTCCTGCTGCCGCTTGCCCTCGCGCGCCGCCTTGAGCAGGCGGAACACCGCTTCGGAGACATCGGGATTGCCGATGAAGACACGCTCGACGGGACGCGCCTCCTGCGCGGTCGCTGCTCCCGTCATGTTGAGATAGGCGGCGTTGGCGTAGACGACATGGCCGCGCGGATCGGTCACCGCGAGGCCATCGAAGGCATGATCGGCGATCGCGCCCAACACCGGATCGTCGGTCGACTTGTCGGCGAAGCGGACGATGCCGGCGGCGAACGCGAACAGATTGAACAGGCCGACGGTGGCGAGCAGCGACAGCAGGCCGAGAATGTAGGGCTGCGCCTGGGCGCGGCCGATCGTCATCAGCGCGATCGCAACCGCGACGAGGCCGAACGCCACCAGAAGGATCAGCAGAATGCTGCCGCTGCGGCGCGGCCGCTCCGGCAGGCCCGCCTGATCCTGTAACCCATCATTGTCGGAATCGGCGCTCATGGCTCGGGGACGCGACCTGTCGGCTGGGAGCCCCAGCCCGTTCGCGCGGCTCCCCCTTCCACCTGCCTGAATCGACGGGTCAAGCGCAAGCCCGTCAAGCCGATATTCCATGATTTATCCGTATTTTGCGGTCCGTCCGGGGACCTGCTCGGTTGTCATTGCGGGCGCCCCGAGAGGTTGCGCCGCAGCCCCATCACGTAGCCGATGATCTCAGCAACCGCGTGATAATGTTCCACCGGGATCTCCTCGTCGATCTCGACCGTGGCATAGAGCGCGCGCGCCAGCGGCACGTTCTCGACGATCGGGATGTCATGCGCCTTGGCGACCTCCCGGATCTTGAAGGCGATGTTGTCGACGCCCTTGGCGACGCAGACCGGTGCCGACATGCCGCGCTCGTAGGACAGCGCGACCGAGTAGTGCGTCGGGTTGGTGATGATCACGGACGCCTTGGGAACCGCGGCCATCATGCGCTTCTTCATGCGCTGCTGGCGGATCTGCCGGATGCGTCCCTTGACGTGCGGGTCGCCTTCCGACTGCTTGAACTCCTCCTTCATCTCCTGCACCGACATCTTCTGGCGCTCGTACCATTGCCGGTACTGGAACAGGTAGTCGCCGATCGCGACCAGGGCGAGCAGCGCGACCACCGAGCCCATCAGATGCGTCGTCAGCGAGATCGTGACGCCGAGCAGCTCGCCGACGTCCATATGCAGCAGCGATTCCAGGCGCAGCCGCTCCGGCCACAGGATCATGACCATGACCGTGCCGAGCAGCACGAGCTTGAAGAGACCCTTGGCGAAATTGGCCGCGGCCTGCTTGCCGAACAGGCGCTTGGCGCCGGCCAGCGGAGAGATCTTGCTCAGGCTCGGCTTCATCGGCTCGCCCGACCAGACCAGGCGATGCTGCATCATGTTGCCGGCGATCGCCGCCAGCATCACCATCAGGATCGGCACGCCGATCGCCGCGATCACGGCGAACGACAGGCCGCGCGCCAGCGACAGCAGGCCGGCGCCGTCGGTCTGGATCATCCAGGAATTGGCGATCAGGTTGCGCATCGGCACCAGCACCGCGGTGCCGATCGAGCCCGAGAAGGTCGACATCACCAGGGTCGCGGAGGCGATCACGAACCAGGTGTTGAGCTCCTGGCTCTTGACGACGTCGCCGCGTTCGAGCGCCTGATCGAGCCGTTTTTGCGTCGGGTCTTCTGTTTTGTCTTCGGAATCGGCTTCATCGGCCATCGGTCAGGCCCCTCACCGCGGCATCATCTCGTGCATGACGCCTTCGAAATAGCCGAGAAACGTTCCCATCATCGCGGTCAGGACCAGCGCGAAGATCAGGAAGCCGATCAGGATCGAGAGCGGCGCGCCGACGAAATAGACCTGCATCTGCGGCATCAGCCGCGCCAAGACGCCGAGCCCGATGTTGAAGACCAGACCGAACACCAGGAACGGCGCCGACAATTGCAGGCCGATCTTGAAGGCCGCGGCAAACGCCTTGGTCGCCAGCGAGGCGACGTCGCCGCTCGGGATCAATTCGCCGGGCGCGAAGATCTTGTAGCTGTCGCTGAGCGCGGCGATCACCAGGTGATGGCTGTCGGTCGAGAACAGCAGGGTCACGCCGAGCATGGTGAGGAAGTTGCCGATCAGGACGCCCTGCTGTCCCTGCGTCGGATCCACCGCGGTGACGAAGCCGAGCCCCATCTGCTGCGCGATCACGGAGCCCGCGACCTGCAGCGCCGACAGCGTCACCCGCGCCGTCGCGCCGAGCACGATGCCAATCACGATCTCGTGCACCATCATCACCAGCAGCGGCGACAACGCCTGCAAATCGACCTGATAGGCCTGACGGTGCAGCGGCAGCACGATCATCGTGAGCAGCAGCGCGGTCGCGAGCTTGATGCGGACGGGGATGTTGACCTCGCCGAGGCCCGGCAACAGCATCACCATCGCGCCCACGCGCGCGAAGGCCAGCATGAACACGGCGGCCAGCGCCGGAAGGAAGGAAATATCGATGCGCATCGTCCGCCGTCACGGCCCTTTCGACCGCATGCTGGTGCGGCACGGCGGTCTTTGAAGAGACAACCTGCGAATAGACAGCCTCAGACGAGTCAGCCTGCGAAGAGCTCGCCCGAAAGGCTGCCCGCGCACGGCCGAAAGCAGCAGCGCCCCCCGCACTGCTCCTTACGACCGCTCGCAGCGCCCTCACGCAGGCCTGCCCTGCCGCCCCGGACATTGCCTCATCCGCCGATGATTCGCGACGAGATCCGCATCATGTGCGAATGCAGCGCATCGGCCATGAACGGCAGCGCCAGCAGCAGCGTCACGAAGATCGCGATGATCTTCGGCACGAACACCAGCGTCTGCTCCTGGATCTGCGTGAGCGCCTGGAACAGCGAGACGACCACGCCGACCACGAGGCCGACCACCATCAGCGGCGACGACACCAGCACGATGGTCCAGATCGCATCGCGCGCCACATCGAGCGTTTCAGCTCCCGTCATGTCCTGTCGTTCCTCACTGTCGATCGGCTCCGGTCCGGCCCCCGCCTCAGCGCGCATCGCGCGCAGTCGCGGCAGACGGCAAATCCCCTGGGCGCATCAGGCACGTGGCGGCCTGAAGCGTTACGAGCTGCGCCTAGATCGTCATCTTCATCACGTCTTCATAGGCCTGGATCACACGGTCGCGCACCGACACCAGCGTCGACACCGCGACGTCGGTTTCGGCGACCGCCGTGACGACATCCATGACGTTTGCCTTGCCCGCGGCCATCGCGACCGCCTGACTGTCGGACTTGCGTCCGGCCTCCATCACGCTGCCGATCGCGTCCTTCAGCACCGCGCTGAATGACGGACCACCCTTGTCGGCGCCGTTGCCGCTACCGAGCACGTCGCGCACGCGCCCAAGGCTGCCGAAGGCACCGCTCGAGCCGCCGGCGTCGAGCACGCGGGCGGAATTCGCATAGGCATTCGCTGCGGAGATTGGGGAGGCCATGACTTTCGTTCCTGTCCTAGGTCTTCAGAATGTCGAGTGTGCGCTGGATCATGCGGCGCGTGGCGCCGATGATGTTCAAATTCGCCTCGTAGGACCGCTGTGCATCACGCATGTCGGTCATCTCGATGAGCGGATTGACGTTGGGGTACTTGACATTGCCGGACGCGTCCGCGGCCGGGTTACTGGGGTCGTATTTGACGCGGAACGACGATTGATCGGGCACCACCTTGCCGAGCGCCACCACCTTGGCATCGAGCGCACGGTCGAGCGCCGAGGTGAATGTCGGGACCTTGCGGCGATACGGATCGCCACCCGCCTTGGCGGCGGTCGAATCGGCATTGGCGATGTTCTCGGAAATGACGCGCATACGTCCCGCCTGCGCACGCAGGCCGGAGGTCGCGATGCTCATCGAGCGCAGGAAATCGCTGGAGTCGTTTGCCATGCTTGTCGGTCTCCGTCCTTAAACCCGAGCTCAGCCCTTGCCGATCGCCGTCTTCAACAGATGCAGGCTCTTGCCGTACAGCGAGGTCGCCGCGGCGTAGTCCATCTGGTTGGCGGAGACCTTCAGCATCTCCTCTTCGAGGCTCACCGCGTTGCCGGCGGGCCTCGTCTGAAATCCGACCTTGCGGTTCTGGTCGAAGCTCGCGCTCTCGCCCGACGACGGTGCGATGTGCGCGGTGCTGGTCCGGGTCAGCGACAGCGGCGCAAAGCCGCCGACCGCCTGGCCGGTTGAATCGAACTTCGGCTCAACCAGATCCTTCGGCTTGAAGTTGGGCGTATCCGAATTGGACACGTTCTCGGACAGCACGCGCTGGCGCTCCTGATGCCATTGCATCTTGGTCCGCAACGCCGACAACACGGGGATATCGTTGATGGACATGGCGCTGCTCGGTTGTGTCCGACTACCGGACGGTTTGGGTAGGTAGAAATTGCCGTGCATATGGTTAACAGGGAGTTAAGAAACGGTGCGGTGACCCCCGGGATGATCCCGGTGTTTTGACGATTTCTTAGGAAAGTGCCGGGCTCCCGGCCGACCGATGCATCATTCCGGGACGGCACGGCTCGCCAAGAAGTCGTTTTGGCCCGGCCGATTCATGGGTTATTAAGAGGCCGAGCGGCAGTTCCTGCCGTCATGCGTTAACAGGTTGGTTCCGGTTCTGAAGCTCCGTTCGCTGCCGGCGATGCGTTGGACAGACGAGAGACTTCGAAAGGACGCGGTATTTGCCGGGGACAGAGATGCAGGCACTGACGTTCTTTTTTGCATTCGTAGCGGTGCTGGCGCTGATCGGCCTCGCCGCGTGGCTGGTTCGTCGATTCGCGGGGAATCGTCTCGGCACCAACCCGAATCGCGGCCGCATGCCCCGGCTCGCCGTGATCGATGCCGCCGCCGTCGATGGCCGCCGCCGTCTCGTGCTCGTGCGCCGTGACAACATAGAGCATCTTCTGATGATCGGCGGGCCCACCGACATCGTGGTCGAGTCCAATATCGTGCGCGCCATGCCGGCGCGCGAGCAATTGCCGCAGCGGCCGGGCATCAATGCCGAGCCGCCGGCGGCGCGCATCGCGCCACTGCCGGATGCGCCGTCCTGGGCCGACAACGAGCCGAAGACCGAGGCCGCCGAGCCTGCCGAGCTGCAGATGCCGGAGCCGCCGCAGCGCCCGATGCGGCCGTCGTTCATCGATGAGGTTCGCCGCACGGCGCCGGCTGCCGCAGAGCGGCGTGAGCCGGCACCGGCATTCCCGCCGGAACCACCGCTCCCTCCGCGCCGTCCCGATCCCCGCCAGGACCTCCGGGCGGACGTCCGTGGAGAACCGCGCGGCGGAGACGAAGCCCGCCTGGAGCCCCGCCCTGAGCGGGTGATCCGCGGCGAGCCGGGAATGCCACGCCCGCTGCGCCCCGCCGAGCCGCAACGCCAGGCCGAGGCGCCGCGCGCTTCCGAGGGGCCCCGGCTGCCGCCGGTGCGGAATGCTGAGCGCGCAGCCGAGCGCGTCGAACGCGTGGCGGCGCCGCCGCTGCCGCCGGTGGCCCAGATGCCGCCGCCACCGCCCCCGGCTGCCCCGCCGCCCGCAGCGGCCGATTCGAGCGCCGAAGCCAATCTGGCCGAGATGGCGCAACGGCTCGAGGCCGCGCTGCGGCGTCCATCAGCCGATCCGTCGGCTGCTCCGGCCTCGGGTCCCCCGGCGCTCCGGGCGGCCGCGCGCAACGAGCCGGCTCCGGCGCAAGCCGCGCCGGTCAAGACCAGCTTCGAGAACCTGGAGGACGAGATGGCCTCGCTGCTCGGACGTCCGAAGTCGTCGCAGTGAGATCGCTGCTTCCCTCGCGTAGAGTTGTCTTCATCGCTGTCCTGACTGCCGCCGGTTTACTGACGGGACCTGCTGCTGCGCAGGACATCAGCATCAATCTCGGCGGCGGTGGCGGCGGCGGCGTCACTGAACGCGCGGTCCAACTGATCGCGCTGCTCACGGTGCTGTCGATCGCGCCGTCGATCCTGATCATGATGACGTCGTTCACGCGCATCGTGGTCGTGCTGTCGCTGCTGCGCACGGCGATGGGCACAGCGACCGCGCCGCCCAACTCGGTCATCATCGCGCTCGCGATGTTCCTCACGGCGTTCGTGATGGGCCCGGTGCTGCAAAAATCCTATGATGACGGCATCCGGCCGCTGGTCGAGAACCAGATCGGCGTCGAGGACGCGCTGCAGCGCGCCTCGGTGCCGCTGCGCGGCTTCATGCAGAAGAACGTGCGAGAGAAGGACCTGAAGCTGTTCATGGACCTCTCCGGCGAGCCGCCGCCGGCGACGCCCGACGAGCTGTCGCTGCGCATCCTGGTGCCGGCCTTCATGATCTCCGAGCTGAAGCGCGCCTTCGAGATCGGCTTCCTGCTGTTCCTGCCGTTCCTGATCATCGACCTCGTGGTCGCCTCGGTCTTGATGTCGATGGGCATGATGATGCTGCCGCCGGTCGTGGTGTCGCTGCCGTTCAAGCTGATCTTCTTCGTGCTGGTCGACGGCTGGTCGCTGGTGGCAGGCAGCCTGGTGCAGAGCTATGGCGGGTAAGAAGAACCATAGCGCCCGATCCGGGCCTCGCCCTTCGAGACGCCCGCCTATGGCGGGCCCTCAGGGTGAGGGGAAGTAGCTCCCTCCTGCCTCGAGATCGACCGCAGCAACCGCTCTCCACCCTCTCAGGGGGGCTGTCGGAGTCCACAGCGACCTCATGGTCGTGTGCAGAGCCGTTCTCGGCGCTTGATCCTCTCCACGAGCACGCTGCTCATGGCCGGCGCGCCAGCTCCGGCATCGGAGCTGGCTCCTCATGGTGAGGAGCGCCGCATCACCAATCGGACCATGACGAATAGTTAGAATAGCGGCGCGTCTCCAACCATGAGGCCACGATCCGGGCCCCGCCCTTCGAGACGCCCGCCGACGGCAGGCCCTCAGGGTGAGGGGAAGTAGCTTTCCCTGGCCGGCTTGGTCATCTGATTGGATCTCCCGCTCTGCGCTGAGATCAACGGCCGGCGATCGCCTGCTTGACGCCCTGGATGCGCGGCAGGGCGCCGGTCGCCTCCGACGGGGCCTTCGCAGCATCCTTGCCGCCGTCCGGTCCTTTGCCGGTGGCATCCGGGAAGCGCGCCCGCATGTCGCGCAGGAAGCCGTCGAGCGTGTCGACGCTCGCCGCCATCTTCGCGATCTGGGCGAATTCGGCGCTGGAGCCGCTCGCCGGTTTGCTGGCGACGTCGAACGCGATCTTGTCCGCCTCGCCGGTCATCAGCGGCGCATATTTCTCGCGGAAGCGGGCGAGGCCGATGGCGTCGTCGGCGAGCGCATAGCCGACCACGGCCCGCAGGATGTCGCCGCGCTCGGCCGGATTGAGCGGACGGAAATCGCGCCAGCGATCGCCGTAGTAGAGCTCGATCTGCTCGGACGCCTCGCGCCAGCGCCGCGACGCCCAGTAGATGTCGGAGCGCAGCCGGATCGCCTCGCGGCCGCCGATGTTGCTGATGATGTCCAGCCCGAGGTCGTAACGACCGATGTCGCTGTTGGCGCGCGCCTCCAAGAGCAGCCGCTGCTGGCGCAGCTCGCCCGCGAGATCGGCGATGCGGGTGGTGCGCAGCGCCTCGATGGCACGGTCCGGCTTGCGGTTGGTGAGGTAGACCATGGCGAGACGCGCGGCGACCTGGGCGCGCGCCGCACCTTCGAGGCGATGGTCGACCTGGTATTGCAGAAGCTCGGCGGCCTGGTCGAGCAGGTCGATGCCGACCAGGCGGTCGGCGAGCTTGCGGATCATCTCGTCGCCGCGGCGGCCGATCGGAGTCAGCTCGCGAAACCCGTAGAAGATGCTGAGCGCATCGACCGGCGGAAGCTCGTCGGCCTTGCCGCTCAGGAACAGCTGCGAGAACAGGCGGGAGGCTGCATCCTGGGCCTGCCGCGCCAAGTCGGAGTTGGGCATCAGGCGGGTGGCCTGGCGCGCGGCCTCGAGCGAGTCCGCGTAGCGCCCGGCCTCCTCATAGAGCTGCGCCATCATCTGCAACGTCTGCACCTCGATCGCATCGCCGCGCCAGATCGCCTGCAAGGTCTCCAGCTCCTTCAGCGCGTCGGACGGCTTGATCTCGCCGCGCTTCTGCAGGAGCTTGATCTCCAGCAGCTTGGCCTCGGCGGCTGCCGGGCGGTCGTCGGAGTTCACGGCGAAGCGATAGTCGTCGAGCGCGTCCTTCTCCTGCGCCATCGCCTCGGCGAGCCGGCCGCGCAGCACGGCGATGTCGGGCTTCATGTCCGCGGGCACGCCGATCACGTCGATCTCGGCGCGCCGCTTGGCGGCACCGGCGAAATCCTTGATCTCGAGCGCCGACTTCATCGCATCCGCGATCACGATGCGCTGCAGGTCGAGCGGCAGCGAGGCGATGGCGAACTCGACGTTCTTCAGCTTCTCGCGCGCGTCCGCAAACTTGCCCTGCCGGGCGAAAGCGAGGCCCTTCCACATCTGGGAGTCGAAATTGTTGCCGATCGACGGCGTGGCGAGATCCTTGAGGCCCTGGTCCGGCCGGCCCATCAGGATGCTTGCCACCGCGTGGATCATCAGCATGGCGGTCTCGTCGGTGCGCGGATCGGCGTCGGAGATCATCAGATTGGTGACACCGCGCGCTTCCGGATACATCGCTCGCGCCATGTAGAAACGCGCCAGCGCCAGCCGCGTCTGCGCCCGCCGCTCCGGCTCGGCGTTGGCCGCGGCCTTGATCAGGAGATCCTCGCGCGGCACGAACGGCTGGGTCTGGTTCTGCTGCCATTCGTCGATGTCGAACATCGGCCTGACAGCGGTCGGCGCCCGTTCCGGCGAAAAGCCGATCGACGACAGCGTCAGCCCGCCCGGCCGGCCCAGGATCACCTTGTCAGGCGCGATCTCGACGGCGATGTCATCCGAATTCGGACGCACGGCGATGCCGTGGATGGAATCGAGCAGCGACAGATCGACGAAATCCTGGCGCTTGATGAAGCCCCGGATCGGCGGCGGCGCCGTCACGACCAGCAGCGTGTCGCCGGCATCCGGGTCGGTCAGGCGGTGCAGCATGCCGGCTCCGGGATTGGCGAGCGGCACCATCACATTGGCAAGCGCGGGATCGGTGACGTTGCGCATCACCATCAGCGGCTGCTGATTGGCCTGGCCCTTGTCGGCGAACGACAGCGTCCAGCTGCGCCCGCCATCATCGCTGCCGAGCGAATGCATCTGCGGGCGGTTGAGCCGGATCCGGATCGCCTGCCCGTTATCGAGCGGCATCCTGTTGACCTCGCCGATGATGGCGCCGCCCTTGGCGCGGATGGGCTCGACGTCGACGGGCTTGGTCGAATCGAACACCATCCATACCGTATCGCCGCGGCGGAACAGCGCCGCCGGCGTGACCTGGCCGAAGCCGAAGGTGAGCCGCAGGCCCTCGCTGTCGCGCAAGGCCTCCAGGGTGGCGGCTCCATTGGCTGCCTTCTCGGCCGGCTTGGTTTCGGCAGGCTTGGTTTCGGCAGGCTTGGTTTCGGCCGACTTGGTTTCGGCCGACTTGGCCTCTACAGCCTTGGCTTCGGCCGACTTGCTCTCGACGGGCTTGGCGGCTTCGGCTTTGCCGGCCTCCGGCTTCATCGCCTCGGGCTTCGCTGGTTCGGATTTGGCCGCCTCGGATTTGACAGCTTCAGGCGCAGCAGCTTCAGGCTTGGGGAGCTCGGGCGCGGCTTCGGCCGGCGCGGCAGCAGCAGCTGCCGACGGCGCAGGCTCGGCCGCGGGCTCCGTGGCTGGCGCCGCGACCGCAGGCGCCGGCTTGGCCTCCGTCTTCATCTCCTTGGCGATGGTGTCGGAGGTCGGCGGCACGATCTCCGGCTGCGCAGCCTGCTTCGGCTTGTCACCATTGGGCTTGCTGCCGTTGGGTTTCTCGGCCGCGGCCGCCTTGGCGCCCGGCAGCGTGTCCGAGGAGACTGCGGAAACCTTCTTGTCCGGCTGCTGATAGGCGACGTCGATGTTGTAGTTCTTCTCCTCGCGGAAGGCGCGAACGTCGACCTCGCCGATCAGGCCGATCTCGACGACGGTCCTGCTGCCGTCGATGCGCTGGTTGATCGCGGCGACGTTGGGCGGCGAAACGATCTTGGCGTCGGCGAGATCGAAGGACAGCGGCGCGGTGAAGAACAGCGACAGCTTCTGGTCGTTGAGCACCGAGGAGATGCCGACGCCGTCGGGGATCTCGAACACGAAGCGCACGAAGGTCGGCTGCACCAGCGCGCGCACCCGGATCGGCGGCCGCTTCTTCGATTCCGCCTCGGCGCGCTGCAGCCGCAGCGCCTTCTCGGCGGCGCGCGCGCGCTCGGCGAGCTCGCGCACGACCTCGGCCGGCAGCGGCGGCGGCGGCCCGGTCCAGCTGTCGGGCAACAGGTCGATGAAGACGCGCTCGCCCGCGGTCATGGTGTTGACGCGGACCTTGCGCGACAGCGACAGCCGCAGCGCCGAGCCGTCGGGGTCGCCGCGGGCCGACGAGATGTAGTCGGGCGCCGCATCGACCCAGCGGTCGATCGGAACGGTGGCGGGGCGATCGAACCTGATCAGCAGAATCGAGCCGGCGGTGGTGACGTCGGCGCTGACGTCCTCGGCGAATTTCAGCACCAGCCGCGCATAGCCGTCCTGAGCCGACAGGCTCGCCTCGCCCGGCACCGGTGCAGCGCCCGCCGCGACCGTGGACAGCACCAGGCCGATGACGATGGCCGACAGCAGCGCGAGGCCGGCGCGCGCCCGTGCGCGGGCCTTCGACCGCAATCCAATGGGAGTCGTGCGCGCCATGGTCACAAGCTTCCGGTTCGACATCCGCAACTTGACGGATACGCCTGCCCCGCCACGCCGGAAATCTAGGTGCCGGCGTTTAAGGGCGCATTAAACATGCGGCTCAATTGCTCTTCACGGGCACGATCTTGCCTTCGATCTTCGGCAGCTCGGCGCTCGCCTCGGGCCGTTCGGCGCCGGCCCGGCGGGCGAGCTCGACCGTGAGCCGTTCGGCCGCCTCCGGCGTCATCAGGCCGAGAATGTCGGACATCTTGCGTGGCGCGATCTGCGAGGCGATCTCGATCAGCACCGACATCTCGAGCCGGTCGAACACCTTGGCGGCGTCCTTCGGCTTCATGCCCTCGTACATCGTGACGATGCTCTTGAAGCGGGCGTTGTCGGCCTCGGTCTTGGCGGCCTGCGCGCCGGAGATGCGGCCCTCGATCGCCTTCATCTCCTCGGTCTTGGACTGGATGCGCTGCTCGGCGGCGCGCAAAAGACTCTCGCGGATGTCGATCTCTCTCGCGCGCGCGTCGAGCTCCTGGCGGCGCGACTGCAGCCGCTCGAGGATCGCCTTCTCCGCCGGCGACACCTGCTGCTGGTTCTCCTCGGGCTTGATCACGACGCCCTCGGGCTTGGTGTCCGGAGCGGCGGGCTTGGGCGCCTCCTCCTTCTTCTCCTTCGGCGCGCCGTGCGTGGAGCCGGTGACGATGTCATTGTCCTCGCGGCCTGGATAGCCGAGGTTCTCCTGAGCCCAGGACCGCTTGGTCGGGTGAGGGTCGTAGTCGAAAACGTAGCCGCCATCGATCACCAGGCCGGCCACCTTCAGGACCGCGAGGCAGGCCACCGCGATCAGGACGACGGGAATGACGCGGATGTTACGAAACGCATTCATGCGGCAAGGCCACCAGTCCTTCGACGTTCGGAGAATGCCTGGGCCGCGGCGGCAACCGCCTTGGCACCGGAGACGCGCACCGGCTCGGTCGTGATCGCCGGCACAGGCGCCGGCGCCGGCTCGGGCGCGGCGTCAGGCGAGGTGATGGGTCGCGCGGCGCTGGCGATGCGCGACAGGCGGCGCACCACGCCGTCGCTCTCGGCGAGCTGCTTGCGCAACTGGTCGGACATCTGCGTCGCGGCGGCGAGCTGATTGCCGAGATTGTCGTTGACGTCACGCACCGCGAGCTTGAGGCCGCCGATCGCGCGCTCGGCGATCTCGGTCGCGGTGATCAGCTCAGCGATCACGGCCTTGAGCGAATGCTCGTCGGCCTTCAGCCGCTTCAGCCTGGAATTCAGCAGCATGCAATAGCCGATGGTCAGCACCAATAGGACCGCCACCAGGCTTTCGATGATCAATCCGAGGGAGTGGTTCATTGGGCCTCCATCAACTTGTTCTGGCCTTCGGCGCCTTCGAACATCGCAAGCGTCGTATTCGGCTTGCGCAAATTCTTGGTGACACGGATCGCGACGCGGTCTCCGACCCGCCCCATCCGCCCCTCCGTCAGCATGGTGCTGCCGCAGCGGACCGCGACCAGCGCATCGGGACGGATGTCGAGCGGCAGGGTGTCGCCGACCTTCAGCTTCATGAGCTGCTTCAGCGGCACGTCGGCCTCGTAGAGCACGGCGTCGACGGCGATCTCGGCCTTGGTGATCTCGGTGGCGAAGTGGCCTTCCCAGACGGGATCGCGGCCGAACTTCTCACCCATGAACATCTGCAACAGCACCGGCCGGATCGGCTCGATGGTCGCGTAGGGCAGCAGCAGCTCGATGTTACCGCCGCGGTCTTCCATGTCGATCCGCAGCTTCACCAGGATCGCGGCGTTGGCGGGCCGGCTGATCGCGGCGAAGCGCGGGTTGGTCTCGAGCCGGTCGATGGTGAAGCGCACCGGCGACAGCGGCCGGAACGCCTGCTCGGCATCGCTCAGCACCACCTCGATCAGGCGCTTGACCAGGTTGGTCTCGATCGTCGTGTAGGGGCGGCCCTCGACGCGGAGCTGGGTGTTGCCGCGGCGGCCGCCGAGCAGCACGTCGATGATCGAATAGATCAGGGTCGAGTCGACGGTGGCGAGCCCGAAATTCTCCCACTCCTCCGCCTTGAACACGCTGAGCACGGCCGGCAGCGGGATCGAGTTCATGTAGTCGCCGAAGCGCACCGAGGTGATGCGGTCGAGCGAGACTTCGACGTTGTCGGAGGTGAAGTTGCGCAAGGACGTCGTCATCAGCCGCACCAGGCGGTCGAAGACGATTTCGAGCATCGGCAGACGCTCGTAGGAGACCATCGCCGAATCGATGATCGCGCGAATGCCGGAATGGTCGTCGAGACTGACCTCGCCGGCGGTGAAGCCGAGGAGGTTGTCGATCTCCTCCTGCGACAGCACCCGCTCGCCGCCATTCTTGGTCGCGCCGAAATCGCGGCTGCCGTCCTCGACCATCGCGGCCCATTGCAGGGCCATCGATTCGGTGAGTTCGTTGGCTGCTGCGGCTTCCGCGGCCTCTGTGGGATCCTCCGAGTCGAGCGAGGCTTCCCATTGCGCGGCTATCGCATCTTGGTCGACTTGATCGTTGCCAGCCATGATCGTTGCGCTTCTTTGCCTTACTGGACCACGATTTCCTTGAACAACACCGCGTTGACCTGGTTGGGCGCCAGCGCGACGTTGACCCGCTTGGTGAGCTCCTCCTTGAGCCGGAACAGGCCCGCCGAGCCGTTGAGGTCGCTCGGCCGGAGCTCGCGCAAATACGTCTGGAAGATGTCGGTGACGCGCGGAAGCGTCGGCTTGATCGTCTCGACCTGCTTCTCCTCCTTCACCTCGAGCACGATCTTCACTTTCAGATATTGGACGCGGTCACCGGGATTGCCGACCAGGTTGACGAGAAGGTCCGGCACCTCGACGAAGGCCGGCGGCTTCGGCGGCGGCGCCGCCTCGGCGTGATGCTCGTCGTTCTTGTGGCTGAAGAAGAAGAAATAGGCCGCGCCGCCGACGCCGAGCAGCGCCAGCGCGCCGACGACCATGATGATCAGCTTGAGCTTGCTCTTCGGCGAGCCTGCTTGCTCCTCGCCTTCGCCTGCTCCGGCTTCGTTCTCGGCCATAGCTTTCGGATCCTTCCGGAAAATCGAGCCGATGCCGCCAGAAAGCTTAATGACGCGAAACCAACGCTCCCAGCGCATCTGCGCTTTGTTGAGGGAACGCTACGGTAACAATGGTTAACGGAAGCTTTCTTTTGCCGAGGCGGTGGGAAAAACTTGCCGGGCAATTATGGTTAGCGAGACGTTATTGCCGGGTGTTCCGAACCCGCACTGAAATACAAACCGTTGATTTATCGATAGTTTCAGAGTTGGCACGGCTTTCGCTGTACCCCTTGCGAACCCGCCGGCTTGGGAGAGCTGAAAGGTTCTGGAAGACCCGGTCGAGACCGCCTTGGGAGAGGTGCCGCGAACGGGATTCGTTAAGAGGGGAGATCGACCGGTGGAGAATGCGCTTCTCATCGGATTGTCGCGGCAGATGGTGCTGGAGCGACAACTCGACGTCGTTGCCAACAACGTCGCCAACGTCAACACCAACGGCTTCAAGGCCGATCAGCAGCTGTTCGAGGAGTATCTCTCCTCCGGCGCGCATGAGGACAATTTTCCGGTAGCCGGCCGCAGGGTCTCCTATGTGCAGGACCGCGGCACCTATCGCGACTTCTCGCAGGGCTCGATGCAGCGCACCGGCAACGCGCTCGACGTCGCCGTCACGGGCGACGGCTTCCTGACGGTGCAGACCGCGGCCGGCGAGCGCTACACCCGCGATGGCAATCTGCACATGAACAACCTCGGCCAGCTCGTCACCGCCGCCGGTGACCTGGTGCTCGGCACCGGCGGTCCGATCGTGTTCCAGCAGACCGACCACGACATCAACATCTCGCCCGACGGCACCGTGACGGTGGTCGAGGGCCTCAACCGCACCGACTCGATCCGCGGCAAGCTGCGCATCGTCAACTTCGCCGATCCGCAGGCCGCGCAGAAGCAGGGCAACAACCTCTACGCCGCCGCCGCCGGCGCCACCGCACAGCAGGACACCAAGTCGACCGTGCAGCAGGGCTACATCGAGAAGTCGAACGTCAGCGCGGTCGGCGAGATGAGCAAGATGGTCGAAGTGATGCGTGCCTACACCCAGGTCGCCAACATGCTGCAGGTCCAGAGCGACCTGCGCAAGAACGCGATCGAGAAACTCGCCGACGTTCCGGCCTGACAGATCTTGAAGGAGACGTGACATGCAGGCGCTTCACACCGCTGCGACCGGAATGGCGGCACAGGAACTCAACGTTCAGGTGATCTCCAACAACATCGCCAACCTCCGCACCACCGGCTTCAAGAAGCAGACGGTGGCGTTCCAGGACCTGATCTACGAGCACATGCGCCGCGTCGGCGCGCAGTCGTCGGACCAGGGCACGATCCTGCCCGTCGGCATCGACATCGGCGGCGGCGTCAAGACCGTCGGCACGCCGCGCTCGATGACCCAGGGCACGCTGTCGCAGACCGGCAACGACCTCGACCTCGCGATCTCGGGCGAGGGCTTCTTCAAGGTGCTGATGCCCGACGGCACCTTCCAGTACACCCGCGACGGCACCTTCCAGATGGACAATCAGGGCCGCATCGTCACCGCCCAGGGCAACCCGGTGCAGCCGACCATCACGATCCCGCAGAACGCCTCGGGCATCACGGTCAACGCGCAGGGCCAGGTCTCGGTGACGCTGCCGGGCTCGACCACCTCGAACATCATCGGCCAGCTCCAGATCACGCGCTTCATCAACAAGGCCGGCCTGCAGCCGGTCGGCAACAACCAGTTCACCGACACCCCCTCCTCCGGGCCGCCGCAGGACGGCGTCGCCAACCAGGACGGTCTCGGCAGCATCACCCAGGGCAGCCTGGAGCAGGCCAATGTCGACGTCGTCAGCGAGATGAGCGAGCTGATCGCCGCGCAGCGCGCCTACGAGATGAACGCGAAGGTCATCTCGGCCGCGGACCAGATGCTGCAGTCGACCACGGCGCTGTTCCGCTGAGGTTCGAAGGGAGATCACCGTCATGACCCGTACCGTCCGTCCCTTCCTTCTTGCGGCTGCCCTGCTCGCCTCGACTGCGCTCTCGGCGCTGGCCGGCGAGGCCGACGACCAGATCAAGGCGCCCGTGCTGCGCTCCACCGTGAACGTCACCGGCGACATCGTTCGCGTCGGCGACCTGATCGACAATGCGGGCGTCGCGGCCAACATCGCCGTCTACCGCGCGCCCGACCTCGGCACCACCGGCGTGCTGCCGGCCGCGCAGGTGATCGCGACCCTGCGCACCCACCAGGTGATCGGCGTCGAGGTCCGCGACATCAAGGAGGTCGCGGTCACGCGGCTGGCGCGCGCCGTCGATGCCAAGGAGATCGGCGCGGCGGTGGCCCAGGCGCTCGATCACCGCAACGGCCTTGGCGATGCCGCCAACCTCAGCATCAGCTTCGACCAGCCGGTGCAGGACCTCAAATTCGAGGCGTCGATGTCGGGCACGCTGGCGCCGACCAGCGTCCGGTTCGACCCACGCAGCGGCCGCTTCGACATCACCTTGGAGCTCGGCCAGGCCAATGGCGCTGGTACGACCAAGCTGCGCTACACCGGCACGGCGATCGAGACCGTCGAGGCCGTGGTGCTGACCCGCAACATCGATCGCAACGAGATGATCCGCTCCGGCGACCTGCAGACCGAGCGACGGCCGCGTGCCGAGCTCGGCGGCGGCGAACCCGCCTCGCGCGAGCTCGCGGTGGGCATGCAGATGCGCCGCCCGGCGCGCGCGGGCCAGGCGCTCAAGACCACCGACCTCGCCAAGCCCGACCTCGTGCAGCGCGACCAGGCGGTCACGCTGATCTTTCAGACCGCCGGCATCTATCTCACCACGCGCGGCAAGGCGCTGGAGTCGGGCACCGAAGGCGATGTCGTCAGCGTGCTCAATCTGCAGTCCAAGCGCACCGTGACCGGCCGCGTCTCGGGTCGCGGCCAGGTCTCCGTCGACATCGCCGTCGCCAAGCCGGCGCAGACCTCCGAAGCGGACATCGCCGCGCCCGTGGCCGTCGCCAGCCGCCTTCCCACCTCCGCCACCCCGAAAGCCGAGTAAGTTTCATGTCGAAGTTCAAGTTTGATGATCGGGGCGCATCGAGCCTGCGCCGGGTCGCGCTGATCTCGGTCTCCTTCGCGGTGCTGTCGATCGCCGGCGGATGCTCCTCGATCGACCGTCTCAGCCAGATCGGCGAGCGGCCGAAGCTGACGGAGATCGACAATCCGACCACGCAGCCGGGCTACAAGCCGGTACAGATGCCGATGCCGAAACCCGAGACCGTGTCCTACGCGCCGAACTCGCTGTGGCGTAACGGCTCGCGCGCCTTCTTCAAGGACCAGCGCGCCCGTCAGGTCGGCGACCTCCTGACCGTCACGGTCAGCATCTCCGACAAGGCCAATTTCGCCAACGAAACCCAGCGCAGCCGCACCAACAAGGAGGATTCGGGCATCACCGACTTCATCGGCGCGAAGACGCTCGGCGTGCAGGCGCAGAAGGTGCTGCCCGGCCGCATCCTGACCGCCGACGGCACCTCGTCCTCCGACGGCAAGGGCACCATCCAGCGGTCGGAGTCCCTGACCACCAGCGTCGCCGCGGTCGTGACCCAGGTGCTGCCAAACGGCAACCTCGTCGTCGAAGGCAAGCAGGAGATCCGGGTCAACTACGAGATCCGCGAGCTGATCGTGGCCGGCATCGTCCGCCCCGAGGACATCCAGAGCGACAACACCATCGACTCCACCAAGATCGCCCAGGCTCGCATCTCCTACGGCGGCCGCGGCCAGATCACCGACATCCAGCAGCCGCGCTACGGCCAGCAGGTGATGGACATCCTGCTGCCGTTCTGAGGCAAACCTCAGCATCAAGGACCGGGCGGAGCGCCGCCCGGTCGCACTGGAAGCCGCCCATGCGATGACCTCGCAAGGCGCGAATCGAAACGAGGACCAGGACACACGACCGAAATCCCTCCCCAGGCGGGAGGGTCGGACAAGGGATTGGCCGAGCGCGATATGGGTCATGGCGCATGACCCCGCAGCCGCCGCCCTTCTCTGAAAACGAGCTCCCACATTGCCCAATGCGAACCTAGGCGCGGCGGGTGATGTATACGCGGCCTCCGGTAGCTCCCCTGCCGGAGGCCGTGTTCGTTTTAGTTGTCACACCCGAGCTGATGGACGCCAGCTCAAAGCGTTCCAGCGCCACCTCGGCTCACACGAACGCGGCCTCGACCACGCCGAGGCCGTCCAGCTCCATCCGTACCCGGTCGCCCGCGCCCAGCCAGATCGTCTTGACCAGGCTGCCGGTCAGGACGAGCTGCCCGGCCTCGAGCCCGTCACCACCCGCGGCGAGATGATTGGCAAGCCAGGCCAGCGCATGGACCGGATGTCCCAGCACATCCGCGCCTGTGCCCTCGCCGACCAGGGTGCCGTTGACGATGGCACGGCCCTGCACAGCGGCCAGGTCCGCCACGGCAGCGCGTGGGAGCGCCGGGCCGAGGACACAGCCGGCAGCAAAGAAATCGTCGGCGACCAGCGTCGGCGCTCCCAGCGTCTGCCATTGCACATAACGGTCGTCGACGATCTCGATCGCCGCATGACAATCGCCGATCGCCTCGACGACACGATCCATGGTGAACGGCGCGTCCAGCGGCAGCAGGTCCTGCTTGAGCCGCACGGCGATCTCGCATTCGACGCCCACGCGAACGAAGTCGGCCGTCCGCAATTCGACACCTGTCTGGTGAATACCGGACGCGAACACTCCGCCGGAACAGGGATGCGGAATGCCAAGATAGTCCTGCATCACCTTGCTGGTGCAGCCGATCTTGTAGCCGGCGAAGTCACCGGCCTGCTCGGCGAGCAGCCAATGGACTTCGCGCTGGATCTCATAGCCGGCCGCTTCATCCTTCGGCTGAAGCTGAGGCGGCAGAGCCCCCAGGGGCGCCCGCTGCTTGCGGGCATCTACGATCAGTCGCGCAGCGGCAAGGATCTCGTCTGCTCCCATGGCCCTTCAACTCCCCTGGCCCGCGGCCCGAACCGGCATCGCAGGATCTATGGTGAACGGATTGTTTATAAACGAGTTTTGGACTCCCATCTCAGCTTCACCAACAATTTGAGACGGCGCGGCCGCGGCGCAAGCGGCTCGTTCAACCGATTTCACGCTTCACGATACCGAGTTCGAGCAGACTTTCCGCAGTGGCGACGATCGCGTCCTCGTTGGAGCGTGGACTCCAGCCGAGCAGACGCCGCGCCTTGTCGGCGCTCGCCTCGCAATAGCGCCCAAGCAACGGCCGTACAGCGCGCAGCTGCGGCACGGCCAGACCGAGCAGGCGCGCCAGCCAATCAGGCAACTCCCGCCGAGGCGCCCGCCGTCCGGCTGCGCCCATCCGCGCGCGCAGGACCTGCGCGATTTCCAGCAGCGAGACGCTCCGGCCCGCCATCGCCAGGAAGCGCTCGCCTTTGGCAGCCTGTGTCGTCATCGCACGCAAATGCAGGTCGGCGACGTCACGCACGTCGACCAAGCCGAAGTTGATCCGCGGCACGGCCGGAGCCTGCCCGGACAGCAACGCCTGGACCATGGTGATCGAGGTCGAGAAGTCCGGCCCCAGCACCGGGCCGAGCACGGCGACGGGGTTGACGGTCGCGAGCTCCAGCGCGCCGCCATCAGTGGCGATGAAGTCCCAGGCGGCACGTTCGGCCAGGGTCTTGGACTTCGGATAGGGCTGCACACCGGGGCCGTCGAGATGGCTCCAGTCGGTCTCGTCGAACGGCCGGCGGCGTGCCCCATGGCCGTAGCCGATCGCGGCAAAGGACGAGGTGACCACCACGCGCCTCACACCGGCATCGCGCGCCGCCCGCAGCACCCGCAAGGTACCATCGCGGGCCGGCACGATCAGCGCGTTCTCATCCTTCGGCACGGAGGCCGGCAGCGGCGAGGCGATGTGCAGGACATAATCGCATCCGTCCACCGCGGCCAGCCAGCCCTCATCTCTGGTGAGATCGGCGGCATGAAACGACAGCGGCCCGGTGTCGATCGCACCGCCGCGCCGGAGCATGGCCAACACCTCGTTTCGTCGATCGAGATCGCGCAAGGTCGCGCGGACACGGTGACCCGCGGCCAGCAGCTGCAGGACCGCATGCGCCCCGATGAAGCCGGAGCCGCCGGTAACCAGAACCTCGCTCATCGAATTGCCTTCTCCGCGCAGGAATCCCCGCGCTGGAATGGCACAGCGCGATGGCGAGGCCATGTCGGGACCGGCCGCGCAGCGCTCTGCGCGCGCCGGCGCTCAGCTCGCCTCCGTTGCGGCCACCGAACTCTCGCCAGGCGTTTTGAGCCAGGGCAGCTCGAACTGGCAGGTCAGCCCGCTCTCGGCAAACGTCCGCTGCAGATGCCTGACGGTGCGGGTCAGCAGCCGGCTGCCGAAGCCGACCACCGGCGGCTCTGTTGCCGGCGGGCCGCCGCTCTCCTGCCAACGGACATGCAGCGCGTCCTGCGCCAGCGACCAGCTGACATCGACGTGACCGTTGGGCGTGGTAAGCGCGCCGTATTTGCTGGCGTTGCAGGCCATCTCGTGGATGACGAGCGCCAGCTGCGTCGTCAGCTCGACCGGGACCAGGACGGCGGGGCCGCTGGTCGCGAGCTGATCCGGTGTGCCGGCGAACGGCGCGACCTGGCTCCTGATGAGCGCGGCGAGATCGGCGCCCTGCCAGTCGTTCTCGGCGAGGCTGGTGTGCACCGTCGCCAGCGCATGCAGGCGCGAGGTGAAATCGCGGACCTTGGCGTCGTGGCGCGGCAGCAGCTGATGCGCCAGCGACTGCACCACGGCGAGGCTGTTCTTGACGCGATGGGCGAGCTCATGCACCAGCAGCTCGCGCTTGCGGTCGGCTTCCTTCGCGGCCGTGACGTCGATGTTCACGCCGATCATGTACGGATCGCCGCCGCCCTCGCCGCCCAGCATGCGGGCGCGCGCCTCGATCCACCGGATCGAGCCGTCGGGCAGCGGCACCCGCCATTCCGAATCGAGCTCCCCGGTGATCAGCGCCTGCTTGTTGTCCCGGTCGGCACGCGCCTGGTCCTCGGGATGCACCAGCGCCAGCCAGGCGTCATAGATCCCGGGGAACGTGCCCGGCGCAAGCCCATAGAGCTCTTCGATCTCATCGGACCAGTGGCTGGCGCCGGATCTGCCGTCCCAGGTAAAGGTGCCAAGCCGTCCGTATTTCGCGGCGAGCTTGAGCTGCCCGGCCGTGCGCGACGCATCGTCCCTGGCCTGGGCGAGCATCCCGAAATTCTCCTGGATGACGCGTGCACTCTCCGCCTGCGCCCTTTCGGCCGCAGCCAGTCGGGCGTTGAGCGCCCGGACCTCCGGGGGATCGGCGGGCGCGGCCTCGCCGGGGATGGCGCTCTTGACGGCGATGCTTTCGAGCGGCCGGGCGATGCTTCGGCCGATGCCGGCCGCCAGCAGCAGCGCCAAGGCACAGATCGTCGTCGCCACGATGGTCGCGGTCTGGACCGTCGAGGAGATCGCCTGGGCGAAGGCCGCCTGCTTGATGCCGACCCCGACCGTCCAGTCGCTCAGTTGGGGACGCGCATTGGCGTTGATGACCCGATCGCCCTCGATCGACGGAAACTCCGCAATCCCCTCGGTCTTGGCCGTCGCCCGCCAGCCGGCCGACGCCGGCTGCCCGGTCGTGGTCGCGTTCTTCGGGATGCGCGAAACGTAGCGGCCCTGGCCGTCCATGATGCCGACCAGCCAGTCGGCCGGCAGCTGCTGCTGGGCCAGCAGCCGGGTGTAGCTCGCGGCCGGCATGGCAATCGAAAGGCAGCGGAACGGCTTACCGTCCTTGAAGACGGGGACATCGACGGTCGCCACCCACGCGCCGGAGTTGGGGCCGGTAAAGATGTCCGAGATCGACGGCCGCCCCGACTGAAACGCCCGCTCCTGCGAGCGCCGGCCCTCGGGAGTGCGCTCGCCGAGCGGCTTGCCCGGCGTTGCGATGGTGTTGAGCAGCAGCCGGCCGCTGGCGTCGGACACGATGATCCAGCCTTCGCCGCTGACCGCACCGACACGGCGCGCCTCTGCCTCGAAGCTGCTGAGATCGGCAGCGCTGAGATCAGGCGACTTCGCCAGCACCTCCGCGAGCGCGATGTAGCGCCGCAGTTCGGCGTCGACGGCACCGGAGATCGTTTGCGCGGCATAGGACAGGCCGCGCCGGATCGAGGCGTCGGCAGATTGCGCCATCGACACGATGACATAGGCGATCAGCCCGACGCAGGGCAGGAACAGAATGCCGGCCAGCAGAAGGAGGCGTCCCTTGATGCTCAGGGCGCCGTAGGAACGCTGCATCGTTGCCAGCGCGCCTCTGGCTATATTCGGCTCGCCCATGATTCCCCGCGGCGTTCCGAGATGGAACCGCAGATAATTCAGCAGACGCCGAAAAGTTCCGGATGTTTGGAGAACAAAGGCGCTTGCGTTCGCTCCCGCACAGCCTGTGCGGACCGCACGAACACGTCTCGGCCGTCAACACTGCGGCCGCACCCGGCAAGCGGCCGCAATCCCTGCTCGTTCAGGTCAGCGTCGCGATCTACTCGTCGCGATAGACCTTTTCACGCTTCTCGTGGCGTTCCTGCGCCTCCACCGACAGCGTCGCGATGGGACGGGCCTCGAGCCGCTTCAGCGAAATCGGCTCGCCGGTCTCCTCGCAATAGCCGTAGGTGTTGTCCTCGATACGCTGGAGCGCCGCGTCGATCTTGGAGATCAGCTTGCGCTGGCGGTCACGGGCGCGAAGCTCGATCGCCCGGTCGGTCTCCGACGACGCGCGGTCGGCGAGGTCCGGATGGTTCACGTTCTCCTCCTGCAGAGCCTGCAGGGTGAGCTTCGATTCGCGCAGGATCTCCTCCTTCCATGCCAGCAGCTTGGCGCGGAAATAGTCGCGCTGGCGTTCGTTCATGAAAGGCTCTTTTTCGGAAGGTTTGTAGTTCTTCAACTTTTCCAAGGTCAGCCCATCTGTACGTGCTGGCGCCGGTTTCGGCACCGGCGGACGGAATACGCCCGTTCGCGGCCGCGTTATATAGCGGCCTCATGTGACAGACAATATTTCCATCGGCACGGGCGCCCCGCCGTTCGGGCCGTTGCACAGGCAAATTCGACCCCGGCCGGCGGGACGCCGTGGATGGCCTCAGTAACCGACCGTGAAACGGGCCCGCCGGTGCGCCGGACGCTCGATTTCGTCGGCCATCGCGACCGCGAAGTCCTCGAAGGTGACGAAACTCTTGCCGTCGGCATCGACCAGCAGCTGGTCCGTTCCGAGCCGGAACTTGCCGGTCCGGGCGCCGAAATCGATCATTGCCGAGGGCGACAGGAAGGTCCAGTCGAGCTCCCTCTCCTGGCGCAGACGGTCGAGGAACGCGGCGCCCTTCTCCGCTTCGGCCTTGTAGGCGGCCGGAAAGCCGGGCGTCGTCACCAGCCGCACACCCGGCGCGACCTCGAGCGAGCCGGCACCACCGACCACGAGGTAACGCGATACGCCGGAGTCCTTGGCGGCTCCGATCAGGGTCTCGACATCGCTGACCAGGAAATGGATCGCGCTGATCGCGACATCATGGCCGGCCCAGAGTTTCGCCAGCGCGGCGCGGTCGTTGGCATCGCCCTGCACCGCCGTGACGTTGGCGCGCTTCTCGATCTTGTCCGGGTTGCGGGCGATGCCGGTGACCTGGTGGCCGCGGTTGGCCAGCTCGGCGGTGATACGGGATCCGGCACGGCCGGACGCGCCGGCGACGGCGATCTTCATGGGGCAGCTCCTATGTTCGAGATCACGAGGTCGGATCCGAGACTGGACGCAGCCACCTCGGTATCCGATAGTGACTAGATAGCCGAACGAATGCTGGTGTTAAGAGCGCACTTTAAGATCACCTGGTCACGCCGGAGTAACCGATGAGAGCCGCGAACGTCTACGCCGCCGACTGCCCGACCCGCCAGATCCTGGATCGCGTCGGCGACAAATGGGCCGTGCTGATCCTGATCCTGCTGCGCAACGAACCGTTGCGTTTCAATCAGTTGCGGCGGACGATCGAAGGCATTTCGCAGAAGATGCTCTCCCAGGTTCTGAAGAGCCTGGAGCGCGACGGCCTGGTGCGGCGGCGCGCGGCCGCGACCGTTCCGGTGACGGTCGAATATTCGATCACGCCGCTCGGGCTGACGCTCGCCGCCGCGGTCGATCCGCTGCGCGACTGGGCCGAGCGCCATCTCAAGGAGGTCACCGCGGCGCAGCGCCGCTACGACGCGCAGCAGCCGTCGAAGGCGGCCTGAACGCGCGCGATCCGTCTCAGCCCCGCCCGGCCTTGGCGAGCTCGACCTCGACGCGCAACTCGATCTCGGAGAGGATCGCATCCAGTCCCGGGTCGCCCGAGGTCTGCTTCAGGTCGGCCGCGGCATCGCGCAGCCGCAGCGCCATCGCGGTGTCGAGCCTGCCGGACAGCAGCGACAGCTTGAGATCATCGAGCACGTCGAGCGCGCGCTTGCCGCGCTGGACCGAGCGCTTGCGGCGCTCCGCCGGCTCCTCCTCGATGCCCTGCAGCGCCAGCAGCGCATCGATGTTCGCAGTCTGCTTCGGCGCGAGCGTCGCGCGCGTGTCCTGCGTGGTGCCGGCATCAGGCAGCCTGAAGCCGCCGGACGAGGTCTTCCGCGTCGCGCTCGTCGACGAGCCCAGCGTCGTGCCTTTCGGTCCGTAGATGCGCATCGATGGCTCCCGCAAGCTTCCGCCTCTCGACGGGGAGATTGGCTCCGTCGTGGTTAACGGTGCGTAAACGGCCCGGCAAATTCTGCCGGGGCGGCAGCTTCGTTCCCCCGGCGCGCCCCGGGATCGCAACAAGGCTCGCGATTGATTTCACACTCTTTCAAGGAGTTAGCCCGGAGCATCGCCCTGGCACGGCGCTCGCATAGTTGAACGTCGATCATGCGGTCATGGGAGTGGCCGAGTGATCACTTGAAGAGTTCGAGGGGAGCATAGGATGCGACGCGTCCGAACTACGCGCCTGTTTCAGGTCGCCTGCGCCGCCGTGCTGGCGCTGGCATCTACCGTCATGTCTGCGAATGCGACCTCGCGGATCAAGGATCTCGCCAATATCGAAGGCGTGCGCCAGAACCAGCTGATCGGCTACGGCCTCGTGGTCGGCCTCAACGGCACCGGCGATACGCTGAACAACATCCCGTTCACCAAGCAGTCGCTGCAGGCGATGCTCGAGCGCATGGGTGTCAACATCCGCGGCGCCACCATCCGCACCGGCAACGTCGCCGCAGTCATGGTCACCGGAAACCTGCCGCCATTCGCCACGCAAGGCACGCGCATGGACGTGACGGTCTCCGCGCTCGGCGACGCCAAGAACCTGCAGGGCGGCACCCTGCTCGTCACCCCGCTGCTCGGCGCCGACGGCAACGTCTATGCGGTGGCGCAGGGCTCGCTCGCGATCTCCGGCTTCCAGGCCGAGGGCGAGGCCGCCAAGATCGTGCGCGGCGTGCCGACCGTCGGCCGCATCGCCAACGGCGCCATCATCGAGCGTGAGATCGAGTTTGCGCTGAACCGGCTGCCGAACGTACGGCTTGCCCTGCGCAACGCCGACTTCACCACCGCCAAGCGCATCGCCGCCGCGATCAACGATTTCCTCGGCGTCAAGACCGCCGAGCCGATCGACCCGTCGACGGTGCAACTGAGCGTCCCGGCGGAGTTCAAGGGCAACGTCGTCGCCTTCCTGACCGAGATCGAGCAGTTGCAGGTCGATCCTGACCTTGCCGCCAAGATCGTCATCGACGAGCGCTCCGGCATCATCGTGATGGGCCGCGACGTGCGCGTGGCGACCGTCGCGGTGGCGCAGGGCAACCTCACCGTCACGATCTCCGAAAGTCCGCAGGTCAGCCAGCCCAACCCGCTGTCCCGCGGCCGCACCGTGGTCACGCCGCGCACCAGCGTCGGCGTCACCGAGGAAGGCAAGAAGTTCGCGGTCGTCAAGGACGGCGTGTCCTTGCAGCAGCTGGTCGACGGCCTCAACGGCCTGGGCATCGGTCCCCGCGACCTGATCAGCATCCTCCAGGCCATCAAGGCGGCCGGCGCGATCGAAGCCGACATCGAGGTGATGTGATGGCGACGTCCTTCATCGACTCCTATCATGGCCGCGTCGCCCTCAGCATGCCGACGGCGGCGGCGGTCACCGCGCCGCGCACCGATCTCGATCTCGCCGAGGCGCTGACCAAGGTCTCGCCCAAGGCGCAGGCCAGGGCCAAGGCGACGGCGACCGACTTCGAAGCGATGTTCCTCAACAGCATGTTCTCGCAGATGACCAGCGGCGTGAAGGGCGAAGGTCCGTTCGGCGACACGCCGGGCACGGGCGTCTGGCGCTCGATGCTGACGGAGCAATATTCCAAGAACTTCGCCAAGGCCGGCGGCGTCGGCATCTCAAACGACGTCTTCCGCACTCTCATCCTGCAACAGGCCGGCAGCAGCTCCGGCGCCAACGGCAAAGCGTAGATGTTCGCGTGACAAGCGCGTGGGCGGCAAACGCTCGCGCCGAAGGGAGTTATGAAATGACCGCACAGGGCCAGGCGAAGAAGACGACCTACACCGCCGCCACCAGCGCCGCCGAGGCACGCGCGCTCGCCGACGAGATGGTGAGCGTCATGAGCGAGCTGATCGCCGTCATCGAGCAGGAGACCGAGCTGGTCCGCGCCGGCAAGCTGCGCGAAGGCATGGCGTTCGGCCCGAGGAAGACCGAGCTGTCCCGTCACTACGTCACGGCCGTCGGTCGTCTGAAGGCGAGCCAGAATTTCATGAAGCAGACCGCGCCGGAGCTGCTCGCCACCCTGCACCGTCACCACGACACCTTCCGCGCCATGCTGCAGGTGAACCTGACCGTGCTGGCCACTGCGCACGCGATCTCGGAAAAGATCGTGCGCGGCGTCAATGCCGAGGTTCAGCGCAAGAACATCCCCAGCACCTATACCGCCGGCGGCCGCCGCGCCGCCCCGGGGGCGCGGCACCTCACCCCGCTCGCCGTCAGCCGGACGCTCTGAGCCTCACCGCCAGACCCCCATCTGCATCGCAGCGCCGCGCCGCGCCGCCTCACGGGCCGCGCGGCCATCGCCGCTTAACGCTCGGATAAGCTTAAAAGGCCCGGGCGAATCACAACGCGCCGTTCATCCTATTTCCTAACATAACGTTGATTGGTCATCGGCATAGTTGCAAGCGGGATGGGTTGGGAATTGACTCGATGGCCATGAGGAGGCTGCCATGAGTTCCGATTTCAGCGTAAGACCGGTAGGGACGCCAGCGTCCGTTCCGATAATTCCACCGTCGAGCCAGGCGGTGGTGAGCGCTGTTCCAACGGACCTTCCTCCCAGCCAGACCGTGACCGCGGCCGAGCCCGGCGCCCCCGTGCGCAACGACATCCCGGTCAACATCGCGAACGATCTTTCGGTGTCGCGCCAGGCCTATTACGATCGCGCCGCTGCCGCTCTGGTGTTCCAGGTGGTCAACCGCAAGACCGACCAGGTCGTGACCCAATATCCAGATGAGGCCGTGCTGCGCCGCCGGGCCTACTTCAACACGCTCGATCTGCAGAAGGATCTGCAGAAGGCGGACGTGCCGCGCGTCGTGGCGACCGATCGCACAGCCTGAGCCCCCGCGGGATCGAGCCGCTTCATTCCGCCGCCTGCACGCCGCCCCACCGGGCGGCGTTGCCGTATCGAGCGGCGCAGCTCTGGCGGATCAACTGCTCCGTATCGCGTAGGCGGTGTCGAGATAGGTCTGGCCCGAGGCGGCGTCGGTGACCACGTTCTCGATCTAGGCCTTGCCGTTGCCGGCCAGCGTGAACTTCGTATCGCCGATCCTGAACGCATTGTGCTTGATCAGCATGTCCTGATACTTGTTCACGCCGTCGCGCTGGTAGCGAACCTAGGCGTGAAAGCCCTCGACGTTGGCGATCGAGACCGTGAACGACGTCCCGTTGGCATATCTTCCGCGCCAGCCGCCCTGATGGAGCTCGGATCGACGGCCACGTATCTGCTGTTGCTTCGCGCCGTATTGAACAGGTTCGACTTGTCGGACGCAGACGGGATGCTGGCGATATCGGTCGCGATGGCGCGCCTCCCGCCCCTGCCCCCTGTGGTCAGCTCCGCCCGGACAATCCCGCGGCGATGTGGCAGTTGATGTCGATCAGCGACTTGAGCTTCGCCGGATCCGGATCCATCTGCATCTCGATCGTCTGCTTCATCACGAACACGCCGATGTTTGCGATGTTCTGGCGGATGTCGAGCGGATTCGGATTGTCGTCCGCCTCCATCGCGCTCATGAAGATCGTCCACAAGCGGCGATTGAAGAGCAGAGCCTTGTACATGTTGCGATCGGGGCCATTCCAATTGGCCTGGACTTCCTGCAGCTGCCGTGCCGCCTTCAACAGAGCCTGGGCTTCGATCTCCCGCGGTGATGCCGTCGTCTGCGACGTGCGGGCATAGGCTTGAGCGGCATATGACATCAACTACTCCGGACTGACGCAGGGACACGACCAAACTGCTCAGGTTTTGTACTTTGTGTGCCTTTAAAATATGGTTAGCGGCCGTTAGCGGAATTTGTTTCGTCGCGTCACGGAGCACCGCAAATCGCTTTGTTTGGTGCACCTCTTAATTTCTTGCGAACGCGCTGATTCAAAATGTCCGGACGAAGATCGTACGTTGTTCATCCAACCCGGCGGCGCGAACTACACGAACAACGGGCGTTCTCGCAGAGCTCAACTACCGCTCCCCGACATCGAACGGAGACCAGTGCCGGCACGCTCGGCATGGCCAAACGCAGAAGCGGCGGGCAAGGCCCGCCGCTTCGATGAGATATTATTCCAGCTCGTTCGCGCTCAGCGCAGGAGCTGCAGCACGCTCGCCTGCGACTGATTGGCCAGCGCGAGCGCGGACACCGCGATCGACTGGCGGGTCGACAGCGCCTGGCTGTTGGCCGCCTCTTCGTTGGTGTCGGCCAACGTCAAGTTCGACGAGCCGGTCTGCAGCACGTTGATCAGGTTCTTGTTGAAGTCCTGACGGACCTGCACGATCGACAGGTTCGAGCCGAGCGACGACGCCTCGGAGCGGATCGCCGTCGATGCGCTGTTCAACGTCGACAGCACCTTGTTGGCCGAGTTGCTGTCGAGGAAGTCGGTTCCGACGACCAGCGCCGACAGCCCGAGACCGGTGCTGTTGAAGGTCACGCCGGTGATGTTCAGCGTGGACCGTCCGGTCTCGTTGAACACCAGCTTGAGCGTATCGCCGTTGAGCAGGTTGATGCCGTTGAAGGAGGCGTCCTGCGCCGTGGTGTCGATCTGCGCCAGCACGTTGTTGTACTGGGCGATCAATCCGGCACGTGTGGTCTGCGAGTTGGTGTCGGCCACCGGCGTGGATGCGGTCACGCCGTTGAAGGCCTGGCTTGCCGCCGTGGAGGAGCCGGCCACCGCGCCGATCGTCGAGGACGCCGATTCGTTGGTGGTCAGGATCGTGAGCTGGCCGTTCGTGCTGAGGCTTGCCTGCAGATTGTTCGCCGCAAGCGCCGTATTGAGCTGCGCCAGAGTCGATATCTGCGAAGCGCCGGTGCCGAACGTTATGTTCGTGGCGACACCGCCTCCTGTCGAGGCTATGGTCAGTGTCTGTCCTGACAATGCAGGCGGATTGCGCGTCGTGGTCGCGGCCGTCAATCCGAGCTTGGCCAGGGCCGTGCCCGACACCGTCAGATCCTGCGCCGTGCCTGTCGCGAGAGTTATCTGGCCGCCGCTCACCGTGGACGGCGTCGCGGTCGCACCGGTTACGGAGTCGATAGCTGCAAGAAGGTTGCTGACGGTGTCGCCGACGCCGATATTGGTGCCGGCCGAGACCGAACCGGCCACGAAGGTGAACACCACGCCGTTGACCACGAGCGTGTCGCCGGTCGTGACGCTGCTCGCCAGGTCGTTCGAGGTGGAGCTCGCGGTGCCGGACAGCCTGGTGGAGCCGGTGATCGCGACCGCCGTGCTGGTGTTGTCGTTGTTGACCACAGAGCCGGTCACGAACTTGTTCGAGGAGCTGCCGAGCAGGTTGTTGGCCGTCGCCCCCGGAATGACCGCGGAGGTCACGCTCGACTTTGTCGTGTAGCCCGTGGGAGCCTGGAGCACCTGGCTTGCGATCGACTTGGCGCTGTCGACCAGCTTCTGCAGCGAGGTGAGACCGGTATTCGCAGCCTGGAGAACCTGGACACCGTTACCGATGCTGTCGAGCAGGTTCGCAATGTCGCTCGCGCGGTTGTTGAGCGATTGCGCGGTGAAGAATTCGGTGGGGTTATCGAGCGCCGTGTTGACCTTGTTGCCGGTGGCCAGGTTGTTTTGAGTCGTGGCCAGCAGCGATGCGGTGTTTTGCAGCGCCAGCAGGTTTTGGCGAACCGAAGCCGAGAGAACGATACCGGACATGTGTGTGAAACCTTCCTAGTTATTCACCAGGAGGTTCTAGTCCACCCACTTTTAAAACATGGTTAATGGCGCTTTAAATTTCTTGCTTAACGACTGGTTGCGATCCCTCAGCTCCACTCGCGTCCGGTTCCAGACCAGTATTGATACGGGCCGGACGGCCAAACCAGGCGAAAAAAAGCGGCGGGGTTTCCCCCGCCGCCTTGGTCGTCGAGATGCGATGCCTTGCGGATCAGCGCAGCAGCTGCAGCACGCTCGCCTGCGACTGGTTGGCGAGCGACAGCGCGGACACCGCGATCGACTGGCGGGTCGACAGCGCCTGGCTGTTGGCCGCTTCCTCGTTGGTGTCGGCCAAGGTCAGGTTCGACGAGCCGGTCTGCAGCACGTTGATCAGGTTCTTGTTGAAGTCCTGACGGATCTGCACGACCGACAGGTTCGAACCCAGCGTCGAGGCTTCCGACCGCAGCGTCGAGCTCGCCGAGTTCAGCAGGGTGATCACCTTGTTCGCCGAGTTGTTGTCGAGGAAGTCGGTGCCCGAGGTGAGGTTCGACAAGCCGAGACCGCCGGTGTTGAAGGTCACGCCGGTGATCGAGAGCGTCGACTTGCCGTTCTCGTTGAAGGTCAGCTTCAGCGTGTCGCCGTTCAGCAGGTTGACACCGTTGAACGAGGCGTCGGCCGCGGTCGTGTTGATCTGCGCCAGCACGTTGTTGTACTGCGAGACCAGGCTCGCGCGCTGCGTCTGCGCGGTCGCATCCGCCACCGGAGCCGCCGCCGTCAGGCCGTTGAAGGACTGGCTGGAGGCCGCCGCCGTACCACCGATCGCGCCGATCGTGGCCGAAGCCGCGTCGTTGGTCGTCGTGATCGAGATCTTGCCGGTCGTATCGATCGAGGCCTGCAGGTTGTTGGCTGCGAGCTTGGCGTTGAGATCGTTCAGCGACTTGACCTGCCCTGTCCCGAGGCCGAACGTGACACTCGTCGCCGTGCCACCTCCTGTGGCGCCGATCGTCAAGGTCTGTCCCGACAATCCGTCGCCGACGGCAGTCAGCCCGAGCTTGGCCAAGGTGCCGGTGCTGCCCGAGAGCGTCAGTCCGGACGCCGGCGGCGTCAGGGTGATCGCACCCGCAGTGATCGACGCGGTAACGCCGGTCTGGGTCTGGATCGCCGACAGCAGGTTGCTGACGCTGTCGCCGATGCCGATGTTGGTGCCGGTCGAGGACGTGCCGGTGACGAAGGTGAAGGTGGTGCCGTTGACGACCAGCGTCTCACCCGAGGTGATGCCGGTGGACAGATCGTTCGACGAGCTGCCCGACGTACCCGACAGCTTGGTCGAGCCGGTGATCGCCGCCGGCGTCGTGTTGTCGTTCTGCACGACCGAGCCGGTCACCGCCGTCGAGCTGGAGCCCAGCAGGTCGGTGGCGGTCGCGCCGGTCAGAGCCGCCGAGGTCACGCTCGACTTGGTGGAGTAGCCCACCGCGCTCTGCAGCACCTGGTTGGCGATCGACTTGGCGCTGTCGACGAGCTTCTGCAGCGAGGTGATGCCGGTGTTGGCGGCCTGCAGCACCTGCACGCCGTTGCCGATGCCGTCGAGCAGATTGGAGATGTCGGAAGCGCGGTTGTCGAGACCCTGGGCAGTGAAGAAGTTGGTCGGATTGTCGAGAGCCGAGTTGACCTTCTTGCCCGTGGAGAGGTTGTTCTGCGTGGTCGCGAGGAGCTGAGCCGTCGACTGGAGCGAGAGCAGGTTCTGGCGAACCGACGCAGAGAGTACGATACCTGACATTGTCATTCCCTTCTGGATGAACATGAGTAGACATCGCCGCACCGTTCTGTCGGCGATGGCGCAGACTGATCCGCGGAATCCTACCCGTTCGTTAAATTGACTTCGGAACGGCCCCTCGGGGCATCCGCTGCCGCCGTTAATGCTAATTGGCCGCTAATCAGCTCGATCAAATGCGCGCAGATCGCCGGAATTCGCGGTAAAATGGCGCGCAAACGCAGGCCTTGCGGCCGGCCCACGCCAATGCGCGGTGCGACCGTTAAGGCAGCGCTAACCAAGAGCTTGGGGAAGGGTGGCAGGTCAGGAGGGGGCGCGGTCGGCGCACGGGAGGACGATCTCGACGCTGGCGGCCGGGCCGTGCGGCTCCTTCAGCTCCAGTCGCCCATTCGAGCGCCTGACGAAGTCCTCGACCAGCCGGATCTCCGAGAATACCGCATCGGCTGGAGCCGCGTCCGCCGCGCCCGCTGACGCCGTCAACACGATCTGCACGTCGGAGGAGTTGCCGCCGGCGCCCGAGCCGTCGACCCTCATGCGCCTGGCCTGGATATCGATGCGGCCGCCATGCTCCAGTCGATGCCGCGCACCGATCGCAAGACACAGCAGTGCCGCCATCAGCTGACCCGGATCGGCGAAGACGGCCGGCACGTCCGCGCTCACCGATGTCGTCACCTCGACCCCGGTGCCCAATGTCGGACGAAGCAGGCGAGCGACGTCGACCAGGAGCTCGTTCAACTCCACCGCACATGGCTGCGGCGGCCGGCCCCTTGCGAACGACAGAAGCTGCGACGTCAATCGAGCGCCCCGGGTCGCAGCCTCGTCGATCAGACGCGCGACGGCCGCCAGTTCGGGCTTGTCCTCGACCGCCTCGGCGAGGATGTCGATGGTCCCCGTGATCACGGTGAGAATGTTGTTGAAGTCGTGCAGCAGGCCACCGGCAACCTGACCGACGATGGCCATCCCTGGATGGATGTCGGGCGTCGCTGCAGCCGGAATGTCTGCGCTCGGGCTCGGCAGCGACTGATTGGACCGCTGGTAGGTGGAAGAAGCCATGAATCCTGCAATACCTGTTTGGGGGGGAGGACGGCGGGGCTATCGGAACGCAAATGAACGGACGCCGCTGCAATGTTCAGCTTCGTCTTGACGCTCAGCCTTGGCGCTCAGTCTCATCGCTGACCATCGATCGCGCCCCGGCTGGATGCAGCATCAGTCGGACTCCTGCTCCTGCCATGACGACAACCTCGTCACCGCCAGTCGCAGGACACCGGCCGATGCCTCCACTCGCGACGAGAGTTGCATCCGACAGAAAAAGATCCGTCAACGAATCAGCGCGCTTATTAGCGATTTTGGCTTCAAGATGTCCGCTGTCAATTGCGGCGCTTGCTACGTGGTGCCGTGCCCGGCGGAGCTGCGGCGCCCGGAGCAACGAGACATTCGCCGCAAGCGTGCTGCGCTGCCTTCACGAGCCGAGGCGGGGGCCGATGCGTGCCGACTGTATACAACCGCGCGCGGTCAGACCAGCACATCGCACACACGTTGATGGCTTGGATCCGCAACGCGCATTCGCGCCCGTCTGCACGACAACGCACACAGCAGGAGCGAATGGTCTTTACTGGGAATATTACCCGCGATTCTTCTTGTCAGCGGATGGGACGCAGTTCTATGGAACCATGAGGGCATTGAGATCTGCGAGGCTTCGTTACTGCAATGCAGGAGATGGCTTTGGACCCCAGCTTGCGTTCTCCGAACGGCTTCCTGTCGTCGCTGTCCGACGATGATTTCGAGCTGATCCGACCCTATCTGCGGACCGTGGATCTGGTGCAAGACTCCGTTCTCGCCGAGGTCGGCGAAAAGCTGACACGCATCTACTTCCCCCATCGCGGTGTCATCTCGCTGGTCGTGAACCTCGCGCGCGGAGAGCGCGTTCAGGTGGCCATGATCGGTCGCGATAGTCTCTTCGGAAGCATGTCCCTGCTCGCAGGCAGCGATCCGGTGGTGCTGAACAGCGCGGCGGTCCTCGTTCCCGGTGCTGCATCGGTCGTCGATATCGACAGGGTCCGGGCAGCCGCCGAACAGAGCCCCTCGTTTCGCGCGCTGATGTTGCGTCACGCACTCGCCATCTACGTGCAGTGTCAGCAGACCGCCGGTTGCAACGCCGCCCACACCGTCGAGTCGCGTCTCGCCCGTTGCCTGCTGCAGACGCATGACCTTTCAGGCGGCAACAAGCTCTACATCACCCAGGAGTCCCTGGCGCAGATGATCGGTGCCCGTCGCAACAGCGTCTCGCTGGTGGCGAGCACGCTGCAGCAGGCCGACTTCATCCACTATAGCCGCGGCCATATCGAGATCATCGATCTGGACGGGCTGAAGAGGACGGCGTGTGAGTGCTACGGCGCCGTGAAGGCTCACTACGAGAATCTGGTCCGGCCGCGCAGCCTGCCGTAGGCAGGCGTCGTTCCGGCCGTCGCGCGCCGGCGCCTCGCCGAACGCCCTTGCCTCCGTACAACTACGGCCCATCGCATGATCCCCATCACCGATGCGGACGGAATTAACGCGCTGTTCAACGGGCGCTGATAATTGTCGACGTGCTGACGAGCGCGAGTTCCAAGAAGCGTCGAATAATCTTCGTGCTGATATATCTCGCCCGTGTTCGGCTTTTGACCAGACGCGCGGAGTAATGACATGGCCTTTGATCTGTCGATGCCGATCCTGGTGGTCGATGACTACGCCACTATGATCCGGATCATCCGCAACCTGCTGAAGCAGCTCGGATTCGAGAACGTCGACGACGCCAGCGACGGATCGGCCGCGCTCTCCAAGATGCAGGCCAAGAAGTATGGCCTCGTGATCTCCGACTGGAACATGGAGCCGATGACCGGCTACGACCTGCTGCGCGAGGTGCGTGCCAGCCCGGAACTGTCGAAGACCCCGTTCATCATGATCACGGCCGAGTCGAAGACCGAGAACGTCATCGCCGCCAAGAAGGCCGGCGTGAGCAACTACATCGTCAAGCCGTTCAATGCTGCGACGCTCAAGACCAAGATGGAAGCCGTGTTCGGCCCGGCCGAATAGCCGACCCCCCTTTGAATGCCCTGCGCGGCGGCCGGACCGGTGTCCGGCCGCTTTCTCTTTGGCGGACGAACTCCGCGCGGTTGACGTCGGCAGGACGCATACATCGCCGCCCCCTCCCCGTAGTCGTACGGAAACCAAAATTTACGAGGGGGTCAGAGCCGGCCGATAGACGTAATCCTGCTTGCCGATGACCATGTCAGGGTGGCAACGGGACAGGGAATTCATGCGCAACGAACTCCTCGTGATCGAAGATGCCGCCGTGCATCTTTCCATCTTGCGAAAGATTGCAGCCCAGGCCGGCCTCGCCACGACGGGCGTGAGCTCGGTCGACGCCGCCTCGCTCGTCCTGCACAAGAGGGACTTCGACTGCGTCACGCCTTACCCCTCCCTGGGAGACCGCTCCGGCACCGAGGTTCTCGAGCTCGACATAGCTCCCCCCTTCTCGACGCCGATCGACCTGATGCGGTTCCGGCAAACTCTCAAGCAGATCGCGCAGGAGACCGATCGCCGGCGGCTTTCAGAGCGGCAGGCTGGTAGCAGGCGATGAGCAAAAAGAAGCGCTTTCTGGGAGCGCCTGCAGCGATCGCGCTGATCCTCATCTGCGTCATTGCCGGCAGCAACCTCTTCTTCCTCACCAACCTGCGCGAGAACGCGCTTCAGCACGCCGAGGAAGATCTCAGCCGCCATAGCCTCACGCTGGCGGAGAACGCCGACCGTTCGGTGAAGTCCGTCGACCTCGTGCTCACGAGCGTGCGCGACTACCTCGTGCGCGGCGGCGCTATCGACGCTGCGACGTATCGCAATGTCGCGTCAGACCATCAGACCCACCTCCTGCTCAAGGAGAAAATCGCGGGACTGCCGCAGATCGATGCGGTGACGCTGATCGACGCACAAGGCAGGCTCCTGAACTTCTCGCGCTACTGGCCGATCCCGGACGTCAACATCGCCGACCGCGACTACTTCAAGGCGCTGAAGGCCGACCCTGCGCTGCAGACGTTCCTCAGCACACCGGTTCAGAACCGCGGCGACGGCACCTGGAACATCTATTTTGCCCGCCGGCTCGACGATTCCAATGGCAAGTTCATGGGCATGATGCTCGGCGCCATGTCCGTACCCTATCTGGAGAACTTCTTCGGCTCCACCGCGCAGGGTCTCGATGCCGCGGTATCGCTGGTCCGCGAGGACGGTACGCTGCTCGCGCATTTTCCGCCCACGAGCGAGATCGGCAAGCCGACCTCCGGCTTCGGTCAGCGCGCGCTGTCGGCCGGCGGCGTGCTGCGCGAGCCCTCCGCACGAACCGGCGAGATGCGCCTGCGGGCCGCAAAGATGCTGCCCAACTATCCCGCGATGATCGTGGTGTCGGTATTCGAGCACGACGTCCTGAAGGCCTGGCGTGACATGGCGACGCTTCTGGTCATCGTGTCGCTGGTGAGCGCGATGGCCGTGCTCGCGGCCGCGGTCCTGATCTCCCGCTGGTGGGAACGCCACGAGCACCTGATCGAGGCCGCCGAGGCCGCGAACGCGGCGAAGTCCACCTTCGTCGCCATGATGAGCCACGAGATCCGCACGCCGATGAACGCGGTGCTCGGCCTCGCCACGACGCTGCTGGAAACCAATCTCGATCCCGAGCAGCGCCGCTCGGTGGTGGCGATCCACAATGCCGGCGACAATCTGCTCGAGATCCTCAACGACATTCTCGACTTCTCCAAGCTCGAATCCGGCCAGCTCTCGCTCGAGGACATCGCCTTCTCCGCCGAGGCCCTGGTCCACAACACGCTCAGCATCATCGGGCCGCGGGCTTCCGCCAAGGACCTGAAGCTGAGGAGCGTCGGCGACCCATCCGTGCCGCCGGCGCTGGTCGGCGACGCCGGCCGCATTCGCCAGATCCTGCTCAACCTGGTTTCCAACGCGGTCAAGTTCACCTCGTCCGGCGAAGTGGTCGTCACGACGCGCTGCATCGAGCAGGATGACGAGAAGGCGACCGTGGAATGGACGGTGACCGATACCGGAATCGGCATTGCCGCCGACAAGATCGGCTCGCTGTTCGCGAACTTCGTCCAGGCCGACAATTCGATCAGCCGCCGGTTCGGCGGCTCCGGACTCGGACTCGCGATCTGCAAGCGACTGATCGAGCAGATGGGGGGTGACATCAAGGTCACCTCGACGCTGGGCAGCGGGTCCACGTTCTCGTTCCGCCTGACGCTGCCGATTGCCGAGACCGTCGCGGTGCCAGAGCAGAACGACGACGGCATCTACGCCTCGCTGCAGAACCGGATCGCGGCGTTCGGCCGGCCGCTGCGCGTCCTCGTGGTCGACGACAATCCGACCAACCGCCTGGTCGCGACCAAGATGCTCAAGGATTTCGACATCCAGACCGACACGGCCTGCGACGGCGCCGAGGCCGTCACCGCCGCCAGCCGCTTCAACTACGACCTGATCCTGATGGACGTCCGCATGCCGGAGATGGACGGCTTCCAGGCGACCCGGACCATTCGCGCGCGAGGCGAGCGCCGCTCCAACGTGCCGATCATCGCCTTCACGGCGAACGCCTTCATGGAGGATATCCGAGCCTGCCGGGAAGCCGGGATGAACGACTTCGTCGTCAAGCCGGCCCGCAAGAAAGCGCTCGTGGAGGCGATCCTGCGCGTGCTGCCCCTGCCCGTTCCGGTGCCGGTGCCGGAAACCGCGGCGTCGGACGCCCCGCTGGTGCCGGCTCAGCCGGATGCCGCGGCCGCCGACGTTGCCGCCGACACCGAAATTGCTCCCGAAGCGGCGCTGGACCGCGAAGCCTATGCCGAGCTGGTCGGCGAGATCGGCGACGAGGCAGCACAGGAGATCCGCGACGTGTTCTTCAGCGAAACGGATGCGCGGCTGAAGCAGCTCCGCCGGCTGACGCTCGACGGCGAGCGCATCAAGATCGGCCGCGAGGCGCACTCGCTGAAGAGCGCAGCCGGCACCTTCGGGTACCGCCGGCTCGCAACCTACGCACTCGCGCTCGAGAAGAGCGCGCCGCGCCTGTCCGCCAGGGAGTATGCCGAGCTGCTCGACAACATCGAGGCCGCCTACGCCGCCGCCCGCGCCCAGGAGCTGCAATATTGAAGCGGGGAGGCCGCAGGCCTCCATGGCGCATGCCGATCGGCGCGACGTCCCCGTACGGCGCACCGCGGCGACGAGGACGGGCTCGGACGATCGAGATGGCAAACGAGACGTTCACGACGCGGATTCGCCGAACCTGATCTTCATATTCCCTTACAATGGGTTGACGCCGTACTTCTACGGCTCACGATTTTCACAATCAACTAATCATGAGCTGCCAGACTTGGGGTCACATAGGAGATGTGTCCCATGTTTACTTTTGAAACCGCCGACCAGAAGGAAGTCAGGCGTTTCCGAATTGCGCAGTTCAACGGCCGGACCGCGACCGTGAAATCCGGCGGATCCACGATCACCGGCCACGTCCGTTCAGTCATGGAAAAGGAAGCGAGCGTCCCGCCGCGCTGGACCATTACGATTGTGCCGACGCCGCCCAAAGCCCAAGCGCCGCTGCGACCGACCTCCCGGGTTCGCCCCTTCGCCGAGGATTATTTCTGACAGCACGGACGTCCGCGTCCGCAATCAGCGCGTTCGACCGAGCCGGTCGGACGCCAATTGTCGTTGTCTGCGTTGCGGGGGCACCGCGGGGTGGAAGGCGCGAGCGCGGCATTCGCGCTCGTCCGTCGTCATCCGATCTGGTTGAGGAGTGCTGCGCGGACGAGTTCGGCGGTGTTGCGCGCGCCGACCTTGCGCATGGCTTCGGCGCGATGGCTCTCGAAGGTGCGGGGGCTGATGCCCATGCGCAAGGCGCCCTCCTTGTTCGAATGGCCTTCGCTGATCAGCTTGAGGACCTCGTGTTCGCGCGGGGTCAGCGACTTGCTGGCCCGGCCGGGCGGTCGCGCGGACGCCGCGCCCTGCTCGTGAGCCGGCACCGCCCGCGACAACGGTCCGAACTGCCCGTGCGCGCCGGACATCTGGTTGACCAGGGCGCAGACCCGCTCGGTCTGTAGCAGCGCATTGTCGACGACCACCTGGACATGCCGGCGCTCGCCGGGCGTCCTGGCAATCTCGTCACTGCGCTGCTTGATCTCCTCCATGTAGAGCATCAGCGCGGTCAGCGAACCGTTCAGTTGACGAGCCAAGGCGAGCGTGCCCCGGTCGTCCTGCTGTCCCACCGCAAGCGGGGCCGGGGCGCGCAACCGGGGCGCCGGGAGGCCCGGGTCGTTAACCTCCAGGCCGCCGGGAGCAGGTGCGACGTGATCGTCGGATAGGCTGTTGTTCAGCTGTGCCATGCCTCATTCTGGCGCCACAGCGACTTTAACATGGTTAATTCTGCCGCCCGTAGCAATACGGGCTTCTCCGGCAACTCGCGCAACCGTCGATACTTTCTCCCGAAAGTTGCAAGCCGAAATAGTTAAGCCGGTGCGCGATGCCGGGCTTCGGAAGACCGTCCCCGGCGTGCGCGGCGGCGCCTGTCCAAGACGCCGCGCATTCCTACGATTGTTTACTGACATTAATTTCGCACCAACTGTTTCGTGCTTCCATGCGTTCCGTGCCCGTCCGTGGAGACGAGCGACCTTGACATGTAGCTGACAGCCTGACGCCAATGGGACCGGTCGACCGGATCTGGGAATTCCTGCAGCGGTTGTCACCGCTGACACGAAGCTGTCTGCTCAGCGAGCTCGAACGGCTGGAGCTGAGCGGCGTCGACATGCCGGGATCCGCCGACCTCCAGGCGCGGCTGCGCGCCGAGATCCGCAACAACAACGGCGCCGGCGGCCACCGCACCATCAATCCGTCGCGCTACTTCTTCATGCCGGTCGAGCAGCTTCTCATCGACGGATCGCCGGAGCATGCCAATGAGGGCCGCATTGCCCGCGGCTCCCTCACGCCGATCTGGGAATGGATCTCGCGCGATCTGCTGCCGACCATGGCGCGCGACTACAACGCACAGATGAAGGACCTCATCGCCGCGGACAAGCAGCGCGAGATCCGCCAGACGGCGAGCGCGTTCCAGACCAAGGTGACGAAGTCGCTGGAAGGCACGCTGGCGCGCGCCGAAGGCATCGAGCAGGTCCGCAGCAAGCTGAAGGCCTATACGGCATCGCCGTCGGTGTTCGACGACGTCGTGAAGCTGATGAAGGCGCTGCGCGCCCGTGAGGAACTTGCAAAGTTCGCCGATTCGTTGCCGGACCGGATCGCGGAGTTCGACGATCCGCAGGTGAAGAAGATGGTGCTGCTGCTCGATGCGCTGCGCAAGAAGCAGCCGGAAGCCGTGCCCTTTGCGTTGACGCTCGTCGCCAAGCGTCTGAAGGAGCCGTGGCAGGTGATGCGGCTGGCGACGAAGGCGGCGCGTTCGAAGAACATCGCCGACGTCATCGCGGCACCCTACGCGATGACCGTGCCGATGGTGCTCGACCAGCTGGAGGACAAGCGGCTCGCGCTCCGGATCGCGCTGAAGAACAACCGCGTCGTGACCGCCAAGGAAATCCTGACCAGCATCTATGACATCGAATATGCGATCCAGGTCCGCATCGATCGCATCGAGGACTCGGACTGGGGGACGCGCCTGAACGCCATCATGGCCAATACCGACAAGATGGTACAGGCCGAGGTCAAGCGCTTCCCCGAAGAGGTCGGACACGTGCTCGGCTCGAACAGGCTGCGCAGCCATCGCACGTTCGGCGGCCGCCTCACCTATTTCGCCTGGAAGGGCCGCGATGCGATCAAGACGGTGCTGCGGTCGGCAACCGGTTGACGGCCGCGCGTTCGAAGCGGCCCCTGGACCGATCCTCAGCCCTGCGCCATACGCTCCCGCGCCGACTTGAAGCCCGCCACGAAGCGCGCCAGCGTGTCCGAGGTCTTGCCGCGCGGCAGCATCACTTCGATCAGCGAGAACCGTCCCCGACGATGCACCGCGCGCTCCAGCGCGGCGACCAGTTCGCCGCGGGTGGCGACGCGCTCGCCCGTGCCGCCGATGGAATTGGCGATGTCGGCATAGTGCCAGTCGTCGAGATCGTTGAACCGCGACTCCGGCTGGAACACGCGCAGCATCTCCCAGCTGCAATTGTTGAACAGCACGACGATCGGATCGAGGCCGTAGCGGCGGCAATTGCCGAGCTCCCATCCGGTCATCTGGAACGCGCCGTCGCCGACCAGGATCAGCGGACGAAGCCCGGTCGCGGCCACGCCGATGCCGGCCGGCACGCCGAAGCCCATCCCGGCGTAGTAGCCCGGCGCTGCCAGCGCCGTGTTGTCGATCTCCATCGCCGTGAACAGGCAGTCGCCGATATCGGAGGTCATCGGCATCCGGCCATGGCGATCGAACATGTCGTTGATCGCGGTCGCGATGTCCGAAGGCGCGATCGGCGCGCCATCGGCAGCCAGGCCACGCGGATACGCCGAGCGCTGCCGCGGCAGACCGGGAGCCGCAGCCTGCGGTGCCGCGCGCTCGTCCAGCGCATCGATCAGATCGCCGAGCGGCATGTCGCGATAGGTGTGATGGCCGATCTGGACCTCGCGGCTGGCGGCCAGGATCATGCGGCGCGGGTCCGGCGCCCGGTTCGACAGCGCGAAATTGGTGTCCGAGAGGATGACGCCGAGCATAAGCACAAGATCGGCATTCTCGACCAGCTCCGTGATCGCCGGATTGCCCGCGGCGCCGAGATAGGTGCCGGCGACGACATCGTCGGCCCTGTCGAGCAGGCCGCGACCCATGAAGGTCGTCACGAGCGGCAGGCGGAGCTTGCGCGCCAGCGCGGCGATCCTGTCCTCGACGCCGTAGCGGCGGATTTCGACGTCGACGACGATCACGGGACGCTCTGCCTGCGCGATGCGGGCGAGGATCTCCTCGACGCACTCGTCGAGCGCCTCGCGGCTGGCCCGCCGTGGCGGCAGCGGCGCCACCGGCTCGACCTCGGCATCGACCATGTCGCGCGGAAATTCGAGATACACCGGCAGCGACATCTCCTTGGCGCTGCGCAGCACGCGCGCGATCTGCGCCGGCGCCGTGGCCGGATCGCTCAGCACCGCCTGATCGCAGGTGATCTCCTTGAACACCGCGAGCTGCGTGTCGACGGTGCGGGCCTGATGATGCAGCAGGAAGCCGGAGACGCGCTCACGCGCACCGGGCGCGCCCGCGATCACCACGACCGGCGAGCGTTCGGCATAGGCGCCGGCGACCGCGTTCACGACGTTGAAGGCGCCGGCGCCATAGGTGACGACGGCGACGCCGAGGCCGCCATGATAGCGCGCCGCCGCATCCGCCGCGAAGCCGACCGCCGGCTCATGGCTCAGCGTGACGCTCGGCAGGATGTTGCTCTCCTCGATGACCTTGAACAGCGGCAGCACGAAGTCGCCGGGAATGCCGAAGATCTCGCGGGCGCCGTGGTCCTTCAGGGCGGCAAGCAGCGCATGGGCAAGAGCAGGCATCCGGATCCCCTGAGCGTAGCGTGACGTTCAGCCGGTGCTACACGATGAGGGCCGGACTGCCAACCACCGGCCGCTCGGTCGGCGAGCCATGCCGTCCGGATCGCCCCGTCCAAACTTCATGAGGGAGCGCCAAGGCCCAAGCTCACCCGCGCCGCATCAGTTCGCCGTCAGCAGCAGGGCCTGGGCGGAGGGTGCGCCGCCATGCGGCATGGCAAGCGTAACCGTGAACAGGATGGCGACTGTCATGATCATGCACAGCTTCATCATGACCGTCCTGCGATCGGTGATCGGCAGGAACAGGAAGAACAGCAGCATCGCCGCCAGCGCGAGTTCGAAAACGTAAGACATGGATGACCTCCTCCGTTGCCAGGAGGATGGCGCATGCCGGAAGCCCAGACTGTGCGTGCCGTCACATCGGTCCCATGGTCCACGCGAGCCAGTATCCCGGCCTCCGCAGCGGGACCGCGCAAACCAATCGATTGCCACCTCTCAGCCGTCGAACAGCGCGGCCTCGGTAAAGGCGAGATCGCCGAGCCGCGGCGGATGCGGCCCTTTGGCGTATTTGCGTCCGCGCTTGTCCGAGTACCAGCCGGCCAGCCCTGCGATGGGCGCATTGGCATCGAGCCGCACCAGCAGGCCGCCGCGCCGCAGCAGCAGCCAGCCGATGTTGCCTGCCAGCCGCACGAGGTCGGCGACATCCCGGCAATACAGCAGGCGATACACCGGCAGCGCATTCATCACCCGGTGCTTCTGAAACACGAACGGATACGCCGCATCGGCCGCACGCGCGACGAGACTGAGACATCCCCACTCCGCATGCTGCCGCAACAGCTCGGCCTCGTCGGGAGACAGCCCGTGCAGATTGTCCGCGGAGAATTCATCGACACGGACATCCGGGCGCGGTCGTGACAGCGCCAGCGCGGCATAGACCTGTCCCTTGCAGTAGACCGAAAAGCCCTGAGCCTCGACCTGCGGCCAGGTGTGCGGGGCCGGCGTGATGTTGAAATAGGTCACCGTCTTGTCGCGCGTCGCCGCGCGCACCAGCATCGAGCTGAAGGCACGGAACGCCGGCTCGACATACCAGCTCGAGACATTGGCCCTGACGATCGGCTCACCGCCGATGCGGAGCGCGGAGAACAGCAGCAGGATGACGCCGACGGGGACCCCGCCATGGTCGAGACAATAGCCGAACGCCGGATAGCCGGCCGGCCGCGGGCGCGCCGCGTGGCGTTCGAGTCCGCGCAACCAATAGGCCTCACTGCGAAAGGCGAAGCCGCGCGTCAGCAGTGCGGCGACCGCCGGCAGATCCGCCGCGCCGATCTCCCGGATGCGAACGCCGGTCACGGCCCGCGCGGGCGCCGGCCTGTCGTTTGCAATCTCAGCTTTTTTGATTGGCTGCATTCCAGCATCACCCGAGAGAGGTCCAGCACACCGTCGCGTGGCGGGATCGTCATGGCGGCAATTATCGTAAAAGGCTTTGGCGGCAGTGAACCACGTCTTGCTGGCCTTACTTTTCAGTTAATGGAATGCGCGAGCCATACCCGTCACGCTTCGATCAGCGTCGACATGATCGTCGCGAACGGCGCTGCCGCTCACGGCCGCGGGATGCGAAACATGTAGGTTTCATCGGCATTGAGACCGTCGACGAAGAAGCGGCCGGGTTTCGCCTCGATCCGGCGCCGCAAGCCATCCCAGCCCCAGACCTCAAGGCTGCGCGTCCATGTCGGCAGGTCGAGCTCGACCGCGCGCCCCGGCTGGTCGGTCCAGCCGGCAATGTTCTGCCACACGATCAGATCGGCGTCGGCTCCGCGCAGCGTGTACAGCGCCAGCCGCCGGTCGATGGACACGATCTTCATGTGGCCGGCGAGCTGCAGCACCGTCTTCACCACGAGGCTGCGCGCCTCCGGGGTCCAGGGATCCTTGCCCGTCGCCATCGCATAGGCCAGGCCGTCGACATCGGGCGTGTCGCCAAGATTCCACGGAAACGCCAGCACGGATACCGGCGAGCGGCCGTCCTTGCCGACCACCGCGAGCTGGTCCCAGATCGCATTGAGAAACAATCTCGCCGCGTCCGGCTCGCTGTCCCACGCGCCGGCGCGCGCGACGTTGAACTCGGTGGCGTAGAAGTTGATGTCGCGGCTCAGCCCCATCGCCCGCTTGATGCGGTCGAAGCAGGTCTGCACCGAGAACTCGCGGCCGTGGGTCATCGGATACCATTTGTCATTGTAGTAGGTATGCAGGTCGATGCCGTCGAGACGGCCGTCCTCAAGCAGATCGGCGATCGCCGGACCGTAGCCGCGCAACGTCGCATCGCCATGCGAGTTGCAGGTGGCGAAGCCTCCGGGAACCACCCGCAGCTTGGGGTCGACGCTGTGAACACCGTCGGCAAGTCCGGCCAGCGCGTCGTGATAGTCCTGGCGCGGAATCGTGGCCTGCACATCGGGCTCGTTGATTGCGGTGAAGACCGTAGCACCCCAATCGGGAATACCGTTTTCGCGGCCCCAAGCGCCACCGGGACGGAAACGTCTTGCCATCGCCTGCCCAGCCGCGAACCAGTCCTGATAGGACCCGATCGGCTGCGGTGGATCGAGGCTCTGATAGCTGCCTTCATACTCCAGCAGGATCAGCGGCATGATACCGCTCTTGTGCGCTTCCAGCATGGCGGCATCGAAATCGTGCGGTGTCGGTACCCGCGCCAGCGTCCGCCAGCCGTAGGAGTCCATTCGCCCCATCCTGGCACCGACGCCGTGCAGCGCCTGATAGATCTGCGTGCTCCTGCCGGCCAGATGCGTGACCAAATTGCCGCCGCCGATGCGCTCGTCGATCCGCAGTGCCGAGGCGTTCGTTTCGCCGGCGCGGACAGCGCTCGGCCATGGCGACGTGACAAACGTTAAAAGGGCTGTGCTAATGACCAGCAGATTGGAACGAAGTCGCAATGTCTGATCCCTTAGATGTCCGTTATGACGTTTGAGATCGTCCAGGTCGTTCAAGAGATAAGCAATGCCGGCGGCGTGGAAACCGTCGCTATCGAGCTGGCGCGCGTTTTCGGCCGGAATGGTTTATCGAACGTCGTGCTCGCGAGCACCGTCGCGGACAATCTCGAGCACACGATCAGGGTCGAGCGCGTCGCGCCGTGGCTGGCGCGGATTCCGACGCGCGGACTGTTCCGGCACATCGGCCGCGCCATCGTCGTGCCGCTGTTCACGGTGGCCGCGACACGGGCGCTGGCGCGGCACCCCGACGCCGTCGTCGTCAGCCACGGCGACAGTCTCAAGGGTGACGTGCTGATCGTGCATGCCGTCAATGCGCAGAGCCTGGCCGAGAAGCGCGCCGCCGGCAGCTGGCGCTGGATGCTCAACCCGATGCATCTGTGGGTCGCGCTGCGCGACCGGTTCATGATCGGAGGCCTGCGGTATCGGGCGTTCGTGGCGGTGTCCTCCCGCGTCACCGCGGAGCTGCAGCGCTTCTTCCGCGTGCCGGCCGCCCGCATCCACGTCATCTCCAACGGCATCGATCTCGCGCGCTTCAAGCGCGACACCGCCAGCGGCCAGGCGATCCGGCGTGAGTTCGGCATCCCGGACAATGCGCGCCTGCTGCTGTTCGTCGGCCACGAATTCAACCGCAAGGGACTGGCGCATGCGATCGGCGCGCTCGATCGGCTCGGCGACGACGTCTGGCTGCTGGTCGTCGGCTCGGACAATCCCGCGCCCTACCGCAGGCTGACGCGCAACGCCCAGCAACGACTGATCTTCGCCGGCTCACGCTCGGACATGCCCGCGCTGTACTCGGCGGCCGACGCCTTCGTGCTTCCCACGAGCTATGAGACCTTCTCGCTGGTCTGCATGGAGGCCATGGCCTGCGGAGTGCCAGTGTTCGCAACGCCGGTCGGTGGCATCGAGGATTATCTGCACGACGGCGTCAACGGCTTCCGCATCACGGCCGATGCCGTCGATATCGCGGCCAAGCTCGCCTCCGTCTTCGCCGACCCGGCACTGATGCGCCGGCTGCAGGACGGCGCCCGGGCGACCGCGCAGACCTATGGCTGGGACCAGATCGGACTGCAATACATCGAACTGCTCAAGCAGATCGATGCCGCCAAGCGACAGCCTGGCCACGCAGCGATGGCGCTGCCGGTGAAGGCCTAGCTAATTCGTCTGCAGCCGCTGTGGGCGGGCGAGGCCGGATGCGGCTCTCGACTGATGCGCCGCACGGCATGCCGTTTCAATCGCCGCCGCGACCGCTTCATAGGTGAAGCGCCGGAGCACGTTCGCGCGGGCCGCTTCACTGCGAACGGCGAGCTCCGCCCGCCGGCCGCTGAGCTCATCGATGAGCCGACACAGGCTGCCGGGGTCCCGCTCCGGCACGATCCAGCCGCCGTCGCCGACGACATCCGGAATCGCTCCGCAGGTCGATCCGATCACCGGGATGGCACAGGCCTGGGCCTCGATGATCACCCGGCCGAACTGCTCGCGCACCGCGTCCGTGGTGCGCGTCAGCAGCAGCAATGCGTCCAGGCCGCGCAGAAAAGCCGCGACCGCAGCGGGTGCAGCCCAGCCCTGGATGGTGACGCGCCCGACCAAGCCAAGTTCGGCGACGCGCCGGCGGAGATGCGGCTCGTGCGGACCTTCGCCCATGATGCTCAGCGTCGCCGCCGACTTGCTGAGCGCGAGCGCTTCGAGCGCATCGTCGAGTCCCTTCTCGACCACCAGCCGGCCGACATAGCCGAGCCGCAGCGGCGAGCCGGCCCTCGCATTCGATCGATCGTCCGCCGGCATGAAGGTCGCGAGATCGACGCCATAACCGATCGGCGTCACCGGCCCCGTGTAGCCACACGCCCTCACGACCTCGGCCGCATCGGGACTGCGTGACAGGATATGAGCGGTGCGGCCGAGGACGAATTTGCGGATCGCCTCGAATGGTGGCGGCAGCCGTTTCAGGATGTTCTGGTCGACCTCGAGCACGAGCGCCGCACGGCCACGCAGCATCTGCGCCTGCAGCGCGACGATGCTCCAGGGCTCCTCCCAAAGGTGAATCACGTCGGGATCGAGCTCGCGCAAAAGGCGGCGCAGCGCCGGATAGAAGTGCAGGTACCATTTCATCGGACCCGCATCCGGAAGCCGGATCGGGAGGCGATGGATGGGAAACCCTTCGTTGGAGTGAGCCGCGGTGATGGTGCGGCCGAATTCCTTCCAAACTTCGGGCACCACGAGATGCAGCTCGACGTCGGGCCGGGACGCGAGATGGCGGTAGCGCAGCCGGCCGGCCTCGCTGCTGGTGGCCGGATGCGCAATCGAGACGATCCGCAAGCGTCCCCTGCTAGACACGGCCCATCACCTTCGCTGCAGTCCCGCTGAAGCCCGTGAGATGCAGCTCCATCGCCGCCAGCGTCCGATGCGCGCCATTCATGGTGTTACGCGGAATCGAGAACGCATCCTGCCCGGCTTTGACGAGGCCCTTGCGGGTGGTGGCAGCACTGGCAAATCCGGCCTGCCGCGCCAGCGCAAAGTCCCGCGGTCCGCAATCGGCGGCGCGCCCGTAGGGAAACGCGAAGTGCCGGACGTCGATGCCGAGCCGCTCGTTCAATCGCAGCCGCGCGCCGGCCAGCTCGCGCAGGGCGTCTTCGGAAGACAGCGACGAGATGCGCGCATGCGACACGGTGTGAGCTCCGATCTCGACCAGGGGATCGGCTGCCAGCCCTTCCAGCATGTCCCAGGAGATCGCATGTTTCCAATGCATCGCCTCGATGTCGATGGCGTTGGCGGCACAGAACGCGGCGTAACGATCCGCGGCCTGCGGGCCATCCCAGCGCGAGACGACCTGCGCGAACACCGCGCGGCGCTGCTCGTCGCTCGACAGCGCGATCCTCTCATCGTCGACCGTGACATGGCCCCTGTGCCGCAGCGTGTCCTCCAAGCCAGCGGCCCACAGCGGCAAGGTGCCGTCGGGAATCCCGGTCGTCACGAACAGCGTCACCGGCACCTTGTGCCTGCGGAACACCGGCACCAGCAGCTCGCACGTATCGCGGTAGCAGTCGTCGATCGAGAAGTTGACGTAGCGGCCGGACGGCTCGGCGCTTGCAGCCCGGCGCAGCGCCTCGCTGATCGTCACGATATCCCAACCCTGGTCGAGGACATAGCCGAGGAAGCGATCGAGAAAGTCGACATCGACGTAGAAGTCGCGATTGGGCAGACGCTCCCACTGCTCTGCCGGCGCGGTGCGATGGAACGTCAAACAGCAGCCGCGCGGGCCGAGCACACGATCGACGGCCTTGGCAACAGGAAGGACGAAGGCACCGGATGCCATCATCGCCTTGGCGGCAGCGAGGGCCAGCAGGGTCAACTCAGCTCTCCCTTCATCTTGAACGTACGACGAACATGACGGAGCGCCGTGCCCACCACGGCCGGCAGCAGGATGCCGATCGCAAAGGCCAGGCAGAGCAGATACGCCAATCCGCCGGCGAACAGGCGCGGCAGCAGGCCCGGCACGGAAGTCTGAATCATCAGGCCGAGCACGACCATCAATGCGGTCGGCAGCAGGGCCAGGCCGATCACGAGCAGGAGCTTTCGCGCATCGCCGAGCACGAACACCACGCCCGACAGCAGCACGAGGCTACGGATCGCTTCGCCAACGCCGAGCAGCTGCATGCCGGCCGCCGGGGACGGATCGAACAGCGGCATCAGCAGGTTGAAGCCCATGTTGGCGAGATAGGCCGAGACGATGATGACCGCAGCGACGCCGTTGCGCCCCGCGCCATTGAGCAGACGGATCAAAATCCAGCCGAGGGTCGCAGCCCAGACGCCGCAGGCGATGCCCTTGAGCGCATGCGAGGTCAGCAGCAGGGCCTCGTCGCCGAACGCGCCGCGGAAATAGATCAAGCGGACGATGTCGGTCGAGAAGACCAGCAGGAACGCCGAGGCCGGCAAGGTCAGCGCGAGCAGCGGCCGCAGCAGCGCCTCGGTCTGCGCGCGCGGATCGCGCGGGGCGTGCTGCGACAGCACCGCCATGCCGAGCGGCTGGCTGATCAGCAGCAGCGCGCTCTCGGTCAGCGAGCGCGCGTAGTCCAGCGACGCGACGGCGCCGGTCGTCAGCCGCGATGCCGTGAAGCGCTCGATCCAGACGTTGCCCTGCTCGGCCAGCGGCAGCGCCAGCAGGACGCGCAGCCGGAGGAAGAATTCGAACCCCTTCTCGATCACCATGCCGACGGTCAGGCCGGAGACGCTCAGCGCGCCGTCGCGCCAGAGCGTCAACAGGCCCCAGGCGGCGAGGCCATTGAAAGCAACGGTGAAGGCGCAGGCGAGCATGTAGGCGTCGCCGGTCAGAACCAGCAGGCCGATGCCGCCGATCACCGCGACGTTGAGCAGGCTGGCACGGACATTGGTCAACCGCGTGCGGCCGAGCGCGATCTCGCCGGCGGCAAGCACGTTGAGCACCGCCGAGGCCGGCATGCCGAACGCCATCATCCGCACGAAGTGCAAGGTGAGCTCGCGCCCCTCCGCCGAGAAGCCGCCGACGACGGCGTTCACCCAGAGCTCACCGAGCAGCAGGATGATCGCGGTCACCAGGCTCGAGACGACGGCAATGACGATCGTCAGCGCACCGAGGCTGCGCGCGGCATCAGGCCGCTGCAGCGCCTCGCGATGCATCGGGATCATGATCGCCGGCACGCTCTCGTTCTGCAGGAACGCGAGCGGGATGAGCACGGCCGCCATGGCGGCGCGGAAGCCGTCGGCGACGAGCGAGGCGCCCAGCACATGCGCCATCAGCACCTCGCGACCGAAGCCGAGCATCTTGCTGGCCAGCGCACCGCTGATCAGCAGCGCACTGAAGCGCTTGAGCGAAGGACCGGAGGCGCTCATGCGGCCCCCTCCGACACGGCTGGCGGCCCCATCCGCAGCGCAGGGACTTGTCCGTCCTCGAGCAGTTTCGGCCACGGCAGCACTGGCGCGAGAATGGCGAGGGTCGGGCCGAGCGAATCGCAGTCTGCGACGAGATCGGCCGTACACCGCTCGGAGGACGGGGCAGATGCAACGATCGTGCTCACACCGCCGCTCCCGCGCCGACATTGCGGATCAGAAGCCCGATCGAGTCCAGCATGCGTGCAAGACTGTAGTGGGTGCGCGCGCGGCGCGACGCGTAGTCGAGCTGTGGCGCGAGGATCTCGGGTTCAGCCAGCACCGCGTCCAAAGCCCCGGACAGCGCACGCGCATCACCTGGCGGCACGAGCAGACCGGCCCGGCCATGTTCGAGGATGTCCGGCGCAGCGCCGGCGTCAGTGGCAATCACCGGCACGCCGGCGAGCATCGCTTCGACCAGGGTGCGGCCGAACGGCTCGGGATCGATCGACGGATGCACCATCGCGTCCATCGCCTGCATCAGCAGCGGCACGTCGCTGCGATGTCCCAGGAAATGAACGCGGTCGCCGAGGCCGAGATCGGCAACGAGCCGTCTCAGCTCAGCCGCGTAGTCCTGCTCGCCGAACAATGCGTCGCCAACGATGACACCGTGCACGTCCGGCAATTCGGCCAGCGCCTCGATCAGAACATGCTGCCCCTTCCACCGCGCGAGCCGGCTGAACACGCCCACCAGCGGTCCCGACGGCAGGCCGAGCCGCTGCCTCAGCTCCTGGCGCGACGCGGGCACGGGTTCGACGGCGAGACCATTGGGCACGACCTCGACGAGAGAGCGTCGACCTCCGGCCGCGATGAAGGCGGCGGCGGCGGCTTCGGAGGGGACGACGACCTTCGCCGCGAAGCGGTTGGCGAGAAAGATCTGCATGCGACGCTGCAGCACGCCGAAATGAGCCGGGCTGATGATGTCGTGCAGATGCCAGATCAATGGCCGCCGTGCCGCGATGTTGGCGATGGCCGACAGGACAAAGGCCTTCTGCGAATTGGCATAGAGGACGTCATGCTTGCGTGCGACATGCGCGAGCTCCGCGGTGATCGCCGCGAGTCTGCCGAACAGCGGCAGCGCCTTGAGCCACGAACTGTCGCGTCTGAACTGCCCCAGGCCGCGGCCCCAGCGCGACGTGATGACCGGCATGCGACGCTCAGCCAGCGCCTTGCCGAGCGGGCCCGGCTCGAACAGGAACACCGCGGAATCCCTGCGGCCCTGGACGACATCGAGCAGGATCAGCTCGGCGCCGCCGATCTGCCCGGTATGATCGACGAACAGGACACGCTCGGTCGACATCACCCGGCTCCGGCGTAGGCTGCCACGGGCGCGGTCTGGACCACAGGCGCGCTGCGGTGCTCGACGTCGGTCATGGTGACGACGATGCCGACATCGCGGGCTCCGAGCGCCCTGCTCCTGTTCACCGTCGCGACCGCCGGCTCGATCAACGACCGGTCGCTGCGAACGCAGACGATCGCCCAGTCCGTACCGGCAAGGAAGTCGTTCCGTTGCGACGGCAATGGTGTGTCGACGATCACGGCATCATAGCCATCGAGACCAGCGAGGAGACCGTCGAGGCTGATCGCGTCGAGAATGTCGCCGACCGGACCGGTCGCCTCACCAACCGGCAGCACGTCGAGCGAGGGATGCGCGGTGGGCAGAACCATGTCCCGGAGCGGCGTCCCGCGCTCCAGCGCGCCGACCCATCCGGGGTTTGCCGGCAGCGCCATGATCTCGGCAAAGGCGGGATGCGAGACGTCGCACTCGACGACCAGCACGCGCCGGCCTGCGGCCGCGAGGTGCTCTGCCAGCGCACAGGTCGTGGTCGTCTTGCCATCTGCTGCATCAGGAGAGGTCACGACGATGCGCTGCGATCGGGCGGACCGCTTCAAACCGAGTTCGTGGACGAGCTCATGCAGCGTGTGCTGAAAATCAGCGTCCTCGGAGGCGAGGCGCAAGACGCGCGGGATCGCCAGCGGTTGATGGCCCTGCAGGATGGCGCCGAGCGCCGACATCTCACGCAGACTCTTCAGGCGCGGCAGGCAGGCCAGGATCGAAACGTCGGCGACGCTCGGGAGATGAGACCCTCGTTCGGGCGCTGCCGGTGGCTTCGCCGCCTCCGGTGCGGTCACACGCTCGGCCAATTCAGGGACGATGGCGGGAGCCTCGTCGACAGCGGGCGTCTCGACCTGCCCGGCCGGCGCTTCCGGAGCGACGGGCACGGGCGGGCTGATCAGGCGCGCGCCGAGCTTATCGGCGAGCAGCGCAGCGCCGACACCGAAGATCAACGCGAGCGTCATGCCGGCGGCGAGGAAGGGGATCTTCTTCGGGAAGAACGGCTTGCTCGGCAGCTCAGCGAGGCTGACGAGACGCGTGCTGCCGCGCAGGACGCGCCGTTCGGTCTCGAGCTCGCTCGCTTTCTTGTAGAGCTCGGCATATTGCTGGCGCTTGATCTCGGTGTCGCGCACCATGCTCTCGATGGAGGCCTCGTCCAGCGTGGCCGAGCCGGCCTCCGCCTTCGCCGCGTCCATCTGCTTCTTCAGCGAGGCCACCAGCGCGGTGTTGGCATCGTACGTCTTCTGCGCGCTCGCCGCGATGCTCTGCATCTCTGCGACCAGCCGCTGCTGGATGATCGCCTGCTCGCGCGTCAGCGCCAGGATCGAGGGATGCTTCGGCCCGAGCACGCCGGTCGCGCTGGCGAGCTGCGCGCTCACGGTCGTCAGTTGCTGCTTGAGATCGGCGATGGTGCGGCTCTGCAGCACCGACGGAGCGTCGGTCGGCCCGCGCTCCTGCTCCGACTTGATCTCCTGCAGCCGCGCCGCGGCGTCGGCGCGCGCGGCCTCCGCCTGCGACAGCTGCTGGCCGATGCTGGTCAGCCGCTCCGAGGAGATCGGCGCATTGGCGCCACGCATCAGACCCTTGGTGCGGCGGAACTTCTGGATCTTGTCGTCGGCCTGACGCAGTTGCTGGTCGAGCTGCTTCAATTCCTTCCAGAGCCAGGAGCTCGCGACCTCGCGGCTGTTGGCGCCTTCGGTGCGCTGGTCCTCGAGAAAGGTCTGCGTCAACGCGTTGGCGAGCGTCTTCGCAACCTCGGGACTGCTCGACTGATAGGAGATGTTGATGACGCGCGAGCGGCCGGCCGAGGCGATGCTGAAGCGGCTGTCGACATGATCGATGAACGCGCCCGGATCGGTCTTCAGGCGCTGGCACGCATCGGCCGAACCCATGAGACGGCCGCGCTCGCATTCGCCGACCACGGCGTCGACCACGCCGGGCGACGACATGATCTGACGCAGCAGGCGCGGCGAGCGGATCACCAGGAGCTGGCTTTCCATGTCGGCGGGATCGCCGATCTTCTGCGCCCACGCCGCCGAGGTGTTGGCACCCGGCTCCTGCTCGGCGATGATCACCGAAGCGGTGGCGAGATAGCGCACCGGCAGCAGCACGAGTGCGGCCACGGCGAGCGCGAGGACGGCGCCGGCCACGATGGCGAACACGCCGCGGCGGCGCCAGATCCGGGCGACGGCGTCAATGCCGGACAAGGCCTCGCCAAGAGCCGCCTGCCTCATGATCTGCACCCGCGCCACATCCAACACTACGCAATCAGCCGCGTCGCGCGGCCCTGATGTCCCGCACGGAAACTGTCGATCTCCTCGTTGACCGCCGCGACGAACTGGCTGCGGAAACGCTCGGCCGAGAAGAAGCCGGCGCGCTGGCGGCAATCGAGACGCGAGATCGACTTCTCCTTGGCCGCGAACGCACGCACGCAAGACGCGATCGCCTCGGGCTCGGGCGACTCGAAGAACATGCCCGTCGGGCGCGGCCCCGTGGTGAGGATCGACTCGCGCGCACCGCCGCGGCCGAGCGCCAGCACTGGTGCGCCTTCGGACTGCGCCTCGACCGGAATGATGCCGAAATCCTCCTCCGCCGCGAACACGAAGGCGCGGGCGGTGGTCATGAGGTCGCGCAACTGCTTGTCGGGCACGAAGCCGGCAAACTTCACGTTCGGCCCCGCGATCGCCTTGAGCCGCGCGGCTTCCGGACCGTCACCGGCCACGACCAGCTCGAGGTCCGGCATGGTGTTGAAGGCGCGCACGATCGGCTCGATGCGCTTGTAGGGCACCAGCCGGCTCGCGGCGAGGAAGTGGTTGCCGACCGGGAGGATCGCCGCGCGCTGCGCGATCGTCACCGGCGGGTAGATCACCTTGGCGTCGCGGCCGTAGATCTTCTTGATGCGGCGGGCGACGAACTGCGAATTGGTGAAGATGGCGTCGGGGCCGTGCGCGGTGCGGGCATCCCAGATCCGCATCTTGTGCAGCAAGGCGCGGGCGATCAGCCCCTTGACGCCGGTGGCGTAGCCGCTCTCCTGCAGATACTGGTGCTGCAGATCCCAGGCATAGCGCATCGGCGAATGCACATAGGCGATGTGCAGCTGCTCCGGCCCGGTCAGAACGCCCTTGGCCACCGCGCAGCTCGAGGAGATCACCAGGTCGTAGCTCGACAGGTCGAGCTGCTCGATCGCGAGCGGCATCAGCGGCAGATAGGAGCGGTGATACTTCCGCAACAGCGGCATCTTCTGCAGGAAGCTGGTGCGCGACATCTCGAATCCCAGCTTGGCGCGGTCCTCGGGACGCAGCAAGTCGAACAGCGTGAAGACGTCGGCGCCGGGATAGCAGCGCAGGATCTCCTGAAGGACCTTCTCGGCGCCGCCGAGAACGTAAAGCCAATCGTGGACGATCGCGACGCGCATCGCACTCTCCCAATTCCCGGGGTATTTAATAAAACCCTTAAGGGAGACGTTCACGCGCACAAACCCAATCCTAAACTTCTAGTTAATCGCCCTTCTCCTCCGACCCGTCGAATCCGCTGCTAACAAGTAAGGATCAGTTAAGGATCGGCAAGACGCATCGCGCCTCAGATCGTGACAGGCGTGTGCCGGACCAGAACGCGAAACAAGGCTTTGGTCCGCTTCGGCACACTCGGGCACCCTAGGCGGTCTTGCTTAACAGGCCCTTGCCGATTGCAACGCCCGCGCGCGCCGTGATCGGTGGAGCCAAACCGCGACGACGCGCCGCGGCCCGTTCGTTAACCTCTGCCGCCGCACACGAACGTGATCGCGATCAGCCGGCGATGGCGAGCTGCTCGACCGCGTAGCCGTGGCGGATGGCGCGGTTCAGCACGGGATCGACCAGCTCGAAATCGAAGCGGTCGGCCGGGCGGATGCCGCCCTTGGCGGCAAAGGTGCCGCCGAACATCGCGGTGCCCTCGGGCAGGCCGGCCTCACCATAACGGCGGGCGATCAGGTCGACGGGCGCCAGCATGCCGCTCAGCGCGCCCTCCTGATACAGCACGCGCTCGCCGTCGATGGTCGCGAACGCGCGCAGCGTCAGCCGGTCCCAATGCGCGGCGACGTCGTCGACCAGCCACAGCTCGGGCGCGACCGGCTTGTCGCACATCTGCTTGGACACGGTGATGTTGTAGGTCTCGACCTTGCGGTCGGTATGATCGGAGCCGACGCCGACCAGCAGCCGTCCGCCCGCCTGCACCAGCACGAACTCGACCTCGCCGGAGGAGTCGCCGCCGCTGACCTCGATGCTGTCCGACGTCGTCAGCCGGCTGGCCGCGGCCTCGTAATAGATCGGCGTCGTCGCGGGCCTGGGAATGCCGAGCTCTTCCAGTTCGGCGATGTGCTTGTCGCGGGCGACCGGATCGCGCCCGGTCCAGCCGGCGATGACGAGGCGGCTCAGCTTGATCCGCTGCCGCGTCGCCGCACCATCCGCGTGAACCAGGACATCGATCGTCGCACCGCTCATCGTCTCATCGCCTCTTGCTGACCAGCCCGCCGCTTAGCCGTCCGGCCGCGCGCTGGCAAGCCGCCCCGCCGTTCACTCCTGCTCGGCCTTCTCCGCCTCGTGATCCTCCTTGAGGTGCCGCTTGCGGATCTGATGGGTCGTGAACCAGATCAGCGCGATCGCGGCCGGCACGAAGGCGGCGGTGGCCAGCGTCGGCTCGACCGGCAGGCCGGTGTCGTGCGCGCCCTTGGCGAGATAGCCGAACAGGCTGACGACGTAGTAGCCGATCGCGGCCACCGACAGGCCCTCGACCGTGCTCTGCAGGCGCAACTGCAGCTTGGTGCGCTCGTTCATCGAGCGCAGGAGATCGCGGTTCTGCTGCTCCAGCTCGACATTGACGCGGGTGCGCAGCAGATCGGCGGCGCGCGCCAGCTTGAGCGACAGGTTGGACTGCCGGCCCTCCAGCGCGTTGCAGGTGCGCATCGCCGGCGCGGTGCGCCGCGCCAGGAACGACGACCAGCTCGAATACGGCGCAACCGGCTCGCCCTCGATCACCGCCAGACGGGCCTGCACCAGGTCGTAATAGGCGCGGCTGGCGCCGAACCGGAACAGGCTGCCGGTGGCGCCGCGCTCCAGCAGCGCTTCGAGCTCGGTCAGCTCGCGTAGCAGGTGGTTGTTGAGCTTGAACGATTGCGCGCCCTGCATCTCCGCGAGCACCTCGACCAGCCGCCGCTCGATGCGGTCGACGTCCGGCGCCAGCGCCAGCGCCGCCGGCAGGCCGAGCAGCGCCAGGGTGCGGTAGGTCTCGAGCTCCAGCACGCGCTGCACCAGCGCGCCGAGCCGCTCCGGGGTCGGGCCTTCGGCGCAGACCAGGATGCGGGTGAAGCCGTCATCGTCGAGACGGAAATCGGAGGCGACCGCGCCGGCGCTGCCCTTGATCGTCACGATGGCGAGGCTGCTCTTGTCGAAGATCTCCTCGGCGCGCGCCACCGGATCGGCCGCGTTCTCGACCTCCAGCTTGACCGCGACCAAGAGCTCGCCGGCCTGCGGCAGCGCCGCGATCAGCGCCTGCAGCTCGGGCGCGATGGCCCCGAAGCGGCGCGGGCCTGAGTCCGCGGGCGGGCTCCAGATCCAGGTGAGCGTGGCGAATTCCGAATGCTGCTCGAAGCGCAGCCTGACCGGGCCGAGATCGACCTGGTGATGCTTGACGCCCGGCTCCGGCGCCGGCGCGCCATGCTGTGCGCAGAACGCGGCAAGGCTGGCGCGGTCGACCGCCGGACTGTCGCCTTTCGCCATGAAGGCGAAGCGGATCACCAGCACCGGCTGCGTCAGCGGCGTGAACGGCCGCGCATGCACCTCGTTCAGCACGCTCTCGCGCAAGGCATGCGGCGTGAAGGCGGACCTGTCGAGCGACGTCATCGGGAGAGTCCGCTGTTGAGAGCGACACCTGACGCAGATGATCGCGCTGCGCCTGAATTGATCACCCCCGTCATGCCGTCCATCCTCCTGACGTCCATTGTCGCCCGGCCGCCGACGCGCCGGCAGCGTGTGACAGCAGTGTAGCGCAATTCGATGACGGCGCCACGGCCGCGGCCATGTCGGGCGCGTCGGCGGCTCTCTCGGCGCCACCGCACGTCGACCCTGATGCACGCAGACACACCAACACCTCCCGCGGCGCGATCGCACCCGGGATTGATCTCAACGAACCCTCCGGAAATGCCGAGGGCGCAGGGAAGGCCGGACCTCGACTGAGGCCCGTGGCCCCCGTGCGGAAAAATTGCACGGGGCAGGAACCACAGGTTCAGCCGGACAGACCCGGCCCTCCCTGCGCGATGGGTTTAACGGCTGCTCCGTGCTCTTGTGTGTTCGAAACCTGCCAGAATGTGCGAACGGGCGGTTCTGACCAACCGCCCGTCGCTGGATCTGAGCCCGATCGTGCTCAAAGGCCCTAGAGCCTGTCGGGGAGCGTGGGACAGGTCCGGTGTCTTCCTTCAACCCGAACAGTTGCACGGGCTTCGAGCCCGCACCTTGCAAGGAAGGGAGCTGGATGATGGCACAGAATGATCTCGTTGTCGCGGGTGTCGATGTCGCCAAGGATAAGGTCGATGCTTGTACCCGAGCGCCCGGGTCCAAGCAGATGTTTGAAAGGACGAAGGAAGGCCAGCGCGACTTCGTGGCGTGGCTGCGCCGGCACGGCGTCACCAAGGTCGTGATGGAGGCCAGCGGCGGCTACGAGCGGGAGTGGGCCAAACTGGTGCGAGCCGCCAAGATCGACGTTCGTATCGTCGATCCAAAGCGGGTGCGGAGCTTCGCTCAATCGGCCGGGCGCCTGGCCAAGAACGACAGTATCGATGCGGACACGATCGCCTGGTTCGCCGAGACCTTCAACGAAGCTGCGGTGCAAGCCTACGATGCCGCCCGAGAGAAGCTTCAGCAGATGGTCAATGTGCGCCAAGCGACGAAAGATATGCTGGTCAGACTGAAGAACCAGGGCGAGCATAAATTGCCTGTAGAAGTACAGCGTCTGCATACGCGCATCGTCAAGGCGATCAGCGCCGAGCTGGCCGAGCTCGAGGCAGAGATCTCCGCCCTGATCGAAAGCACGCCGCATTTTGCGGAGCTCGCCGAGATCATCGAAAGCGTTCCGGGCATCGGCCGCACGACGTGTGCTACGCTGATAGCAACCATGCCGGAGCTCGGCCAGACCAGCGACAAAGCCGTCGCGGCGCTGCTGGGTGTTGCGCCGTACGATGATGACAGTGGCCGGCGTCGCGGGGATCGGCACGTCAAGGGCGGACGCCGCAGAACTCGCAACACATTCTACATGGCCTGCGTGGGCGCCGCGACGCGGTGCAATCCAGTCCTGAAGGCCTTCTACGAGCGCCTGCTCGCCCAAGGTAAGTTGAAGAAGGTCGCGCTGACCGCCTGCATGCGCAAGCTGATCTGCATTCTCAACGTCATGGTCAAACGCCGCCAAAAGTGGAATCCGGCGCTCCACGTTGTGAACGGGTCGAGCGCCTCATAGCCGCTCGGGCTCCGCCCGAGCGCACGCCAAGCCAACAGACCGGCGAGCGGACGGGGTCAAGGCCGTCAGCCGCCGAAGGCGGTGGCGCGCCTTCGCGCCAGCCTTGAGGCCGGCCGATCACCGGTCTACAAAAAAGACAGTTGCTCCCCGGGGACCGGCTTGTTTGCCCCCGTCGCCTGATGACACGTCATGTCATCCAGGCTTGGCGCCAGCGTCGGGGCGCCAGGACCACACGGCTTGACCGTCCGCGAGCTGCCAATCGTCCAGCGCATCAGCACCTGACAGGCCCGCGGCCACCACTCCCCGCCTCTACGTATCGTGACGACGCGTACGCCCCTCTGCATGAGGACGGGATGCGGGGAGTAGAACATGATTTCGGGAAAATAGCAATACGAATCTTTTCCGGCATGGTGAGAGCTTTTGCACCAATCCCGTTCCTGCCGCCCCGCACGACCTCCGCACTCTCTCACCCTGAGGAGCCTGCCGCAGGCGGACGTCTCCGCCAAGCAGTGATCGATGCGGTGCGCGAAGCTGCTGCGGCCAAGCTCGCCAGTGTGGCCGCTCGCGAGCGGATCTCGGAGAGGCGGATATCTTCTGAACGTCTCACATCGCTCGTGGGGCCCCCCACCCCCAACCCCTCCCCGCAAGGGGGAGGGGAGCCCGGCATCTCACTTGATGGCTGAAGTCCGCCGGGTTTCCGCAGCCCCCGTCCGCGGCCTACGCAGTTGTCACGACAGGCATCGTAGATCATAACCGCTTGACCTTCTCGCCGTCTCGCGATGGCCCTCACCCACTGTTTGTCCAAGCCGCACAGGACTCCCATGACCACGCTCTCCTCGATCGTCGCGCGCGGTGTCGCGCTGGTTGGCAATGCGGCGCTGCAATGGCGCAAATTGCAGGGGGAGACGCCGGCGCCGGCGTGGGGGGCGCAGCCGCAGATTCCGCTAGCGAAGCCGCAGGGGATGCTGCCGACCTTGAAGATGCCGACGGCGCGCGGCTGGCGCGATGGCGAGAAGCCGGTAGCCGCGGCGGGGCTGAAGGTGAATGCGTTCGCCACCGGGCTGGATCATCCGCGCTGGATCTATGCAATGCCGGACAAGTCCGTGCTGATCGCGGAAGCGACGCAGGTGCCGAGCCCGGTGCGCAACATGTTCGGCTACGCGATGCAGGCGACGATGCGCCGCGCCGCCGCGCTCGGCGTCAGCGCCAACCGCATCACGCGGCTGGTCGATGCCGACGGCGACGGCACCGCTGAGCGCCGCAATGCGTTCATGGAAAATCTCAGCCAGCCGTTCGGCATGGCGCTGGTCGGCGACACCTTCTATGTCGGCAATACCGACGGCATCGTCGCCTTCCCGTACAGCGCGGGCGCCGATCGCATCACCGCGCAGGGCCAGCGGCTGACGAATTTCAAGCCGGGCGGACACTGGACGCGCAGCCTGCTGGTCAGCCCCGACGGCACCAAGCTCTATGCCGGCGTCGGCTCGCTCACCAACATCGCCGAGCTGGGGTTCGAGGTCGAGGAGGGCCGCGCCTGCATCTATGAGCTGGACATCGCGAGCGGCGCGAGCCGCATCTTCGCGGCCGGCCTGCGCAACGCGGTGGGGCTGGCGTTCGAGCCGTCGACCAAGGTGCTGTGGACCGTCGTCAACGAGCGCGACGGGCTCGGCGACGAGACGCCGCCGGACTACCTGACCTCGGTGCGCGAGGGCGGCTTCTATGGCTGGCCCTATTGCTACTGGGGCAAGACGGTCGACGACCGCGTGCCGCAGGATCCGAAGCTGGTCGCGACCGCGCTGACGCCGGACTACGCGCTCGGCGGCCATACGGCTTCGCTCGGCCTGTGCTGGCTGCCGGCGGGCACGCTCCCGGGTTTTCCGGATGGCATGGTGATCGGCCAGCACGGCTCGTGGAACCGCAGCAAGCTGTCCGGCTACAAGGTGGTGTTCATCCCGTTCGAGAACGGCAAGCCGTCGGGCCCGGCACGTGACATTCTCTCCGGCTTCCTGGCGCCCGACGAGAGCTTTTCCTATGGCCGCCCGGTCGGCGTGACGCTCGGGCCGGATGGATCGCTGCTGGTGGCGGACGACGTCGGCAACTGCATCTGGCGCGTGACCGGGGCGTAGCGGAACCGGGCCGGCCTCGAGCCGTTGTCGCCGGGACAACGGACAGTCCCGAGGAGAGCGCCATGGCCGACAACGTCAATCCGAACCAGAAGCAGCCCGGCGAGAAGCAGGAAGGGCAGTATCACTACAATCCCGGCAACCAGTCCGGGAAGACCATCGACGTGGGCAAGTCGGAAGACCAGCAGGTCAACAACAAGGACCGCATCGAGCAGCGCGAGGAGCCGCAGTCGCGGTGAAATCCTCGGACTTCACCTCTCGTCATGCCCGGGCTTGACCCGCCTGCGCGGCCGAAGCCGCTTCGGCGCGGCGGAGGCCCGGGCATCCATCTCCTTGCGACGAGTGATGGATGGCCGGGTCGAGCCCGGCCATGACGCTGAGAGAGTGCAGCCCTACCTCTCCAGCAGGAACGCCAGTGCTTCGTCGCAGGGCGCTTCGACCTTCAGCGACAAGAGATCATCCGCGCGGGTGCGGCCGAGATTGACGGCGGCGATGGGGATGTTGCGGTCGGCGGCGGCGCGGACGAAGCGGAAGCCCGAATAGACCATCAGCGAGGTGCCGACGACGAGCATGGCGTCGGCCTGCTCGACATGCTCGCGCGCGGTGGCGACGACCTCGCGCGGCACTGTTTCGCCGAAGAACACGACGTCGGGCTTGAGGATGCCGCCGCAGGCCCGGCACGCGGGCACCGTGAACGTGGCGAAATCGACGCCCACGAGATCGGCATCGCCGTCGGGCGCATCGGCGGCGTCGTGCGCCATCCAATGCGGATTGGCGCCGGCCAGTTCGTCCTGGAAGTCGGCCCGCGACAGCATGGCGCCGCAGCCCATGCAACGGACGCGGTCGAGCCGGCCGTGCAGGTCGATGACGTTGCTGGTCCCGGCGGCCTGGTGCAGCCGGTCGACATTCTGCGTCACCAGCAGCGCGCAGCGGCCCTGCGCCTCCAGCCGCGCCAGCGCATGATGCGCGCCGTTCGGCTGGGCACGGCCGAAGCGGCGCCAGCCGACCATGCTGCGCGCCCAATAGCGCCGGCGCGTCTCGTCGCTGCCGACGAAGGCCTGGTAGGTTACCGGCGGCGTGCGCTTCCACTGCCCATCATTGTCGCGGTAATCGGGAATGCCGGAATTCGTGCTGCAGCCGGCGCCGGTGAGCACGACGATGCGGCGGTGGCTGTCGAGGAAGGATTTCAGCGCGGCGGGATCGACCATGACCTCGCAGATGTAGGTGGCCATGGCGGCCTGCGCCAGAGCGCCGCGACGCGGCGCTCTCGGTCTGAACCATTGCTCGTTCCCGGCCTTATCCCGTGGGAGGACCTGCCATGACACCACGCAACGGGCATGATCGCGGACTCCGGCCGCTCGACGGGCCGGCCGACGACGCTGACATGGACGACGAGCGCGACCTCGCCACCGGCGAGGGCGGCACGATCGAGGTGCCGCCGACCGACGACGACATCGCCAACGACGATTGACGCCGCTCAGGCCGGCGGCGGCACCGTCGCCAGCCAGTGCCGGGCGATGTCGGCGCGCGGCGCGATCCACGCCGCGCCGCTGCGGGCGATGTGCGCGAGGATGCGGTCGAGCGCGCCGATCCGGCCGGGACGGCCGATCATGCGCAGATGCAGCCCGATCGACAGCATCTTCGGCGCGGTCGCGCCCTCGCGCACCAGCCAGTCGAAGGCATCGATGACGTAGTCGGCGAAATCGCCGCCGCGGAAACGCGAGCCGTTGAAGAACTGCATGTCGTTGCTGTCGAAGGCGTAGGGCAGCACCAGATGCGGCCGGCCGCAGACATCGACGTAATATGGCAGGTCGTCGTTGTAGGCATCGCTGTCGTAGAGGAAGCCGCCCTGCTCGACCAGCAGCCGCCGCGTGTTCGGCGAGCTCGCCGAGCGCGTGTGCCAGCCGAGCGGGGGCTGGCCGGCGACGCGCTGGATCGTCTCCACCGTGCGCGCGATCACGCGGCGCTCCTCGGTCTCGCCCATGCCGGCGTGGCTCTGCCAGCGCCAGCCATGCGCCGCGACCTCATGGCCGCGCGCCACGGCATCGCGGGCGAGCTGCGGCGAGCGCTCCACGGCGCGGCCGCAGGCGCTGACGGTGACCTTGACCCCGTGGGCGTCGAACAGATCCATGAGGCGCCACCAGCCCACGCGCGTGCCATATTCGAAATGGCTGTCGATGCAGGGGTCGGGGCCGTCGAGCCGGTGCACGACCTCGTAGATCGCCTCGTTGCTCGCATCGCCGTCGCACACCGAGAATTCAGAGCCCTCCTCGAAATTCACGACCAGCGACACCGCGACGCGGGCGTCGTGGGGCCAACGCGGATGCGGCGGCCTGCCGGCATAGCCGGTGAGATCGCGGCGGAAAGCAGGCTGTGACGTCATCGTGTCAATCCGCGGTTCCGGCCATGCGGTGCAGGCCGACCAGGCGATCGCTGATCAGCAGCAGCACGAGCGTGCCGGCGAGAATGAGGGTGGGGAGCGCAGCCAAGGTCGGATCGGGCGCCTCCTCGATATATTGCAGCATGCGGATCGGCAGGGTTTTCGAACGCACGTCGGTGAGGAAGATCGAGACCGGATAGTTGTCGAACGAGGCGAGCAGGCTGAACAGCCCTGCGATCAGGAACGACGGCGCCAAAGCCGGCACCATCACCCTGATCACGCTGCCGGCATAGGTGCAGCCGAGCGTGCGCGCCGCCTCGATCAAGGTGAAGTCGAAGCGGGAGAGCCCGGCGATCATGGTGCGCGCGACGTAAGGAAGCGTCACCACGAGATGGGCCACCAGCAGCGCGCTCCAGGTCGCGGTGAAGCCGACCATGCGGAAATATTGCAGCAGCGCGATGCCGAGCACGAGGCCGGGCATCATCAGCGGCGACACCAGCAGCGTGCCCAGCGCGGTCGCGCCGGGCAGCCTGCCGCGCGCGATGGCGATGGCGGCGAGCGTGCCGGCGACCATCGACAGCGCGGTCGACAGCACGGCGATCTGCAGCGACAGGACCAGCGACGGCCAGAAGCCGTCGAGCCGCCCGATGCGGCCATACCAGCGCAGCGACGCGCCCGACAGCGGCAGGTCGAACACCGGCGTCGGCGAGAACGAGGCGGCGGCGATCACGACCAGCGGCAGCAGCAGGAACAGTGCGAGGCCGATCGCGAGCACCCAGCAGATGACGATGGCGAGGCGCGACATCATTTCGGCTCCCGCGACAGCATCGCACTGAGCGCGACGACGATGATTGCGATCGCCAACAGCACGACGCCGGCGGCCGCGCCGAAGCCGGGCTCGCGCGCCAGCAGATAGGCCTTGGCGATGGTGGTGGCGAGGGTCGGATATTTCTCGCCGATGAGCAGCGTCGGCACCACATAGGCCGACACCGACAGCGAGAACACCAGCGCCACGCCGGCGATGATGCCCGGCAGGGTCAGCGGCAGGATGACGCGAAAGAACACGACCAGCGGCGAGGCGCCGAGCGTGGCCGCGGCTTCAGCGTAGCGGCCGTCGAGCTGCGCCACGACGGCGTAGATCGGCAGCACCATGAACGGCAGGAAGATGTTGACGGCACCGACGATCAGCGCGGTCTGGGTGAAGATCATGCGGATCGGATCCTCGATGATCCCCATTGCGATCAGCACCGTGTTGATGAGGCCGTCGCTGCGCAACAGGATGGTCCAGGCGAAGGCCTTGACGATGACCGAGGCGGCGAGCGGCAGGAACAGCGTGGCCAGCAGGATCGAGCGCAGCGGCCCACGTGCGCGGGCCAGCGCGAAGGCCGCGGGATAGGAGATGAGAAATGCGATCAGCGTCGTCAGCAGGCCGAGCCGCAGCGAATTCCAGATGATTCCGAGATAATAAGGCGTACCGAGCAGCCTCGTGTAGTTCGCCGGCGTGATGCCGCCGTTGGCGTCGAGCACGCTGACGCCGAGCAGCAGCGCCAGCGGCAGCACGAACACCAGTGCCGTTATCAGCAGCGATGGCGCGACGAAGCCGAACGCCGCGAGGCGCTCGCGATCCGGCGCGGTCTTGACGATGGGCGCGGTCAGCACGGCGTCGGTCATGGTCAGGTCTCGGCGGCGAAGGCGAAGGTTTCGGCGACGGGCCAGGCGAAGCGGACCTCGTCATGCACGCGCGGCACCTCGGCCTCGCGCCCCGACAGCTCGGCGAGCAGGCTCGCGCCGGCGCCGGCATCGACGTCCACGAGGGTCCGCGAGCCCTGGAACACGACCGACCGAACGCGGCCGGCCGCGGAGTTGGCGCCCTCTCCAACGCCGAGCCGCAGCTGCTCCGGCCGCGTCACCACGATCACCGAGGCCCCGGGCTGGAACGCGCCGCGCGCCGACAGACGGCCGACCGGCGTGACGACTTCCACCGTGCCGTCCTGCGCGCCGACCACCTGGCCGGCGATGCGCGTCGACAGCCCTACGAAGTTGAGCGCGAACAGGCTGGCCGGCCGGGCATAAAGCTCGCGCGGCTCGGCGAGCTGCTCGATGCGGCCCTTGTTCATGACCGCGACGCGGTCCGACATGGTCAGCGCCTCGTCCTGGTCGTGGGTGACGAAGATCGCGGTTGCCTTGACCTCCTGCAGCAGCCGGCGCAGCTCGACCTGCATCTCCTCGCGCAGCTTGCGGTCGAGCGCCGACAGCGCTTCGTCGAACAGCAGCACATCCGGCTCGACCGCGATGGCGCGCGCCAGCGCGACGCGCTGCTGCTGGCCGCCCGACAGCGCCGAGATGCGGCGGCTGCCGAGATGGCCGAGCTTGACCAGCGACAGCGCGCGCTCCACCGCACGATCGATCTCGGCCTTGGGCGTGCCGCGCACCTTCAGGCCGAAGGCGACATTGCCGGCAACGGTGAGATGCGGAAACAGCGCATAGCTCTGGAACACGACGCCGACATTGCGCCGGTGCGGCGGCACATGGGTGACGTCGCGCCCCGCGAGCGCGATCGTCCCGGCGTCGGGCGGTGCAAGGCCAGCGATCGCGCGCAGCAAGGTGGTCTTGCCGCAGCCGGACGGGCCGAGCAGGGTCACCAGCTCGCCGCGGCGGATCGTGAGATCGACGCGATCGAGCACGGTCGCGGCGCCAAACCGCTTGGAGACCCCGCTGATGACGAGATGCGGCGCGCCGGTCATGTCATCTCCTTGCTCCAGCGATCGACCCAGCCGGCGCGGTTCTTGGCGATGAAGGCCCAGTCGGGCGCGAACAATGTCGCGGGATCGGGATAGCCTGAAGGCAGCGGCGTGGCCTGGTTGGTCGGCGCGATGAAGGCCGTCTTGGCGAGGATGCTCTGCGCCTCTGGGCTGAGGTAGAAGTCGATCACGGCGTCGGCGAGATCGCCGGCCGGCGCGCCGCTCACCTTGGCGATGCCCGACGGCATCGAGAAGCCGCCATCCTTCGGGATCGCGAGGTCGACCGGCGAGCCGTCGGCCTTGCGGATCAAGGTGTAGGCCGAGAACTGGCCGCCGATCATCCAGGCCTCGCCCTGCTCCAGCAGATTGATGGCTTGCGGGGCATTGGTATAGACGTTCAGCAGGTTGGCCTTCAGGGTCTTGATCTTCTTGAAGCCGGCGTCGATCTCGTACTGCGCTTCCTTGTAGGGCTTGCCGGTCTCGAGATGCGCGGCCGCGAGCAAGGTCCAGAACCCTTCGGTGTTGGACAGCGACGGCACGACGATCTTGGAATCGTATTTCGCATCCCACAGCTCGGCCCAGCTGCCAGGTGCCGTCTTCATGCGCCTGGTGGAATAGGCGATGCCGGCCCACGGCTTCTGATAGTTGGCCCACATGCCGTCCTGGTGCACGGCATCGCCGACAAGCTTGCCGAGATTGGGGATCGCCGAGGACGACATCTTGGTGATCAGCCCCTCGGCCGCGGCCGGCAGCATCACCGGATCGTCCATGATCACCACCGAGATCTTCGGGCTTGCCTTGTCGGCCTGCATCTTCTGCAGATTGGTCAGCGAGTTGGTGCCCTCATAGAGCACCTTGCAGTCGAGCTTCTTCTCCAGCACCGGAAACAGGTCGGAGTTGAAATATTTGGCGGCGCCGGCGGGGCCGCCGATCACGATCTCTTTCGGGGCGGCGCGCACCAAAGCGGGCGCGGCGAAGGTGGCGGCGAAGGCCGCACCAGTCTTCAGGAGGCTGCGGCGGGAGAAGGGGTGCATGAGAGGATCCCGTGTGAGCTGTCGCGTGGCGTGTCACCCGAGATCAGCAAGCGTCGTGCCAAATGTGCACATTTCTTGATTCGGCAATGAGATCAGCGTTCTGAGCTACCTCTCGATCCGCATCGTGCCCGGCCACGGGCAGAATGTGCACATTTTTTGGAGGTGACGTGCCGCGCCTTTGGGCCTAGCAGTTCGCCATGGCGATGCGAGCGCAGCGAATCGGAAAGGCCAATCCCGCCGAGGACGAGGCGGTGTATCAGGCCATCCTGCGTGCGCTGCTGGAAGGCAAGCTCAAGGCCGGTACCAAGCTCGCCGAGACGCCGCTGGCTGACATCTTCGGCGTGTCGCGCGAGCGCATCCGAAAAGTTTTGCACCGGCTCGGCGCCGAGCGGCGGCTGGAGATGATCCCGAACCGTGGCGCACGGGTGCCGCGGCCGACGCTCGATGATGTCAGGCGAGTCTATGAGGCGCATCGCGTCCTCGAGGCCGGCGTGCTCAGCCAGCTGGTGCTGCGGGTCGATGATCTCCTGCTCGCCCGGCTCGATGCGCATCTGGCGGAGGAGCGCGCGGCGGCACAGCGCGGCGATCGCACGACCTCGGTGCGGCTGTCTGGCGCCTTCCACGTCCATCTCGTCGACTCCATCGGCAATCCCGAGCTGTCGCGCATGCTCGGCGATCTGCTCAGCCGCTCCTCGGTGATGGTGTCGGTGTACGAGCCGGCGGCGCAGTCGATCTGCGCGGTCGACGAGCACGGCGCGATCGTCGCGGCGCTGCGCGACCGCGACCTGATGCGCGCGATCGCGGTGTCGCGCGAGCACTTCCTGCATGTCGAAGGCCGGCTGCGGCTCGACCAGGACGCGGCGACGCCCACCCAGGATCTCGCCGCGGTGTTCGCCGGACGACGGCCGCTGCGTGGCAAGCGGCGCTCGGCCTAGCCGGGCCGGCAACCGCTACTTCGTGGTCAGCGCCGTCACCGGATGCCAATGATGATCCGGCCGCGTGCCTGCCAGGGGCCTGCAGCGCGCGATCATGGACTCGGCGGAGCGATCGCCGGGCTTGAGCGCGAGGACAGCTTCGAAGGCCGCGCTGGCAGCCGCAAAGTCCTGCGCGCGATAGTCACGCAGTCCGCGCGCGTAGTGCGCGATCCAGCGCATGTCCTGCGCGGCGACATTCTCCGCAAGCCCGACCAGTTCGTGGACGCGCAGGCCCTCCTCGCGGCCATAGACGGCGATGCGGTCGATCTCGCGGGTGAGAAACGCCTCGCCCGCCAGCCGCGCGGTGCCCTCGCCGATCAGGATGTCCGTGCCGTAGACCTTGTTGGCGCCCTCGAGCCGGCTCGCGACGTTCACGGCATCGCCGATCACCGTATAGTTGAGACGCAGTTCGGAGCCGATGTTGCCGACCAGCATGGGACCGGAGTTGATGCCGATGCGGATCGCGAGCGGCCGGCCGTCATCGTCGCAAAGGCCGCTGGCCGCGACCGCGTCCCGGCACGCCAGCGCGGCGCGGCAGCACAGACCCGCATGATCCGGCTGCGCGGCCGGCGCGCCCCAGAACGCCATCACGGCATCGCCGATGAACTTGTCGATCGTGCCGCCGTGATCGACGATGACGGTCGAGATCAGATCGAGATGGCGCGACAGCAGCGGCACGACGCGGTCGCCCATGCGCTCCGACAGGCCGGTGAAGCCGGCGATGTCGATGAACATGACGCTGAGCTCCTGGACATGACCGCCCGGCCTGGCATCGACGCCCTGTCGCAGCAATTGCCGGACGAGATCGGCGGGAATGAACTTGCGGAACGACGACAGGCCGCCGGCCATTTCGGCGATGGCGCCGGACAGGCTGGCGATCTCGCGCAGCCGCGACGGATGGCGGCGCACCTGCTCGAGCGCGAAGGCCTCGACGTGGCGCAGTTCGGCCACCACGCGCCCGAGCGGCGCGGCGATCACGGCACGCGCCAGCGCGGCGGAGACCAGCGCCGCGAGCACGGCGCCGATGCCGAGACCGATGATCACGCGCCGCAGCGCCGCGTCGACCGGGCCGAGAAACTCCGCTTCCGGAATCACCGTGACCAGCGACCAGCCGGGAAACGGCAGCGCCGTGCGCGCCACCTCGAAGGCGCCGTCGCCCGATTGCACGCGGCCGCGCCAGGCGTCGCCGCCGTCGCGCGAGGACCGCATCGCCTGCTGCGCGATCGGCAGCAGCGGCTGGCGGCCCTGCCCGGCATTGACCTCGTCGGCGGTCTCGTCAGGCGCCGCGACCAAGCCGCCGTCATGCGTCAGGATGAACGCGCTGCCGGTACGTCCGACCTGAAGCTGGGCGAGAAAGCGCGCGATGCGCGCGTGCTCGATGATGATGGCGAGCACGCCCTGCCGCTCCTGATAGACGTCGATCGGGCCGGCCAGCGCGATCGCCGGGCGTTCTCCGCTCGGGTGATGATCGACGCTGAACCAGCGCGGCTCGTCCGCGGCGAGGCTCTCCTTGAACCAGGGCTGGTCGGCGACCTTGAAACGGGTCGGCTCGAAGCGGCGTGACGCGAACTCGATGTCGCCGGGCACGACGTCGTATTCATCGACGCGGCGCTGGCCGGGGTGATCGGTCAGCGAGATCTCCATCATCTCCAGGCGCCGGTCGCCGAGCTTGTGGGCAGCGAAGAACGAGCCGTCGGGCCAGCCGAACGCCGCCGATGAGATCGTCGCCTGCGACTGCAGCTGCGACAGGAACACGAATTCGCGCTTGTCCGCCTCGCGGGTGTCGAGCACGTTCTGCAGGAACAGCGTGCGGATGGCGGTGTGCGCCGCGCGCGCCTCGCTGACGATCGCGCTCACCTCCTTGCGCACGGCGCTCGCGATCTGCGCATTGATGGTGCTGGCGAGCTGACGGCTGATCGCCTCCGAGGTGCGCCACCACAACAGGCTAGAGGCCAGCGCCGTCAGCAGGATCGCGGTCAGCACCAGCGCCGACACGACGAAGCGGATGCTGACGGTCAACCGCTCGCCGGCGGCGTCTCGGCGCGGCACTCGGCTGTTTTCGCTCGCCATCATCGCAGGTCGATCTCCGATCGGACCGATCGGCGCGCGGGGCTGCGCCCGACGGGGAGCCGCCAGACTGCGCTCTCATGACGTGCGCCACCAATGCCGGCTGGCTAAGTCGATGATGCCTGCAAAGCATTGGCACTTCGAACCCGCCTGCGTTCGACTGGACGCAGCTCCGAAGCACGCAATACCGCTCACAGGGTCGTGAGCGGAATCGCCGCGTAACATTCTCGTGGCTGCGGGCGAAGGAGAGATGCGCATCGCCAAGCGAGCGATGCAGAACACGAGAGGAATCGTCATGCCCGCCAAGAGAACCGTCACCACGCTGGCGCTCGCCGGCGCCGTCAGCACCGCGCTCGCAAGCCTCGCAATGGCTGGGCCACTGACCAAGGCCGAAGCGGAAGCCGCAATGGCCGCCAAGAAGGAGAAATGCTTCGGCGTTGCCCTGAAGGGCCAGAACGATTGCGCCGCCGGTCCCGGCACGACCTGCCAGGGCACCTCCACGATCGACTTCCAGGGCAACGCGTGGAAATTCGTCCAGGGCGGCACCTGCACCAGCATCGACGTGCCCGGCGGCCGCAAGGGCTCGCTGAAGCCGATCTGATCGCTCTCGTTCACCCCAAGCGGAAAGCGGAGACGCAGCATGCGCACCGATGCCCCCCCTGCACCGTGCCCCACCATGCCGCTTCGCTTTCCGCCACCTCTCGGCGGCGTCGCCGGGACCAGCTTCAAGCCGTCGCACCTGACCGCCATCCTGGCCGAGGCGCCGCAGCGCGGCTTCTTCGAGGTCCATGCCGAGAACTACATGGGCGCCGGCGGGCCGCCGCATCGTCAGCTCGAGGCGATCCGCAGGGATCATCCGCTGTCGATCCACGGCGTCTGCATGTCGATCGGCGGCCCGCAGCCGCTCGATCGCGACCACCTCGCGCGCTTCCGCAAGCTCGTCGCCCGCTATCAGCCAAGCCTCGTCTCCGAGCATCTGGCATGGTCGACGCACGATACGACGTTCTTCAACGACCTGCTGCCGTTGCCCTACACGACCGCCACGTTGGCACGGGTCTGCGACCATATCGACGAGGTGCAGGCCGCGATTCGCCGGCCGATCCTGCTGGAAAATCCGTCGACCTACGTCGCCTTCCACGACTCGACGATGAGCGAGACCGACTTCATCCGCGCCATCGTCCGCCGCACCGGCTGCGGGCTCCTGCTCGACCTCAACAACGTGTTCGTCTCCGCGATCAATCATGGCTTCTCGCCACAGGACTATCTGGCCGACTTTCCGCTCGCCGCTGTCGGCGAGATTCATCTCGCCGGTCACGCCGTGCAGGCCGACGATGAAGGTGAGCCGCTGCTGATCGACAGCCATGACGGCCCCGTCGCCTACGATGTGTGGGCCCTGTTCGCCAGCGTGATCGCGCGCAACGGTCCGACGCCGACGCTGATCGAATGGGACAGCAACATTCCGGACTGGCCGGTGCTGAAGGCAGAGGCCACGGCCGCGCAGACGATTCTCGATGACCACGCTCCCGGCTGCTCGCAGGAGGTGCGCGATGCCGCAGCCTGAGCAGGTTTCCGGCTACGCCGCCCAGTTCGCCGCGGCGCTGCTGACGCCGGATCGCGCGACGCCTGTCGCCGTCAGGGGTCCGCTGGCCAAGGCGGCCGGGCGTCGGTTCAACGTCTACCGCAACAACGTCACGGTCAGCCTGATCGAGTCGCTCATCGCGATCTATCCGGCGGTGCAGCGCATCACCGGCCCCGACTTCTTCCGCGCGATGGCGCGGGCGCATGTGCGCGAAACGCCGCCGGCGTCGCCGCTGCTCTTTGACTATGGACGCGACTTCCCCGCCTTCATTGCAGGGTACGAGCACGCCCGAACGATGCCGTTCCTGACGGACGTCGCACAGATCGAGCGGGCCTGGCTCGACGCCTATCACGCGGCAGACGCCGCGCCGCTCGACGGCGCCACGCTGGCGACGGTGCCGCCCGAGCGGCTGCCCATGCTGCGCTTCGCCGCTCATCCCGCCACCCGCATCGTGCGCTCGGATTTCGCGGCGGTCACGATCTTCTCGGCCAACCGCGGCGATGCCCCGGTGCCGCGCATTGATGGCTCGGTTCCGGAGGACGCGCTGATCACGCGGCCCGCGCTCGACGTCGTCGTGCGTCACCTGCCACGAGGCGGCGCGATCTTCGCGAGCCTGCTGGTCGCGCGGCAGCCGCTCGACGTCGCTGCGGAAGCCGCGTTCGAGGCCGCGCCGGAGTTCGATCTCGCCGCCAACGTAGCCGGCCTGATCGAGGCCGGCGCCTTCACGGACATCACTTTCGAGGACGCATGATGACGACGGACCACTCCATGGCGCCGACCCCGACGCTGTCGTTGCCTTCCCTCGTCGGCCAGGCCGTGCGGCTGCTGCAGAGCGCGACCCCGCTCACCCTGGTCCAGCTCGTCACTCGCATTGCGCTCGCCGTGCCGTTCTGGCGCTCGGGCATTCTCAAATGGGACGGCTTTCTCAGGCTGAGCGACACCGCCGTGACCCTGTTCAGCGACGAGTTCATGCTGCATCTACCCGGCGGGCCATATCACTTTCCCATGCCGACGGTGATGGCGTTCCTGTCGGGCTGCGGCGAGGTCGGCTTCCCCGTCCTGCTCATTCTCGGCCTCGGCACCCGCTTCGCGGCGCTCGGCCTGCTGTTCATGACGTGCATCGTCGAGCTCACAGTGCCCGACGGCTGGCCGATCCATCTGACCTGGGCGGCGATGGCGCTGGGCCTCATCGCCCATGGCGGCGGAAAGATCTCGCTCGATCACGTTCTCGGCGGGCTGTTCGGCGGCGCGCACCAGGGCAGCGCCAGCCGTGGCATGTAGTAGCCGCGCCACTCGCAGACCTCCTCGGGCCCCCTGCGCTTGAGCGCCATCTTGACCGGCTCGGCCTGGCTCATGCCGACATGGAGCGCGAGCAGCGCCGCGCCGATCGGATAGGCGAAGCGGGAGAAGCGCAGGTCCGACAGACGATCGAGCAGGACCATGCCGGCGATGATGATCAGGGGATCGGTGAAGACGAAGTACTCGACCTTCAGCCCGCGGCGGACGCCGAGCGTGTCGATGCCGATGGCCGCCAGCATCAGGAGGACGGCCTGGATGGCCGCCTGCCGCTCACCGCGGCGCCAGGCGATGACGATGCCGGGGATGACCAGCCAGGTCAGGAACACCGCGGGGCGGGCCGACGATTGCAGCACGAAGGTGTAGCGCCGGATGACCCCCAGCACCCCCGATAGCAGCAGGCCGACTGCCCCGGCGAGGCTGCCGGCGGCCTCGGGCGCGTCGACATAGGTGATCATCTTCTCGAGAGGATTGAGCACGACCACGACATCGTTGATGTCGTAGCTCAGCTTCAGTGCCAGCACGCCGAGGCTTGTGCCGGCCACCGCCGCCAGCAGTGCCGCGACAGTCTCGGCCGCGCTCACCCGCCACCGCCACGCGAAGCCGACCATGCAGGCCGCGACCACGCCGAGCAGCGCGAACTGATAGATGCCGAAGCGGCCGAACAGTATCGGCTTGAGCCCGGCAGCCGTTGCATTGACAGGATCGAAGCCGGCGGCGATCAGCGGCCAGGCGGCGATCGCGGCGACGATTGCCGCCACGGCTGCAACCATGACGGCCGCCCACGCGCGCGAGCTTTGCCAGAACGCCACGCTTGCGCTCGCCGCCGTCCCGAACGGCAACACCAGCACAGGAATGGCGGCGATCAGCAGGATCGCATGCACCTTGTTCTCCAGGCCGAGCATGCAGAGCAGCGCGGCGAGTCCGACGGCGAGCGGCCGCGCCAGGCTGGCGCGGCGCGCCACAGCGATCAGGATCATCAGCGCGAGGATGCAGAACGACGCCGCGATCATCTCGCTGCGCAGGATGCGCAGATGCATCTGCACGCCGCCGGAGAAGGCGAAGGCGGTGACGGCGAGCATGGCGATGCGCCAATCGGACACCAGCCGGCGCGCGGCCCAGGCAAAGGCGAGGATGATGCCGGCGGCCGTCAGCAGCGCGGCGACGCGTCCGGCATGGACGGCGCTGGTCATCGCCGCGTCGAAAGCGGCGCGGTCGGCGGGGATCGCCGACAACGTCCAGGCGTCGAGCAGGCCGAGCCGGTGCAGCAGCGCGAACCAGGTCTCGACCGAGAGGATGGTGAGATAGGCCGGGTGGTCGAAGAACACCTGCGCGCCGCCGTCGTTCATGGCGAACGCGCTGTAGATCACCATGAAGTCCATGTCGGCATTGCGCCAATAGACGGTGAAATAGCCGGCGGTCAGGAACGACACGAGCGAGAGCAGCAGCGCGACCGCAACGCCGCCGCGCCAGCCGAACGGGGTGAGGCGGTCGAGCGCGTCGCGGCGCGGCATGTCCTTTGTCGCACAGTTCTGGCCGGCATCTTGGGAAGGGCCGTCACCGCGGATCACAAGCAGCTCCGGCGGGAACTCCAATGAAGCGCATCGGCGCCACCTCGCAGGCGTGGTCCGCGCGCGCACGCCATCCTCAGATCGCCTTGATCTTGAAGAACGCGAACACGACCATCTTCAGCAGCATCCAGCCGTGGCGAAAGCGGGAGATCTGGGTTTCGCCATAGCTGCGCGCGGCGTAGCGGATCGGCAGGTCGATCGATTTCAGGTTGAGCTTCGAGGCGCCGAAGATCAGGTCGAAATCGCCGAACGGATCGAAATCGCCGAAATAGGCCTTGCCGGCCTTGAGCCTGACATAGTCGCTGCGGCGGAGCACCTTGGTGCCGCAGAGCGTATCGGTGTAACGCTGATTCAGGAGCCACGAGAACAGGTAGGAGAAGGTCTTGTTGGCGATGAGGTTGAGGAAGCGCATCGCGCCCTCGTCCATCGGATAGACCAGGCGCGAGCCGTTGATGAACTCGCCTTTGCCGGAACGCAGCGCCTCGAAGAATTTCGGCAATTGCTCCGGCGGCATGGTGAGGTCGGCATCGAGGATCATCAGCACGTCGCCGCGCGCGGCGTCGAACGCGGTGAACACCGCGTCGGCCTTGCCCTTGCCGGGCTGGCGCATCAGCTTGATGTCGTGATCGGGGAACGCCGCGCGCACCCGCTCCATCTCCTCATAGGTGCCGTCCTGGCTGTGGCCCTCGATGAAGATGATCTCGATGTCGTTGCAGAACGTGGCGATGCGCCGGACCGCCGGCTCGATGTTGCCGCGCTCGTTGCGCGCCGGGATCACCACCGTCGCCGAGCGGACGTCGTCGCTGACGCAGCGCATCGATCGCGATACCAGATAATGTCGCAGCGCCAGCGCGCGCAGGCCCGGCAGCACGCTGAGGAAGCGATTGGCGAAGCGGCCGAGGCCGTAGAGCCGGAGCGGCGACAGCACGCGCTGCTCCGATTTGACGGGATCGAAATCGGCCAGGTGCGCCAGGCTGCGCAGGTCGGCCGGCGACAGCACGTTCTGCTCCGGCTGCGGCATCCGCAGGCCCAGTGCTTCCGCAGCCTTCAGCAGCGGATACCAGAGGTGCGAGAAGTAGCCGATGACGAGTCGCGTCTCGCGCGTGCACAACGGGTGCAACTGCGCGATGAACTGCTGGCAGTCGTCGAGCGAGCCGATGGTGTCGAGCACCAGGATGACATCGAACGGGCCGGTGGCGGCGGCGAGCGTGGCCGGATCCTCCGCGTCGCCCAGAATGAAGGTCAGCTCGGGATGCCGGCTGCGAGCGATCGCGATCTGCTTTTCGCTGAAGTCGATGCCGACGCCGTAGGACGGCGCGAGCGAGGCCAGCGTATCGCCGAGGCCGCAGCCGATCTCCAGCACGCGGCTGCCCGGCGGAATCAGGAAGCGCAGATAGCACGCATCCTCGCCGTGAAAGAACGCCGCCTTGTCGCGCCAGTCGGCGCGCGCATCGGCGAAATGGTTGGCATGGTCGAGGATGGCCGCCTTGCGCGGCGACAGCGCCTTCGTTGCCGGCGACAGGGTTGCGGCAACCTGCGGCCGCTCGCGTTCGTCCTGCCGGACCGCCTCGTCCAACTCCGCCACCTGATACCACCCCCGCTAGGAACTACGTCCTTCTAGGCCAGCCCGGTTGGGCGGAGTCAAGGCGGTGGCAGAGAAGTCCTCCGCTCTGTTGGCATCGTGACGCCCCGGCTCTGACGCGCGACGGAAACGAGCAGACATCCGCCGGCCACAATGAGGCCCGCGCGATCGTTCGCGCCGCATGCGTCCGATCTTTGCTTCTCATTCGCGCTCGCAACTAAGCGGGCGCGGGAAGACCGGCGACGCGGGACCGTCGTCGCGAGATTGGCGCCGGCGCCAGCGGCTGGAGCGCCGGCGCGCCGGCCTGCGCGGGGGCACGGAAGCACCTGACGAGTCCGCAGTCGCGGCTCCCCCCTCCTATCAACACAGCGATGCACCGCGATCGAGACATGCCGCCGCGCTCACCGCCCGCAGCAGAACTTGTATTTCTTGCCGCTACCGCACGGGCATGGATCATTGCGGCCGACCTTCGCGGTGGCAGCCGCCCGCTTCGGCTCCGTGACGACGGCGCGCGCGTCACCCTCGACGAAGCGCCAGGCGCCGTCGTCGTCGCGGCGAAACTGCGAGACCTCATGATGCTCGATGAGCTTGCCGTCCTCGCGATAGCTGGCGACGAAGCTGACGACGCCATCGGCGTCGCCGGGCTGGCCGCGGGCCGACGAGACGATGCGCAGGCCGAGCCAGCTCGCGCGCGTCGCCCAATTCTTCGCCGCGACAGGGTCGAACGCAGCACGCCTGTCGGACGCGAGCGTCGCTTCGATGTAGCCGATGTCGCCGCGCGTATAGGCCGTGTAGCGCGAGCGCATCAGCGCCTCGGCGGTTGGCGGCATCGCGTCGCCAAGCAGATAAGGACCGCAACAGCGGTCGAAGGGAAGCTGTGATCCGCAGGGACATGGCATGAGGTGACGTGGGTGCTCCGATCCCGAAATGACATCATAGTGCGATCGAGAAGCGCCGGCACCTCTTCGTTCGATCAGTGAACAGAAGTATGCCTCACGCGGCGGTTGTGACTCCAAAGACGCAGGTCGCCAGCGTTCACCACTGCCGCTGCCGCCACACGCGCCGCGCGGTTTCGAAACCGGCGAATCCGTGTTAACCATTGGTTTAGAACATGGGTGTTGGGCGCACGGCTGACCGGCCCGGCCCCGCGCGGACCAGAACCTTCCGGGCGCCGCCTCATTACGTGGCGCTTGTGACCGCAAGCCCTCCGCATCATCGGCGGACCAGGGCGCGGGAGACGCCAACGATTTCTTCGCGCGACGCCAGCCCGGCCGCAAGAACGAAGGCCCGCTTCGAGGCGGGCCGCTGCCCGATTCCCGATCAGACGTGCACCCGATGCCGGCGCGCTCAGCGCTGCGTGCAAACGCAGCGTCGCGCCCATCACCACCGATTGGAGCAGCCCCGATGGCTGATGAGTCCGTAGTCGCATCCATCATTCCCTGGCAGCAGCCGAAGACGGCCAAGCCGCGTCCGAAGCGCGCCAAGGTCGTCAAGCCACGCCCGCGGCCCCGGACCGACAAGGCCGAGAAGGCCAAGATGGCGGCGCTCGACGACGAGATGCTCGCGTCCGAGACGCTGATCATGCCGGATTTCCTGGACTACGTGAACGAGCCGGCGAAAGCTCCGGCCGTTGCCGAGGCGTCCCGCACGGGAGCGGCTGCCAGCGCGGCCGCCGCGGCGATCCCGGCCGCAACGCCGCCGGCCACGATACCGCCGCGCGAAGCGTCGACCGCGGGCGAGGTCGTGCCGGCCGCCGCGCCGATCACGCCGGCGAAGCCCGCGCGCGCTGGCATCACCGCCTCCTCGGTCCTGCTGCAACTTGCCGCACTGGCGCTCGCCGCGGTCGGCATGGCCATGAACGGCTGGTTCGCCCACTCGCTCGGCTCGAACAGCACCGCGGGCTATATGTTCCTTGCTGTCGGCGTGACCGCCGACCTCGTCGCGCTGGTGATGCCGACCTGCGCCGCTCGGCTGTGGCAGGCGCGCCACCGCGCCTCGGCACTGACCGGCTGGGCGGTGTGGCTGATGACCTTCGTGTTCGCGGTCACCGCCGGCATCGGCTTCGCCTCCACCAACATCAGCGACGTCACCTTGGCGCGCGCCTCGCGCGTGACGCCCGCGGTGCAGGCGGCGCAGACCGCGCTCGCCGACGCCATGACCGCGCGCGACCGCGAGTGCAAGGGCGGCGTCGGCAAGTTCTGCCGCGAGCGCGAGGCCGCCGTTGCCGAGCGCCGGCTGGCGCTGGACGCGGCGATGTCCACGGTCAGCCAGACCGCCGATCCGCAGACCGAGGCCGCGATCAAGCTGGTGGCGTGGGTGTCGCGCGGCGTGGTGAAGCCCTCCGCCGACGACTTCGTCATGCTCCGCCTGATCCTGCTGGCGCTCCTGCCGCAGATCGGCGGCATCCTGCTGATGGTCGGGCGAAGGGTGTGAGAGTTCTTGTCGCCGCCGGCGATTGTTTCGCCGGGGTCGGCTCAGCGCCTGCTGCGGCCGCGTGAACGCGGCGGACGATGCGCGGCGCGCCACGCGCTCTCGAGCACGCTGCGCAGGCGAGCGGCGTCGACGTCGGCGAGCGACACGGTGGTCCAGCCCTGATCACCCCATTTGTTGGGGACCCGGCGAAACACGCCGGGCTGCAGGCCGGCATGGTGCTCCTGCTCGTCGGGCGAGAGCAGGACATTGGCGGATGCGCCATCGGCGGCGAGGGTCGCGAAGGTCCGGTGCAGCTTGAACGCGGTGCGATCGAAGTGAGGCGCCTCGGTCGCTCCGGCGAACGACAGAGCGAGGCTGCGAAATTCGTCACCGGTCATCTCGACGCGCCTCTTGCGATCGTATTCGAAGGATATGACTAGCACCGGCCAGCGCGGTCCGCCATGCGGTGTCCCCGCCGCCCTGCACGCGAACGTGAAGACCGCCACCCCAAGCCCTTGATGCACGTCAAAACTAAACGCCATCGTTTCTATATGGCTTGTCGCAGGATGCGATCAAAGGAGAGCAAGACATGGCGGCACAGAGCACGATGCAGGTTTACTTGAACTGGGCCAGGGAGCGCCTCCATGAGATGGATGCAGCGCTGGAGTCGCTCGGCGTCAAGGCAGCCGAGGCCGAAGCAGCATCCAAAGTGAAGACCGACGAGATCATGGCGGACCTGAAGAAGCGCCGCAGCGATCTCGAGGCCCTGCTCAAGACGCAAGCCGAGGCCGGCGAAGCCGCGCTGGCCAGCGCGAAGACGGAACTGGACGCGCACTGGGCCGGATTCGAGGCGCAGATGAGTGCCTATTTCGAAGCGGCCGGCAGGCAGGCCGCGCAGCAGCAGGCGACCTTCAAGGACATTGCCGCCGCCCAGGCCAAGGCTTGGCGCGAGTCGGCCGACAGGTTTCGCGAGGCCGCGACCAAGGTGACGACGGCCGGCACCACCGATCTCGACGCCGTGCTGAAGCAGCTCAAATCCGACGCGTCGGCGGCCGGCGCTCATCTCGAGAAGCTGAAACAGACCGGCAGCGAGTCCTGGTCGGTGCTCAGTGCCGCCCTGAGCGAATCCCGCAAGGCGTTCGATCAGGCCAATCAGGCGGCCTGGAATGCGTTGAAGGGGCCGGGCGCGAAGAGCTGAGGGCAAGCCCGCAACAGCGACAAGGCAACGACCGTTGGGGACTGAGTTCAGTTCCCGTTCGGTCGATTCCGTTGCGGGGCGCCGCTCACGCCCGGACTGATCGCGAGCGTGGTGCCGGCGGCACCTCCGGCCTCATAGGCGGCCGTCGACACCATCCGGCTCGTGCTGCGCGCCGACCGCAGCTTCAGGTCGAGCTTGTCGAACTCGGCATCGACCACCGAGGTCTTGAGCACGACCAGGCCGCGGCCGGTGGTTTCGTTGGCCTGATCGCGGCTCGCCTTCATTGCCGCGAGGCGGTCGGCGATCGACACCACCATGCCGAGGGCGAAGGAGGCATTGGCGAGATGCCGGTCCTGATGCCGGAACCGGCGGTACTCGGCCGAGGTCTTGTAGCGGCCGAGCTCGGCGCGCACGGCGTTGTCGATCAATTCCGCCAGATAATGCGCAACCTCGACATCCGCCGGGAGACCGAAGAACACGTAGCTCGCTTCGCCGGCCGGGTTCTTCTCGCGCCAGACCCGGCAATCGCAGAAATGCGCGATCGCGCCGATGCAGTCGTCCAGCGGAATGCGCTTCTTGCGATGGGTTTCGTAGACCTTGCGCTCGCACGCCGACGCCCGCAGCTCGAGGTCGGACAGCGACAGGTCGTGGCGATCGAGCAGTTCAGCGACCTTGGCGGCCGCGGACAGCGCCTCGTCCTCCGTGCAGCCATTGGCGATGGTTTTCGCGCGCAATGCCTGGATGCGGGCCTTGAGCCTGTCGAGGGCGACAGGATCAGCGGCGGGACGATCGAATGTCTGGCTCACCGGTCAGGCTCCAAAGAAGGCGCGGCAGGATTGCGCCGTGGACACGAGCACCCACCAACAGACGCCGACGATCGACGTCGTGTGATCCCTCGTTCTCATCAATGCGCAAAGCGTCGTGCGTCCCAGGCCAGTGACATCGCAGGCGTCATTCATGGTGCTGGTGAGCCGTTGGAGGACCGCAATCGACTTGGCTCGTCATTGGCAGATGGAGCAACCGGGGACATTCGCAGACAGCACTCATCGACTGTATCTCACGGGCCTCGCGCCTTGAAAAGCCTGGCGGGGGGGATGCCGAGGACCGGCGTTACGGCCGGGATTGCAGTGCGCGCAGCGCGAGCGTCCGACGCAGCAAATTGAGACTGGTGGTGAAACGCAGAGTGGTTCCAGCGTGGCGGATGCGCCGGTGCGATGGCACTATCGGAGAGCGTGCACGGGCGCATCCACGGGGAGAAGGGAGCATGCGATGAAGCAGATCAAGGGTCCCGCCATCTTTCTCGCCCAGTTCGCCGGAGGTACTGCGCCTTTCAATTCGCTGGATTCGATCTGCGGATGGGCGGCCTCGCTCGGCTATGAGGGGGTTCAGATCCCCAGTTGGGACGGCCGGCTCTTCGACCTCCATAGGGCGTCCGAGTCGCAGGACTATGCCGACGAGGTGAAGGGCATTGCGGCGCGCCACGGATTGGCGATCACCGAGCTCTCGACGCATCTCCAAGGCCAGCTCGTTGCCGTTCACCCGGCCTATGATGCGGCCTTCGACGGGTTCGCGGCGCCCGAGGTTCGCGGCAATCCGCAAGCGCGGACCGATTGGGCCATAGATCAGGTCAAGCGGGCGATCCAGGCTTCACGGCGGCTCGGGCTCACCGCGCATGCGACGTTTTCCGGCGCCTTGGCGTGGCCCTACATCTATCCATGGCCGCAGCGTCCACCTGGACTCGTCGAAGCTGCGTTCGACGAACTCGCGCGGCGCTGGCGCCCCCTCCTCGACCATGCGGAGGAACATGGGGTCGATCTCGCCTATGAGATCCATCCTGGCGAGGACCTGCACGACGGCGTCTCCTACGAGATGTTCCTGCAGCGGGTGGGCAATCACAAGCGCGCCAATCTGCTGTACGATCCCTCGCACTTCGTTCTGCAGCAGCTCGATTATCTCGCCTACATCGATATCTATCACGAGCGCATCAAGGCGTTTCACGTCAAGGACGCCGAGTTCAATCCGACCGGACGCCAGGGCGTCTATGGCGGATTCCAGAGCTGGGCCGATCGGGCCGGCCGCTTCCGCTCGCTCGGGGACGGCCAGGTCGATTTCGGCGCGATCTTCTCGAAGCTGACGCAATACGGCTATGGCAGCTGGACCGTGCTGGAATGGGAGTGCGCCATCAAGCATCCCGAACAGGGTGCGCGCGAGGGCGCCGAGTTCATCAGGAGCCATATCATCGAGGTCACAGAGAAGGCTTTTGATGATTTCGCCGGCTCCGGCACCGACGACATGGCGAACCGCAAGATGCTGGGCCTGTCCTGAGGGAGGAACAGATGGCCATCGACGCAAGCCATGAAGCCGGTCGACAGGCGCGCATCCGGCTGGGAATGGTCGGCGGCGGACAAGGGGCCTTCATCGGCGCCGTCCACCGCATCGCCGCACGCATCGACGACCAGTTCGAGCTGGTGGCCGGCGCGCTCGCATCCGATTCCACCCGCGCCAAGGCCTCGGCCAAGGAGATCGGGCTTGCCGAGGATCGCGCCTATGGCTCGTTCGAAGAGATGGCCAGGGCCGAAGCGGCGCGCACTGACGGCATCGAGGCGGTCGCGATCGTCACGCCGAACCACGTGCACGCCCCGGTCGCGAAAGCCTTCCTTCAGGCCGGCATCCATGTGATATGCGACAAGCCGCTGACGACGACCTTGGCCGAGGCCGAAGAGCTGGTGGCCCTAGTCCGATCGACGGGCAAGGTGTTCGTGGTGACGCACAACTACACCGGCTATCCGATGGTGCGGCAGGCGCGGGCGATGGTCGCGAGCGGCGAGCTCGGCGACATCAGGCTGGTGCACGCCGAATATCTCCAGGACTGGCTGACCGAGCGGCTGGAGCAGAGCGATCACAAGCAGGCGGCGTGGCGCACCGACCCCGCCCGCTCCGGCCCGGGCGGCTGCATCGGCGACATCGGGACGCACGCCTACAACCTCGCCTGCTTCGTCAGCGGGCTCGAGCTCGATGAGCTGCTCGCGCAGCTGTCGACCTTCGTCCCGGGGCGTCGTCTCGACGACGACGTCCAGATCCTCCTCAGATGGAAAGGCGGCGCGAGGGGCATGCTGTGGGCGAGCCAGGTGGCGGTCGGTCATGAGAACGGCCTGACCTTGCGCGTCTCCGGCAGCAAGGGCGGCCTCGAATGGGCGCAGGAGAATCCAAACCAGCTCTGGTTCACGCCTTACGGACGGCCCAAGCAGCTCCTGACCCGCGGCGGGGCGGGCACGCTCGGCGCGGCCGCGCGCGTCACCCGCATCCCCTCCGGCCACCCCGAGGGCTATCTCGAAGGCTTTGCCACCATCTACGCCGAGGCCGCCCACGCCATCCGCGCGGCCAGGGTCGGCGAGAAGCCGGATCGCGATGTGCTCTTCCCGACCATCGAGGACGGCCTGGCCGGCGTGAAGTTCATCGATGCAGCCGTCAGATCATCGGCCGCCCAGGGCGCGTGGATCCGGATGAGTTGACGCCGACACGCCGTCCCGAAGCTTCTGGCGTTATAGGCGCTCGAACGCCAGCCGGAAGACTGCAACGGACATCTGCGAACGTTTTGCTGGCGGAGAGGGAGGGATTCGAACCCCCGATAGGCTTGCACCTATGCCGCATTTCGAGTGCGGTGCATTCAACCACTCTGCCACCTCTCCAGGCGCAAATCAGGGGCGAGCCCCCGGGTCGGGCGCCGTTCTAGGGCACGATGCGGGGAGTGACAAGGCAGCCGGTCGAAATTTTCCGGGGGCTCGCGCAGGCGCGCCATTGCGGTCCGCTCGGGGAAGCGGACCGCACGCGGCGGCTGAACGGCTGCACCGCTCGCCCCGCGCTCCGACGGCCCCAGACTGACGCGGGCCGTCGAACCCGATGGTCTGCGCAGCGCCCGTCAGCGGAACAGGTCGAAATGGTAGTTCAAGCCGACCCGCACGGAGTGAATCTTGGCCGCCCGCCAGTCCGGCAGGTCGTCGTGCTTGAGGTCAGTGTAGAGATATTCGAGCTTCGCCGACCATTTCGGCTGGAACGCCCATTCGGCGCCAGCGCCCGCGGTCCAGCCCATCTTCATCTTGTGGATCGGCCCGTCCTTCAACTCGCCCGCCGCAAGACCCGCCGTACCATACAGCCACAGGCGCTGGTCGAGCACCGCGATGCCGGCGCGTGCGCGGCCGGAGGTGAGCCAGGGCATGCTGACGGCCGGATTGACGACGTCGCCCTTGCGCGAGAGGCCGGTGAATTCGAGATCGTTCTCGATGCCGACCACGAACATCGGCGAGATCTGGTAGTTGTAGCCGGCCTGCCCGCCGCCGATCACGCCGGACAGCTTGCCGCCATTGCCGCCGGCGGCGTTCGTGAAGGAGTCGTTTCCGGTGAAGGCGCCGCCGACATTGGCGCCGGCATAGAAGCCGGTCCAGGAGAACGGCGCCGGTGCGGCCGCATAGGCCGGCGCCTTGTAGGAAGTCGCCGCCAGGTCCGCCGCCTCCGCCCCGCCGCAGCCCAGCGCCGCCAGCGCCATGGCGGCCATCCCGTATCTTGCGCGTCCGATCATCATGTCCTCACACTCCATCCGGCGCGAGATTGCGCCGTCAAAATCCCACCGCATTTGGGACATTAATCTATAAACCGACTAGTCGGTTTGTAAATAGACCTGCGTGATATCGATGGCGATTTCTGCCTGCGGTCGGCGCGGCGGCCGGCGACGGGAGGTCAGGGACAAAGGTGGGACCGCCGTACGCTGACACATACCGGCGGTCCCGTGTCGCTACATCTTGGGGAAACCGACGGAAGAGACGGGGGTCAATCCGGCCGGCCTGAGCGACACCGGCGACCCTGGGCCATCTGCGCGTGCATCGCAATGCGAACCGTTCCTTAACCTAACCAGTCAAGGTTACCGGGTTCCATCCCATCCGACTGGTTGTACGGCGGTTTTCCGCACGTCCTGGCGCCGGGAGACACCCCTGCTGCAGCGCAACATTGCCATCCCGTCAGGCCCTGGCAGACACGGTGCGGCCGCGTCAATGCTCAATCCTTCTTCTTCTTGGCCGCCTTCTTGTCGTCGGCCTTGTCCTCCTTGGACTTGTCGTCCTTGTCCTTGCGGCCGTTCTCCTTGCGGCGGTTGGTGAAGCGGGCATTGCCCAGGCCGGTGCCGATGGTCAGCACGCCCCAGCGCTCGAACTCCTGCATGAACGGCACCTCGGAGAGCCCCTGCACGACGCCGTCATTGTGCATCAGCACCGCGGTGTCGTGGTCGCCGATCATCGGGATCGCCTCGACCAGGCTGGCCGGCAGGTTGAACTTGCTGCTCTCCCAATTGCCCGGCAGGTTCTGCGCGCCCTTTTCGATCGAGCCGTCCTCGTTGATGACGCCGGGACAGGCGATGCCGATGAAAGGCGCAAGCTTGAGGCCCTCGGTGTCAGCCTCCTCGATCAGCCCCTTCAGCATCTTGGCGAGCCGCTTGACCGCACCTTCCCGCGTGGGCTCGTCATCGGCATGGCGCCAGAGATCGGACTTCCACACCGACGCTTTCGACAGATCCGGCGACTTCTTCCAGGCGGTCTCGACGACGCCGCAGCGGATGTTGGTGCCGCCGATGTCGACGGCGAGGATGCTGTCATGGGCCTCGAAGATCCACGACGGCGCCAGATGCAGTGCGCCGATCAGGCCGGCATCGTCGGGATGATAGCGGATCGGCTCCAGCTCGACGCCAAAGCCCTCGTCCTTGAGGATGATCTCGGTGCGCGCGATCGCCAGCTCGCCGAGCCGGGAATCGCGAAAACCGCCGCCGACCACGATGCATTCGGTCTTGGCCCAGGCCTTGGTGCGCAGGAAGCGGCGGGTGACATGGGCAAGCTCCTGGGCGAACTCCTCGATCGCCGAATGCACCACGGCCGAGGCCTCGGTGTCGTCGCCGACCAGGATCGCGTCCAGCGTCTTCTTGCTGATGGTCTCGCTGTCCTCGTCGCCGAACGGGTCCTTGCCGGACTTGCGCAACGGCTTGCGCCAGCGCTCCAGGATCTTGCGGAAGGCGCCCTTGGAGGCGCGGTCGCCGAGGAAGCCGTCCTCGTCCTTGAGCTCGATGTTGAAGCTGTCGATCTCGACCGACGGCAGCCGCGCGGCGCCGTGGCGGGCGATGCCCGTGGTGGTCATGACGTCGTCGGCCATGTGATCCTGCCCTGTTGTACGTTGGGCTCGAACAACGGCGGAGGGAACAGTTGGTTGCGGGTCCGGTGCGCCGGGTCGAGCGAATAGCGGCCGGGGGGGCCGGGCATCCGTCCGGCCGGCAACCGTCCATTCACCTTGACTCGCCGGCTCACCCCGCTATAAGCGCCCGATCGACCGGCGCGGGCGTTCCTGCGCCGTTTGTCGTTGCGCTCTTTTCGGAGGCGTCAAAGCCTCGGACGTAACTGCCGGCCCCGATCGGGCCGGACTCCATGAACCATAACGACTGAACAAGAAGCCGACCCGGGGCCATCGCGCTCTGAGGCCGGGACCGAACACGAAGGATGAGAACGATGTTCGCAGTCATCAAAACCGGCGGCAAGCAATACCGCGTCGCCCCGGATGATGTGCTCGAGATTGGCAAGATCGACGGTGAGCCCGGGACGATCGTGCAGCTGAACGAGGTGCTGGTGGTCGGCGGCGATACGCCGGTGCTGGGCATCCCTGCGGTGGCCGGCGCGTCCGTGGCCGTCGAGGTGCTGGACCATAAGCGCGGTCCCAAGGTCATCGCGTTCAAGAAGCGCCGCCGCAAGAATTCCCGCCGCAAGCGCGGCTACCGTGACGAGCTGACCTTGATCCGCGTCTCGGAGATCCTGACCGACAACGCCAAGCCGACCAAGGGCCCACGCCCGAAGAAGGCCAAGGCGGAAGCCCCGGCGGCCGACGCCGCGGAGTAAGCGTGCCGGCGCGCGTCTCGCGCGCCGCACCGGCTTGATCCTCATCGCGCGTGGATTTTTTGTCCGCGCAGGTTGCAAATGTGAATGATCCCTTAGCGGAATCGCGCTAAAGGTGATCGCAAGAGATCGGAGACGAGCGATGGCTCACAAAAAGGCAGGCGGTTCATCCCGCAACGGACGCGACTCCAAGGGCAAGCGCCTCGGCATCAAGGCGTTCGGCGGCGAGCGCGTGATTCCCGGCAACATCATTGCGCGTCAGCGCGGCACGACCTGGCATCCCGGCCTCAACGTCGGCATGGGCACGGATCACACGATCTTCGCGAAAATCGACGGCGTCGTCGAATTCCATGCCCGCGCTAACCGCACGTTCATTTCGGTGCGTCCGGTAGCCGCCGAGGCTGCTGAATAGAATACGGTGGAACGATACGCGTCCGCCGGGTCCTGATGAACCGGCGGAGCGCCAGATGGCTCCAGGGGAGGCGGGACAACCGGCCTCCCCTTTTCATTTTCGCTGATCCGAAACTGATCCCGAAGCGTCGATGGAGCCCGACATGCTGCAGGACATCACCACCCCCACCTTGCGCGAGGCGAGACCTTGCGTCCTCGAGACCCCCCGGCTGACGCTGCGGGCGCCGGTGCTCGCGGACGTGACAGCCATCGCCCGGCTCGCCGACGACCGTGTTATCGCCGAGAATACCCGCCGCCTGCCGCATCCCTATTCGGAGGTCGATGCCGCTCGCTTCGTTCGCGGGCTGGAGCAGACGGGTGAGACCGCCTTCCTGATCGAGCACCTCGACACGCCGATCGGGATGGTCGGGATCAATCGACCAGCAACAGGCCGCGCCGAGCTCGGCTACTGGCTGGGCGTTGCGCATCGGGGCCGCGGCTTCGGCACCGAAGCCGCGCGCGCCGCGATCGACCATTTCTTCGAGACGAGCGAGGACAATGTGCTGATCGGGCACGCCCGCGTCAGCAACCCAGCCTCGCGCAACATCCTCGAAAAGTGCGGCTTCCAATGGACCGGCGTCGAGCTGCACCGCTTCGAGGTGATCGGCTCCTCGGCGCCCATCGACGCCTTCCGCCTGACCCGTGGGGTCTGGTCGTCGCCGAAGGCCTGGGCCAATGCGGGGCGGCGGATTTAGCCGAGGCGACCGCTCCATCACTCGTGTCGTCCCGGCCTCGAGCCGAGACCCATAGCCACCGAAATCGGTGGTGGGATCACGCTGGAGCCACAGCCTTCTCCACCACAGGCCGCACGGAGTCTGGGTCCCGGCTCGAGGCCGGGACGACGGCGGTGAACGCCGCTACACCGGGGGATTCACCGCACCCTGTCCCTGCCCCAGGCTGCGTTCGCGCAAGTAGATGTACAGCCCCGCGCCGATGATGATGATGGCGCCGATGATGGTCGCGGGATGGGGCACGTCGCCAAACACGACGAAGCCGAACAGCACGGCCCAGACGATCATCGTGTACTGATAAGGCACGACGACCGAAGCCGGGGCCAGCTTCAGCGAGCGGTTGACGCAGAAGAGAGCGGTCACCGAGATGAGACCGGCGGCGGCGAACAGCACCAGGCTGCCGGGAGTCGGCGTCACCCAGCCGAACGAGGACATCGCGGCGCCGAGCAGGAAGGTGCCGACGAACTGCGACGACGCCATCACGATGTCGGGCGTCGCGCGCAGCGAACGCGTGATCAGCATCAGCACCGCGAACGACAGACTGCCGCCGAGTGCGATCAAGGCCGGCAGGCTGAAGGTCTGCGCCGAGGGCCGCAGCGCGATCAGCACGCCGCAGAAGCCGATCAGGATCGCGGTCCAGCGCCGCCAGCCGACATGCTCGCGCAGCACCAGCGCCGACAGCGCGGTGACGAAGATCGGCCCCGCGAGATAATAGGTGATGACGTCGGCGAGCGGCAGATAGACGGTGGCGAGGAAGAACGCCGCCACCTCCAACGTCGACAGGATCACGCGCACCAGCTGCAGCCAGGGACGCTCGAGCTGCAGGAACGCGGCGCGGTTGCGCCAGATGAACGGTGCGAGCAAGAGCAGGGCCGCACAGGCGCGCAGCCACAGCAGCTGGCCGACGGCATAGGTCGAGACCAGGAACTTGCCCAAGGCATCGCCGAACGAGAACATCGCGATCGACAGCAGCATCAGGCCGATGCCGGCGAGCCGCGCCGAGCGCTCATCGTTGGCGGTGGAGATTCGGGACAGCACGCTCATGACGAGGCTGCCTTATCAGCCCGACCGCGGTGGCTCCAGCCCTTCCGCCGAAAGCGTGACGCAGCCCTGCCGCAACCCCTGCGCAACGCTTGTCCAAGTCGTGCGCAGCGCGGCTTTACCGCTCGAAATTAAGGCTTCGGGCCGAATTAAACCCATTCCGCGGTTGCCGTGGGGACCCGCCTCGCCTACGTAGGGCGCATCATGAAATTCCTCGATGAAGCCAAGGTCTATGTGCGCTCCGGCGACGGCGGCAACGGTTGCGTTGCGTTCCGGCGCGAGAAGTTCATCGAGTTCGGTGGGCCGAACGGCGGCAATGGCGGCCGCGGCGGCGACGTGATCATCGAGGCTGTCGATGGACTCAACACCCTGATCGACTACCGCTACCAGCAGCATTTCAAGGCCCAGAAGGGCGAGAACGGCATGGGCAAGGACCGCCATGGCGCCGGCGGCAAGTCCGTGGTGCTCAAGGTTCCCGTCGGCACCCAAATCTTCGACGAGGACCGCGAGACGCTGATCCACGACTTTACCGCGGTCGGCGAACGGTTCGTGCTGGCCGAGGGCGGCAATGGCGGCTTCGGCAACGCGCACTTCAAGTCACCGACCAACCGGGCGCCGCGCAACGCCAATCCCGGCCAGCCCGGCGAGGAGCGCTGGATCTGGCTGCGCATGAAGCTGATCGCCGATGCCGGCCTGGTCGGGCTGCCGAATGCCGGCAAGTCGACCTTCCTGTCCAAGGTCTCGGCCGCCAAGCCGAAGATCGCCGATTATCCGTTCACCACCCTGCATCCGCAGCTCGGCGTCGTGAATTCCGACGGCCGCGAATTCGTGCTGGCCGACATTCCCGGCCTGATCGAGGGCGCGCATGAGGGCGCCGGCCTCGGCGACCGTTTCCTCGGCCATGTCGAGCGCTGCCGTGTGCTGCTGCATCTGGTCGATGCCACCTGCGAGCACGCCGGCAAGGCCTACAAGACCGTGCGGCACGAGCTCGAGGCCTATGGCGGCGAGCTGACCGACAAGATCGAGATCGTCGCGCTGAACAAGATCGACGCGGTCGACCCGGACGAGCTGAAGAAGCAGAGAGACCGGCTGAAGCGCGCCGCCAAGAAGACGCCGCTGCTGATCTCCGGCGCCACGGGCGAAGGCGTCAAGGAAGCCCTGCGCAAGCTCGCCGACGTCGTTGGGGAGTCGCCGGTCTCCAACAAGGCCAAGAACGCGGTCGAGAATGCTGCGACCGAGGAGCCGTGGGCGGCGCCACCGCCGCCGCAGGGCTGAGGCTCGAACCGAACCTTGCGCTGCGGACTGAGCCCGGCGCATATGTCGCAGCACCAAATTCGTATCTTACCTCTGAAGGACTGCCGACCGGCATTCGCTCAAGGTTGTTTGCAAGCGATCGCCTAGAGATCGGTGCACTCCCTCCCCCCTTGTGGGGAGGGTTGGGGAGGGGGGTGCCCCGGCGGCGGTCTTGCCGTGTGGACCCCCACCCCCGACCCCTCCCCGCAAAAGGGAGGGGAGCGCACCACCTTTCGTGGCGCCAGCTCCACTCGATCTTGAGAGTCCGCCCATGGCAGCTGACTTGACCGAATTCACCATGGCACCCCGTCTCGAAAATTTCCGCCGCATCGTCGTCAAGGTCGGCTCGTCGCTGCTGGTCGATTCCGAGGCCGGCGAAGTCCGCGCCTCCTGGCTGACGGCGCTGGCCGCCGACATCGCCCGGCTGCATGGCCGCGGCTGCGAGCTGCTGGTGGTGTCGTCGGGCTCGATCGCGCTCGGCCGCAGCCGGCTGAAGCTGCCGCGGGGACCATTGAAGCTGGAGGAGAGCCAGGCGGCGGCCGCGGTCGGCCAGATCGCGCTGGCGCGGATCTGGTCGGAGGTGCTCGGCGCCCATGGCATCGGCGCCGGCCAGATCCTGGTGACCCTGCAGGACACCGAGGAGCGCCGCCGCTATCTCAACGCGCGCTCGACGATCGCCAAACTGCTGGAATGGCGCGCGGTGCCTGTCATCAACGAGAACGATACGGTCGCCACCGCCGAAATCCGCTACGGGGACAATGACCGTCTCGCCGCCCGCGTCGCCACCATGGCCAGCGCCGACCTGCTGGTGCTGCTGTCGGACATCGACGGCCTCTACACCGCGCCGCCCGCGCAGGATCCCAACGCCCGGCTGATCCCCGTGGTCGAGAGCATCACCGCCGACATCGAGGCGATGGCCGGCAGCGCGGCATCCGAACTGTCCCGCGGCGGCATGAAGACCAAGATCGAGGCCGCGAAGATCGCGACCACCGGCGGCACCCACATGCTGATCGCCTCCGGCAAGATCGAGCATCCGCTGGCGGCGATCGCCAATGGCGGCCGCTGCACCTGGTTCCTGACCCCGGCCAATCCGGTCACCTCGCGAAAACGCTGGATCGCCGGCTCGCTGGAGCCGAAGGGCACGCTGACGATCGACGCCGGTGCGGTCAACGCCCTGCGCGCCGGCAAGAGCCTGCTGCCGGCCGGCGTGATCAAGGTCGAGGGACAGTTTGCCCGCGGCGACGCGGTGGTGGTGCGCGGGCCCGACACCCACGAGATCGGCCGCGGCCTCATCGCCTACGACGCCGATGACGCCGAGCGCATCAAGGGCCGCTCCTCGCCTGATGTCGCAATCATTCTCGGCGTGTCGGGACGAGCGGAGATGATCCATCGCGACGATCTGGTGATCGGCCCGGCGGGCGTGGGGCCGGCCTAGAGCCCCGCCGCCGACGTTCGCAAATGGCCGCTTTCCGTGCTACTGGAGAGCCTTAATTCAAGGTTGAACCGCCCATGACCGCGCCTCTCAAGGCTATCGACGGCAGCGCCGATCTGCCCCAGCTGATGAACGATCTCGCCAAGCGCGCCCGTGCGGCGGCGCGTGTGCTGTCGCTGGCGCCGGCCGAGCAGAAGAACCGCGCGCTGGAGGCGATGGAGCGGCGGATCCGCGCCCGCGCCGACGCCATCATCGCCGCCAATGCCGAGGACGTCGCCGACGCCAAAGCGGCCGGCATGACCTCGTCCTTCCTTGATCGCCTGACATTGACCCCGGCCCGCGTCGCCGCGATGGCCGACGGCATCGCCGTGGTACGTGGCGTCGCCGATCCGGTCGGCGTGGTCACCGAGAGCTGGCAGCGGCCGAACGGCATGACCATCGAGCGCGTGCGGGTGCCGCTGGGCGTGATCGCCGTGATCTTCGAGAGCCGCCCCAACGTCGCGGCCGACGCCGGCGTGCTCTGCCTGAAGTCCGGCAATGCCGTGATCCTGCGCGGCGGCTCGGACTCGTTCCGCTCCTGTCGCGCCATCCATGAATGCCTGGTGGAGGGCCTGCGCGAGGCGGGCCTGCCGGAGGCCGCGATCACGCTGGTGCCGACGCGCGACCGCGCGGCCGTCGGGCTGCTGCTGTCGGGCCTGAACGGTGGTGTCGACGTGATCGTGCCGCGTGGCGGCAAGAGCCTGGTCGCGCGCGTCGAGGCCGAGGCGCGCGTGCCGGTGTTCGCGCATCTCGAAGGCGTGAACCACGTCTATGTCGATGGCGCCGCCGACCTGGAGATGGCCAAGTCGATCGTGCTGAACGCCAAGATGCGCCGCACCGGCGTGTGCGGCGCGGCCGAGACCTTGCTGATCGATCGCGCCTCGCAGGACAAGATCAAGCCGCTGGTCGACCTGCTGATCGGCGCCGGCTGCGAGGTGCGTGGCGACGATGCCGTGCGCGCGGCCGATGTGCGGGTGAAGCCGGCCAGCAACGAGGATTGGGACACCGAATATCTCGACGCCATCATCGCCGCGAGGGTCGTCGACGGCGTCGATGGCGCGATCGCTCACATCCACGCGCATGGCTCGCATCATACCGATGCGATCGTCACCGACGACAATGCGGCCGCCGACAAGTTCCTCAACGAGGTCGACTCGGCGATCGTGCTGCACAACGCCTCGACCCAGTTCGCCGACGGCGGCGAATTTGGTTTTGGCGCCGAGATCGGCATCGCCACCGGCAAATTCCATGCGCGCGGCCCAGTCGGCGTCGAGCAGCTCACCAGCTTCAAATACCGGATCCACGGCACCGGGCAGACGCGGCCATGACGGCCGCATCTTGTGGTTGAGTCGCACGAGCAGCAGGGGGCAGCCGTGACCGACACCACAGCCATGCGCCTTGCGATCCGCCAGGCGCTGCCGCCCTACAGTGACGGCATGCGCATCGGCCTGCTCGGCGGCTCGTTCAATCCGCCCCACCAGGCGCACCGCGCGATCAGCCTGTTCGCGCTGAAGCGGCTGCAGCTCGACCGTGTCTGGTGGCTGGTCACGCCGGGGAATCCGCTCAAGAACAATGGCGGGCTGCATGCGCTGGCCGAACGCGCCGAAGCGGCGCGCAAGGTCGCCGCCGATCCGCGCATCGAGATCAGCTGTCTCGAATCCGTCATCGGCACCCGCTACACTGCCGACACGATCGATTATCTGCGCCGGCGCGCCTCCCGCCTGCGCTTCGTGTGGATCATGGGCGCCGACAATCTCGCGCAGTTCCATCGCTGGCAGAAGTGGCAGCACATCGCGGCCCAGGTGCCGATGGCCGTGGTCGATCGTCCGCCCCGCAGCTTCCGTGCCCTGAACGCGCCCGCCGCACGCGCCCTGGCGCGGTATCGCATACCGGAAGCGCAAGCCAGCCGTCTGGCCGACCGCACCGCTCCAGCCTGGGTCTACCTCACTGGTCTGAAGCTCAGCCTGTCCTCGACGGGGCTGAGGAACCCGGACGGCAGTTGGAAGTCGTTCTGAATGGCCGCGCGTTCGCCATCGCGCGGCATCGGATATGCATGGAACTTTCCGTCCCCGCTACGGTCCGAAGCGGGACGGCGTCGACGCTGTCGGGCCGGACGACCGGGGTACTGGATTGTTGAAACCATTAACCCCACATGCCTAGTATGGTCAGCAGGCCGGGTTGGATTCGGCCTGCGATACAGCGAAAGGAATGGTCCCTGACCACATCTGTATTGTCCCAGTCGGCCTTACCCAAGACGAAGGCAACGACTACCAAGTCGGCGACAGCCAAGTCAGCGCGTAAGACGTCGACCCAAGATGCGGCCTTGCAGGCGCAACCCGACGCCGACAAGACCCTGCGCACGATCCTCTCCCGCCTCGAAGACATGAAGGCGGAGGAGACGATCACGATCGATCTTCACGGCAAATCGGCCTATTCCGACTACATGGTCATCACCACGGGCCGCTCGAACCGGCACGTCGGGTCGATCGCGGAAAACGTCGCCAAGGGCCTGAAGGAAGCCGGCACCAAGAAACTCCACATCGAGGGCCTGCCCAATTGCGATTGGGTGCTGATCGATTCCGGCGACGTGATCGTGCACGTGTTCCGACCCGAGGTTCGCGAGTTCTACAATCTCGAGCGATTGTGGACTCAAGGGCCGAACCCGGCCAAGGCGGTCTAGGCGGCCCCACGCCGCGGCGGATGCGAATCGTGGCGCGCACGTGCTAGTCCGTGCGCATGCGCCTGATCGTGGTCGCCATCGGCCGGTTGAAGCAGGGTCCCGAGCGGGAGCTCGCGGAGCGCTACCGCGAGCGTTTCGACGACATCGGCCGAAAGCTCGGCTTTCGCGGCCTCGACATCCATGAAATCCCGGAAAGCCGCGCGCGCGATGCGGCGACACGCATGACCGAGGAGGCCGCCGCGATATCGGCGGCGGTCCCGGACAAGTCCGTGCTCGTCTGTCTCGACGAGCGTGGCCGGAACGTCGACAGCACAACCTTTGCGGGTTATCTTGGGCGCTGGCGGGACGAAGGCATTCCGGCTGCCGTCTTCGCAATCGGCGGCGCCGACGGACTTTCGCCCGATTTGCGGCGCAGAGCCAAGCTCGGGGTTGCGTTTGGCGCCGCCACCTGGCCGCACCAGATCGTCCGCGTCCTGCTGCTCGAGCAGATTTACCGTACTGCTACGATCCTTGCCGGTCACCCCTATCACCGCGCTTGAACAAGGGACGATGGGAGCACAATAAGGACCTCGATGTTCGCTGCGCGGCCCCTCTCCTGCTCCCCAAGACCTGTCCGCGGCGGCCAGTCCTGCCGTGCGTCGCTCATCGCGCTCGTTGTGGTGTTCTCCGGATGTCCGGCGCTGGCGCAGAGCGGACTCCGGCCCTCCATCCCTGGTACGGCATCACCGACGCCGGCCACCCCGGAGCAGTTGAAGCAGCGCGAACAGGAGCTCGAGGCCGCCCGCGCGGCCCAGAAGGCCGCCGCTGAGGCCCAGGAGCGGCTGAAGGCCGACATCGCCGCGCTCGGCGAGGATCGCGGCAAGCTCAACCAGCAACTGATCGACGTCGCGGCGCAGGTGCGGAGCGTCGAAGTGCGCGTTGCCGAGGCCGAAACGCGGCTGCGCGGGCTCGACGGCCGCGAGCAGGATCTGCGGACGTCGCTGGAAACGCGGCGGACCGAGATCATCGAGGTTCTTGCCGCACTGCAGCGCGCCGGCCGCCGCACCCCGCCGGCCCTGCTCGTCCGTCCCGAGGATGCGCTGCAATCCCTGCGGACCGCGATGCTGCTGGGCTCGGTGATCCCCGAGATGCGAAGCCGAGCCGAAAAGCTCTCGACCGATCTCGGCGAGCTCGTCGCCATCCGCAAGACGATCGCCAGCGAACGCGACAAGCTCGCCGGCGACCGCGACAGGCTGCGCACCGATCAGACCCGTCTCGCGGCCCTGGTGGAGGAACGCCAGCGCAAGCAGAGCTCGGCCGAGAAGGACATGGAAGCCGAAAGCGCGCGCGCCGCCGTGCTGGCCCAGCAGATCGACTCGCTGCAGGGGCTGATCACGACGATGGAGCTGGACCTCAAGAGCGCGGCCAAGGCTGCCTCGACGGCGAGCCTGCAGGGGGTGCCGGTCAACAGCAAGCCGGACGCGAATGCGCTGCGCAACCCAGGCCGCAAGGCGCCCGCGATCGCGTTCGCCTCGACCAAGGGCATGCTGGCGTTTCCGGTCAACGGCACCAAGATCCGCGAATTTGGCGCATCGGACGGTGCCGGCGGCTCGGATAAAGGCATTTCTTTGGCAACCCGGCCAGGGGCTCAGGTCACAACCCCGTGTGATGGCTGGGTTGTGTATGCGGGTCCCTTCCGTAGCTACGGACAACTCTTGATCCTCAACGCCGGTGGCGGGTATCATGTCCTGATCGCCGGGATGGAGCGCATTTCCGTCAACATCGGGCAGTTTGTTCAGACGGGAGAGCCGGTCGCGATCATGGGTAACAGCTCCCAGGTTGCCTCCATTCTCGCTACCAACGCGAGTCAACCAGTGCTCTATGTCGAGTTCCGTAAGGACGGCACTCCAATCGATCCAGGCCCATGGTGGGCCGCAAATGAAGGCGAAAAGGTACGCGGATGATGCGTAAGACTTCGGTAATTCTCCTGAGCGCGGCCACCGGTGCGGCATTGACCCTGTTCGTCTCGCAACCGCGCGCGGTGTTGATGGGATCGACGGCGCGCGCCGCGACCGCCGATACCTATCGCCAGCTCAACCTGTTCGGCGACGTGTTCGAGCGGGTGCGCAGCGATTATGTCGAGAAGCCCGACGATTCGAAGCTGGTCGAGTCCGCGATCAGCGGCATGCTCTCGGGCCTCGATCCGCATTCGAGCTACATGGATGCGAAGAGCTTCCGCGACATGCAGGTGCAGACCCGCGGCGAGTTCGGCGGCCTCGGCATCGAGGTGACGATGGAAGACGGCCTGATCAAGGTGGTGTCGCCGATCGACGATACGCCGGCCTCGAAGGCAGGCATCCAGGCCAACGACATCATCACCAATCTCGACGACGAAGCCGTGCAGGGCTTGACCCTCAACCAGGCGGTCGAGAAGATGCGCGGCCCGGTCGGCACCAAGATCAAGCTGAAGGTCGTGCGCAAGGGCGCCGACAATCCGCTGGACGTGACGCTGACCCGCGACAACATCCGCGTCCGTTCGGTGCGCTCGCGCACCGAGAGCGACGACATCGCCTATATCCGCATCACCACCTTCAACGAGCAGACCACCGAGGGCCTGAAGAAGAGCATCGCCGACCTGCAGAACCAGATCGGCGACAAGCTGAAGGGCTACATCATCGACCTGCGCAACAACCCGGGCGGCCTGCTCGAGGAGGCGGTCACCGTCTCCGACGCGTTCCTGGAGCGCGGCGAGATCGTCTCGACCCGCGGCCGCAATGCCGAGGAGACGCAGCGCCGCGCGGCACATGCCGGCGACCTCACCAAGGGCAAGCCGGTCATCGTGCTGATCAATGGCGGCTCGGCGTCGGCGTCGGAGATCGTGGCCGGCGCGCTGCAGGACCACAAGCGCGCGACGCTGGTCGGCACTCGCTCGTTCGGCAAGGGCTCGGTGCAGACCATCATCCCGCTCGGCGCCGGCAACGGCGCGCTGCGGCTGACCACCGCGCGCTACTACACGCCGTCGGGCAAATCGATCCAGGCCAAGGGCATCGTGCCCGACATCGAGGTGCTGCAGGACGTGCCGGATGAGCTGAAATCGCGCACCGACACCAAGGGCGAGGCGTCGCTGCGCGGCCATCTCAAGAACGACGGCGACGAGAAGACCGGCTCGCAGTCCTACGTGCCGCCGGACACCAAGGACGACAAGGCGCTCAAAATGGCTGCCGACCTGCTCCATGGCATCAAGAACAGCGCCAACACCCCGGCGCCGACCGAAAAGGCCGCGGCCGACAAGCCGGCCAAGGCGGCGAACTGAGGCCGCCGCCGGAGCGGCGGCCGACAGACGCGAAGTGGGTTTGAAGGGCGGCCTCCAGGCCGCCCTTTGTTTTTTGGACGGCTTCTCGTTTGCGGCTCCGCCGATCTACGGGCTTTCGGACACTGGCCCTGCGTCCGAATCCCTGCCGTGGTATCGTCGACCCGATTGATTCGGGAATTTCGATGACAGAGACGGCCGACGAACTGAGCGCCCCGCTCGGACAGACGGAAAAGCGTCGCAGGCGCCGCGTTCGGCTTCCCTTCACGGCCCTGCAGGCCCTTGCGATGCTGCTGGGGCTGTTCCTGGTCGCGTTTGCCGGCTTTGCGATGTTCAACGACAATCCGCTCGGTGGCGAGCCGGTCGCCCGCGTCGCGATCAACGAGGGCGCAAAGCCCGCCGACGACAAGGCTACCGCCAAGCCGGATGGCAAGCCAGACGCAAAGGCCGACCACGGCGCGGCCCCCGCGGCCAAGCAGGAGGGCGGCGAGCGCAAGACGGTCACCATCATCGACGGCTCCAGCGGCGCCCGCCAGGAGGTCGCGATCGGTGCCGGTGGCGAGACGGCAGAGCCTGGATCGGCCACGCCGGCTGCGAGCCAGATGCCCGGCGTCGACCCGCGGCTGCTGGAGAAGTCGCGCTACGGCATGATCCCAGTGATGGCCGACGGGCTGAAGCCGTTCACCGCCTATGCGGCCGAGGCTGACCGCGCCAAGGCGGCGCGCATGCCGGCCGTCGCGATCGTGATCGGCGGTCTCGGCGTCGGCGCCGCCAAGACGGCGGACGCGATCATGAAGCTGCCGCCCGCGGTCACCCTGGCCTTCACGCCCTATGGCTCCGATCCGACCAAACTCGCCGAGCGCGCCCGGGCGCAGCGCCACGAGATCCTGCTGCAGGTCCCGATGGAGCCCTACGACTATCCCGACAACGATCCGGGTCCGCAGACGCTGCTCGCCACACTCGGACCGGACCAGAACATCGACCGGTTGTTCTGGCACATGAGCCGGCTGCAGGGTTACGTCGGCATCGGCAACTTCATGGGTGCGCGCTTCGTCGCAACGGAAGCGGCGATGCAGCCGATCGTGAACGAGGCCGCCAAGCGCGGCCTGGCCCTGTTCGACGATGGCGCAGCCCCGCGCAGCGTGGCGGCGTCACTCGCCACGGGGCTCGCGATGCCGTTCGCGAAGGGCGACGTCACCATCGACGCGGTGCCGACCCCGGTCGAGATCGACAATGCGCTCGCCAAGCTCGAAAGCCTGGCCAAGGAACGTGGCGTCGCCGTCGGGACCGCCTCGGCGCTGCCAGTCTCGATCGACCGCATCGCCACCTGGATCAAGGGGCTCGACCGCAAGGGCATTCTGCTGGTGCCATTGACAACCGCGATGCTGAAATCAAAATCGAACTGAACGAACGTGCGCCGGCCCGACTGGCGACGTGACAGCGTGAGGCCTGCGCAGCGAGGCGCAGGGTCCCCGCAGGAAGGCCGAGACCGGAATGACGCGCTACGAGGACCTGCCTTACCGCACCTGCGTCGGCATTATGCTGATCAATTCGGAGGGGCTGGTTTTCATCGGTCGCCGCGCCGGCGGGATCGAGCATGTCGACGACACCCATGTCTGGCAGATGCCGCAGGGCGGCGTCGATCCCGGCGAGGATGCCTGGGAGGCGGCCAAGCGCGAGCTGTATGAAGAGACCAGCGTGCGCTCCGTCGAGAAGCTGGCCGAGGTCGGCGACTGGCTGACCTACGACATTCCGCGCACGGTCGCGGGCCGCGCCTGGAAGGGGCGCTATCGCGGCCAGCGCCAGAAATGGTTCGCGCTGCGCTTCACCGGATCCGATGCCGAGATCGACGTCGAGCGGCCCGGCGGCGGCCACCACAAGGCGGAATTCGTCAGCTGGCGCTGGGAGCCGATGAAGAACCTGCCGGGGCTGATCGTGCCGTTCAAGCGACCGGTCTATGAGCGCGTGGTCCAGGAATTCGCTCCGCTCGCCGGCGATTGAATCACGATCCGCGCCCTCGACGCGATACCCGACAGCCGCTAGTCCGCATCTGCGCACGGGCTGCAGGGAATCTCTGCAGGTGCGTCGCGACGATGCCGCCATGGTGCGCTGCTATGCGAACGACAGCTCATGGATTCGAGGATGACCGAGACCAGACCCTATCGTCCGAACGTCGGGATCGCCCTGCTCAATGCCGAAGGGCTCGTGTTCCTGGGGCGCCGATTCCGCGACGACGGACCGGAGATCGTCCTTCCCGGCCTCGAATGGCAAATGCCGCAGGGCGGCGTCGACCCCGGCGAGGATCTGCAGGCGGCGGCGCGGCGCGAGCTGTGGGAGGAGACCGGCATCCGCGACGCCGATATCCTGGCCGAGACCGACTGGCTGACCTACGAATTTCCGCCATTCGAGGATCCCAACCACCGGCTCGCGCGCTTTCGCGGCCAGCGCCAGAAGTGGTTCGCGATGCGCTTCACCGGCCGGGAGGCCGACATCGATCCGGTGACGCCGCGCAACGGCCAGCCGGCCGAGTTCGACGCCTGGCGCTGGGAGCAGCTCGCGCGCGTGCCGGACTTGGTGGTGCCGTTCCGCCGCGAGGTCTATCGTGCGGTGGCGGAGGCCTTTGCGCATCTCACCGAAGCTGGCGACTGATCCACGTCGAAGAGTGAGGCTCTGCGTCATTCCGATCTCGCGCTCAGCGCGCCTCGGAACAGCGATGTCGAGAGAGTTCGCCGGCTCAATTGTCCTCGACCGTGAACGGCCCGATCGCAATCACCCGGCAGTCGCTGTCGCGCGTGGCGCAGTCGGCCAGCGCGCCGCCGATCGCCGTCTCCTCACGGTCGCCATTGAGGCTGAAGCCGGGGTGGCCGGCCGTTCCGACCGCGACTGCATTCCAGCCCGACGTCGCGGCCTCGAGGCGCCGCGCCACCTCCTCGCGCGCCTCCGGGGCGATCGCCTGATGGATGGCCGCGTGGAAGAAGCCGGTGGCTTTCATCACGGTCGGTATCGGCACCACGAAGGCATCGTCGAGCGCAACGATGATGCAGGCGGTTCCCGCCTGAGCGCCGCAGGCTTCCAGATTGCGCCGAACCACGTCGTCGACGAGGTCGCCGCCGACGCTGTAGAAGAACTGGCCACCGGGCCCGAGCGCGATCGCCTTGGTCCGTCGCGCCGTCCCGTAGTTCGCTTCGAGCCGGGCGCGGCCGGTATCACGCACCAGCGGCATCTCGGCCGCGCTGAAGGCGCGTTCGGTCAGCGGGTCGTGGCGCACCCAGGGCTGCGGCGGCAACGGCGGCTTGCTGTGCACGTAGACGACATTGTCACCAACGGCGTAGAGCTCGCATTTGCGCGGTCCGTTCGCGTTGTCCGCGCGCTGCTGGCACTGCTCCAGCGCGGCCGACTTCGCCGCGTCGTCGCTCGCCTGCCCGGTGACGTAGGCGCTGACGCCGTTGATCGTGGTCGCGAACGCCTTGTGCTCGGGCGCCGGCACGTAGTCGCGCGCCAGCGCAATGCGAGTCCGCTCGCTCACGAACGGCACGGCTTCAGGTGCAAACTTCTCGGCAGCGACAGAGGATGAAGGCGAGGGCGACTGTTGCGGCTGCGGCGAGTCGGCCGGCTGCATGGCGACGGATGACTGCGTCGGCGCGGGGGATGGAGATGAAGACGGGACCGAGGACGGCGAAGCCGGCGTGGCCGACAGCCGGGCCAACGCTTCCGCCGCCGCCTTGGCGGCATCGCGCTGCGCGGGATGCGGATCGCGATAATCCAGGTAGAGCTCGGTCCCGACCCCGACCGCGCCGAGCGCAACCAGGGCGGCCGTAATTCGCCAGATCATGCGGAGCCCGCCGCCGCGGGCGGCTTTCTTTTCTTCCGGCGGCGCGTAGGTGCCGTCCTCGCGGCGCATCGCCACGCGAAAGGCGTGCACCGGGGTGGGGATGTTCTTGACCTCCCGCGCGCCCATGTCGGCGAACTGCACCGACAGCTTGTTGGCAACCTGCTCATGGACGGCGCGCGAGATGCAGATGCCGCCGACGTCGGCGAGGCCCTCGAGGCGCGCTGCAATGTTGACGCCGTCGCCGAGCAGATCGCCGTCGCGCTCGACGACGTCGCCGATGGTGATGCCGATGCGATAGCTCATCTGCCGGCTCGGCGGATAGGCCATGTTGCGCGTGCGCAGGCTCTCCTGGATGTCGATCGCGCAACGCACCGCTTCGACCGCGCTGGGGAATTCCGCGAGCACCGCATCGCCGGCGGTGTTGAAGATGCGGCCGCCGGCGCGCGCGATGAAGTCGTCAACGACCTCGCGATAGGCCGCCAGTCGCCGTAGCGTTTCTTCTTCATCCTCCGCGACCAGGCGCGAATAGCCGGCGATATCGGCGGCGAAAATCGCCGCGATCTTGCGTTTCAAGACGATCTGTCCTGCCATGTCACCGCGCCCGCTGGATCGGCCGGGAGCATGCCGTCAGATCGGTGAGCATGCAACCGACCCCTTGAAGTAGTCATCGACCGGCGCACGACGTTCGAGCCCCAAACGAAAATGGCCGGGCAGAGCCCGGCCATGAACGTTCATTCATACGTCGTGCGGTTGGATCAATGCAGCGCGGTCGTATTGAGCTGCTGCTGGATCGTCTTGAAGTGATCGAGCCGCTCGATCGCGCGATCGAGCTCGTTGCCCTGCTTCTCGTTCAGCTTGGATTCCATGCCGGCGATCTCGGCCGCGAAGGCGGTCTGGTCGAGCTCCTTCAGCGACGTGGCGACGTCGGCGAGAACCGTCAGACCTTTGTCCGAGATCTCGGCAAGACCGCCGAGCACGATGATCTTCTGCTGCGATCCGCCTGATGTCACTGTCAGGATGCCCGGCCGCAGCGTCGCCACGAACGGCGCGTGGCCCGCGAGCACGCCGAAATCACCCTCCTGGCCGGGAACGTCGACCTGGTCGACCTCACCCGAGAAGGCGATCTTTTCCGGCGAGACGAGATCGAAATGGAAAGTAGCCATGAGGAAACCTGCGAGTAGCGAATAGCGAATGGCGAGTAGTGAATGGAGAAGGGAGCAGCGGATAACCCTATTCGCTACTCCCTATTCGCCATTCGCCCTTAGGCGGCTTCCGCCGCCAGCTTCTTGCCCTTCTCGACCGCCTCGTCGATGTTGCCGACCATGTAGAAGGCGGCCTCCGGCAGGTGGTCGTACTTGCCTTCACACAGGCCCTTGAAGCCCTTGATGGTGTCGGCGAGGTCGACGAACTTGCCCGGCGATCCCGTGAAGATTTCGGCGACGTGGAACGGCTGCGACAGGAAGCGCTCGATCTTGCGGGCGCGGGCCACCGTCAGCTTGTCCTCTTCCGAGAGCTCGTCCATGCCCAGGATGGCGATGATGTCCTGCAGCGACTTGTAGCGCTGGAGGATCTGCTGGACCATGCGCGCGGTTTGATAGTGCTCCTCGCCGACGACCAGCGGGGACAGCATGCGCGACGTGGAGTCGAGCGGGTCCACCGCCGGGTAGATGCCCTTTTCCGAGATCGCGCGGTTGAGCACGGTGGTCGCGTCCAAGTGCGCGAACGACGTCGCCGGCGCCGGGTCGGTCAAGTCGTCGGCCGGCACGTAGATCGCCTGCACCGAGGTGATCGAGCCCTTGTTGGTGGTGGTGATACGCTCCTGCAGCGCGCCCATGTCGGTGGCGAGCGTCGGCTGATAACCCACCGCCGACGGGATACGGCCGAGCAGCGCCGACACTTCCGAGCCCGCCTGCGTGAAGCGGAAGATGTTGTCGACGAAGAACAGCACGTCCTGGCCCTGGTCGCGGAAGTGCTCGGCGACGGTGAGGCCGGTCAGGCCGACGCGGGCGCGGGCGCCGGGCGGCTCGTTCATCTGACCGAACACCAGCGCGCACTTCGACTTGACGCTCGGATCCGGATTGTGCGGATCGGCGTTGACCTTGGACTCGATGAACTCGTGATAGAGGTCGTTGCCCTCGCGGGTGCGCTCGCCGACGCCGGCGAACACCGAGTAACCGCCGTGCGCCTTGGCGACGTTGTTGATCAGCTCCTGGATCAGCACGGTCTTGCCGACGCCGGCGCCGCCGAACAGGCCGATCTTGCCGCCCTTGGCATAGGGCGCCAGGAGGTCGACGACCTTGATGCCGGTGACGAGAATTTCAGCTTCCGTCGACTGGTCGGTGTAGCTCGGCGCGTCCGCGTGGATCGGGCGCAGGCCTTCCGCCTTGACGGGGCCGGCTTCGTCGATCGGCTCGCCGATCACGTTCATGATGCGGCCGAGCGTGCCCTCGCCGACCGGCACCCGGATCGGCGAGCCGGTGTCGGTCACCTCCTGGCCGCGCACCAGACCTTCGGTGGTGTCCATCGCGATCGTGCGGACGGTGGATTCACCGAGATGCTGGGCGACCTCGAGCACAAGGCGGTTGCCGGCGTTCTTGGTTTCGAGCGAATTGAGAATGGCCGGCAGGTGACCTTCGAACTGCACGTCGACGACGGCGCCGATGACCTGGGTGATGCGACCGATCTGGTTGGCTGCGGTAGCCATTGAGTGTCTCTCCTTACGATCCGTATACGAAACCACGGTCGGCTCGACCGGGATATGTTCCTGGGTTGCGCTTCAAAGAGGCGCGACGCGATCTGGCTAGACCGCCTCGGCGCCCGAAATGATTTCGATCAGTTCCTTGGTGATCATCGCCTGACGCGTGCGGTTGTAGATCAGCGTCTGCTTGCGGATCATCTCGCCGGCGTTGCGCGTGGCATTGTCCATCGCCGACATCTGCGCACCGTAGAACGAGGCGTTGTTTTCGAGCAGCGCGCGGAAGATCTGCACGGCGAGATTGCGCGGCAGCAGCCCGGCGAGGATCTCGTCCTCCTCCGGCTCGTATTCGTAAGGCGCCAGCGGCGCAGCATTGGCAGGCCGCGCCTCGACCACCAGCGGAATGATCTGCTGTGCCGTCGGGATCTGCGCGATCACCGAGCGGAAGCGCGAATAGAACAGCGTGCAGACGTCGAACTCGCCGGCCTCGAAGCGGGCGATCACCTTCTTGGCGATCTCGTCGGCATTGGCAAAACCGATCTGGCGAACCGAGCGCAGATCCATGTGCTCGACGATCTGCTTGTCGAACTGACGGCGCAGTTGCTCGTAGCCCTTGCGGCCGACGCAGAAGAATTTCACTTCCTTGCCCTGGTTCATCAGGGCTAGCGCACGCTCGCGCGCCAGACGCACGATCGAGGAGTTGAACGCGCCGGACAGGCCGCGCTCGCCGGTGCAGACCAGCAGCAGATGCACCTGGTCGCGCCCGGTGCCCGCGAGCAGGCTCGGGCCGCCGGCGGAGGCGATGGTGGCGCTCGCGATGTTGGAGATCACGGCGTCCATCTTCTCGGCATAGGGACGCGCCGCTTCGGCCGCCTGCTGCGCGCGGCGCAGCTTGGAGGCGGCGACCATCTGCATGGCCTTGGTGATCTTCTGCGTCGCCTTGGTCGAGGCGATGCGGACCCGCATGTCTTTCAGTGACGCCATTGTTCGTCTAGCTCACCCCGGCGGCCGATCCCCTGGAGACCCGACCGCTCAACCCTGAGATTGGTCATGCCCGGCCTGATGCTGGGCATGAGATGTCACGTTGTCCACCCCGAAGGCGTGGATGGCCGGCCGGAGCCGGCCACGACCTCTAGCGATCAGGCGAAGGTCTTGGCGAAGCCTTCGACCACCGCCTTCAGCTTGGCGGCGCTGTCGTCGGACAGATCCTTGCTGTCGCGGATCGCGTTCAGGAGGTCGGCATTCTTGCCGCGCAGCAGCGACAGGAGGCCGTCCTCGAAGGCGCGCACCTTGCCGAGCGGAAGCGCGTCGAGATAGCCGTTGGTGCCGGCCCAGATCACGCAGACCTGCTCTTCCATCTTCAGCGGCGAGAACTGCGGCTGCTTCAGGAGCTCGGTCAGGCGCGAACCACGGTTCAGCAGGCGCTGGGTCGAGGCGTCGAGGTCGGAGCCGAACTGCGCGAACGCGGCCATCTCGCGGTACTGCGCCAGCTCGCCCTTGATCTTGCCGGCGACCTTCTTCATCGCCTTGGTCTGCGCCGAGGAGCCGACGCGCGACACCGACAGACCGACGTTCACCGCAGGACGAATGCCCTGGAAGAACAAATCGGTCTCCAGGAAGATCTGGCCGTCGGTGATCGAGATGACGTTGGTCGGAATGTAGGCCGACACGTCGTTGGCCTGCGTCTCGATGACCGGCAGCGCGGTCAGCGAGCCCAGACCATGGTCCTTGCCGAGCTTCGCAGCGCGCTCCAGCAGGCGGGAGTGCAGGTAGAACACGTCGCCCGGATAGGCTTCGCGGCCCGGCGGGCGGCGCAGCAGCAGCGACATCTGGCGATAGGCGACGGCCTGCTTGGACAGATCGTCATAGATGATGACGGCGTGCATGCCGTTGTCGCGGAAGTACTCGCCCATCGTGCAGCCGGTGAACGGCGCGAGATACTGCATCGGGGCCGGATCCGAGGCGGTCGCGGCGACGACGATCGAGTATTCCAGCGCGCCCTGCTCCTCGAGCACCTTGACGAACTGGGCGACGGTCGAGCGCTTCTGGCCGACGGCGACGTAGACGCAGTACAGCTTCTGGCTCTCGGGAGCGCCAGCGACGTTCAGCGGCTTCTGGTTCAGGATGGTGTCGAGCGCGATCGCGGTCTTGCCGGTCTGGCGATCGCCGATGATCAGCTCGCGCTGGCCGCGGCCGACCGGGATCAGGGCGTCGATTGCCTTCAGGCCGGTGGCCATCGGCTCGTTGACCGACTTGCGCGGAATGATGCCGGGCGCCTTGACGTCCACGCGCTTGCGCTCGGTGAACTGGATCGGACCCTTGCCGTCGATCGGGTTGCCGAGCGCGTCGACGACGCGGCCAAGCAGGCCCTTGCCGACCGGCGCGTCCACGATGGCGCGGGTGCGCTTGACGGTCTGGCCTTCCTTGATCTCGCGGTCGGCGCCGAAGATGACGACGCCGACGTTGTCGGTCTCGAGGTTCAGCGCCATGCCGCGGGTGCCGTTCTCGAACTCGACCATCTCACCGGCCTGGACGTTGTCGAGACCGTAGACGCGGGCGATACCGTCGCCGACGGACAGCACCTGTCCGACTTCGGTGACTTCGGCTTCCTGCCCGAAATTCTTGATCTGGTCCTTGAGGATCGCGGAAATTTCCGCGGCGCGGATGTCCATCAGCCTGCCTCTTTCATCGCGTGCTTGATCGAGTTGAGTTTGGTGCGAAGCGAACTATCGATCATGCGGCTGCCGAGCTTGACGACGAGCCCGCCGATAATCGCTGGATCGACTTTCACGTTGAGCGCGACGTCCTTGCCGGTCACCGTCTTCAGTGAGGCCTTCAAGGCGTCGAGATTCTTGTCCGAGAGCGGCTCGGCGACGACGACGTCGGCCGTGGCCTCTCCCTTATACTTGGCGACCAGCCCGTTGAAGGCGCGGATCACGTCGGCGACCGCGAACAGGCGGCGGTTGGTGGTCAGCACACGCAGCACGTTGGCGGCGACGCCGGCGATGCCGGCCTTGTCCAGCACCGCATTGAGCGCCTTGAGCTGCACGTCCGCACCGAACACCGGGCTGCGGACCAGGCGCTTGAGGTCGGCGCTCTCATCGAGAAGGGCATTGAACTTGTCGAGATCGGCCTTGACCGCATCGACGGACTTTTCGTCACGGGCCAGTTCAAACAGGGCCGTCGCGTAACGACCGGACACACCGGATACGGAGGGATCTTCAGCAGCCACAGACGTGCTCTTTTTATATGCGCCCAACCCACAAGAGGGACACCGGCGCGCCGCTGCGGCGCAAACCAGTTAAGCCCTTGGAATTCAAGCAGGACTTTGATTTTCGATCGCCGCGAGAGCAGCTTGATCACGAAAAGCGGCGCTTTGCTAACATAGCGTACGCGCAGCCGCAACAAGCGGTGGCCCGCTATTCGGCACCTTGTTGCCGCGCTGCGGTCGGAGCCCGGGACGGACCCGGAAACGGCGCGATCGCCGCCGGCGATGCACCCCGAACCCAGTACCGACGATCCGCGTATTCGTTCCGCCTATTGCTGCATGGCCGCTATGTCCGTTTGGCCTTGACTGCCGCCTTGGCGGCTCCAGCGGCGATCGGCCGGATCGATATCAATTACTTGGCAACATCTTCACAACCTCAATGACGACTTAACACGACAGTACTTGAAAGTATTAATTAGTTAATGAAGCGTTAAACGGGCGGATTACGGAATTTTCGGTGATGAAGATCACCAGTCCCAAGATATTCCGATCCGAGCGGAACAATTTCTACTGCCCCATTCGTGCCTCATTGCGACATCAAACGGCGCGCGCCTCAACACCTGACGGGGGTCCACTGGCTGCAGAACGCAGCAATACTGTTTCGAGGGACAGATCCAGATGCTGAAACTGAAGAACCTCTCGGCTGGCAAGATCGCCGGCTCGCGCACCGCGCTCGCTGTTGCCGTGACGCTGATCGTCGGCGGCAGCGCCACCGAAGCCTCGGCCCGGTCCAGGCACCACCATCACCACGCGCGCCACCACCATCATCATATGGCGCGCCAGGCCGCCCAGCCCGCGGCAGACTCGTTTTCGAACGGCTGGTCGAACAACTCGTCCTGGATGAACGCCAACGCATCGGTCGCGCCGTCATCCGGCACGGGCCGCACCTTCTCCGGCATGGCATCGTACTACGGCAACGAGTCCGGCAGCCGCACCGCGTCCGGCCAGCGCATGAACGCCAACGCCATGACCTGCGCCCACCGCTCGCTGCCGTTCGGCACCAAGCTGCGCGTCACCCATGGCGGCGCCAGCGTCATCGTCACCGTCAATGATCGCGGCCCGTTCATCCGCGGCCGTGTGCTCGACCTCTCGACCGGCGCCGCCCGCGCCATCGGCCTGACCCGCGCCGGCGTCGGCCGCGTCACCGCCGAGGTCGTGTCGTAAGCCACCGATCTATCCGCGCGTCATTGCGAGCGCAGCGAAGCAATCCAGGAGCCTTGTCGGGACTCTGGATTGCTTCGTCGCTGCGCTCCTCGCAATGACGGTGGAGAGAGCGGTGCCAACCGCTACAAGAAGCTCTGCGGGTCGACGTCGACCTCGAGCTTGAGATTGCCGCGTGGCTTCTCGGCATGTGCCAGCCAGTGGCGCAGATAATCCGACAGATCGAAATTGCGCGCCGACTTGAGCAGCAGCCGGAAGCGGTAGCGGCCCTTGATCACCGCGAGCGGCGCCTCGGCCGGGCCGAGCAGCAGCACCCCCTCCTCACGCGGCGCTGACGCCACCAGCCGGCGCGCGAAGCCTTCCGCAGTCGGCCTGTCCCCTGCCGAAATGATCAGGCTCGCCAGCCGGCCGAACGGCGGGTAACCCGTGCGCTCGCGAACGTCGATTTCGCTGGTGTAGAAGGCCTCGCGGTCGCAGGCGATCAGCGCCTTCATGACGGGATGCTCGGGCTGGTGCGTCTGCAGATAGCCCCTCCCCCTGCCCTGCTCGCGGCCGGCACGGCCGATCACCTGGTTGAGGAGCTGCCAGGTGCGCTCGGCGGCGCGCGGATCGCCGTTGCCGAGGCCGAGATCGGCGTCGACCACGCCGACCAGATTGAGCCGAGGGAAGTTGTGGCCCTTGGCCACGAGCTGGGTGCCGATGATGAGGTCGACGCGGCCTTCCGCGATCTCCGTGAGTTCGGCGCGCATGGTCTCGATCGAGGTGATCAGGTCGCTCGACAGCACCATGCTGCGCGCGTCGGGAAACAGCGCGGCCGCCTCCTCCTGCAGCCGCTCGACGCCCGGGCCGACCGCGACCAGCGATTCCTCGGCGGCGCAATGCGGACAGGCCGGCGGCCGGGCCATCGAGAACCCGCAATGGTGGCAGACCAGGCGCTGGCGAAAACGATGGTCGACCAGCCAAGCGTCGCAGATGGTGCAAGCAAAACGGTGGCCGCAGGCGCGGCACAAGGTCAGCGGCGCATAGCCGCGGCGATTGAGAAACAGCAGCGCCTGCTCGCCGCGCTCGATCGCGGTGCGGATCTCGCCCGCCAACCGCGGCGAGATGTAGCGGCCGCGCGGCGGCGGCTCGCGCCTGAGATCGATCGCCTCGATGTGCGGCATGTGCTGGCCGCCGAAGCGCGACGGCAGCGCGACGCGCTGGTAGCGGCCCTTGCGCGCATTGACCTCGGTCTCGACCGAGGGCGTCGCTGACGCCAGCACGACCGGGAATTTGGCGATGTGGCCGCGCACCACCGCCATGTCGCGGGCGTGGTAGTGCGCGCCCTCGTCCTGCTTGTAGGCCTGGTCGTGCTCCTCATCGACGACGATCAGGCCGAGATCGGCGTAGGGCAGAAACAGCGCCGAGCGCGCGCCGACCACGACCGGCGCCTCGCCGGCGGCGATGGCCGCCCAGTTGCGCTGGCGCGTGCGCGGCGTCAGCTCGGAATGCCATTCCAGCGGGCGCACGCCGAAACGGCGCGAGAAGCGGTCGAGGAACTGCCCGGTCAGCGCGATCTCCGGCATCAGGATCAGCGACTGCCGGCCGCGGCGGACGGTCTCGGCCACCGCCTCGAAATACACCTCGGTCTTGCCGGAGCCGGTGACGCCATCGAGCAGCGCGACCTGAAAGCCGCCATTGGCAGCCAGCGCCCGCATCGCCTCGACGCCGGCCAACTGTGCATCGAAGAACTCGGGCTGGGCGAAGGACGGGTCCGGCGTCGGCGGCGGCAAGGCCCGCGGCATCGCCTCGACCGTCAGCGTCCCCTCGTCGACCAGGCCGTCGATCACGCTGCCGGAGACGCCGATCTCGCGGACGAGGTCGGACTTTCCGTGCAGCAGGCCATCCGACACCGCCTCGATCACCCGCCGCCGCGCTGGCGTCAGCCGCTTTGGCGGCTCGCCGACCAGCCGGACGCCGAGGCGAACGCGCTCCGGCCCGAGATGCTCGCCCATGCGAAGGCACATCCGCAGCACCATGCCGCGCGGCGACAGCGTGTAATTGGCGACCCAGTCGACCAGCGACCGCAGCTCCGGCTTGAGCGGCGGCACGTCGAGCTTCTCGCTGACGTCCTTCAGCCTGTTGTGCAGTCGCGGATCGGGATTGGCGTTCTCCGCCCACACCACCGCCAGCACCTCGCGCGGCCCCAGCGGCACGCCGACGACATCGCCGGGCTTCAGCGCCATGCCGCGCGGCACGCGGTAGGAATACGTGTGGTCGAGCGCGACCGGAACCAGCACGTCGACCACGCCGGCCGTGCTGACTGCACCTGGAAAGAGATCGGTCGGGCGGTCCATGAGGGCGGAGATAGCCTTGCTCGGGCTGAAGCGAAAGCCGCCCGGCAAAGTTAGCGAACGGTAAAGGACGAGGATGCGATATATATAGATGAACCGACGGGTTGAGACCGAGCTTCTCGCCGCGAGCGCCGCTGCGCTCCCTCGCCCCGCTCTTGCGGGGAGAGGGCTGGGATGAGGGGCAGACGCACGGGACGTGTTCGCCGTGAGACCTGTACCCCCTCACCCGGATTGCATCTGACGATGCAATCCGACCTCCCCCCCCCCGCAGGCGGGGAGAGGCGCAGACCGCATTCGCGGCGGCCGACAAGCTCGCAGGACCTCGTCCCATCGCTGGGCACGCACGCATGGCAAAGCAGACGCGACCACCTGAAACGGATGCCGACGATGCGCCGGAGCTCTCCGACCTGATCGGCGCCGATGACGGCGTGGTGCGCGCGATGATGCAGTGGCTGGCGCATCTGCGCAGCGAGCGCCGGCTGTCCCCGAAGACGGTCGAGGCCTACGCCCGCGACCTGCGGCAATGCCTGCAATTCCTCTGCACCCATTGGGGTGAGCCGGTGACATTGGCGCGCTTTGCGGTGCTGGAAGCCGCCGACATCCGGGCCTTCATGGCGATGCGGCGCGCCGACGACATCGCCGGACGCTCCCTGATGCGGACGCTGGCAGGCTTGCGCTCGTTCGGTCGTTTCCTGGAGCGCGAGGGCAAAGGCAAGGTCGGCGCCCTCTCGGGAATCCGCGCGCCAAAGATCGCCAAGAGCCTGCCGAAGCCGCTGCCGATGGACGCCGCCAAGCGCCTCGCCGATGCCGACGAGCGTGCCGGCGAGACCCGCGAGACCTGGGTGCTGGCGCGCGACGCCGCGGTCATGGCGCTGCTGTATGGCTCCGGCCTGCGCATCTCAGAGGCGCTCGGATTGAAACGCCGCGAGGTGCCGCGGCCGGGCGAAGGCGACGTGCTGGTCGTGACCGGCAAGGGCAACAAGACGCGCATGGTGCCGGTGCTGCAGAACGTGCTGCAGCTGATCGACGAGTACGCCAGGCTCTGCCCCTACCCGCTTCCGGGAGCTGGGCCGATGTTCGTCGGCGCCAAGGGCGGTCCGTTGAGCCCGCGCATCATTCAGCTCGCGATGGAGCGGCTGCGCGGCGCGCTCGGCCTGCCCGACAGCGCCACGCCGCACGCGCTGCGCCACTCCTTCGCCACGCACCTGCTGTCGCGCGGCGGCGATCTGCGCGCGATCCAGGAGCTGCTCGGCCACGCCTCGTTGTCGACCACGCAGATCTATACCGGCATCGATTCTGAACGGCTGCTGCAGGTCTACGCGTCGGCGCATCCGCGGCGCTGACACCGTTCCGTCACATCGTTTCCCTTGCGCGACCACCGTGGTTCCGGCAATCGTCTCCCTCGCTTGATCCGGAGGGGAACAGATGAGCGCACATGAGAGCATGGAGCATGCGGAGCACGCCGAGCATGCCTCCGGCGAGAACAAGAAGATCGCGCTGCTGATCGCCGTCATCGCGCTGTTCCTGGCGCTGTCGGAAACGCTCGGCAAGGGCGCGCAGACCGAATCGATCAGCAAGAACGTCGAGGCATCCAACCTCTGGGCCTTCTTCCAGGCCAAGACCGTGCGCCGCACCGTGGTGCAGACCGCGGCCGAGCAGGGCAAGCTGAACCTGCCGGCGCTGCCGGACGAGGCGGCCAAGGCGGCGTTGCAGAAGCAGATCGATGACTGGCAGAAGAATGCCGCGCGCTATCGTTCGGAGCCGGAGACCGGCGAAGGCAGCGAGCAGCTCGCTGAACGCGCCAAGCACGCCGAGCACGAGCGCGACGAGGCGACGGCGAAATATCACCACTACGAATTGGCGTCGGCCGCTTTTCAGATCGGCATCGTGCTGGCGTCGGCGACGATCATTACGGGAATGATCGTGCTGGCCTGGGCCTCCGGTGGGCTCGCACTGATCGGGATCGCCATGACGCTGCTCGGCCTGTTCCAGCCGCATCTCTTGCATCTGCATTAGCGGTCGCGTTTTCGACCAGTTGAGCCACAAGCACCGTCATTCCGGGGCAAGGCCGCAGGCCTTGAACCCGGAATCTCGAACTTGGCTGGCGTTCATTTTCAACAATCTCGAGATTCCGGGTTCAATCGCCCGCGCGCTGACGCGCACTGACGACTGCCCCGGAATGACGACGGATGTGACGAAGCAAACCACGTGGCAGGATGACGTTCCAGATCAGCGCGCCTGCACGCTGCGGCGGAAGCGCAGGATCTGGCGAACCACGCGGGCCGACCAGCCGCGGGTATTGCCCCGAAGCAACTCGCCGACGACCTCACGGACACGCTGCTTGATCGGCTCGACGAGGGCCGAGGCTTTGCTGCGCAGCGTGAGCACGGCCTCATACAGCCAGGCGAACCAGCCCATCTGCAGCAGCTTGCTGCGCGTGACGTCGAAGATGAATGCGGTGACACCGACACCGACGATCTTGCCGGACACGATCGTGGCCAGCGCGAGCTTCCACTGATGGTGCATCAGCAGCCACATGCCAAGCAGCTTGAGCGGAAACAACAGCACGACCGGCACGACGAAGACGATCAAGGTCAGCGCCGGAGACAGCGTCTCGATCCGCGCGGCAAGCCAGTGCTTCAAGCTCCGCAGCGGAATCGCGGCGACGATGCGCGCCACGACCGGCTCGAGATGGTCCCACAGCCAGGCCTCGATCAGGAAGATGATCGCAAGCAGAACCCAGAACGGCTGAAGCAGGCGGCGCAGCATCGGACTCCATCTCCGCCGGGCCCCGAGGGTTGAGGCCGCTATGACGATAGGACCTCGCGCCTTGCCGTTCGGTTCAGCGTCATAAGCGGGGCGTTTTGTCGCACCCACCTAAGGCGCCTCCGGGCGTCCATCACATATGGATGGCCCGCTTACCCACCGCAAGCGCGGCTTCCTTGACGGCCTCCGAGCGCGTTGGATGCGCGTGGCAGGTGCGCGCAAGATCCTCGGCAGAGCCACCGAACTCCATCAATACGGCGGCCTCGTGAATTATTTCCCCGGCTTCGCGGCCGATGATATGGGCGCCGAGCACGCGATCGGTCTTCGCATCGGCGAGGATCTTCACGAAACCGTCAGTGGTCTGGTTGACCTTGGAACGGCCGTTCGCGGTAAACGGAAACTTGCCGACGGTATAGGCGACGCCGGCCTGCTTCAGCTCGTCCTCGGTCTTGCCGACGGAGGCCACTTCGGGCGTGGTGTAGACCACGCCCGGAATGACGTCGTAGTTCACGTGGCCGGCCTGGCCCGCGAGAATCTCCGCGACAGCGACGCCCTCGTCTTCGGCCTTGTGCGCGAGCATCGGGCCCGCGACGACGTCGCCGATGGCGTAGACGCCGGGCACGCTGGTCGCGAAATGATGATCGATCTGGACGCGGCCGCGATTATCGATGATGACGCCCGCTTCCTGCAGACCGAGTCCCTCGGTGTAGGGCACGCGGCCGATCGCCACCAGCACGACATCGGCTTCGATCTTTTCAGCGGCTCCGCCCGCTGCGGGCTCGATGGTCGCCGACAGCGTCGCGCCCGACGTGTCGACGCCGGTGACCTTGGCGCCGAGCTTGAACGCAAAGCCCTGCTTCTCGAGGATGCGCTGAAATTGTTTTGCGATCTCGCCGTCCATGCCGGGCAGGATGCGGTCGAGGAATTCGACCACGGTGACCTTGGCGCCGAGGCGGCGCCACACCGAGCCGAGCTCAAGGCCGATCACGCCGGCGCCGACGACGAGCAGGCTCGACGGCACCTTGTCCAGCGACAGCGCGCCGGTCGAGGACACGATGCGCTTCTCGTCGATCTCGATGCCCTTGAGGCGCGCGATGTCCGAGCCGGTGGCGATGACGATGTTCTTGGTCTCGACGGTCTGCGCAGCACCGTCATTGCCGGTGACCTGCAGCTTGCCGGTGCCGAGGATCTTGCCCTTGCCCACGAGCACGTCGATCTTGTTCTTCTTCATCAGGAACTCGACGCCCTTGACGTTGCCGTCGATGCCCTGCTGCTTGAAGTTCATCATCGCCGGCAGATCGATCTCCGGCGCCGGCACCTTGATGCCCATCTTGGCGAAGGAGTGCCCGGCCTCCTCGAACAATTCAGACGCGTGCAGGAGCGCCTTCGACGGCATGCAGCCGACATTGAGACAGGTGCCGCCGAGGGTGGCGTTCTTCTCGACCACGGCCACCTTCATGCCGAGCTGCGCCGCGCGGATGGCGCAGACATAACCACCGGGGCCGGTGCCGATGACGACGAGATCGTAGTTAGCCATGATCGAATGTTCCGTAAGCTTTGTAGTCAGAGATGATGACGGTCGTCAGCGTCCGCCCGACACGTCGAGAATGGCCGAAGTGACATAGGAAGCCTCGTCGGACAGCAGCCAGACGATGGCATTGGCGATTTCCTCCGCGGTGCCGACGCGCTTCATCGGCACCATCGGCGCGAGGCGATGGGCGCGATCGGGCTCGCCGCCGGAGGCGTGAATGTCGGTATCGATCAGGCCGGGGCGAATGGCGGCGACGCGGATGCCCTCGCTCGCGACCTCGTGGGCCAGACCGATGGTGAAGGAATCGATCGCACCCTTCGAGGCGGCGTAGTCGACATAGGTGTTCGGCGAGCCGAGCTTGGCGGCGACCGACGACAGGTTGATGATGACGCCACCCTGGCCGCCATGCCGCGTCGACATCCGCTTCACGGCCTCGCGGGCGCAGAGGATGCTGCCGGTGACGTTGACCGCCATCAGCCGCTCGATGCGCTCCGCGCTCATCTCGTCGACGCGCGAGGTCGGGCCGACGATGCCGGCATTGTTGATGAGCGCGCCGAGCGTGCCGAACTTGTCGGCGGCCTTGAACAGCGCGAGGATGTCGTGCTCGCGGCCGACGTCGCATTTCACCGCGATCGCCTTGCCGTTCTTGGCCTCGATCGCGGCGACCGTGCTCTGCGCTGCCGCCTCGTTCGAGGCGTAGCCGACCACGATCTTGAAGCCGCGCGCCGCGGCGGCAAGGGCAGTGGCGCGGCCGATGCCGCGGCTGCCGCCGGTGATCACTGCAACCCTGTCGGTCATGCTGGCCCCCGTTAGGTCTGAGGCGCGCTGCCAGGCGCGCCTCAATTCGTCAAGTCGTCGTTCGCCTCAGAGATCCAGCACCAGCCGCGCCGGATCTTCCAGGCTCTCCTTGACGCGCACCAGGAAGGTCACGGCTTCCTTGCCGTCAATGACACGATGGTCGTAGGACAGCGCCAGATACATCATCGGCCGGACCTCTATCTTGCCGCCGACGACCACCGGCCGTTCCTGGATCTTGTGCATGCCGAGAATGCCGGACTGCGGCGCGTTCAGGATCGGGGTCGACATCAGCGAGCCGTAGATGCCGCCATTGGTGATCGTGAAGGTGCCGCCCTGCATCTCGTCGATCTTGAGCTGACCGTCGCGGGCGCGGCGGCCGAAATCGGCGATGCCCTTCTCGATGTCGGCGATCGACTTGTGGTCGCAGTCGCGCACGACCGGCACGACCAGTCCCTTGTCGGTGCCGACGGCGACGCCGATGTGGTAGTAGTTCTTGTAGATGAGATCGCTGCCGTCGATCTCGGCGTTCACGGCCGGGATGTCCTTCAGCGCCTGCACGACGGCCTTGGTGAAGAAGCCCATGAAGCCGAGCTTCGAGCCGTGCTTCTTCTCGAACACATCCTTGTACTGGCTGCGCAGCGCCATGACGTTGGTCATGTCGACCTCGTTGAAGGTCGTCAGCATCGCTGCGGTGTTCTGCACGTCCTTGAGGCGGCGCGCGATGGTCTGGCGCAGCCGGGTCATCTTCACGCGCTCCTCGCGCGCGGCGTCATCCGCCGGCGACGGCGCACGCACTTGCACGGAAGCCGCCGGCTGATTGACCGGGGTCGGGGCGGAGGCGGCGCGCTCGATCGCCGCCAGCATGTCGCCCTTGGTGACGCGGCCATCCTTGCCAGAGCCCGGCACTGTGGTGGCATCGACTCCGCTCTCGGCGGAGAGCTTGCGCACCGACGGGGCCTGCGGCGTATCGGCGGGCAGCGCCTTGGCCGGCGCTGGAGCGGCAGCAGGGGCAGCCGCGGCGGGCTTCGCCGGAGCCGCGGCGGGAGCAGCAGCGGCCGACTTCGTAGCGGCCGCGCCATCGGTGATCTGGCCGAGCAGCGCGCCGACAGCGACGGTCTCGCCATCCTTGGCGATGATCTCACCGAGCGTGCCGGCCGATGGCGCGGGCACCTCGATCGTCACCTTGTCGGTCTCGAGCTCGACGAGGGGCTCGTCGACCGCCACGGCGTCGCCGGCCTTCTTGAACCAGCGGCCGATGGTGGCTTCGGTGACGGATTCACCCAGCGTCGGAACGCGAATTTCAGTCATGGTCTTTGTCCTCAATAACCCGTGCGGTCATAAAGCCGGTCCGCCATCGCCTTGCGGCGGGCAAGCGATGCGGGACGGACGATCAACGCGATGTACTTGCGCCCCGCAGGTTGCGGGGCGCGTCAAAAAGGCAGGTTCAGTTCAAGGCTTCGTCGAGCAGCGCCTTCAGCTGGGCGAGATGCTTCGACATCAGGCCCGTCGCGGTCGCTGCAGAGGCGGCACGGCCGGCATAGCGCGGACGCTTGCTCTTGCCGCCGGTCTGGTTCATCACCCATTCCAGATAGGGCTCGATGAAGTGCCAGGCGCCCATGTTGCGCGGCTCTTCCTGGCACCACACCACTTCGGCGTTCTTGAAGCGGCCGAGCTCGGCGACCAGCGCCTTGAGCGGCACCGGATAGAGCTGCTCGACGCGCATCAGGTAGACGTCGTTCAGCCCGCGCTTCTCGCGCTCGTCATAGAGGTCGTAATAGACCTTGCCCGAGCACAGCACGATGCGGCGGATCTGCTCGTCCGGCACCAGCCTGGTCTTGTCGTCCGCCTGCATCTGCGCGTCATCGTACAGGATGCGGTGGAACGTCGTGCCCTTGGCGAGCTCCTCGAGCCGCGACACCGCGCGCTTGTGGCGCAGCAGCGATTTCGGCGTCATCACGATCAGCGGCTTGCGGATCTCGCGATGCAACTGTCGCCGCAGCACGTGGAAGTAGTTCGCCGGCGTAGTCGGATAGACCACCTGCATGTTGTCCTCGGCGCACATCTGCAGATAGCGCTCGAGGCGTGCCGACGAATGCTCGGGGCCCTGGCCCTCGTAGCCGTGCGGCAGCAGGCAGACCAAGCCGGACATGCGCAACCATTTACGCTCACCCGACGAGATGAACTGGTCGAACAACACCTGGGCGCCGTTGGCGAAGTCGCCGAACTGTGCCTCCCAGAGGGTCAGCGCGGTCGGCTCTGCGAGCGAGTAGCCGTATTCGAAGCCGAGCACGGCTTCTTCCGAGAGCAGCGAGTTGATGACCTCGAAGTGGCCCTGCTCTGGCGCCAGATGGTTGAACGGCGTGTAGCGGCTCTCGTCCTCCTGGTCGATCAGCACCGAATGGCGCTGCGAGAAGGTGCCTCGCTCGCTATCCTGACCGGAGAGACGAACCTTGTGGCCTTCGAGCAGCAGCGAACAGTACGCCAGCGCTTCGCCGGTCGCCCAGTCGAGCCCGATGCCGCTGTCGATCGCCTTGGCGCGGTTCTCAAGGAAGCGCTGGATCGTCCGGTGCACGCGGAAGCCGTCCGGCACCTTGGTGATCTTGCGGCCGATCTCCTTGAGGCGGTCGATCTCGACGCCGGTAACGCCGCGGCGCGCCTCCTCCTCCTGGTCGGCGGATTTGAAGCCTGCCCACTTGCCGTCGAGCCAGTCGGCCTTGTTCGGGCGATAGGACGTACCGGCCTCGAACTCGGCGTCGAGACGGGCGCGCCAGTCTCCCTTGGCCTTCTCGACCTCACCCTCGGTCATGACGCCTTCGGCGACCAGCCGCTTGGAGTAGATCTCCAGGGTCGACGCATGGGCGCCGATCTTCTTGTACATCACCGGCTGGGTGAAGGCCGGCTCGTCGCCCTCGTTGTGGCCATGCCTGCGGTAGCAGAACATGTCGATCACGACCGGCTTGTGGAACTTCTGCCGGAACTCGATCGCGACCTTGGCCGCGAACACGACGGCTTCCGGATCGTCGCCGTTGACGTGGAAGATCGGCGCGTCGATCATCTTGGCGACGTCGGACGGATAGGGCGACGAGCGCGAATAGCGCGGATAGGTCGTGAAGCCGATCTGGTTGTTGACGATGAAATGAATCGAGCCACCGGTCCGGTAGCCTTTCAGGTCGGACAGCGCGAAGCACTCCGCCACGACGCCCTGGCCGGCGAAGGCGGCATCGCCATGCATCAAGAGCGGCAGCACCGAGATGCGCATGTCCGGCGGATCGCCATGCTGGTCCTGCTTGGCGCGGACCTTGCCGAGCACCACGGGATCGACGATCTCCAGATGCGACGGATTGGCAGTCAGCGACAGATGGATGCGGTTGCCGTCGAACTCGCGGTCCGAGGAGGCGCCGAGGTGGTACTTGACGTCGCCGGAGCCTTCGACCGCGTCGGGATTGGCCGAGCCGCCCTTGAACTCGTGGAACAGCGCGCGGTGCGGCTTGCCCATCACCTGGGTCAGCACGTTGAGGCGGCCGCGGTGCGGCATGCCCAGCACGATCTCCTTCACGCCGAGATTGCCGCCGCGCTTGATGATCTGCTCCAGCGCCGGAATCAGCGACTCGCCGCCGTCGAGGCCGAAGCGCTTGGTACCGGTGAACTTGACGTCGCAGAACTTCTCGAAGCCCTCGGCCTCGATCAGTTTGGTCAGGATGGCGCGACGGCCCTCGCGGGTGAACGAGATTTCCTTGTCCGGTCCCTCGATGCGCTCCTGAATCCAGGCCTTCTGCGCGGCGTTCGTGATGTGCATGAACTCGACGCCGAGCGTCTGGCAGTAGGTGCGCTCGCAGATCGCGACGATCTCACGCAGGCTGCCGTATTCGAGGCCGAGCACGTGATCGAGGAAGATCTTGCGGTCGTAGTCGGCCTCGGTGAAGCCGTAGGAGCGTGGATCGAGTTCCTCACGGTTGCGCGGCGCCTCGATGCCGAGGGGATCGAGCTTGGCGTGGAAGTGGCCGCGCATGCGGTAGGCGCGGATCAGCATCAACGCGCGGACAGAGTCGCGGGTGGCCTGATTGACGTCGGCCACCGACAGTTCGACGCCCTTCGTCTGGGCCTTGGCGGCGATCTTCTCGCCGACCTTCTTCTCGACGACGGCCCAGTTGCCGTCCAGCGCCGAGGTCAATTCGTCGCGGGGGGAGACCGGCCAGTTGCTGCGCGCCCAGGAGGGGCCCGACGCATTCTTCTGCACGTCGGCCGGCGCGTCCTTCAGGCTCTTGAAGAACTCCTGCCACTCCGGGTCGACCGAAGCGGGGTCCTTCTCGTAGCGGGCGTAGATCTCATCGATGTAGGTGGCATTGGTGCCCTGCAGAAAAGACGACAGGGCGAAGGCGGCGTTCGCATCTTGGCGAGACATGGTGGCGTCCTGGTAATTTCGATGCGCCCAATCAAAACGGCGCAATGCCTGACCCGCGGGGGACGCGGATCAGGCTCGGGTTAGGACCGTTTACCTTATTTATTGTAAATATTCGCGCCGAAAAGCACTAAGTCCTGAATCAGGATTTCAACTTTTCGGGGCACCCCGTACCCGTGGCGAAAACTCCCAAGTCATTTCCTTCTGGTCATTGAGCATGAAATGAAGATCTCCAGGACGACCGGCAAGCTCGACCAATTCCAGATAGTAATGGTAATTCTCGTCAATTTCAGGCTCACCCGGCTTGGTGCCGGTTAGCGCGTGCCGATGGGCCGTGTAGATCCTTGCAAAATCGCTTCGGGAGTCATTCATCGGCCTTCTCCAGAACAAACCAACAGTCTGACTCGGGACCTTCGCGCGTGCAACAGTCTGATCCCCGTGGAGGACGCCGTTCAAGAAACGCCAGAATGTCAAACGAGTTTCACTGGAACTCTATTGCAAGTTGTAAAATAAGGCGTAAATTAGAAACACTTTTTACATTTTTAGAGATTCGCGATGCTGGCCCGGTTTGCCGATGGCAACGAAAGTAACTCGGGCGGCAAGCCCGTATTTGTAACGGAGTTTCCTGAAGCCGAACTCATCGGGCCTGACCGGTTGATTGTCCTTGATGGATCGGCTGAACAATCTGGCATTCAGGGAGTAATCCTCGACCCTGAGTACTTCTTTCGCCTAGCCGATATGGCAGAACAAAACCTCGAAGGTATCGGATCTGACTTCGTGTACCGTGGCCGCCATCGGACCGATCGAGAGTTACGGTATCCGGCAGTCGCTCTCAGGCGGGCTGCCTCAAAGCAGATAATTGAACGGCTGGATTACTCGCCTTGTTTAATGCTGATAGACGACGCCGAAAAGATCCGCGGTGTCCTATTACGTCCCGCCGAATATGAACTCTTGCACGCCGCCGCGGTTCTTCATCAGAAGGCGCCGATGTATCGAAGGAGGCTCGCTGCAACGAGCGATGCTTGGCAAGAATCAGAATCGCTTCCATGGTAGTCTTTAATACTCAGATGTTCGTTGAGTGCCGGGAGATCGAATGCACGGTGCTGGAGCTATGGCGGCGGGAGTTTTGGGTCAGATCGGGCCTCACGATCCGAAGTTTGCCAAGGAGGTAGCCGTTTATCTTAGTAACAGCCCCTCTCTTGAGGAAAAGGACTGTTTGCGATCGTTTTTTGCTCGGTTGAGGAATGGCCCAGTGGACGTTCACCACATACGCAGCGCATCGGTTTTGCTAGTATACGTATGTGGACACGTAATCACGTTCACGGCTGACGGCGCAAAGGTAATCGACCTCGCTGCGGCAACCATTCAATGATTATTGTGATAGCGTCTACGGCTCTGACTGTACTGGGCTTGGGACTCGAACTCTTGGGCGTGCTGCTCCTTGGCCGTCAGTTTCTCCAATTAACTACCATCGCTGCTGCGTCTTCCCTGTTGCTTGCATCAGTCTCAAAGAAGCATCAGGAGATCTTGAAAACCTCCTCCGAATTTGGCGGCGAGCGACCTGCCGCGAATGCAAGAGGATTGAGCTTTGTAGTTATTGGAATTTTGCTCCAGATGCTCGGTGCAGCCGTTGACTTGAAGGCGCGAGCAGAGGTGCATGGCGCGATCCGCGAGGGCCATGCCAAATTTGGGCCGGAGATCAAACAAAGTAGCGATCCATCCAGCGCTGTCAATGGATGGGAAAGTGATAGCTCAAAGCCCGCTCCCGACCAGGAACAACTGAAGCAATCGCCACGAACTGGCGCCGAAAGTGCTCCCCGGCCAGAGGCTCGCTGATCGGGGAACTTTTCGAGCGTTGGGCGACCGAGATCGAACCAATCAGGATTTCAACTTTTCGACAAGCGTCTTGCCAAGCCGCGCCGGAGACGGAGAGACTGTAATACCAGCAGCTTCCATCGCAGCGGTCTTCGAGCCGGCATCGCCCTTGCCGCCCGAGATGATCGCGCCGGCATGGCCCATACGGCGGCCGGGAGGGGCGGTGACGCCGGCGATGAATCCGACCATCGGTTTCTTGCGGCCGCGCTTCGCCTCGTCCTTGATGAACTGCGCCGCGTCCTCCTCGGCCGAGCCGCCGATCTCACCGATCATGATGATCGAGGTCGTCTTGGGGTCGGCCAGGAACATCTCGAGCATGTCGATGAACTCGGTGCCCTTGACCGGGTCGCCGCCGATGCCGACCGCCGTGGTCTGGCCCAGGCCCTCGGACGTCGTCTGGAACACCGCTTCATAGGTCAGCGTGCCCGAGCGCGACACGATGCCGACCGAGCCGGGCTTGAAGATGTTGGCCGGCATGATGCCGATCTTGCACTCGCCGGCGGTCATGACGCCCGGGCAGTTCGGCCCGATCAGGCGCGACTTGGATCCCACAAGCGAGCGTTTCACCCGGACCATGTCGAGCACCGGGATGCCCTCGGTGATGCAGACGATCAGCGGGACCTCGGCGTCGATCGCCTCGCAGATCGCGTCGGCCGCGCCCGGCGGCGGCACGTAGATCACGGATGCGTCGGCGCCGGTGGCCTCGCGGGCCTCCTTGACGGTGTCGAAGACCGGCAGGCCGAGATGGGTCGAGCCGCCTTTGCCCGGCGAGGTGCCGCCGACCATCTTGGTGCCGTAAGCGATCGCCGCCTCGGAGTGGAAGGTGCCGTTCTTGCCGGTGAAGCCCTGGCAGATGACCTTGGTGTTCTTGTCGATGAGGATGGACATCGTGCTTTCTCTAAAAGCGTTGCGGTGAGGAATGAGCGAGCGCCTGAAACGGCGCTCAGCCTCCCTTGACGGCCTTGACGATCTTCTGCGCGGCGTCGTCGAGATTGTCGGCGGGCAGCACGTTCAGACCGGACTCGCTGATGATCTTCTTGCCGAGATCGACATTGGTGCCCTCGAGGCGCACCACCAGCGGCACCTTCAGGCCCACTTCCTTGACCGCGGCCACGACGCCCTCGGCGATGACATCGCACTTCATGATGCCGCCGAAGATGTTGACCAGGATGCCCTTCACGTTCGGGTCGGCGGTGATGATCTTGAACGCCGCCGCGACCTTCTCCTTGCTGGCGCCGCCGCCGACGTCGAGGAAGTTGGCGGGCTCCATGCCGTACAGCTTGATGATGTCCATCGTCGCCATGGCGAGGCCGGCGCCGTTGACCATGCAGCCGATGGTGCCGTCGAGCGCGACGTAGTTGAGGTCGTACTTCGACGCCTCGATCTCCTTGGCGTCCTCCTCGGTCTCGTCGCGCAGCGCGACGACTTCCGGGTGCTTGAACAGCGCGTTGGAGTCGAACGAGACCTTGGCGTCGAGCACGCGCAGCTGGCCCTGCTTGGTGACGACCAGCGGGTTGATCTCGAGCATCGCCATGTCCTTGGCGACGAAGGCGTTGTAGAGCTGGGTGGTCAGCTTCTCGGCCTGCTTGGCGAGGTCGCCGGAGAGCTTCAGCGCCTTGGCGACGGCGCGGCCGTGATGGCCCATGACGCCGGTGGCCGGATCGACCGAGAAGGTGATGATCTTCTCAGGCGTGCTGTGGGCGACGTCCTCGATGTTGACGCCACCTTCGGTCGACACCACGAAGGCGACCTTCGAGGTCTCGCGGTCGACCAGCAGCGACAGATAGAATTCCTTGTCGATGTCCGAGCCGTCCTCGATGTAGAGGCGGTTGACCTGCTTGCCGTCCGGACCGGTCTGCACGGTCACCAGCGTGGCGCCCAGCATCTGCTTGGCGAACTCGTTGACCTCCTGGATCGACTTGGCGAGGCGGACGCCGCCCTTGTCGCCGGCAGAGGCCTCCTTGAACTTGCCCTTGCCGCGACCGCCGGCGTGGATCTGGCTCTTCACGACCCAGACCGGGCCACCTAGCGTCTTCGCCGCCGCATCCGCGTCCTCCGGACGGAGAACCGGCACGCCCTTGGAAATCGGCACGCCGAACTCGTGCAGCAGTGCCTTGGCCTGATATTCGTGAATGTTCATAAGCGCTTGCTCCCCGAACCCGCGATGGGGTGACGACCAGAATTGTTGTTAGGATTCCTGGTATACCATATACCAAACATCCTGCAACTCGATGTGGGCGAGACTACGCCCCGTGAATGACCCCTGATCAGCGGCCGAGCAGGTCGGGCGCGATCTTCTTGCAGGCGTCGACCAGGCCCTGGACGGCGGCGACCGACTTGTCGAACGCCTCGCGGTCCTTCCCGGCCAGCTCGATCTCGACGATGCGCTCGACACCCTTGGAGCCGATCACGACGGGCACGCCGACATACATGTCCTTGACGCCGAACTCGCCGTTGAGATGCGCCGCGCAGGGCAGCACGCGCTTCTTGTCGCGCAGATAGCTCTCGGCCATCGCGATCGCCGACGCCGCCGGGGCGTAGTAGGCGGAACCCGTCTTGAGCAGGTTGACGATCTCGGCGCCGCCATTGCGGGTGCGGTCGACGATCTCGTCGATGCGCGCCTGCGAGGTCCAGCCCATCTTGACGAGATCCGGCAGCGGAATGCCGGCGACGGTCGAGTACTTGGTCAGCGGCACCATGGTGTCGCCATGGCCGCCGAGCACGAAGGCAGTGACGTCCTCGACCGAGACGTTGAACTCATCAGCCAGGAAGTAGCGGAAGCGCGCGGAGTCGAGCACGCCGGCCATGCCGACGACCTTCTTCGCCGGAAGGTTCGAGGCCTTCTGCAGCGCCCAGACCATCGCGTCGAGCGGGTTGGTGATGCAGATGACGAACGCATCGGGGGCGTACTTCTTGATGCCGGCGCCGACCTGCTCCATCACCTTCAGGTTGATCGACAGCAGATCGTCGCGGCTCATGCCGGGCTTGCGCGGCACGCCGGCGGTGACGATGCACACCTTGGCGTTGTCGAGCGCCTCGTAAGAGTTGGCGCCGGTGAAGTGCGCATCGAAGCCATCGACCGGCGAGGACTGCGCGATGTCGAGCGCCTTGCCCTGTGGAACGCCTTCGGCAATGTCGAACATCACGACGTCGCCGAGCTCCTTGAGGCCGACGAGGTGAGCCAGCGTTCCGCCGATCTGACCGGAGCCAATCAAAGCAATCTTGTCGCGCGCCATGGCAAATTTTCCTTTGAACCCGAAGGGGTGAGGGAGGTTGAAAAGTCGAGTGGGTGGTTATCCCTTTCGCCCGGGCCGTTCAAGTCACGCTATGGCCAATTGGCGGGCGTGCCTTGATTTCGATCAGGACCGGGCGACGGCCGCTGATGATCCTTTCAGCATGATTGGCGTGGCCTTTTCGCGGCTGTGTGCCCGGCGGCAGGCGCTCGCCAAAACTCCGGTATTTGTCAGGTTTCGACCAACCCCGTGGAAGTCCCGGATGCCGCCGAGTCCTTCCGCCCGTGCGGCAGGGCCAGGTAGGAGTCCGAGCCCATCTCGATCAGGCGCGAGGTGGTCCGCTTGAACTCCATGGCCTCGATGCCCTCGGTCGCGACGTAGAGCGAAATCGGGTCGGCTTCGGCGGAGGCGATCAGCTTCACGGCGTTGTCGTAGAGCGTATCGATCAGGGTGATGAACCGCTTGGCGGCATTACGCTCGGCCAGATCCATGACCGGAACGTGATCGATCAGGATCGTATGATAGTCGTGCGCGAGCCGCAGATAGTCCGAGGCTGCCAGCGGCTTCTCGCAGAGATCGGTAAAACCGAAGCGGGCGACGCCGTTGGCGGAGCACGGGACATGCAGGATACGCCCCTTGATCGTCATGTCGCGCGGCTTGCACTTGGCATGCCCCGTGAGCCGCGCCCAGGCCTCGTCGAGCGCCGCTCGCGCGTCGACATCGGCCGGCACCAGCCACATCTTCACGCCGGCCAGCTTCTCCAGCCGGAAATCGGTGCGCGCATCCAGCCGCATCACGTCCATATGGTCGGCGATCTGCTTGATGAAGGGCAGGAACAGCGCGCGGTTGAGGCCGCCTTTGTAGAGGTCTTCGGGCGCGACGTTCGAGGTCGCCACCACCACGGTGCCGAGCTCGAACAGCCTGGCGAACAGACGTCCCAGGATCATCGCGTCGGCGATGTCGGTGACATGGAATTCGTCGAAGCAGAGCAGCCAGGCCTGATCGAAGATCGCCTGTGCCGTGAGCCCGATCACGTCGGCATCGGCGAGCTCGCCGCGCGCGATGTTCTGGCGGTAGCCGTAGATGCGCTCGTGCACCTCGGCCATGAATTCGTGAAAATGGGCGCGGCGCTTGTGCTCGACGGGACAGTTCTGGAAGAACAGGTCCATCAGCATGGTCTTGCCGCGCCCGACCTCGCCGTGGACATAGAGGCCGTTCGGCGGCTCGCTCTTGTCGGCAAAAAGGCGGCCGAACAAGCCTTGCTTGCGCGTCGGCTTGTAGGTCGAGAGGCGGCGCTCCAGCGCCGCCAGGGCGTCGGCGACCTCGGCCTGGGCGAGGTCGGCCTCGATCGCACCGGTATCGACCAAAGACTGATATTGCGCGCGGAACGCGTCTGACGGAGTGGACAGCATGAGCCCACTCTAGGTCACGAGACTTACGGAAAATGCAATCCGCAAATGGTGGAAGCCGCCATGCGTCGGAGCCGTGAGGTCGTGGTATATGGCACGCAAACGCCGCCGTGACCGTTAGTCCGGGGCTAACGACGTTAGTCTTCGCTCCCGACCTCAGCGAGCGGCTGGCTTGAACGACCGCGCTCCAGACCTCACCCCGGGGAAAGGTCGTAGGCGTCCTCGACCACGTAGGGGCCACCGCCGGTCGAGGCGCGCGACGAGAACAGCACGAAGCGCTCGGCCGTGAACACGCGGCTCGGGAAATAGCCGCGGACGGAGAGATAGTCGGCGACGTCCTGGCTCGACGCATCGTGCAGCCGCGCCAGCGTGACGTGGGGCACGAATTTACGACCTTCCGGATCGAGCCCGATCCGCTGCATGAGCCGCTCGAGCTCGGCCTGCAGCTCGATCAGGGGGCGGCTCGGCGCGACGTTGGCAACGACGGCGCGCGGCTTGCGGCCGCCGAAGCTGGAGAGACCCTGCACCGTCACTTCGAACGGCTTGCGGTTCACCCGCCACAGCATCGAGGCGATCTCGTTGGCGGAGGCGCCGTCGATGTCACCTATGAAGCGCAACGTCACATGGTAATTTTCGGGATCGATCCAGCGGGCGCCGGGGAGGCCACCCCGCAAACCGGAAAGCGTGTGGCCAACCTCGGCCGGGATTTCCAGTCCAGTAAACAGACGCGGCATCGTTTCAGGACTCCCGATGCTGGAGGCTGATCTCGAAAATTGACGAGATCATGCCTTCGAGAAATGATCGACGACGAATCGCCAATGCATCATTCCTACCGAACTTATATGACTCCGCGACGGAAGGCGGGTTAACGCCGGTAAAAGCTGCGGAAAACCCGGCCCTTAAGGTTATCGCAAATGATCGACGCGGCGCTTCGTTCCGTCATTGCCCACGAAGTGGACGCAGGAATGCTTCCGCCGTAGGCAACATCCGGGACACGATGATGTCGACGCCGGCTGCGGTGGGGTGGATGCCGTCGGCCTGGTTCAGCTTGGGGTCGGCGGCGACACCGTCGAGAAAGAACGGATACAGCGGGACGCCGAATTCCTTGGCCAGATCGGGATAGATCGCGTTGAATTTCGCGGCATAGTCGCTGCCGTAGTTCGGCGGCGCCAGCATGCCGCACAGCATGACGGCGATGCCCCGCGCCTTCAGCCGGGTCACGATCTCGGTCAAGGCCTTGCGCGTCACCGCGGGATCGATGCCGCGCAGCGCATCGTTGGCGCCGAGCTCGACGATGACGGCCTCGGTCCCGTCAGGCACCGACCAGTCGAGCCGATCGCGGCCGCCGGACGAAGTATCCCCGGATACGCCGGCATTGGTGAGGTCGATCGGCAGGCCCTGGGCCTGCAACGCCTTCTGCAGCTTGGCTGGAAACGCATCCGAGGCGGACAGGCCAAGACCCGCGCTCAAGGAATCGCCGAGCACGACCAGCTTGATCGGCTTGACGTCGTCAGCGCCCGCAAACGCGGGGCCGACTGTCATCAAGGCGAGCATCAACACGAGTATGTGCACGAAGATATGTCCGCGCCTCTCGACCCGGCTTGCGGAGTTGCCATATGACCGAGCCATGGACAGTCTCATCGAAACCTCGCGTTTGGCCGGCCTTGCGCCGGACACCATTACCATCTCCAACGTCAACCTCTCGCTCGGCACCGGAGCGGCACGTGTTCATATCCTCAAGGACATCAGCCTGCGGGTGGGACAGGGCGAGACGATCGGCCTGATCGGCCCCTCGGGATCGGGGAAGTCCACGCTGCTGATGGTGATGGCGGGGTTGGAACGTCCTGACAGTGGTGAGGTGGTGGTCGGCGGCACCGCTTTCAATGCCCTGGACGAGGACGCCCTGGCCCGGTTCCGGGGTCGCCAGGTCGGCATCGTCTTCCAGTCCTTCCACCTGATCCCGACCATGACCGCGCTGGAGAATGTGGCAGTGCCGCTCGAGCTGGCCGGCCATGCCGGCGCCGCGGAGCGTGCCGCCCGCGAGCTCGAGCAGGTCGGGCTCGGCCACCGTCTGCATCACTATCCGACGCAGCTCTCCGGCGGTGAGCAGCAGCGCGTGGCATTGGCCCGCGCTCTCGCTCCCGACCCCGCAATTCTCGTGGCCGACGAGCCGACCGGCAATCTCGACGAGACCACCGGCCAGCAGATCGTCGACCTGCTGTTCACCAAGCATGCCGAGCGCGGCATGACGCTGGTGCTGGTGACCCATGACAGCGGCCTCGCGCATCGGTGCGACCGGGTGGTGCGGCTGCGCTCGGGACGGATCGAAGCCGAGAGCGACGCACACGAGCAAGCCGACGCATGAGCACGGTGTCCGAACCGATCGCGGGCGGCCGCATGGCCGCGTTGCCGGTGCGCTACGCGCTGCGCGAGCTGCGCGGCGGCTTGCGCGGCTTCTACGTCTTCATCGCTTGCATCGCGCTCGGCGTGCTCGCCATCGCCGGTGTCGGCTCGGTGGCGGCCAGCCTCAATGACGGGCTGGTCCGCGAGGGCCGGACCTTGCTCGGCGGCGACGTCGCTTTCTCGCTGTTTCAGCGCGAGGCCAAGCCCGAGGAGATCGCCTTCCTGCGGACGCGCGGCCAGGTCTCGCTGGCGGCAACCTTGCGGGCGATGGTGCGCGCCGGTGACGCCAAGCTGGCCTTGGTCGAGCTCAAGGCGGTCGACGGCGCCTATCCGCTGCTGGGCAAGGCCGAGCTGCAGCCCAACCTGCCGCTACCGGACATTCTCGCCGAACGCGACGGCGTGTTCGGCGCGGCGGCCGATCCGGCACTGCTGGCGCGGCTCGACCTCAAGGTCGGCGACACCGTCAGCATCGACACCGTCCGCTTCCAGATCCGCAGCGCGCTCCAGGCCGAGCCAGATAAATTGTCCGGCGGCATCGGCCTTGGGCCGCGTTTCCTGATCAGCGAGGCCGGCCTGCGCGCCACGTCGCTGCTGCAGCCGGGCAGCCTGGTGCGCTGGACCTACCGGGTCCGGCTGCCCGACAATGCCAAGGACGACCACGCCGCAGCGTCCTTCATCGCCGACACCCGCCTGACCTTGCCGTCGGCCGGGTGGGAGATCCGCAGCCGCAGCAATGCCTCGCCGCAGCTCGAGCGGACGATCGGCCGCTTCACCCAGTTCCTCACCCTGGTCGGTCTCGCCGCGCTGCTGGTCGGCGGCGTCGGCGTCGCCAACGCGGTCAAGAGCCATGTCGACCGCCGCACCGAGGTGATCGCGGCGTTCAAGGCCCTCGGCGCCACCAGCCGCGACGTGTTCGGCATCTACCTCGTGCAGGTGATGGTGCTCGCCACGATCGGTTCGATCATCGGACTCTGCGCCGGCGCGGCCCTGCCCTTCGCCATCGTCGGGCTGTTCGGCAACATCCTGCCGCTGCCCGTGATCCCGGCTATTCATTCCGACGAGCTGGCGCTGTCCTTCGTCTATGGCCTGCTCACCGCACTGGCGTTCGGTCTGTGGCCGCTCGGGCGCGTACGCGACGTGCCGGTGGCGGCGTTGTTCCGCGAGGCGGTCATCGCCGAGTGGCACCGGCCGCGCTGGAGCTATCTGGTGCTGATCGCGGGCACCGTCGCGCTGCTGATCGCGGTCGTGATCGGCTTGTCCTACGACAAGCGCATCGCCGCGGTGTTCGTCGTCGCCGCTGCGCTGGTGTTCGTGCTGTTGCGCGGCATTGCCGCCGCGGTGATGGCAATTGCGCGCGCCCTGCCGCGCAGCCGCTTCCCGATGCTGCGGCTGGCGGTCAGCAACATCTACCGCCCGGGCGCGCTGACACCGTCCGTGGTGCTGTCGCTCGGACTGGGTCTCGCGGTGCTGGTCACAATCACCCAGATCGACGGCAATCTGCGGCGCCAATTCCTGGCGCAACTGCCGGAGCAGGCGCCGTCGTTTTTCTTCATCGACGTCCCCTCCGGCGAGGCCGACCGCTTCCGCGGCTTCCTCAAGGACCTCGCCCCTCAATCCGCTGTCGAAGACGTGCCGATGCTGCGCGGGCGCATCGTCGCCGCCCGCGGCGTCCGCGCCGAGGACCTCAAGGCGACGACGGACACCGAATGGGTGCTGCAGAGCGATCGCGGCCTGACCTATACCGCCGAGATTCCCAAGGGCTCGAAGGTGGTCGAGGGCGAGTGGTGGAGCAAGACCTACAGCGGACCGCCGCTGGTCTCGATCGAGAAGCGCATCGCCGACGGCCTCGGCCTCAAGCTCGGTGACGACATCGTCGTCAACGTGCTCGGACGCGATATCACGGCGCGGATCGGCAACATGCGCACCATCGACTGGCAGGGGCTCGGCATCAACTTCGTGCTGGTGTTCTCCCCGAATGCCTTCAAGGGCGCGCCGCACACCCATGTCGCGACCCTGACCGAAGCGCGCTCCGATGCCGCCGAGGATGCCCGTGTCATCCGCAAGGTGGCCGACGCCTTCCCGATGGTGACCAGCGTGCGGGTCCGAGAGGTGATGGAGACCGTGGGCTCGGTGGTCTCCAACCTCGCGCTTGCCATCCGCGGCGCCAGCGCGGTGACCTTGATCTCGGCCATCCTGGTGCTCGGCGGCGCGCTGGCCGCCGGCCACCGCCACCGGGTCTACGACGCGGTCATCCTGAAGACCCTGGGCGCGACGCGGCTGCGGCTGCTCGGCGCCTACGCGCTCGAATATCTGATGATCGGGTTTGCCACCGCCGCGTTCGGCGTCATCGCCGGCTCGGTCTCCGCTTGGCTGATCGTGACCCGGCTGATGACCTTGAGCTTCGCCTGGCAGGCGGGCAGCGCCGCGCTGGTCGTCTTGGCGGCGCTGATCGTGACCGTCGGCCTCGGACTGGCCGGCACCCTGCTCGCGCTGAACCAGAAGCCGGCGACGGTTCTTCGGAATCTCTAGCGGCTTGATCGAGCGGCTTGCGCGCTCATGCCGCACGGTTAACGCGATTTATACGGCTGGGACGCGTTCGGAGCGACATTCAGCCGCGCGTGGAAGCTTGCGGCGGATATGCTAGTTTCCCATGTAGGGAATGGGCTCAGAGACCTGCCAAAGATGGCGAATTTGCCGATGACGCAAATTTAATATCGATGGCAGCGGGTATGAGATAGGGTTTTTCGAGAACCGGCTGAAGGTCCTGCCAGGATCGGGCTGCCGGGCAACCAACGGGAATTCGACCATGTCGGACCTCAACCGCAACTATGCTTCACCCTTTGGCCGGGTGGCCGGGCGCGCCGATGCCGCGACCGTCGACGCCGGTCTGCGCGCCTACATGCTGCGCATCTACAATTACATGAGCATCGGCCTGGCCATCACCGGCCTCGCGGCGCTCGGCGTCTACATGGCGTCGGTGACCGGCGATCCGGCGGCCGGCGTGTTCAAGTTCGGCAACGCCTATCTGACGCAGTTCGGCTACGCGATGTTCGTGAGCCCGCTGAAGTGGCTGTTCATCCTGGCCCCTCTGGTCATGGTGTTCGCGATCTCGGCCGGCATCAACCGCCTCGCGCCGTCGACCGCGCAACTCCTGTTCTGGGTGTTTTCGGCCTTGATGGGCATCTCGCTGTCGTCGATCTTCCTGGTGTACACCCACACCTCGATCGTGCGGGTGTTCTTCATCACCGCGGCGACGTTCGGCGCGCTGAGCCTCTACGGCTACACGACCAAGCGTGACATGACGGGCATGGGCTCGTTCCTGTTCATGGGCCTGATCGGCATCGTGCTGGCGAGCCTGGTGAACCTGTTCCTGGCGAGCTCGATGCTGCAGTTCATCGTCTCGGTGATCGGCGTGTTCGTGTTCGCCGGCCTGACCGCCTGGGATACGCAGCGCCTGAAGAACGAGTACATCTACGGCTACGCCTCCGCGGGCGGCGACATCGCCGAGCGCGCAGCGATCACCGGCGCGCTGTCGCTGTACCTGAACTTCATCAACCTGTTCACGCTGCTGCTGCAGCTGCTCGGACAGCGCGACTGATCCAACCGCTCGAACGAGCGACCTTCGAAGCCCCGGCCTCACCGCCGGGGCTTTTCGTTTTTACAAACCCGATTGCGACCGGCGCAAAGCGGCAGCGACAGCCATGCCGCGAGGCCGGATTGATCGCCGCGTCCGCATGGGTATGCTTGCACCCCATGTCGAACATTGAAATCCGGCCCACCCAGGAGGCCGACCTCCCGGCCATCACCGCCATCTACGGCCAGGCCGTCCGCGAGGGCACGGCCACCTTCGAGCTCGACCCTCCGGATCTGGCGGAGATGACGCGCCGCTTCCGGGCGCTCCGCGACGGCGGCTTCCCCTATTTCGCCGCCCTGCTGGACGGAGAGGTGGTGGGCTATGCCTATGCCGGGCCCTACCGGCCCCGCCCTGCCTATCGCTTCACGGTGGAGAACTCGGTCTATCTCGCTCCCGCCAGCCAGCGTCGCGGCATCGGGATGCGACTGATGCGGCGGCTGATCGACGCCTGTGAGGAGGGAGGCTTTCGCCAGATGATCGCCGTCATCGGCGACTCCGCCAATGCCGGCTCGGTCGGGCTGCATACCGCCTGCGGCTTCCAGATGATCGGCACCCACCCCAGCGTCGGCCTGAAATTCGGCCGCTGGCTCGATACCGTCATGATGCAGCGCCCGCTCGGGGCCGGGAGCAGCGACGTCCCGGCGTAAGCGACGCCGGTCGAAATGTCGTGATCACCCGGCGGGTCGGATCAGACCAGCGCCGGCTTCGGCGCGATCGCCAGCAACACGCGCTCAAGCTCGTGGCCGCGGCGCAGGATCAGCCCGGTGGCCGAGATCACGCTGTACATGCCCTGCTTGCGTGCGAGACGCGGATCCTTCTCGATGCGGTAGATCGGCACCTCGGACGCCCGGCGAAACACGGAGAAGACGGCCCGGTCACGCAGGAAGTCGATCGAATAGTCGCGCCACTCACCGTCGGCGACCATGCGACCGTAGAGGTTCAGGATGCGGTTCAGCTCCAGGCGGTCGAACGTCACCCGGTTCGGCGCTGCGGCCGCACTGCGCGCCGCCGCGCGGTTCTCGCTGGGGTCGGCGTCCTCCGGCGTGAGGTTCATTGGCGTCCTCCTGTCATCTGTGTGACATGATCGCGCCATCCGGCAGAAGCCGCAAGGGGCCGTTTTCGTTGTTGAAGTTCGACCGAGCCTGCGAGGTCATCAGTTCCGCGAACACGCAAGCGTCACGGGATCGTTAGCGGAATCATAATCGCGCCGTCTTTCCGCCCACCGACCGCCCCCGACCTTCGGCATAAGATTCGTGTGCGTTGGCCCGGTCCTTTCGGTTCCGGATTCCTCAGCCCCCAGCCCCCCGGGGTCGTCAGGATCGGGTCTATTCACAAGTAAGGCAAAGGGCCAACGCAAGTTGGTCCTTTTGCTTTTCTGGCGTGAGCTGCCGGAAGATGTCGCGGCGCGCCGTCGCACGGACGTGACGCGCCTCACGCAGGTCAGCGGAAACGAAGATCGGGACGACGGAAGATCAGCGCTCGGGACCACGCGCCGTTGCTGAAGCCCGTCCGCCCAACGGCAACTCGGAAAAGGCGGCGCCGAGCATTGGCCCAGGGCGGTCGCGACTGCCGTCCTGCACATAGACGACGGTGCCATCGACGCCCTCGCGGGCGATCTTCTCCAGCGGCACGCTCCAGCTGACCGGCGACCCGTTCCAGTCACCCAGCTTCTGGAGACCGCGAACGACGTTGTAATAGGTCAGGTCGCGGCCGCTGTTCTCGCCGCGCCCGACCGAGATCGGGACCACCCGCGAGATCGAGCAGACCCAGACCTCGCCGTGCCGGCGCGGCGCATGCTCGCTGGCCGCGGCGACCGAGACGGAGAGCTCCTGGCCGTCGACCGACAGCCTCACCGGCACCGACATCACCGCGCCGCCCTGGACGGTTTCCTCGATCGCGCCTTCGATGGCCTCACGGTCGCTGCCGATCACATGCACAGAGCCGTTGATCACCGCCTGCGGCGTATAGACCTCGCGGTCCCCGCGCGCACGAGAATAGGCCCGCTGCCGGGCCGTGAAGCGGGAGTCGGCCAGCGTGTCCTTCCAGCCGAGATAGTCCCAGTAGTCGATCGGCAGCGACAACGCGATGACCGAAGGATCTCTGGCGAGCTCGCCGAGGATCTTGTCAGCCGGCGGGCAGGACGAACAGCCTTGAGAGGTGAAGAGTTCGATCACCGCACGGGGATCGGACGCGGCTGGCCGGACGAAAGCGATGACCGCACAGACACTCAGCGCTGCGCGCGACCACCACGACATCTGTCCACTCATCGCCACTGTCCCGTCTGGACCACCGTCCGCTGCGCCCTGCGCATCACTGCATCCGCGATGCCGTCCTCGTAGTTAACAAACCGAAAATGCAAAGGAGGCGGCCCTTGTCATAGGCCGCCTCCTTCATCACCCGCTACTCACTTCAGAGTGAGCCAAACTGTCGCATCGCGCTTTGGTTAAGCGGCGAGCTTGCGCAGCACGTAGTGTAGGATGCCGCCGTTGCGGTAGTAGTCGAGCTCGTCGAGCGTATCGATCCGGCAGAGCAGCGGCACCTGCTGCGCCGCACCGTCGGCCGAGACGATCTCGGCGGTCAGGGTTTGGCGCGGCTTCAGGTCGCCCTGCAGGCCCTTGATGGTAACCTTCTCGTCGCCCTTGAGGCCGAGCGAGGACCAGGACGTGCCTTCCTGGAAGGTGAGCGGCAGCACGCCCATACCGACCAGGTTGGAGCGATGGATGCGCTCGAAGCTCTGGCAGATCACGGCGCGGACGCCGAGCAGCCGGGTACCTTTGGCGGCCCAGTCGCGCGATGAGCCGTTGCCGTATTCGGCGCCGGCGAACACCACCAGCGGCACACCCTCTTCCTGATACTTCATCGCGGCGTCGTAGATCGACATCTGCTCGCCGTCGGGCCAATGCTTGGTCAGACCGCCCTCTGGGATGTTGCCGTCGGCGCCCTTGAGCATGAAGTTCTTGATGCGGATGTTGGCGAAGGTGCCGCGCATCATGATCTCGTGATTGCCGCGGCGGGTGCCGTACTGGTTGAAGTCGGCCGGGCGAACCTGGTGCTCGCTGAGGAACTTGCCGGCGGGCGAGGTCAGCTTGATCGAACCGGCCGGCGAGATGTGATCGGTCGTGATCTTGTCGCCGAACAGCGCCAGCACGCGGGCCTCGACGATGTCCTTGATCGGCTCCGGCTCCTTCTTCATGCCTTCGAAATACGGCGGGTTCTGCACGTAGGTCGACGACATGTTCCAGCGATAGGTTTCGCTCTCGACGGTCTTGATCTTGCGCCAGTTGGTGTCGCCCTTGAACACGTCGGCATAGCGCTTCTTGAAGATCGACGCCTTGACGAACTTCTTGACGAAGTCGTTGACCTCCTTCGTCGTCGGCCAGATGTCCTTCAGGTAGACCGGCTTCTTGTCCTTGCCGATACCGATCGGCTCGACGGCGAGGTCCTTGGTCACGGTGCCGGCGAGCGCATAGGCGACGACCAGCGGCGGCGAGGCCAGGTAGTTGGCCTGCACGTCCGGCGAGACGCGGCCTTCGAAGTTGCGGTTGCCCGACAGCACCGCCGCCGCGACGACGCCATTGTCGTTGATCGACTTCGAGATCTCTTCCGGCAGCGGGCCTGAGTTGCCGATGCAGGTGGTGCAGCCGAAGCCGACCAGGTTGAAGCCGACCTTGTCGAGATCCTTCTGCAGGCCGGAGTTCGCGAGGTATTCAGCAACCACCTGACTGCCCGGGGCGAGCGAGGTCTTCACCCACGGCTTGGCCTTGAGGCCCTTGGCGGCGGCGTTGCGGGCCAAGAGGCCGGCGCCGATCAGCACGCTCGGGTTCGAGGTGTTGGTGCAGGAGGTGATGGCGGCGATGACGACGTCGCCATGGCCGATATCGAAGTCTTTGCCCTCGACCGGGAAGCGCTGCTCGGCCGCATCGGGCTTCTTGTACTCGCCGGCCAGCGCGGTCGCGAAGCCTTCGGCGACTGCGGGGAGCGCGATGCGGCCCTCGGGACGCTTCGGACCGGCCATCGACGGCACGACGTCGGCGAGATCGAGCGTCAGCGTCTCCGTGAACACCGGGTCGGCCGACTTGGCGGTGCGGAACAGGCCCTGCGCCTTGGCATAGGCCTCGACCAGCGCGACGCGCGGCGCCTTGCGGCCGGAGGTCTTGAGATAATCGATCGTCGCGGTGTCGACCGGGAAGAAGCCGCAGGTCGCGCCGTATTCTGGAGCCATGTTGGCGATGGTCGACTTGTCGGCGACCGAGAGATGGTCGAGGCCGGGGCCGAAGAACTCGACGAACTTGCCGACCACGCCGAGCTTGCGCAGCATCTGGGTGACGGTCAGCACGAGGTCGGTCGCGGTGACGCCTTCCTTCAGCGCGCCGGTCAGCTTGAAGCCGACGACGTCGGGCAGCAGCATCGACAGCGGCTGGCCGAGCATGCAGGCCTCGGCCTCGATGCCGCCGACGCCCCAGCCGAGCACGGCCAGACCGTTGACCATGGTGGTGTGCGAATCGGTGCCGACCAGCGAATCCGGATAGGCGACCTCGAAGGTGCCCTTGGTGCGGCCGATCGTCATCTTCTCCTTCTTGGTCCAGACCGTCTGCGCCAGATACTCGAGATTGACCTGGTGGCAGATGCCGGTGCCGGGCGGCACGACGGAGAAGTTCGAGAAGGCCTTCTGGCCCCACTTCAGGAATTCGTAGCGCTCCTGGTTCTGCTTGTATTCCTCGGCGACGTTCTTGCCGAACGCCTTGTTGTCACCGAAGTAGTTCACGATCACCGAATGGTCGATGACGAGATCGACAGGCACCAGCGGGTTGATCTTCTCGGCATCGCCGCCGAGCGCCTGCATCGCGTTGCGCATCGCCGCGAGGTCGACGACAGCCGGGACGCCGGTGAAATCCTGCATCAGCACGCGCGCCGGGCGGAAGGCGATCTCGTGCTCCAGCGACTTCTTGCGCAGCCATTTCGATACCGCGACGATGTCGTCCTTGGTGACGGTACGGCCATCCTCGTTGCGCAGCAGATTCTCGAGCAGCACCTTCATCGAGTACGGCAGCTTCGAGATGTCCTTGAGACCGTTCTTCTCGGCTGTGGGCAAGCTGTAATAGATGTAGCTCTTCGTTCCGACCTTGAGGGTCTTGCGACACTTGAAGCTGTCGAGCGAGGTCATGCGTGGAAATCCCAATTGATCTGCATACCCGGAGGGGGTATTTAAGAACCGTCAGCGCGAGGCGCCGGATGGCTTGCAGCGGACGATTGTGTGCTGCATCAAGGTCGGGCTTATAGAAGCTTTCTAACTGCGCCGCCACAGAGACAAGCAAGTCCCGACGTGGCATCACCCACAAATTCTCACGCGCTAGCCATCAATTTCGTAAGGGCGCTCACGACAGGCCATGCAGGCGACTTCAACACTGTCTCCGAAGCTGTTCGGCCGCGACGTCAGATGCGTGCGCGGCGGCCGCGAGGTGTTCGCAGGACTGGCCTTCGAAGCAGTCGCGGGCGAGGCGCTGGCAGTGACCGGACACAATGGTGCGGGCAAGACATCGCTGCTGCGGCTGATTGCCGGCCTGCTGCTCCCGGCGGGCGGCTCCATCGCCATCGAGGGCGGTGAGAGCGAGCTGACGGTGCCCGAGCAGGCGCATTATCTCGGCCACCGCGACGCGCTGAAGCCGTCGCTCAGCGTGCGCGAAAACCTGACCTTCTGGGCCGACTTCCTCGGCGGCGGGGTCACGCGGCCGATCTCCGACTGCCTCGCGGCCGTCGGCATCGCCCACGCCATCGACCTGCCCGCCGCCTATCTGTCGGCCGGCCAGCGCCGCCGTCTGTCGCTGGCCCGCCTGCTCGCGGTGCCCCGCCTGCTGTGGCTGCTCGACGAGCCGACCGCCGCGCTCGACGTCGCCGGACAGGCGATGTTCGCCGGGCTGATGCGGGAGCATCTCGCCGGGGGTGGGCTGATCGTCGCGGCGACGCACGGCCCGCTCGGCATCGACACGCGCGAGTTGCGGATCGGAACGATCGGATGATGCCCCCCTTCTTCACGACGCCCGCCGGCCCCTCCATTCCCTCCCTCCTTGTGGGGGAGGGTCAGGGAGGGGGGTGCCATACGACGTGGCCTATCGAACTGAGCGCAACCCCATCGCTCCACCCATCCTATCGATGCGCGCCCCCCTCCCCCTTGCAGGGAGGGGTCGGGGGTGGGGGTCCCCACGGGCGGTCTCGCCCGGAGCCACCCCCCTCCCCAGCCCTCCCCCACAAGGGGGGAGGGAGCGAAGTGTGCCAGCGGTCGGAGCACGGCTCACTCCCGCGCAATGCGCCATCAGCCCAGGCCCTCCCCGCATGACCGCCCTCGGTGCCCTCATCCGCCGCGACATCCGGATTGCGCTGCGCATCGGCGGCGGCGCGTTGATCGGCGTGCTGTTCTTTCTCACCGTCGTGGTGCTGATGCCGTTCGCGGTAGGGCCCGACCTGGCGCTGCTGACCCGGCTCGGCCCCGCCATCCTCTGGCTCGGCGCCCTGCTCTCCAGCCTGCTCACCCTGGACCGGCTGTTCACCGCCGACCACGAGGACGGCTCGCTCGACCTGGTCGTGATGAGCCGGACACCGCTGGAGCTGGCCTGCGCCGCCAAGGCGCTGGCGCACTGGCTCGCCGCCGGCCTGCCGCTGGTGATCGCGACGCCCGTGCTCGGCCTGCTGCTCAACCTCGACGCCACGGCGACTGGCGCCGTCGCGCTGACGTTATTGGCGGGCACGCCTGCCCTGACCTTCATCGGCATGATCGGTGCCGCGCTGGCGGTGACCATGCACCGCGGCGGGCTGCTGCTGGCGGTCTTGGTGCTGCCACTTTCGATCCCCGTGCTGATCTTCGGCGTCGCGGCGTCGCAGGCGGCCATCGTCGGCCCGCTGCCGTTCGGGGCGCCGTTCTCGATCCTGTGCGCATTGTCGCTGGTGAGTTTCGTGATCGGCCCGTTCGCCGCTGCGACAAGCTTGCGGAACGGGCTGGATTGACCCACCGCCCGCCGGGGTTTGACCATGATCAACTCTTACCTAGCGACGCCGTGCTGATTGCCTGCAACCGCGTCCGCCGTTAACAAGGGTCTCATGTCGCTGATCGACCTCGCCAATCCCACTCGGTTCCTTGCGCTGGCGGCGCGGCTGCTGCCGTGGCTGGCGCTGGTCACGGCCGCGCTGCTGGCTGCCGGCCTGTACCTCTCCGCAGTGGCGCCCGACGACTATCAGCAGGGCGCGACCGTCAAGATCATGTTCATCCACGTGCCCAATGCCTGGCTGTCGATGTTCGTCTGGAGCATCATGAGCATCGCCTCGCTCGGCACCCTGGTGTGGCGGCATCCGCTCGCTGACGTCGCCGCCAAGGCCGCCGCCCCGATCGGCGCCAGCTTCACGTTCCTCGCGCTCCTCACCGGCTCGCTGTGGGGCCGGCCGATGTGGGGCACCTATTGGGAATGGGACGCGCGGCTGACCTCGGTGCTGATCCTGTTCCTGATGTATCTCGGCCTGATGGCGCTGTGGCGCGCGGTCGAGGATCCCACGCGCGCGGCACGCGCCGCCGCGGTGCTGACGCTGGTCGGCGCGATCAATCTGCCGATCATCAAGTTCTCAGTCGACTGGTGGAACACGCTGCATCAACCGGCGTCGGTGATGCGGATGGGCGGTCCGGCGCTCGACAAGGCCTTCCTGATCCCGCTGCTGGTGATGGCCGTCGGCTTCACCTTCCTGTTCGTGACGCTGCACGTCGCCGCGATGCGCAACGAGATCCTGCGCCGGCGTGTCCGCAGCCTGCAGATGATGCAGGCCCGCACCTACACAACGACCGCACCAGCCGACGATGCGGCAGGCCGGATCGCGGGAGCGGCTTGACATGGACCTTGGCCCCTATACCTCCTTCATCGCCACCTCCTATCTTGCGGCGGCGCTGGTCGTGATGCTGCTGATCGGCTGGATCGCCATCGACTACCGCACCCAGAAGGCGCGCCTGCGCGCGCTCGAGGACAGCGGCATCAGCCGCCGTTCCGGCCGCGCCGCGACGGACATCCAATGACCGAACCGACAGAGCCGGCGCCGCGGCGCCGCTCATTCCTCATGCTGCTGCCGCTGGCGGTGTTCCTCGGGCTGGCGGCGCTGTTCTGGTCGCGCCTCGGCAACGGCGATCCGTCGCAGATTCCCTCCGCGCTGATCGGCCGCCCTGCGCCGGCCACACCGCTGCCGGCGCTGCCAGAGCTGGCGAAGGACGGCACGCCGGTGCCCGGCCTCGACCCGGCTGCGCTCAAGGGCAAGGTCAGCATCGTCAATGTCTGGGCATCGTGGTGCGTGCCCTGCCACGACGAGGCGCCGCTGCTGGTCGAACTCGGCCGCGACAAGCGCTTCCAGATCATCGGCATCAACTACAAGGACGGCGCTGACAACGCCCGCCGCTTCCTCGGCCGCTACGGCAACCCTTACGACGTCGTCGGCGTCGACGGCAACGGCCGCGCCGGCATCGAATGGGGCGTCTACGGCGTGCCCGAGACCTTTGTCGTCGGCCGCGAAGGCACCATCGTCTACAAGCTGGTCGGCCCGATCACGGCGCAGAACATCGATGCGGTGCTGAAGCCGGAAATCGAGAAGGCGCTGAAGGCAGGGAGTTAGTTCGCGGTCGGCAAGTCGTTAGTTTCTCGTCGTTGCAAGTGGACGTGACTGCCGAGCTCGCGCAACGACCCACGGTGTCGTCCCGGCCTTGAGCCGGGACCCATACTCCGCGGCCGTCGTGGTGGGCAAGATGTTAACGACGCGCCTGCCCCAAACTCAAGCCTGTGGTTCTGGGTCCCGGCTCAAGGCCGGGACGACAGCAGAGTTTGCCGCAACTACCCCTTGCTCACATCCCCTTCCGCGGCGTCGCTGGCTTCCAACGAGGCCGGGTCGAGGTGGTAGCGCTTGATCAGCGGCATCTGGGCGATGGCGAAGATCATGGTCAGCGGCACGACACCGAACGCCTTGAAGCCGACCCAGAAATCGGTGCTCTGCGTGCGCCAGACGATCTCGTTCAGCACCGCCATCGCGGCGAAGAACAGCGCCCAGCGAAACGTCAGGATGCGCCAGCCCGCGGGTGTCAGATTGAACATCTGATCGAACATGATCGCGATGAAGGAGCGATTGAACAAGAGCCCGCCACCGAGCACGGCCGCGAACAGCCCGTAGATGATGGTCGGCTTGACCTTGATGAAGGTCTCGTCGTGCAGCACCAGGGTCAGCGTGCCGAACACGATGACGACGACGGCGGTCACCAGCGCCATCAGCGGGACGTGCCGCGTCACCACGTAGGACGCGATCAGCGCCGCAATGATCGCGACCATGAACGCGCCGGTCGCCGCGAACAGGTTGAACTTGGCATTGACCACGAAGAAGATGATCAGCGGACCGAGCTCGGTCGCGAGCTTGAACAGCGGGTGCGGCTGGGTCTTGTCCATTCCATATCCTGTTGGCTGCAGCCACGGCAGCGGTTGATCCGGTCGTCTCGATCTGGCGGTGGGCCGGAGCCCGGGCGTGGCGACGTCAATCCTCGATGCCGGCGATCGCCCGCGCAAAATCTCTCGCGGCGAACGGTGAGAGATCCTCGACCCCCTCGCCGACGCCGATGAAGTGCACCGGCAGCTTGAACTTCTCCGACAGCGCCACGAGGATGCCGCCGCGCGCCGTGCCGTCGAGCTTGGTCATCACGAGGCCGGTGACGCCTGCCGTACGATGAAACGCCTCGACCTGCGACAGCGCATTTTGTCCCACCGTCGCGTCGAGCACGAGCAGCACCGCATGCGGCGCCGAGGTGTCGACCTTGCGAATGACACGCACCACCTTCTCGAGCTCGTTCATCAGCTCGGCCTTGTTCTGCAGCCGGCCGGCGGTGTCGATCAGCAGGATGTCGCGGCCCTGCTCCTTGGCCGCGGTGATGGCGTTGAACGCCAGGCTCGCGGAATCAGAGCCTTGCGCGCCGGCGACGACCGGCGCCCTGGTGCGCTCGCCCCACACCTTGAGCTGCTCGATCGCGGCGGCGCGGAAGGTATCGCCCGCGGCCAGCATCACCTGCTTGCCTTCGGAGGCAAATTTCTGCGCCAGCTTGCCGATCGTGGTCGTCTTGCCGGAGCCGTTGACGCCGACGACGAGAATGACGAACGGCTTGTGGCCAGCGTCGATCGTGAGCGGCTTCGCCACCGGCGACAGCACCTTCTCGACCTCGGTCGCGACCACCGCCTTGACCTCGTCGGCACTGATCGCCTTGTCGTAGCGGCCGTGGCCTACGGCTTCGGCGATCCGCGCCGCCACCTGGGTGCCGAGATCGGCGCGCAGCAGCACGTCCTCGATGTCGTCGAGCATCGCGCGGTCGAGCTTGCGCTTGGTGACGAGATCGGCGACGGCGGTGCCGAGCGCGCCGGAGGTGCGCTTCAGGCCGGCCGACAGACGCCGCCACCACGACAGCTTGGGTGTTTCGGAGGTGGTATCGTTCATGGCGTGGTGTTAGCCCTTTCCATTCGCAAACGAAAGCTCACACCCGCGTTACGGTTTCCATGGACATTAACCAACCCACCGACGAGGAGATGCTCGCCCGCGTGCTCCACCGCGACGGGCTGATGCTGGTGATCGACAAGCCGGCCGGCATTCCCGTGCACAAGGGGCCGAAGGGCGGGCCGAACCTCGAAGCCTCGTTCGACGCGCTGCGCTTCGGCCTGCCGCGCCCGCCGGTGCTCGCGCATCGGCTCGACAAGGAAACCTCCGGATGTCTGGTGCTCGGCCGTCATCGCAAGGCAACGGCGTCGCTCGGGCTTTTGTTCAAGCATGGCAAGATTTCGAAAACCTATTGGGCTGTCGTCGAAGGCGGGCCCGACGCTGACGAGGGCGTGATCGAGCTCCCGCTCGGCAAGCTCAACGCCGAACGCGGCTGGTGGCAGAAACCGGATCCGCAGGGGCAGCCGGCGGTGACGAAATGGCGGGTGTTGGGGAGGTCATATTCTCTCACTCCCCCACCTCAGATCTCGATCTCGACTTGCGACACCGACTCCCCACCCCCTCGCGGGGAGGGGTCGGGGGCGGGGGTCCCCACGGGCAGTGTCGCCCGGAGCCACCCCCCTCCCCAACCCTCCCCCACAAGGGGGGAGGGAGCGCAGGGTGCCGGGGGAGAGAGCGAACCTCAATCCACCAAGACACCCAAGCTCACTTGGCTCGCCATGGAACCGGTCACCGGCCGCACGCATCAACTGCGCGTGCACTCCGCCGCATCCGGCTGGCCGATCGTCGGCGACAACATCTACGGCAACGGGCCGCGCTTCGGCGAGCCGCGGCTGCATCTGCATGCGCGGGAGATTTCGATCCCGCTGTCGAAGAACAAGCCCCCGGTGCAGGTCGTCGCACCAGCGCCGCTGCACATGCATGAGCGGCTGCGGCTGTGCGGGTGGAACGGGGAGTGAGCCCGTCTCTCTCCACTCGTCATGGCCGGGCTTGTCCCGGCCATCCACGTCTCAGTTGCCCAAGGCGGCGTGGATGTCCGGGCCTTCGCCGCCCCCGAAGCGGCTACGGCCGCGCAGGCGGGTCAAGCCCGGGCATGACGGAGTCCTGGACTAACAGCCTCGCGCCATCATGCGCGGCGATCATCAACCGCTGCACCGTCCCCGGCACAGCGCCGCGGACGGCCGCCGGCAGATAGTGCTCCGTCCGCCCCAGCGTCTCGCTCTCGATCAGCACCTCGCGCTCGCTGCCGATCTCGGCATCCAGACGCCGCAGCAACGCCGCCTCTCCCGCGGCCCGCAGCCTCTTGGCGCGATCGCGGATGACGGCGCCATCCACCTGCGGCATGCGCGCCGCCGGCGTGCCCGGGCGCAGCGAATACGGAAACACGTGCAGAAACGTCAGGCCGCATTCCTCGACCAGGTCGATCGAGCGCGAGAACATCTCCTCGGTCTCGGTCGGAAATCCCGCAATCAGATCGGCGCCGAGCGAGATATCCGGACGCAGCCGCCGCACTTGGTCACAGAACGCGATCGCGTCGGCGCGCGAATGTCGCCGCTTCATGCGCTTCAGGAGCAGATCGTCGCCGGCCTGCAGCGACAGATGCAGATGCGGCATCAGCCTGGCATCATCCGCGAGCGCATCGAGCAGGTCGGCATCGGCCTCGATCGAATCGATCGAGGAGATGCGTAGACGCTGCAGCTCCGGAACGTGGCGCAAGATCTGCTTGACCAATCTGCCGAGCTTCGGCGTCGCCGGCAGATCCGCGCCGTAGCTCGTCAGGTCGACGCCGGTGAGCACGATCTCGGCATGGCCGCGCTCGACAAGCGTCCGCACCTGATCCACCACGGCGCCCATCGGCACCGAGCGCGAATTGCCGCGGCCGAACGGGATGATGCAGAAGGTGCAGCGATGGTCGCAGCCGTTCTGCACCTGGACGAACACCCGCGGCAGGCCGCGCTGGAAGCCGTCGACCAGATGCGGCGCCATCTCCGTCACCGCCATGATGTCGGAGACAGCGACCTTCTCGAAAGCCTCGATGCCGAATCGTGGCGAGGCCAGCGCCTGCGCCGTCGCGCGCCACGCATCGGGCCGCAGCTTGTCGTCATTGCCGATGACGCGGTCGACCTCGGGCATGGCAGCGAACATGCCAGCCTGCGTCTGCGCCGCACAGCCGGTCACGACGATGCGCGCCGCGGGGCGCTCGCGCTTCAGCTTGCGGATCGATTGTCGCGCCTGCGCCACGGCTTCGTTGGTGACGGCGCAGCTGTTGACGACGATGGTGTCGTCGGCGCCGGCCGCTTCGGCATGCTTCGCGATCAGCTCGGATTCGAACGCGTTGAGCCGGCAGCCGAAGGTGACGACATCGACGCTCATGCGACGCTGGCGAACAGCTCTGGCTCGAACCGCCCCTCATATTCGAAGGTCGCGGTCCCGGTCATCAGCACGTGATCGTCGCGCTCGCGCCACTCGATCGTCAGCTCGCCGCCGGGCAGCGTCATCTGCACGATCCGGTTGGCGCGCTTCAGACGGGCCGCCGCGACCGCGGTCGCGCACGCCGCCGAGCCGCAGGCCCTGGTCAGCCCGGCGCCACGCTCCCAGGTCCGCATCGTGATGTGGTCGCGGTCGACGATGTGGGCCAGCGTGATGTTGGCGCGCTCGGGGAAGATCGGGTGGTTTTCCAGCAGCGGCCCGAAGCGCTCCAGATCATAGGCGTTGATGTCCTCGACCCAGAACACCGCGTGCGGGTTGCCCATGTTGACGACCGACGGCGAATGCAGGATCGGGGCGTCGATCGGGCCGATCTGCAGCTCGATGTAGCGGGTGTCGCGGAATTCCTCGGCGAGAGGAATCTCCTGCCAGCCGAACTTCGGCACGCCCATGTCGACGGTGTAGAGGTCGGGCGCCGGGCCCTGCCAGCAGTTCAGCAGTCCGGCGCGGGTCTCGAACGTCGCACTGGTCTGGCCGGTCTTGCCGAACACCTGGCGTACCACGCAGCGCATGCCGTTGCCGCAGGCGCCGGACTCCGAGCCGTCATTGTTGTAGATGCGGATGAACGCTTCGGTGCCGTCGAGCCGCGGCGGCTGCAGCACCATCAGCTGATCGTACGGCACCCGGGATGCCACCGCCCGCGCCTCGTCCGGCGTGACGACATGCTTCACGTCGCGCAGATCGACCACGACGATCTCGTTGCCGATCCCGTTCATCTTGACGAAGCTGCGGTTGGCCAGCGCGCTCATGAAAATATCCAAATTGTGTCCGCCTTATATGGCGAATGGCGCGGCATTGACCAGCCTGCAGAGCGACATGACGCATCTGTCATGGGACGCCGCGCCGCCGAGCATGTTAGGACCGGTTCATTCGCCGGCACGAACCGGGCAAAGCAGCACGGCCACTGGAGAATAGTCGAATGAATCTCAGCACTTTCCGCCTCGTTCTGGCCGTGAGCTCGGTCGCGCTCCTGCTCGGCGGCACGCCCGCCCGGGCCCAGGCGCCGTCGGCCTCGCCGGCTCCGGCGGCATCGGCCACGCCTGCGCCAGCCCCGAGCGCGCTACCGGCTCCCTCGGCACCGGCCTCTCCTGCACCTGCCGCGTCGGCCAGTCCCGCGCCCGCGACCAGCCCGACGCCGGCCGCCAGCGCGAGCCCCGCGCCGTCGTCATCTCCGACCGCGGCCCAGTCCCCCGCCACGCCGCCGCCGGCCGCGGCGCCGGCCCAGGCGGGCGACGCCTTCGGTGACGAGATCAAGCTCGAGGCGAAGAAGGTTGTCCTCGTCAAGGGCACCGCCAATTGGGACAACGCATTCGATACGCTGATCGACTCCTTCAAGTCGCTGTCGGCCACGCTGGACAAGCAGGGCATCAAGCCCGCCGGCAACGGCATGATCGTCTACACCTCGACCGACGACACCGGCTTCACCTTCCTGGCCGAGATGCCGATCGAGCAGGAGCCGAAGACGCTCGGCAAGGGCATGAGCATCGGCCAGTCGCCCGAGGGCAAAGCGCTGAAGTTCGTCCATCGCGGCTCCTACGACAACATGGACAACACCTACGAGGCGATCACCAACCACCTTGATGAGCGCCGGCTGGAGGCCAAGGACACCTTCATCGAGGAGTATTTGACCGACCCCTTGAAGACGGCCGAGGACAAGCTCGTCATCAACGTCTACGTGCCGCTGAAGTGAGCACCATGATGATCAGATCGATGTTTGTTGCCGCACTGGCGGCCGCTACGACACTGCCGGCGCTGGCGGACGATATCGCCCGCCAGGACACCCCGGCGATCACCGTCAGCGGCGAGGCCAGCGTGACGGCGCCGCCGGATCTGGCGCAGATCGACGCCGGGGTGGCGTCGGATGCGAAGACCGCGCGCGAGGCCGCCGAGGCCAACAATGCCGCGATGGCCAAGGTGCTCCAGGCACTGAAGGGCGCGGGGATCGCCGACAAGGACTATCAGACGTCGCGGCTGTCGATTCAGCCGCAATATGCGCAGAACCGACCGGGCCAGCCGACCGTGACCGGCTATCGCGCCAGCAATCGCGTCACCATCAAGGTGCACGATGTCAGCAAGGTCGCCAGCGTCATCGACACGCTGGTCGGCGCCGGCGCCAACGACGTCGGCAACATCTATTTCAGCGTCGCCGAGCCGTCCAAGCTGCTCGACCAGGCGCGCGAGAAAGCCGTCGCCGACGCGCGCCGCAAGGCCGAGATCTACGCCAAGGCCGCTGGCGTGACGCTCGGCCAGCCGCTCAACATCGCCGAGGACGGCGCTCCGGCGCCGGTGTTCCGCGCCAAGACCTTCGCCGCGCCGATGGCCGCGACGCCGACACCGGTGGCACAGGGCGAGGAGACGCTGTCGATCACGGTCAACGTGACCTGGGCGATCAAGCCGGCGCAGTAGGTATAAGTCTGTCTCATACTGTGAGACGCGGCGGCCACGACAAACTCAGTGTCGTCCCGGCCTTGAGCCGGGACCCATACGCCGCGGCGGATGTTATCGCGCGAGATGGAGCTGCCGGCCTTCGCAAAACTTGATTCGGTGGTTATGGGTCCCGGCTCAAGGCCGGGACGATACCATTGTTGTTGCGGCAGCGGACTAAATCTCCACCACTTGCCCCGGCTTCAACACGCCAAAACGCTCGCGTGGGATGCCGGCCTGGTCGAGCGCCGTGTGCAGCGCGTGCACCGGCGCATCGATCGCCTCATCGGTCAGCTGGAACGTGCCGTGGTGATGCGCCAGCGCGGCCTCCGCGCCGCAATCCTGCAGCGCCTGCACGGCATCCTCCGGGTTCATGTGCTGGTCGCGCATGAACCAGCGCGGCTCGTAGGCGCCGATCGGCAGGATCGCCAGCCTGATCGGCGCGTGCTGCTCCGCAACGCGGCGGAAATGCTTGCCCGTGCCGTAACCGGAATCGCAGACGATGTAGAGCCGGCCGCGCGGCGTCTCCAGCACGAAGCTTGCCCACAATGCCTTGTTGCGGTCGAACAGGCCGCGCGCCGTCCAGTGCCGCGTCGGCACCAGCGTCACCGCGACCTCCTCGTTCAAGGTCACGCGATCGTGCCAATCATAGGCCTCTGCGCGGATCTTGGAGTCGGCGTCGATCATCGTGAGGTCGTTGCCGAGCGGTGTGACCACCCGCGGCGAAAATCGCGCGGTCAGCTTCGACAAGGTCCGGATATCGAGATGGTCGTAGTGCCCATGCGAGACCAGCACGACATCGATGTGCGGCAACGCCTCGAAGGCGATGCCGGGATCATTGTGGCGTCGCGGGCCGGCGAAGGACAACGGCGAGACCCGCTCCGACCAGACAGGATCGACCAGGATGTTGAGCCCGCCCGTCTGGACCAGCCAGCTGGCATGGCCGATGAAGGACAGCCGCACCGCCTCGCCGTCGATCCGGTGCGGCGGCGCGTCGGCATGCGGGCTCGGCGCCCAGGCCGGCCAGCGGGAACGCTTGCCGTTGCGGTCGAACTGCCAGCGCAGCACCTGGGAGAGGGATTTGGGCGGAACGCCGTCGGGATCGTAGAAGCGCTTGCCGTCGAAATGGTCGGTGACGGGGCCGGAATAGGTCCTGGAACGGCGCAACAAGGTCGTCCTCGCGAAGGCAAAGCTGAACTGGCTGAAGAGGTAAGCGGCCGCACAGGGTCCGGCAACGGGACGGCGCGAAGCAAGTTTCCTTGACTTTTGCGGCTGCGGAGGGTTTAACCCGGCCGAATTTCGGAAAGTTTCGTCTTTTCGAGCCACCGCCCGGCCCTGGAGGCCGGAGGTCACCGCCCGACAGCGCTGTGCGCCCTCGGGCGCAAACGTGTTTGGACTGACGGTTTCGGCCGATCTGCCGAGGCCTATATGGTCGTCATAGGCCGCAGCACGCGGCGATGACGGGCGGCAATGAAGCGAGCGCCCTGCAAGGGCAAAGGATACGGCATTGTTCGACAATCTGTCGGAAAGGCTTGGCGGCATTCTCGATCGGCTGACGGGGCGTGGTTCGCTCTCGGAAGCCGATGTCGACGCCGCGATGCGCGAGGTCCGCCGGGCGCTGCTCGAGGCCGACGTCGCACTGGAGGTTGTCCGCAGCTTCACCGAGCGCGTGCGCGAGCAGGCGATCGGCGCCACCGTGGTCAAGTCGGTCACCCCCGGCCAGATGGTCGTCAAGATCGTCCATGACGAGCTGGTCAAGACGCTCGGCGACGACGGCCAGACCATCGACCTCAACGCCGTGCCGCCGGTGCCGATCATGATGGTCGGCCTGCAGGGCTCGGGCAAGACCACCACCACCGCCAAGCTCGCGCGCCGCATGGTCCAGCGCGACAAGCGCAAGGTGCTGATGGCCTCGCTCGACGTCTACCGTCCGGCCGCCATGGAGCAGCTCGCGGTGCTCGGCCGCGACCTCGACATTCCCACCCTGCCGATCGTCGCCGGCCAGATGCCGCCGCAGATCGCGCGCCGCGCCATCGAGGCCGCCAAGCTCGGCGGCTATGACGTGGTGCTGCTCGACACCGCCGGCCGCACCACTCTCGACGAGGACATGATGAAGGAGGCCGCCGAGATCAAGGCGGTCGCCAACCCGCACGAGATCCTGCTGGTCGCGGATTCGCTGACCGGCCAGGACGCCGTCAATCTCGCCCGCTCGTTCGACCAGCGCGTCGGCCTCACCGGCATCGCGCTGACCCGTATCGACGGCGACGGCCGCGGCGGCGCCGCGCTGTCGATGCGCGCGGTCACCGGCAAGCCGATCAAGCTGCTCGGCACCGGCGAAAAGACCGACGCGCTGGAGGACTTCTATCCCTCGCGCATCGCCGGCCGCATCCTCGGCATGGGCGACATCGTCTCGCTGGTCGAGAAAGCCGCGGCGAACATCGACGCCGAGAAGGCCGCGCGCGCCGCCGAGAAGATGCGCAAGGGTCAGTTCGACCTCAACGACATGCGCGAGCAGCTCTTGCAGATGTCGCAGATGGGCGGCATCAGCGGGCTCATGGGCATGATGCCCGGCATCTCCAAGATGAAGAACCAGATCGCGGCCGCCGGGATCGACGACAAGATCCTCAAGCGGCAGGTCGCGATCATCGATTCGATGACCCGCGAGGAACGCAAGCATCCCGACCTGCTGAAGGCGAGCCGCAAGAAGCGCATCGCCGCGGGCTCCGGCCAGAGCGTCGAGCACGTCAACAAGCTCTTGAAGATGCACCGGAACATGGCCGACGTGATGAAGGCTATGGGCTCGGGCAAGCGCGGCCCGCTCGCCGGCATCGCCCAGGCGATGGGTTTTGGCGGCGGTGGCGGCATGCCCTCGCCGGAGCAGCTCAAGGCGATGGCCGAGAAGATGCCGGGCGGCATGCCCGGCGGCCTGCCGAATTTGCCGAAGGATCTTCCCGCTGGCCTGCGCGGCGGCTTGCCCAATCTTCCGGGCCTCACCGGTCTCAGCGGCAAGCCGACCCTGCCGGGTCTCGGCCTGCCTCCGGGGAAGAAGAAATGACCTCACTCCCGTCATTGCGAGGAGCGAAGCGACGAAGCAATCCAGAGTCGCGCACGCCGCTCTGGATTGCTTCGCTTCGCTCGCAATGACGACCCATCCAACTTCGTATCAAGACATCGACACCTAAGGAGAACTTTCATGTCCGTCGTCATTCGTCTCGCCCGTGCCGGCACCAAGAAGCGCCCGGTCTATCACGTCGTCGTCGCCGACTCGCGCTTCCCGCGTGACGGCCGTTTCATCGAGCGCCTCGGCTACTTCAATCCGCTGATGCCGAAGGACAACGAGGCGCGCCTCAAGCTCGACATGGAGAAGGTAAAGGGCTGGCTCGCCAAGGGCGCGCAGCCGTCCGACCGCGTCGCCCGCTTCCTCGATGCCGCCGGCGTCAAGAAGCGCGAAGCCCGCCAGAACCCGATCAAGGCCGTGCCGCGCAAGGAGCGCAAGGCCCAGGCCGAAGCCGCCGCCAAGGGCTAAGGTCCCTTGACGAGCGAGGCCTCATGCTTCGAGACGCACGGCTTGCGCCGTGCTCTTCAGCATGAGGTGATCGCTCCTCGTCCTGAGGAGCGCGCCGTTGCGCGCGTCTCGAAGGACGAGGCCCGCTGATGTCCAAGCTGATCTGTGTCGCCAGGATCGGCGCCGCGCACGGCGTGCGCGGCGAGGTCCGCTTATGGACCTTCACCGAGGATCCGCTGGCCGTGCTGCACTACGGCCCGCTGACGACCAAGGACGGCAGTCGTTCGCTCGAAGTCGCGAAGGCGCGCGAGGCGAAGGATCGCCTCGTCGCCAGCTTCAAGGGCGTCACCGACCGCAACGCCGCCGAGCGGCTCAACGGGCTCGAGCTCTACGTGCCGCGCGACCGCCTGCCTGAGACGGATGACGACGAATACTACCACGCCGACCTGATCGGGCTTGCCGCCGAGACTACGGCGGGCGCACCCCTCGGCTGTGTGCTCGCCATCCATAATTTCGGCGCCGGCGACATCATCGAGATCGCCCCGCCCTCCGGCAGCACCTTGATGCTGCCGTTCACCAATGCCGTGGTGCCGACGGTCGATCTGGCAGGCGGCCGGGTGATCATCGAGTTGCCGGCCGAGATTGACGGCGAGGATCGAGCTTCGGCCGATGAAACGGCGTCGGCTGAGGACGATGCTGCCGCCCAAAACTCAGCTCGTCATCCCCGCGAAAGCGGGGATCCATAGCCACCGCAGCCGATTGGCTTGCGCGGAACTGGCCGCGTGCCACTTTCCAACATCACGCGGTATGGGTCCCGGATCGGCGCCGCGACGCGCTGATGCGCGTCACGGCTTGTCCGGGACGACACCGGTGGTGGAGCATCAGCCGCGAGATGACGGCGCCGCATTGAGCGATCGGGGCTCGATCTTGCTTCGCCGCTGCCGTAACAGAGCGCCATGACCACTTCGCCCTCTCCGACCGCGCCCTGGCGCGCGACTGTGCTGACGCTGTTTCCGGAGATGTTTCCCGGGCCGCTGGGCGTGAGCCTCGCCGGCCGGGCGCTGGCATCAGGCATTTGGGCGCTGGAGGCGCGCGACATCCGGGCCTCGGCGACCGACAAGCACCGGAGTGTCGATGATACGCCGGCTGGAGGCGGCCCGGGAATGGTGCTGCGCGCGGACGTGCTGGCCGCCGCGATCGATGCCGCCGCCGTTGCACCCGAACGGCCGAAGCTGCTGATGAGCCCGCGCGGTCGGCCCTTGACCCAGGCCTTCGTCCGCGAGCTTGCCGACGGTCCCGGCCCGCTGATCGTTTGCGGCCGTTTCGAAGGCATCGACCAGCGCGTCATCGACGCGCGCGAGCTGATCGAGGTCTCGATCGGAGATTATGTGCTGTCGGGCGGCGAGATCGCCGCGCTGGTGCTGATCGACGCCTGCGTGCGACTGCTGCCCGGTGTGATGGGCAAGCTCGAATCCGCCACTGACGAGAGCTTCTCCGACGGCCTACTGGAGTACCCGCAATACACTCGCCCGCAGCTGTTCGAGGGCCGTCCCATTCCGGATGTGCTCACCTCGGGCGATCACGCCAAGGTCGCGGCGTGGCGGCGCGCGCAGGCCGAGGCGCTCACGCAAGCGCGGCGGCCGGATCTGTGGGCCGAATGGCAGGTGCGCCAGACCCTGGAACAAAGCAGGACCAGCCAAAAAGCGCCAAAAAGCACGACAGACGGGTGACAAGCCTCGCGCTTTGGCTTATAGGAGCGCCCAATTCCGCAAGTGACGGCAGGAACAAGCGCAGCCCCCGCGTGACCCGGCTGGGCGCGCCGCCGATGGAGATTTACCCGTGAACCTGATTCAGCAGCTCGAAAAAGAGCAGTTCGACAAGCTGTCCGCCAACAAGACCATTCCGGAGTTCGGCCCGGGCGACACCGTGATCGTCAACGTGAAGGTGGTCGAAGGCGAGCGCACGCGCGTGCAGGCCTATGAAGGCGTCTGCATCGGCCGGTCCGGCGGCGGCATCAACGAGAGCTTCACCGTCCGCAAGATCTCCTACGGCGAGGGCGTGGAGCGCGTGTTCCCGATCCTCTCCCCGATGATCGACTCGATCAAGGTCGTGCGCCGCGGCAAAGTGCGTCGCGCCAAGCTGTATTACCTGCGCCAGCTGCGCGGCAAGTCGGCCCGCATCGTCGAGAAGCAGGACCGCCAGCAGGCCGCGGTGAACGAGTAATCGTTGCTTCCCATGGATTGACGAAGAGCGCGGGCTGGTCCCGCGCTTTTTTGTTTTGGGCACCGTCATTGCGAGGAGCGGAGCGACGAAGCAATCCAGAGTCCTCGCTCAGCCCTGGATTGCTTCGCTTCGCTCGCAATGACGGCGGGCGCAAACGCATCTCGCACTCCCTTGCCCGCGTGCTATATATCGCCCTGAAATGGTTCTAGATCGCACCAGCATGGCCTGCCGCCGCGTCGTCATCGACGATCATAGCCGGCTGCCCGGGCGGTTCTTCGGAAGGTTCGCGACGTCTGCGACGTCCGAGCTTAGGCGCGCGCTGTAAGCCGCAGCGCCTCTTCCTGATTGTTCGCGCGTGCCCGTCACGCGTCGTGTCTCAAACCTTAAATTCCCGGGAGCATTCGCTCATGTCGAAGCCGACCACCCTGTACGACAAGATCTGGAACGACCATCTGGTGTACGAAGCCGAGGACGGCACCTGCCTGCTCTACATCGACCGCCACCTGGTGCACGAGGTGACGTCGCCGCAAGCGTTCGAAGGCCTGCGCGCCACCGGGCGCAAGGTGCATGCGCCGGAGAAGACGCTGGCCGTGGTTGATCACAACGTGCCGACCACCGACCGTTCCAAGCCGAATCCGGATCCGGAGAGCATCGAGCAGATCAAGGCGCTGGCCGAGAACGCCAAGGAATTCGGCATCGAATATTACAACGAATTCGACCGCCGCCAGGGCATCGTCCACGTCATCGGCCCCGAGCAGGGTTTTACGCTGCCCGGCACCACGATCGTCTGCGGTGACAGCCACACCTCGACGCATGGCGCGTTCGGCGCGCTGGCGCACGGCATCGGCACCTCCGAGGTCGAGCACGTGCTGGCGACACAGACGCTGATCCAGAAGAAGGCGAAGAACATGCGCGTCACCGTCGACGGCGTGCTGCCAGACGGCGTGACGGGCAAGGACATCATCCTCGCCATCATCGGCGAGATCGGCACCGCGGGAGGTACCGGCTACGTGCTGGAATACGCTGGCGAGGCGATCCGCGCGCTGTCGATGGAAGGCCGCATGACCGTCTGCAACATGTCGATCGAGGGCGGCGCGCGCGCCGGTCTGGTCGCGCCCGACCAGAAGGCGTTCGACTTCCTGCGCGGCCGTCCCAAGGCGCCGCAGGGCGCCGCCTGGGACGCAGCGATGCGCTACTGGGAGACGCTGCGCTCCGACGACGGTGCGCATTTCGACCACGAGCTCCGGCTCGACGCCGCCAAGCTGCCGCCGATCGTGACCTGGGGTACCTCGCCCGAGGACGTGATCTCGGTGACCGGCGTGGTGCCCGATCCGGACAAGATCGCAGACGAGGCCAAGCGCATCTCCAAGCATCGCGCGCTGAAGTACATGGGCCTGACCGCGGGCACGAAGATCACCGACATCAAGCTCGACCGCGTTTTCATCGGCTCCTGCACCAACGGCCGCATCGAGGATCTCCGCGCCGCAGCCAAGATCGCCGAAGGCAAGACCGTCAGCGGCCACGTCAACGCGATGGTCGTCCCGGGCTCGGGCATCGTCAAGGAGCAGGCCGAGGCCGAGGGCCTCGACAAGATCTTCATCAAGGCCGGCTTCGAATGGCGCGAGCCGGGCTGCTCGATGTGCCTTGCCATGAACCCGGACAAGCTGGCGCCGGAAGAGCGCTGCGCCTCGACCTCGAACCGCAACTTCGAAGGCCGCCAGGGCTTCAAGGGCCGCACCCACCTGGTGTCACCCGCGATGGCCGCGGCGGCTGCGATCGCCGGACACTTCGTCGACGTGCGCGACTGGCGCTGATCAAGCCGCCCGGTCATCGCTTTCTGCGTTGCTCGACTTCAAAAGGCGACGTTCGTGTCAACGAACGTCGCCTTTGTATGCCTGCCGACGCCTTCAACTTTGCGCCGGAAACGTCGGGATGTCCGGCCATTTATTTCGAACTGATCGTCGACCTGCTGCGGTGCGAGCGGTTTACTGACTGCACTCTTCAAGGTTGCAATTCGAAGACAGGTCTCTTATGATTTGATCGGTCAGGCGCCGTCGGGCGGGAGAATCGTATGATTCATCCATTCAATGTCGATCCTCAAAATCCTTACGACGGCCCTGACTTCGACGAGTTCTGCATCGCAGAGAAGAGCTATTTGAGCGCGCGACGGGATCGCAGCGATTGCATCACCTGCGCGCTTTCCAAGCTCTGCCAGGCTGGCTTTGAACATCAAGTCGACCTTGCTGCACAAGGCAAGGACCCCAGCCTTACCAAGGATTGCCAACTCACGGCCGAAGACCTGACCGCCGAACGTCTTTTCGATGGGCTTACGGATGAACAAGTCGACTTCGTAAAAATTCATATCCCCGGACTTGCGAAGGAGCACGACAATGTCTGATCCCGCATCAATGCAACTTGAGGCCAAGAAGCAGCTTGCGAGCAAAGCCGAAGCCGTTGCGAAACATCAGTTGGAAGCCAAGCGCCAACTCAGCGAGAAGGCAGCGCTCGCGAGCAAGACTCAATTGGAAGCCAAGAAGCAGCTGATGGAGAAAGCCGATCTGACCAGCCGGATGCAACTGGCCTCGAAGAAAGCAAAGTCCTGACATTCGCAGTGATCGTGAGGTCGGTTGCTTCTGACGATCCGCTCTGGCGCACGACGTGATGATCGGTACGAATCTTCAGTGAAGTCTTGGCAGTTCGGCAATACTTTCTTAGGACCGCGGGCGCAAAATCCTACCACCGGACGCGCCGCGTCTGCAGAGGAACGTGCCGAGGAGCCTGACATGGCCGACAAGCCGGAATACGTCGACCTCATCCGCGATGCGACACGCCAGCGCCGCAAGACGCCGCCCGCCAAGATCATCGCCCAGCCGGAGGCTCCGAAGGAGGAGCGGCGGTTGTCGAACTGGCCGCCCGGCCGCTTTGCCAAATGGCGCATCGAGACGCTGGTGCCGTGGAAGCTGAGCGTGAAGAACTGGCAGTTCAAGGACTGGCTCTGACTGTCGCGCCTCACTCCATCCCCCTGAAATGAGAGAAGGGCGCCGTTGGGCGCCCTTCCTGTTTTGTCGAACTTCAAGCACGATCAGTAGTAGCGCCAGTGGTGGCGGTGGCGATGATGCCATCGGTGATGATGGCGCCAGTGATGACCCCGCCAATGCCGGTAGTGGCAGATGCGGCGTGGCCCGTAATGGGTCCAGACGACGCGGCAGCGACGGTAGGGATAGTAGTAGCCCGTCGTATAAATCGGCGTGTAGTAGCTGCGGTAGCCGTAGAAATGACGGCGGTGATGGTGGAAGTACGGCCGGTAGGCGTAGTGCGGACGATAATGATAGCCACCGCCATGGAACACCGGCCGCGGACCGAATCCGCCATGGAATGCCGGGCCACCACCGTGGAAGGCCGGACGCGGGCCACCACCGCCGAAGGCATGTCCTCCCCCATGAAACGCGGGACTGCCGCCGCCACCCCTGAACATGGCGCCGCCGCCATGGAACGCCGGGCCACCGCCTCCGCCGTGGAACGCCGGACCGCCGTGGAAGCCGCCACCGCCCCCACCGTGGAATCCACCACCGCCGGGATGCCCGCCGCCACCGCCACCGGGGCCTCGGACCTGAACGGCCAACACGTCCGAAGGTGTCTGCGTGGCGGAGCCGGCACCGGGACTCACCGGCGACATCGCAAGCGCAGGCCGTCCGGACGCGCCCGCCAAGACAAACAGTGTGGCCGCCGCAAGACTGAGGCGACGAGCAAGACCAGCACGCTGGTCCTTCATCCTCATCATGGTCCCTTCTCCCTGAATGCTGTGCAACGATGGACCCATGCAGCGCCGATGCTGGTCGTCCGATCGGTGGATTCGCGCACCCCCATCATGAACGTAGAGATAGCGACGTGAATGCGGCATGAATGATGCACGTTGCACGCGTATCTGCGGCGTGGCGTCGCGGCGAAGGAGATGCACGGGAGCCTCTACGTCGTCCTGCAACTCAGGATCACGGATGACGGCACAACGGCTCACGTGCTGCTCGTGCGGGGACTTCGAAACTAACCACACGCAGGAAACGCAACGCGCCTTGCGGACACGGCCTCAATCGTAGAACGGCGTGAACAGAACCAAGGGTCCCGGCGGATAGGCTGGCGTGTAGTCCGTGGGACGGTCGAGATAATGCGGCACCTCTGCCGTCGCCACCACGGGCTTCGATCGGCGACCCTGCCGGCGCGGGCCAGCATCCGTGACGGTCTGACGCGCCTGCGTAACGGCGGGAGCTGCGGCGACAGGAGAGGTGGCGGCGGAACTTGCGAGCAGCATCGCCACCGTGACAATGCCGATCCCGAACCAGGTTCTGTCGACTGATGGTTTCACGGCGAATCTCGTTGCCAGCCCCATCAACATGCAGGCCCGCAAAGCGGGCCTGCATGTTTTCGGTCATTGTCTCGATCGGACGGAAAGCGCGACTTACCAGCGGCCGTGATGGCGATGTCCGTAGTGATGCGGCCGCCAGTGATGACGCGGATGGTAGTAATGCCGAGGATAATAGTGGCGCCGGGGATGCCAATGCCGGCGGCCGTGCCAATGCGCCTGAGTGGTCTCCTGCGCCGTGCCCTGCTGCACCGCGGTCGCGGCGCCCGGATTGATCAGCGACAGCGCCTGCGCGCGTTCGGCGGGGGCAGCCATCACGAGAACGGCGCCAACCGCCGCGATGCCCAACAGTTTCATCACAGTCATGAACTTCTCCCTCGATCGCCTGACATCACGTCCGGCTCCGTACATTCCGCCTTGTCAGTTGCCTGAATGGCGGCCGCAGCAGCGCGACGCAGATCAGTCTCGAACGAGCGACGTGAATGGGACATGAAGATCTGCGCAGGAGCAGAATGCCGAATGTCGCGCGTGGTTCCGCCGCAGTGCGCGACATATCGGCACTGTCCGGACGGTAACATCAGGGCAACGTCGCGATCGATCGCGACCAGATCATGTGCGCGCCTGCCGAGCCGATCAGTGCGGGGGACCCAGGAGTCAGCCGCGTCGCCAGATGCAACTCATATGCGGGACGATCACGGTGCCGCTCGGCCGATGCTCCGGAACATAGGTGGCATCGCATACCCGAACTGCGTTCGGCCCCGGATTGAAGCGCGGCACCACGTCGGGCTGCCAATGACCCTCGTAGCGCGGATAGATCTGGATTCGTCGTTGCCTGCGCTGCGCGGAGAGATCGGTGCTCACCTCACTCTGCACGGCGCCGCGCGCGCCGGCGGCCTGCTCCGCTTGCGCTGCCGCCGAGATCGAGACCACGACCGCCGCAGCCAGCGCCGCTCCGGCCAGCACCATCGACATCTGCCTCATCTGTCCCCCAACCCCCAGTTCGCGCGTCACGGTCGCCGGTTTCATCCCCTGCGTCAACCAGCTCCGCCACACATGTCATAGAACCAAGATGCAAGATGATCAAAGCCGGGCTAGAAGGCGGCAATGTGGACAGATCTGAAAGCCCCCTCGCTCGCCGACATGGAAGTCATGGCGCACGAGATGTTCGAGCGTCTGCCCGAGCATTTTCGCAGGATGTGCGAGGGCGTCGTCATCCGGGTCGACGACTTTCCGACCGAGGAGGTGCTCGACGAGATGCAGGCCGAAAGCGAGTTCGACCTGCTCGGCCTGTTTCAGGGCACGGGACTGCCGTTTCGCAGCAATGACGACCTGCCGCGCCTGCCCAACATGATCTGGCTCTATCGCCGACCGATCCTCGACTACTGGGCCGAGCACGACGAGAGCCTCGGCCACATCGTCCGCCATGTCCTGATCCACGAGATCGGCCATCATTTCGGAATGTCCGACGACGACATGGAGGCGATCGAGGCGTCCGTCGACTGACGATCCCGCCGATAGCACCGGGATTTTGACTTTATCCGTCCTGCCGTTCGGGCTAAACAGCGGCCTGCCCGTATTCTCGAAGGTGCCCCGATGGACAAGTTCACCACGCTGGAAGGCGTCGCCGCGCCGCTGAAGATCATCAATGTCGACACCGACATGATCATCCCCAAGCAGTACCTGAAGACCATCAAGCGCACCGGCCTCGGCAAGGGCCTGTTCTCGGAGCAGCGCTACAAGGACGACGGCAGCGAGAACCCGGATTTCGTGCTCAACCAGCCGGCGTACCGCAACGCCAAGATCCTGGTCGCCGGCGACAATTTCGGCTGCGGCTCGAGCCGTGAGCACGCCCCCTGGGCGCTGCTCGATTTCGGCATCCGCTGCGTGATCTCGACCTCGTTCGGCGACATCTTCTACAACAACTGCTTCAAGAACGGCATTCTGCCGATCCGCGTGTCGCAGGCCGATCTCGACAAGCTGTTCGACGACGCCGAGCGTGGTGCCAACGCGACCCTGACGGTCGACCTCGCCAAGCAGGAGATCCGCGGCCCCGACGGCGGCACCGTCAAGTTTGACATCGACCCGTTCCGCAAGCATTGCCTGCTCAACGGGCTCGACGACATCGGCCTGACGCTGGAAAAGAAGGCCTCGATCGACAGCTATGAGGCCAAGCTGGCCGAGCGCGCCTGGGCCTGAGGCCCGCTGAGGGATGGTGAGTTCACGGGCCCCGGACCTCGTCCGGGGCCTTGTTTCGAGAGCAGCCCAGCAGGTCCGCCGTTGACGCGTGTAGTGCCCGAGGTCGTGACCTTCTGGCGGGGGCCGCTCGACCGGCTGCGCCAGACCTGCCTGCGGTCGCAGCTCGCGGCCGGCCACAAGGTCACGGTCTACAGCTTCGATCCGCTGCCCGGCCTGCCCGACGGGGTCGGCAATGCCGAGGCCGAGGCGATCCTTCCTTACGCATTCTCCGAACGTCTCAGGCCGCCGCAGCCCGACGGCAGCTGGCGCGATTGGACCACCTTGCAGTTCAGCGACTTCTTCCGGATGCGGCTGATGGCACAGCGCGCCGGCCTCTGGCTCGATGCCGACGTGCTGCTGCTCAGGCCGGTCGAGATCGATCCGGCTCTGCCCTACTTCGCCTGGGAGCGGCCGCGGCAGCTCGGCAACTCCGTGCTCTACCTGCCGCCGGAGGATCCGATCGTCGCCGAATTCACCGCGCTGATGGCGCAGGACGAGCTGACGCCGAACTGGCTGTCGCTGCGTCACCGCCTCACCTATGCGCTGCGCCGCCTGCGCGGCGGCTCCGACCGCCTGTCGGACATCCGCGTCGCCATCTTCGGCCCGGCCGCGCTGACGGCGCTGGCCCGCCGCCATGGCTCGCTGCGCCATGCGCTGCCGAAGCGCAGCTTCTACGCGGTGCATGCCGAGCCGAAGGCGTTCTTCGATCCGTCCGACTTCTCCGGGTTGATCGCCGATCCCCAGATCATCGGCCTGCACATCTCGCCGAAGGGTCGCGGCGGCGAGGCGCCGATCCCCGGCAGCCTGTATGCGTGGGCAGCCGAGCGATTTGCCCCGCGCTGACCGTCGCCGCGCAGCTTTGCGGCCGGCGCAGGGCCGATTTGCTGCTTGATCTACCGCAACGTCCGCGCGTCCACCCGGTGATTGATTGCGGTCAATCATCGGAGACGTGTCATGACCGTAGACGCCAAGCCCTATCCGCGGGTTCAGTTCCTGATCGATACGTTCGCGCAATGGCTCCGGCACCGGCGTGAGCTGAGCGAGCTCCGGCAGCTCGACCGCGACGATTTCGAGCGCATCGCGATGGACCTGCAGGTCACGCCGGCCGATCTCGACGAGCTGGTCCGCCAAGGCGAGCACGCCGCCGACGAGCTGCCGCAGATGCTGAAGGCGCTCGGCATCGACGAGGCCGCGCTGGGGCGCGCCGAGCCGCTGGTGCTGCGCGACATGGAGCGCGTCTGCGCCATGTGCAAGGACAAGCCGCGCTGCCATCGCGATCTCGCCGCCGGCACGAGCGCCGAGCACTACGAGGAGTACTGCCTCAACGCCCCGACCATCGACCGTCTGGGCGCCGCCGCGGTCAAGCACTGATCGCCATCTCCCTCCCGCCCAGCGGAGCTACGCGATGAGCCTGCCGAATCTGCACCGCAACACCTGGCTCCATGTCGGCGCGGCGATCCTGCTCGCGCTCGGCGCGATGCTGCTGATCCGGCTGCACAATGCCGGCGGCGTAACGCCGGCCGCCGACAGCGTGCAGGCGGGGCGCAAGCTGGCGGAGGCCTGGTGCAGCACCTGCCACGCCATCGACGCCAGCGGAGCGAGAGCCCAGACCACGACCGCCCCCGATTTCGTGGCGGTCGCCAACATGCCGTCGACGACCGAGCTGTCGCTCAAGGTGTTCCTGCAGAGCAGCCATCCGACGATGCCGAACGTCATCCTGACGGCCGAGCAGCGCGGCGACCTCGTCAACTACATCCTCAGTCTCCGCCGCATCTGACGCCTACTTCGCCGCCGCCGCGATCGCGTCGGCGATCGCGATCGTGCGCCGCGCCATCTCGGCATGCAGCCGCTCGACCATGCGGCCGTCGATCTGGATGGCGCCGCGCGAGGCATTCTCCGGCAGCGCGAACGCGGCAATGATCTTGCGTGCCGCGGCGACCTCGTCGGCCGGCGGGGTGAAGATCGCGTTGCACGCATCGATCTGGCCGGGATGGATCAGCGTCTTGCCATCGAAGCCGAGATCGCGGGCCTGGATGCATTCCTGCGCGAAGCCGTCGGTGTTGGCGAAATCGCTGTAAGGCCCGTCCAGAATCTCCAGCCCATGGGCGCGCGTCGCCAGGATGCAGTGGCTGATCATCGGCAGCATCGTGGAGCGGCCCGGCAGCATGCGGATGCGGGTCTCGCGCGAGATGTCGTTGGGCCCGAACACGAAGCCAGCGAGCCGCGAGCCTTCCTCGTGCACGGTGGCCGCGAGCAGATCGGCATCGAGCACGGCACGCGCCGTCTCGATCATCGCCCATACCTTCAGCGCCGGATCAGCCCCGACCTCGGCCAGACGATCCGTGACCAGGCGGAGGTCCTGGACGGTCGACACCTTGGGAACCAGGATGCCGTCGGTCGCCGCCTGTCCGGCCATGGCGACGTCGTCGCTCCACCACGCCGTATCCAGGCTGTTGATCCGGATCAGCAGTTCCCGCTTGCCGTAGCCGTCGGCCGCCACCGCTTTGGCGATCTGGTCGCGGGCGGCGGCCTTGGCGTCCGGCGCCACCGAATCCTCGAGATCGAGGATCAGCCCGTCGGCCGGCAGGTTCCGCCCCTTCTCCAGCGCGCGCGCATTGGAGCCGGGCATGAACAAAAGACTGCGGCGCGGGCGGATCATTTCGGCGTTTCCCTTGGTTTATCGGCGCGGCCCGCGATACCATTTCGGGAGCCGGCCCGAAAGGCTTGTTCCCGGAAGCCGCATGTGTTTAGGCAGGGTCCATGATCTCGTTTCCGCAACGTCTGCTCGAAGGCTATCGCGCCTTCACGACCCAACGCCTGCCGACCGAACAGAGCCGTTACCTCGAGCTCTCGGAGCGCGGCCAGTCGCCCGAAGTGATGGTGATCGGCTGCTGCGACTCGCGCGTCTCGCCCGAGGTGATCTTCGACGTCGGCCCCGGCGAATTGTTCGTGCTGCGCAACATCGCCAACTTGGTGCCGATCTATCAGCCGGACGCCAACGCGCACGGCGTGTCGGCGGCGCTGGAATATGCCGTCACCGTGCTGCAGGTGAAGCACATCGTCATCCTCGGCCATGCCCAGTGCGGCGGCATCCGCGCCTTCGTCGACAAGGCCGCGCCGCTGTCGCCGGGCGACTTCATCGGCCGCTGGATGTCGATGTTCATCAAGCCCGGCGAGGTCGTCGAGCAGCGCACGCATGAGAGTTTCCAGGACTTCGTCACCCGGATCGAGAAGGCCGCGGTGTTCCGCAGCCTCGAGAACCTGATGACCTTCCCGTTCGTGCGCAGCCGCGTCGAGGCGGGAGACCTTCAGCTCCATGGCGCCTATTTCGGCGTCGCCGAGGGATCGCTGTTCGTGCTGGACAGGGCGACCAAGGAATTCAAGAGCGCGCGCGCTGGCCAATAGCGAAGGGGGAACAGCGAGTAGCTCACCTGCCCTATTCGCCATTCGCGCCTCGCTATTCGCCGCCCATCAATGGTCGCCCGACCAGCGGTCCGACAGCGCCAGCATCAGGGTCGACACCACGAAGGTCATGTGCACGCCGACCAGCCAGGCGAGCTTGGTCGAGTCGTAGCCGGCGTCGAGATTCATGAACGCCTTCAAGAGCTGGATCGCCGAGATCGCGACGATCGAGGCGAGCAGCTTCTGCTTCAGGCCGGCGAAGTCGACCTTGGTCATCCATTCCGGCCAGTCGGGATGGCCGCCGGGATCGATACGCGAGACGAAGTTCTCATAGCCGGAGAACACCACGATCAGCACCAGATTGCCGGTCAGGCAGACGTCGATCAAGCTGAGCACGCCGAGGATGATGTCGCTCTCCTTGGCGGACGGCAGATGAACGATATTCTCCCACAGCAGCAGCACGAACTTGAACAGCAGCACGACGAGGCTGACGACGAGGCCGACATAGAACGGCGCCATCAGCCAGCGGCTCTTGAACAGGAAGCCTTCGAGCCCGCGCTCGAGCGGACCCGGCGCGTGCTTGGCAGGCACGGGCGCTTGCGCCGCTGACTCGGTCTTGCTGCTCTCAGCCAATTTCGACCCCACCCCGAATCCGCTCGGTCATCCCACCAGGTCTCGCCCGCGAACGACCCTTCTGATTAGTGACTCCGTCATGCCCGGGCTTGTCCCGGGCATCCACGTGGTCCTCAACATGCCGAACGACGTGGATGGCCGGGACAAGCCCGGCCATGACGACTTAGAGACAGACGATCCCCAGACTTCCATTGTCATATGCGACGGCCATGACGCTTACCGGGGCGACGGCGCACCGTGCGTCTATTAGGCCGCCTTCTTCTTGGCGGTGATCAGCTTGCGGTTGATCAGCACTTCCGCGATCTGGATCGCGTTCAGCGCCGCGCCCTTGCGCAGATTGTCGGACACGCACCAGAAGGCGAGGCCGTTCTCGACCGTGCCGTCCTCGCGGATGCGGCTGATATAGGTCGCGTCCTCGCCGGCCGCCTCATAAGGCGTCACGTAGCCGCCCGGCTCGTGCTTGTCGATCACGAGACAGCCCGGCGCGTTGCGCAGGATGTTGCGGGCCTCGTCGGCGCTGATCGGATTCTCGAACTCGACGTTGACGGCTTCGGAGTGGCCGACGAACACCGGCACGCGCACGCAGGTCGCGGTCAGCTTGATCTTCGGATCGAGGATCTTCTTGGTCTCCGCCATCATCTTCCACTCTTCCTTGGTAAAGCCGTCTTCCATGAAGACGTCGATCTGCGGAATGACGTTGAAGGCGATGCGCTTGGGGAACTTGTTGTTGACCAGCTCATCATTGGTGTAGACGGCCTTGGTCTGCGAGAACAATTCGTCCATCGCATCCTTGCCGGCGCCGGACACCGACTGATAGGTCGACACCACGACGCGCGTGATCTTCGCCTTGTCATGCAGCGGCTTCAGCGCGACCACGAGCTGGGCGGTCGAGCAGTTCGGATTGGCGATGATGTTCTTCTTGTTGAAGCCGGCGGCGGCGTCGGCATTCACCTCCGGCACGATCAGCGGCACGTCGGGATCCATGCGCCAGGCCGACGAGTTGTCGATGACGACCGCGCCGGCGGCGCCGATCTTGGGCGACCACTCCTTCGACACCGAGCCACCGGCCGACATCAGGCAGATGTCGACATCGGCAAAATCGTAGTGCTCGAGCGCTTTGACCTTCAGCGTGCGGTCGCCATAGGACACCTCGACGCCGACGCTGCGGCGTGAGGCCAGCGCCACGACCTCGTCGGCGGGGAATTGGCGCTCGTCGAGAATATTGAGCATTTCCCGTCCGACATTGCCGGTCGCGCCGACCACTGCGACTTTGTAACCCATCGTTCACTCTCCGAAGAAATAAGGCCGGCCGCGTATGTCAGCGGAAACCGAAGCGGCAGCGCTTCTATGCGAGAAACGTCCCTGACACAACGTTACCACGACGTCTCGCATTCGATGCAGTCCAATTCGGCCAGAACAGCCGCAGTGCCCCGATCCGGGTCCGTCCTGCAAGGGCTCAAGAGCTTCGCGGACGAGGTCTGCGGCACGTTTGCGCGCCTGTTCGCCTATGTGGGGGCTCTGGCGCTGATCGCCATGCTCGGCGTGGCCGGCTGGAACCATCTCGACCACGGCGATGACACGCCCGGCCGCGCCGGCTGGACCTTGGCCGACGCCGCAGTGCCGGCGTTCTCGCTCCGCCTCACCGACCAGCCCGACAGGACCGCCACCTATACCGTGCTCACCCACCCCGAAGGCGGCCGCAAGGACGTGCTGCGCTGGGGCGAGCCCGCCGATCGGCCGACTGCCGAGCTCGAGGTCTACCGGTTCGGATCGGAGCGCGATGCCAGGCGTGATCCGCGGGCCGATCTCGCGGTCCGGATGGGGCGCAGCACCGCCTCCGAACTCGAGACCGCGGGCGTGATCGACAGCCGGTTCGGTCCAGTCGGCCTGGTGCGCCGGGCCGGGGCGCCCGAGGGCGCCGGGGCCTGCCTCGGCTTTCTCAAGACCATCGCCGAGCCGAGCTTGCGGATCTCCGGCTGGTCGTGCCAGGGCGTGACGATACCGGCGCGCCGCGCCATGGTCGGCTGCATGCTCAACCGGCTGACCCTGCTGGCGCCCGACCGGCACCGGGCCCTGAGCCAGCTGTTCACGGGGTCCGATCAGCGGCGCGGCGGCTGCGACGAACCCGCCGTCGCCACCGGCAGCGCCGATTGGGTGACGTCGACCGCCAATCCGAGGCTGCGCGGCGCGCTGTGAATGTCCGCCTGCGTCCGGATGTTGCTGGGCGTGACCGCGCCCCATTCGGGCGTCCGCATCGGCAGCCAAGTGACGGATTTTGATGCAACTTTCCCGCCACAGCGGGAATTTATCTTCGGTGCGGCCGCGGGAATGACCTTGTGATGCCACAGCCGACCCAGATATTGTGCGAGCTAAATCATGCGCATGGCGAGCGCCCGCCCCTTTTGGCGCGAGGAAGAGGACGTGATGATTGAATTTTCTGCTGCGACCCGGGTCATGGCCTTGGCGGTGATCGCCGCGACCGGTCTTGCCGTCACGTCTCTTGCCGTCACCTCGGCCGATGCCGCTCCCGCCAAGCGCCGCGTCACGACCACCTATAGCAGCGGCAATCCGAACTACTCCTACCAGTCCGGCCCGCGCACCCGCATCTACATCACCCGCCGCTCCTTCCTAGACGGCGGCACCGAGGTTCTCCCCGGCGACCGCAAGTTCTCGGATTACGCCTTCCCGCCGGCCGTCGGCTATCCGTCGTTCGCCCGCGAGAACCTGAACCGCCCGATCGACCGCCAGCCGCTGATGGCGCCGTCCGATCTGGGTGGCTACCCGACCCGGATTCCGATCCCCTACTGAGGACGGCAGCATCATCCGATGATCAAGGCCGGGCCCCGCCCGGCCTTTTTGGTTTCCGGGGTGGTCGCCATGAACCTCTCTCCGTCATGCGCCGCTGGCGACCGTTGGACAGATGGCTCACGGGCGTTCGGGGACATGGCTGACACATTGAACGCCATCCGCGAGCCCGCATCTACCACCTCCCGTTCGGTGTCATCCCGGCGAACGCCGGGATCCATAGCCACCGCGGGATCCATCGCCACCGGCGGCCGTTGGCGCATCATCGCGTCGCTCCAGCGTGCCTCGCATCGGCGTCGGCAAGGATGGCTCCCCGCCTTCGCGCGGACGACAACCGAATTTTTGGCACGATGATTCATCCTCGCGCCCGCTTTCGCGTCCGAGCGTTGCGATCAATTCCGCCCTCTTCCGAGGCGAGGGCGCAGGGAAGGCCGAGCCTCGGCTGAGGCCCGTGGCCCCCGTGCGGAAAGAATGCACGGGGCAGGAACCACAGGTACAGCCGGACCGACCCGGCCTTCCCTGCGCGATGGTTTTCACGCTTACTCTGCGCTCTCCCCGGTGTCCGGCCTGTTAGCCACCGTCGTCGTCGGGATCATCGCCCTTCCGACTTGGCGCCAGCATCGGGGCGCCAGGACCACGCAGCTTCACGTCCGCAAGAGCCTCGTTCGTCCGCATGCCCAAAGGACATGTTGCGGGCCCTCGCGGCCACCGCATCCCCGCCTCACGCCTCGTGACGATCGCGAAACGCCCCTCGCTGCGAGACGGGATGGAGATGAGAAAACATGTATTCTGGAAAAACGAAAGCGAAATCTTTGGCGCGCGGCGGACGGATCTTGCGATGCATCTGACGACGCTGGCGAAATGAGTCTTTCGACGCAGCCGAATCCGGGCTGAAAAATGTGCGCTCAAGCGTGAGAGGCCACGTCGATCGCGCGAACGACAAACTGATTTGCCCGACGAGCAGGCGGGCTACGCCGGGCGCGACGGCGATTCGAGCCCGCGCTGATGAGTTGATCGAGCTATATCAGCAACGACGGTGCCCTCCCCTCCCCGCGAGGGGGAGGGGAGCAGACTGTCAGCGTGGCGAGAGCCCGGCTGAAATGAGCACTCGCTCCAACTATGCCGCGAGCTTCTCCAGCTCCTTGATGATCGCCTCGCCCATCTGCGTAGTCGAAGCGGGCGTCGAGCCCTCGGCCTTGATGTCGGCGGTGCGCAGACCCGAGGCCAGCACGGCGGCGATGGCGGCGTCGAGCTTGTCGGCGAGCGCGCCCATGTCGAAGGAGTAGCGCAGCGCCATGCCGAACGAGGTCAGCATCGCGATCGGGTTGGCGAGACCCTTGCCGGCGATATCCGGCGCCGAGCCGTGCACCGGCTCGTACAGCGCGCGGCGCTTGTGGGTCTTGGCGTCGACCTCGCCGAGCGAGGCGGACGGCAGCATGCCGAGCGATCCGGTCAGCATCGCCGCGATGTCCGACAGCATGTCGCCGAACAGATTGTCGGTGACGATGACGTCGAACATCTTCGGGTATTTCACCAGGTTCATGCCGCCGGAATCGGCGAGCTGGTGCTCGAGCGTGACGTCCTTGTACTCGCGATTGTGGACCGCGGTGACGACCTCGTTCCAGAGCACGCCAGACTTCATGACGTTGCGCTTCTCCATCGACGTCACCTTGTTCTTGCGCTTGCGCGCGAGGTCGAAGGCGACGCGGGCGATGCGCTCGATCTCATAGGTGTCGTAGACCTGGGTATCGATCGCGCGCTTCTGGCCGTTTCCGAGATCGGTGATGGTCTTTGGCTCGCCGAAATACACGCCGCCGGTGAGCTCGCGCACGATCATGATGTCGAGGCCCTCGACGATCTCGCGCTTCAGGCTGGAGGCATCGGCGAGCGCCGGATAGCACACGGCGGGACGCAGATTGGCGAACAGGCCGAGATCCTTGCGCAGGCGGAGCAGGCCCGCCTCGGGACGCACCTCGTAGGGAACGCCATCCCATTTCGGACCGCCGACGGCGCCGAAGATGATGGCGTCGGCCGCCTTGGCCTTGTCCATGTCGGCTTCGGAGATCGAGGCGCCATGAGCGTCATAGGCGGCGCCGCCGACCAGGCCGTCCTCGGTCTCGAACGAGGCCAGTCCCTTGGCGTTGAGCCAGCCGATCAGGCGCTTCACCTCGGCCATCACTTCGGGGCCGATGCCGTCGCCGGGCAGCAAAAGGAGCTTCTGGGTCGCCATGGTCGTTGTCCTCACGGGGCTTGTCATGCCGGGGCATTGCGCGGGCATCCATCCTTGGGATGGCTGGATTGCCGGTCTGCCTCGAGCGGATCGAAAGCAGGCGCCCGGCAATGACGGGATCTCTCAAAACGGCGGAGTGCTAAAGCCCTCCTGCGCCGTTGGCAAGCCACCATTGCCGGCGCACCACTTCTGTCGCGGCGAGGTGGGCGGTAATGTGCGCGAAAATCGCGGCCGAATAGCATGAATTGCCGGCCGATCGCCGCGCCGGAGCATGTCTTGCCAGCCTCCCCATCCGACCCGACACCGGCCCACCCGGCGTTGACCAACCTCACGCTGTCGCTGGGTCCGATCATCGGTCTCGGCATCGGCCGCTTCGCCTACGCGCTGGTGCTGCCGGACATGCGGGACAGCCTGCATTGGTCATACTCGGCGGCCGGCTTCATGAACACGGTCAACGCCGCCGGCTATCTCATCGGCGCGCTGATCGCCGCGCAGCTGGCCCGGCGCTACGGCGGCCTGGCCGCAGTGCGCGGCGGAACGCTGGCGGCGCTGGCCTCGCTCGTGGTGTGCGCCATGACCGGTGACTTCATCGCGCTCAGCCTGGCGCGGCTCGTGACCGGCATCGGCGCCGGCGTCGCGCTGGTGGCCGGCGGCGCGCTGGCGGCGCGGGTCGCCCTGGCGCGGCCGGCGCAGGCGAGCTTCGTGCTGAGCCTGTTCTATGCCGGGCCGCCGCTCGGCATCGTCATCTCCGGCCTGATCGCCCCCTTCGTGCTGCAGGCCTTCGGGCCCGGCTCATGGTGGATCGTATGGGCCGTGCTCGCCGCGGTCGGCGCGGTGCTGATCGGGCCGCTGCTCGCGATGCGGCTCCCGGCGAACGCCGCCACGGCGGAGACCCGCACCGACCGCGTCTCGCTGCGGCCGATGGCGATCTATCTGTTCGGCTACTTCCTCTACGGCGCCGGCTATATCGCCTATCTCACCTTCATGATCGCGTATGTGCGCGATCTCGGCGGCGGCGCCGCGGCGCAATCAGGCTTCTGGTGTCTCATTGGCCTCGCCGGCTTCACCACGCCCTGGGTGTGGCGGCGCGTGCTGGCGCTCGACCGCGGCGGCTGGCCCACCGCCCTCATCCTCACCATCAACGCGATCGGCGCCGCCCTGCCCTCGCTCAGCCATTCGCCTGTCATGCTGACGCTGTCGGCCGCTGTGTTCGGCATCGCCTTTTCGACCGTGACCACGGCCACCACCGCCTTCGTGCGCTTCAACCTGCCGCAGAGCGCCTGGCCGGGCGCGATCGCCGCGCTGACCATCTCGTTCGGCGTCGGCCAGACGCTCGGACCCTTCGCCGTCGGCGCGATCACCGATGCGATGGGAAGCCTGACCTACGCGTTGAACGTTTCAGCCGCGCTGCTGCTGCTGGGCGCGGTGATGGCGGCGATGCAAGGCAAGCTGAAGCGCTCCGACCGCACCTAGCTCACGGTGTCGTCCCGGCGAACGCCGGGACCCATACCGCGGAAGCTATCGAGGGATGCGGCTGCCAGTTGCCTGCCTCATACCCCCCTGTGGTTATGGGTCCCGGCGTTCGCCGGGACGACAGCGGAGTGTGTCGCGCGCAGCTCGGCCTCAAGCGGACCGACGCTCAGCTCCCGCTGAACGAATTGTACCCCTGGTCCTCCCAATAGCCGCCCTTGTAGTCGTTGGTGATTTCCATCGCGACGACGTATTTCGGGTTCTTGAAGCCGAGCTTGGTGGGGACGCGGATCTTCATCGGGTAGCCATAGGCGCGCGGCAGGATCTGGTCGGCGAATTTGAAGGTCATCTGGGTCTGCGGATGCAGCGCGGTGCGCATGTCCAGCGGCGAATTGTAGCCTTGCGCATCGGCGCAATTGAACCAGACATATTTGGCGCGGGTGTCGGCGCCGACCAGCTTGAGGAAATCGCGCAGCGGCGTGCCGGTCCAGGAGCCGATCGCGCTCCAGCCCTCGACGCAGATGTGGCGGGTGATCTGCGTGACCTGCGGCAGCGCATGCAGCTCGTCCAGCGTCCACGACTTCTTGTTGTCGACGAGGCCGCGCACCTCGAGCTTCCAGTCGGCGGCATCGATCTCCGGCGCCTCGTCGAGCGTGTAGTAGGCGTTGAACGGGAACGGCTTTGTAATTGCGCTCTCCGGAAAGGTCGGCGCCAGCGCGTCCGGGTTGAAGATCCAGGACTGCACGGCGTCGTTGAACTTGGAGACCTTCTTGAGCAGCTCTTCGGCGCTGTCACTGTCGACGACGTCGCAGCCGGTGAGCAGGGTCAGCGCGCCCAGGCTGGCGCCGCCGGTGAGGAAGCGGCGCCGGGTGAGGTCGGGCATCACCTTGAGCGAGTCCTTGATCAGGAGCCGCTTGTCGACGCCGGGAATGAGGAACGGACGCTTGGCCATGATACTCTCTCCTCTCAGCGACCGATGATCATCGCGCGCAGGCTCTTCGGCACCAGCAGCGCGAGCAGGATATGGATCACCAGGAAGGCGCAGATCAGCGCCATGCAGACGAAATGGACGTAGCGCGCCGCCGGATAGTCGCCGAACAGGCTGACCAGCCAGTGCAGCTGGACCGGCTTCCACATCGACAGGCCGGTGAGCACGACGACGATGCCGACGCCGATGATGCCGAGATAGAGCAGCTTCTGCACCGCGTTGTAGGCGGTGAGGTCGTCATGGGCGAGCTTGAAGGTCAGCGCGGCCTTGAGGTCGGCGATGACGGACGCCGGCGAGACCGGCAGCAGCTTGCGGCGGAACCGGCCGGTGGCGAGACCGGTCACCAGATAAGCGAGGCCATTGAGCATCAGCAGCCACATCGCCGCGAAGTGCCACAGCAGCGCGCCGCCGAGCCAGCCGCCGAGCGTGAAGCTGCGGTCGAAGCGGAAGTCGAACAGCGGCGAGGCGTTGTAGATCTGCCAGCCCGACATGATCATCATGATCATCGCGACGGCGTTGATCCAATGCATGACGCGCACCCAGGCCGGCTGAATGACCTTGGTCGCGACTCCAGTTGCTGGTCCCCCGGTCGCCGCGAGGGTCGAGGGGGCGCTGGTGGTGGCGCTCGTCATGGCGGTCGGCTCCGTCGCTTGCATTCGTCACGGTCATTATACGCCGGCTCGGCGGGCCCCGTTACGCTCCGGCACCGATCAAATCGATACGTGAAAACTATGGCGTTCACAAAAAAGCGAGCCGGGGTGGGCCCGGCTCGCTCCTGGTCACATCCGCGAGGAGGAGGAAGAAACGGATGTGTCCGGTGTCGCGCCGGGCCTCACGACGCCGGCATCAGCACAGTGTCGACCACGTGGATGACGCCGTTCGACTGGTTCACGTTGGGGATCGTGACCATCGAGGTGCCGCCCTTGGCGTCGACGATCATGACGTTCTTGCCCTCGCGCTTGACCGTGAGCTGCTCGCCCTCGACCGTCTTCAGCATCTGGCCGTCCTTCAGGTCGGACGCCTCGAGCTTGCCGGGCACGACGTGATAGGTGAGGATCTTGGTCAGCGTCGCCTTGTTCTCCGGCTTGACGAGGCTGTCGACGGTGCCGGCCGGCAGCTTGCCGAACGCGGTGTTGGTCGGCGCGAACACCGTGAACGGTCCCTTGCCTTCCAGCGTCTGCACGAGGCCCGCGGCCTTCACCGCGGCGACCAGCGTCGTATGATCCTTCGAGTTGACCGCGTTCTGCACGATGTTCTTCGACGGGTACATCGCCGCGCCTCCGACCATCACGGTCTTCTCCTCGGCGTGCGCGGGTGCGACGACGATCGAGGTCAGCGACAGCGCGCTGAAGGCGGCGGCAGCGAGGAAGGCAATGCGCTTGGACATGGGTAGCTCCCTAATGAAGACGGCGGCAGCGCCGCACGATGAGTTCGACTGCGACATCGATGCGTTGGAGAGCGCTGTTGCTCTCGCGTCGTGTCGGGCCGAGCTACGCCGCGTTCGGAAGCGAGTTTCGGCGCATAATTTAACGTGATCCGTGAAACCTGCGGCGATCGAGATCGTCTCGCCGACTCATTGAACGAGATCTGCGCCGCAATGTCGCAGCCTGCTGCGAACTGATCAGCTCTCTGTCGGTCATTGGCCGAGGCCGATGACCGATCATCGCCGCCATTAACTACAATGCGAGCCGAGCCCGGCCGAACCTGCCGAAAATATTGCGAGTAAGACTTTCTTAAGGTTGATTGGTCGGCACGGCGCCGGCTGCGGGAAGGGGATGTCCCGCACTGTCCGGCGCGATCGGCGGGGGTTTCCTACAGTGAACAGAACGATCTGGATTGCGGGGTTCTGCCTCGTGATAATCTGCTGCTTGCTTGCAACGAAGATGGTGCTCGCCGCGGCGACGCCCGGCGACATGAGCGACACGACCTCGTCGCTGATCCGCGAGCCCATTCCGGGCGTTGATACGCTGAGCGAGACGGATCGCAGCTTCGCGACACAGCCGATCGAGTACAACGAGGACGTCTATCTGCCACTGGTCTCGCGGGCCGTGCGGGCGGAAGGGCGTAGCGGGTCGCCGGCGCGCCGGGCGAAGGCGTCCGGCAAAGCCGCTGTGCTGCGGCCGGCCAAGCGCAATCCGCAGCCCGTGAAGACGTCGGCGACGGCGTGCAAGCAGCTCGACCCGATCGCGCGCTTCCTCGCCTCGGCGAAGATCGGGCCGCGGTGCCAGGCTTGATCGTTTGAGGCGTCAGGCCGAGACCGCCGTCACCACTTGCGCCAGCAATTGCTCGCGCCGCGTCTGCGAGCGCTGGCCCTTCATGGTGGCGGCGAAGCGTTCGAGGATGCCGTCCTCGAACGCCGTGACGATGGTGTCGTGCACGTAGCTCTTGCGGCAGATCGCCGGCGTGTTGGTGAGCTCGTCGGCGGCGGCGCGGATCGCTTCCAGGATCTGCTTCTTGCGGCCGCGCGCGCTCGCCGCGGGCGTGATTCGCGACAAGGTCTCCAGGGCGACGGCCGAGGCCATCAGCGTGCGGAAATCCTTCAGCGAGATCTTGATGCCGGCGATCTCGCGCAGGAACGCGTTGACCTGGGTGGTCGAGACCGCGCGCACCACGCCCTGGGCGTCGCGGTATTGGAACATGCGGCGGCCAGGCACGCCGCGCAGGATGCCGACGGCCCGCACCAGCTTGGCGGCGTCGCATTCCTTGCGCACCGCCTTGCCGCCCTTGGCCTTGAAGGTCAGCACCAGGGAGTCATCCTCGAGCGTGACGTTCGACTTCAACAATGTGGTGGCGCCGCGCGTGCCGTTCAGCCGCGCATAGGACTCGTTGCCGGGACGGATCGCGGTGCGCGCGATCAGCTCGATCACGGCGGACAGCGCGAACTCGCGCGTCGGCTCGTCGCCGGCGAGATGTTTCGACACCGCGCGGCGGATGCGCGGCAGCGCGCCGACCAGCTTGGCGAGACGATGCGCCTTGCGATGCTCGCGCACCTTCTCCCAATCGGCGTGATAGCGGTATTGCAGCCGGCCGGCGGCGTCGACACCCACCGCCTGCAGATGCAGGTTCGGATCGGGGGCGTAGCGCACCTCGCGATAGGCCGGCGGCACCGCCATTGCATGCAGGCGGCGAATGGTGCCGGCGTGGCGGATCGGGGTGCCGTTGGCGCGGATGAAGGTGTAGCTCTTGCCCCGCCTGATGCGGCGGATGGTCAGCGCGGTCTGGTCGCCGAGCTTCAGCCCGATGCGCCTGGCGAGTTCCTCGACCGAGGTCTTGGCGTTGCCTTGCGCGTCGGCGGTCTTGGCGTGGGCGAGATCCTTCAAGGTCAGCTTGCGGCGCGGCGGCTTGGGCGGCCACTGGCCCAGCGCCTTCGCGAGCGCGACATCGGCATCGGCCGGGCCGACCCGCGGGCTCTCGAAATTCTGCTGGTCCATCATTGCTTTAGACGCCCTGCCGTCGTTTTCATCCGCTCAATGCCCCGGAGTCCGGTTTGGTTCCGGCCGGGTTATCCACAGCTTCAAGGCGATTTAGGGCGAGACGGGCCAGATAGCGAGTCCCTAATTTTGGGCAGAACGGTTGCAAAATACCGGTGCGCGCCCCGATTCCGGGTAACCTTGATGCTGCAGACTGTAGCGACCTCCGAAGTGTGACCGGCGCGCTCAACCTCCGCGCACAATTCTTTGATCCTGCGCAGACCGCCTCCCCGCCGAAGGTCCTACTTGTCTTGCCTTGTCGCCGCCGGTTACGCGGACGCATAGTGGGAACAACGATGGCCTGCGCCGGACCACGGCGGGCCGCATGTGGAGGGTGTGAAATGTCCGAGAAGATCTACGACGTTCCGGCCGAATGGGCGAAACGCGCCTTTGTCGACGACGCGAAGTACCAGGAGATGTACGCGCGCTCGATCAAGGACCCCAACGGCTTCTGGGCCGAGCAGGCCAGGCGCGTCGACTGGGTCAAGGCACCGACGAAGATCGAGAACGTCTCCTACGCCCCCGGCAACATCTCGATCAAATGGTTCGAGGACGGCGTCCTCAACGCCGCCTACAACTGCGTCGACCGCCATCTCGCCACCCGCGGCGACCAGACCGCGATCATCTGGGAAGGCGACGACCCCTCGCAGTCCAAGCACATCACCTATCGCGAGCTGCACGACGAGGTGTGCCGGATGGCCAACATCCTGCGAAACCGCAACGTCAAGAAGGGCGACCGCGTCACCATCTATCTGCCGATGATCCCGGAGGCCGCCTATGCGATGCTGGCCTGCGCCCGCATCGGCGCCATCCACTCGGTGGTGTTCGCCGGCTTCTCGCCGGACTCGCTGGCCCAGCGCATCAAGGACTGCGATTCCAAGATCATCATCACCGCCGACGAGGGCCTGCGCGGCGGCCGCAAGGTGCCGCTCAAGGCCAATGTCGACGCGGCGCTGAACAAGGTCGACAATGTCGACTGGGTCGTCGTGGTCAAGCGCACCGGCGGCAAGATCGAGATGAATCCGAGCCGCGACCTCTGGTACCACGAGGCTGCGGAGATGGTGACCACCGAATGCCCGTGCGAGCCGATGAATGCGGAGGATCCGCTGTTCATCCTCTACACCTCGGGCTCGACCGGCCAGCCCAAGGGCGTGCTGCACACCACCGGCGGCTATCTCGTCTACGCCGCGATGACGCACCAATACGTGTTCGACTATCACGAGGGCGACGTCTACTGGTGCACCGCCGACGTCGGCTGGGTCACCGGCCACAGCTACATTCTCTATGGACCGCTGGCCAACGGCGCCATCTCGCTGATGTTCGAAGGCGTGCCGAACTATCCGGACAATTCGCGGTTCTGGAACGTCATCGACAAGCACAAGGTCAACATCTTCTACACCGCGCCGACCGCGATCCGCGCGCTGATGCAGGGCGGCGACGCGCCGGTGAAGAAGACCTCGCGCGCGTCTCTGCGCCTGCTCGGCTCGGTCGGCGAGCCGATCAATCCGGAAGCCTGGGAGTGGTATCACCGCGTCGTCGGCGACGACCGCTGCCCGATCGTCGACACCTGGTGGCAGACCGAGACCGGCGGCATCCTGATCACGCCGCTGCCGGGCGCGACCAAGCTCAAGCCGGGCTCGGCGACGCGGCCGTTCTTCGGCGTCGTGCCGGAGATCGTCGATGCCGATGGCAAGACGCTGGAAGGCGCGACCGAGGGCAATCTCTGCCTCACCCGCTCCTGGCCGGGCCAGATGCGCACGGTGTATGGCGATCACGCCCGGTTCGAGATGACCTACTTCTCGACCTACAAGGGCAAGTACTTCACCGGCGACGGCTGCCGCCGCGACGCCGATGGCTATTACTGGATCACCGGCCGCGTCGATGACGTCATCAACGTCTCCGGCCACCGCATGGGCACCGCCGAGGTGGAGAGCGCGCTGGTCGCGCACGCCAAGGTCTCGGAAGCGGCCGTGGTCGGCTATCCGCACGACATCAAGGGCCAGGGCATCTACGCCTATGTCACCCTGATGGCCGGCGAGCAGCCGAGCGAGGAGCTGCGCAAGGAGCTCGTCGCCTGGGTGCGCAAGGAGATCGGCCCGATCGCCTCGCCCGACCAGATCCAGTTCGCCCCCGGCCTGCCCAAGACCCGCTCCGGCAAGATCATGCGCCGCATCCTGCGCAAGATCGCCGAGGACGAGCCGGGCGCGCTCGGCGACACCTCGACCCTTGCCGATCCCGGCGTGGTCGATGATCTCGTCCAGCACCGGCAGAACCGCAAGGAGAAGCAGGCCTAGCGCATGTCCGCTGGACCTCTCAGGAGACGGTTGGAGAACGCGGCCCGGCTGGGCTGCGTTCTCCTCGCTTTGGCGGGCGGGATCGGTCCTTCGACGGCGCAGCTCATGCCGCAGTCGCCGGAACTGAAGACCTCGGTCGCGTTCTTCTACCGGGATCCGCGCATCGAGGGCCTGGTCCACGTGTTCGCGACCCTGAAGTCGGAAGGGCGGGATTGGACCGCCTACCCGCCGGTGACCGGGCTGTTGGCGCGGTCCTTCGCGCTGCATCCGGACTGGATCGATCGGCTGGCGCCGCCCGAGGGAGACGGCAAGGCGGCTTCGGCCTTCCTGGCCGCGGTCCGGCTCTCGGGACATGCCGCTGAGGCTGGCAGGTTTCGCGGCCGTTTCGGCGCCAGCGCCCTCGACGCCACGCTGGAGGATCAGTTCGGCAGCGCTCCCGCCCGGCTCGAGGACATCACGATCAGGACCCCGACCGACCTGGACCTGCTGTGGGGCGCCTCGTTCGCTGAAGGCGACGGCCGCTATGTGCGCATGATCCTCGACTTCTTCGCCTCCATCACCAATCAGTCCGAGCTCATCGCGCTCGACACCGCCCGTCTCACGGTGGCCATGGTCGGCGGTCCGAAGGACATCTACGACACGCTGGAGCAGCGCTACGACGCGGCCCAGCGCGGCCGGATGGTGGTTGCGGCCGCAGCCCTGTGGGCCATCGGATCGAACGTGCGCCAGCACGACTACGTCCGCCAGGCGACGTCCGACTACATCCACGATCATCCGCGCACATTCGCCGTCCGGGCGCTGTCGGCGATCACCCGCCTCAAATAGATTGCACGTGCCCGGCCGGGTTCGCTCCGCTGGCCCCGCCGGCGAATCCGTGTTGCGGGCCGGATTCCGGCCGAGTGTTGTTTTCAGGTCATTTACTTGCAGAAGAAGTTTTCATTTCCTCCAGCCATCCGAGTGCTCCCGCAAGAGCGGAGGTCGCAGCGATGGGGCGAAGAGGAATGGCGAGGCCGATTGGAGCGATCGGGCCGGCCGTGAAGGCGGCGATGATGGCCGCGTCGGTGGTCGGAGCCATGGTCACGACGGCCGACTCTGCGTCCGCCCGTCCCGAGCTGGTCAGCATCGCCGGCGACTATTCGCCCGGCACGATCGTGGTGAAGACCGGCGAGCGCAAGCTCTACCTCGTGCTCGATGGCAGCCACGCCATGCGCTACACGGTCGGCGTCGGCAAGGCCGGTCGGCAATGGGCCGGCACCACCAAGATCGACGGCAAGTACAGGAATCCGGCCTGGGCGCCGCCGGCCGACGTCAAGCGCGACAAGCCCAACATCCCCGACGTGATCCCCGGTGGCTCGCCGCAGAATCCGATGGGCGTCGCCGCCATGACGCTCGCGGGCGGCGAATATGCCATCCACGGCACCAATGTGCCGAACTCGGTCGGCGGCTACGTCTCCTACGGCTGCATCCGCATGCTGAACAGCGATATCACCGACCTCTACGAGCGCGTGTCGATCGGCACCACGGTGGTCGTGACCCGCTGAAGCCGAAGCGGCCGAACTGATTCTCCGTCCCCCGCGCCATCACCATGCCTGACGGCGCGCGCCCGGCGGATGTATCAGAAGTCCGAGATGATTCCCTTTTTCTCCCAGTCGCCGTAGCGGGTCGGCTCCGGTCCCTTCGGACCCTGCAGCTCCCTCGGCATCGGCGTCGCCTGCTCGGCCGCGAGACGACGCCGCTCCTCCGCCTCGGCCAGCGCACGCTGCGCGGCCGGAGTGAGCGGCTTGCGCGGATTGTCGTTGCTGGCGACCACCGACAATGCGGGCTTGCGCTCGTTGTTGGGTTCGTTGCTCATCGTACCATTCCACCGTTGCACCGGATCCTTCCCGACATCATCAGATCGTGTGAGCACGCCGGGGAAAACAGGTCTAAAAAAAGCGGAGCCGATTCTTACATTTGGCATATTCCGGTGACAGAGGACCCGCAAGCTGATGGCATGCACCCGATGGTCGCGGAACTGCCTTTCTTCTTTCGCGAGTAATTCCCAGGCATGCCTCCGCCGCGTTTTGCGACCCCTTCCGAAGTCCCAGGCCTGGCGGCACGACGCATCGCCGCCGACGTGGTCGACGGCGTGCTGCACAAGCATCGCACCCTCGACGATCAGCTCGACGGAACCGGCGCGCATCCCGGACTGAAGCATCTCGCCGACCGCGACCGCGCGCTGATGCGCCGGCTGGTCGCCACGACATTGCGGCGGCTCGGAACGCTCGGCCACGTGCTGTCGCGGCTGCTGGATCGTGGCGTGCCGACCGACGCGCCGCGGGCGCAGAGCGCGCTGCTGATCGGCGCCGCCCAGATCCTCTGGATGGACGTTCCCGACCACGCCGCCGTCGACCTTTCCGTCCGCCTGGTGCAGGCCGACCGCCGCGCGGCGAAATATGCCGGACTCGTCAACGCGGTGCTGCGGCGCTGCGCCCGCGAGGGCGCCAGCCTGCTCGACGATGCCACCGGTCAGCCGCTTGATATCGCGCCCTGGCTGCTCAAGCGCTGGATCGATCATTACGGCGAAGCGACCGCCAGGGACATCGCCGCGGCGCTCGGCCAGGAGCCGTCGCTCGACCTCACGGTGAAGTCGGACCCGGCGCAATGGGCGTCGCGGCTGCACGGCGAGGTGCTGCCGACCGGCACCGTGCGCACCGTGCTGCATGGCTCGGTGACGGTGCTGCCGGGCTTTGCCGAGGGACAATGGTGGGTCCAGGACGCCGCTGCCGCCCTGCCGGCGCGCCTGCTCGGCGATGTCAGCGGCAAGGCCGTCGCCGACCTCTGCGCGGCGCCGGGCGGCAAGACCGCCCAGCTCGCCCATGCCGGCGCCCGCGTCACCGCGGTCGACCGGTCGCCGGCCCGGATGAACCGGCTGAAGGACAACATGACCCGGCTGCAGCTCGCGGCCGAGACGGTCGTGGCCGATGCCGCCGAATGGCAGCCCGCCGACGGCGGCGGCTTCGACGGCCTGCTGCTCGATGCGCCCTGCACCTCGACCGGCACGATCCGGCGCCATCCCGACGTCGGCTGGTTGCGCAGCGAGGCCGACATCACCGCATTGTCGGGCCTGCAGACGCGGCTGCTGACCAGGGCGGCCAGCCTGCTCAAGCCGGGCGGAACCCTGGTCTACTGCACCTGTTCGCTGGAGCCCGAGGAGGGCGAGCAGGTGGTCGAGCGCGTGCTCGCCGAAAGCACCGAGCTGCGCCGCATCCCCGTCAGCCCCGGCGAGGTGGCGGGACTGGCCGAGCTGGTCACGCCGGCTGGCGACCTGCGCACCCTGCCCTGCCATTTGCCGCACCAGGACCCGCGGCTTGGCGGTCTCGACGGTTTTTATGCGGCGAGACTGGAGCGGCGGCCGTGAGCGTGTCATCGTGTGCGCTCTGCGCCGGCCGCGCTTTGAGGGCGTCGGCGTTGCGTTAGTCCGTTTATATCCTGATTTTGCACCAGATTCTGGTCCCGCGATGGTGCTGCACCGGGGCCAAAAATGGTGTATCGGCGGCAGTTGCGATCTATGAAGGATGCGCAACCGAATCCCCCTCTGAATCCAAGGCTTGGCGTGTCCGCCGCTCAACGCAGACGCATATCGACGCTGGTGATGGGCCGCTTTGCGCGCAGCCTGATGTCCAACGTCAGCGGTGTATCGGTATCCGTGTCCGGGCTGTGGCCAGGACGCGCGGACCGGCTCATCATTGCGCCGCATGACCTGCGCACGTCGGACGCGACGCGGGCGGCCGAGATCTATGCCGGACGCTTCGTCTTCGCCGGCAAGATCGTGACCTGCCACGGCCGTTCGATCTTCGACCTGGAGCCGCCGTCCGAGGACTGGGAGGTGGCCCTGCTCGGCTTCGGCTGGCTGCGACATCTGCGCGCAGCCGATACCGCGCTGACCCGCGCCAACGCCCGCGCTTTGGTCGACGACTGGATCACCAACCAGATCGGCCGCCATCCGCTGAGCCGGCGCGCCGACGTGCTGGCGCGACGGGTGATTTCGCTGTTGTCGCAGGCGCCACTGGTGCTGGCCGATTCCGACGGCAAGTTCTACCGCCGCTACCTGCGCGGGCTGACCCGCGAGATCCGCTATCTGCGCTATTCGACCATCGACATTCCTGATGGCGCGCCGCGGCTGCAGGTGCTGATTGCGCTGTGCTACGCGGCGCTGTGCCTCGCCAACCAGGCCAAACACATCCGCAGCGCGACCCGGAAACTCTCGGACGAATTGCAGCGCCAGATCCTGCCCGATGGCGGCCACGTCTCGCGCAATCCGGGCGCGCTGATCGAGCTCTTGATCGACCTGCTGCCGCTGCGGCAGACGTTTGCGGCCCGCAACATCGCGCCGCCGCCGGCGCTGCTCAATGCCATCGACCGCATGATGCCGATGCTGCGCTTCTTCCGGCACGGCGACGGCAACATGGCGCTGTTCAACGGCATGGGCGGCACCCCGTCCGACCTGCTGGCGACACTGCTCGCCTATGACGACACCCACGGCACGCCGATGGCGAGCATGCCGCATTCCGGCTTCCAGCGGCTCGACGCCGGACCGATGACGGTCATCGTCGACACCGGTCCGCCGCCGCCACCGCATCTGAGCCATGAGGCCCATGCCGGCTGCCTCGCCTTCGAGATGTCCTCCGGACCGTGCCGCATCGTGATCAATTGCGGCATGCCGTCGACTGGCCGCGACAATTGGCGTGCCTTCGCGCGCAGCACGGTGGCGCATTCGACGCTGACCTATCACAACACCTCGTCCTGCACCTTCGTCGAGATGTCGGCGATGAAGCGCCTGCTGCACGGCGCGCCGATCGTGTCGGGTCCGACGCGGGTCGAGAACTTCCGCGAGATCGTGCCCGACGGCACCGTGCTGTCGACCTCGCACAATGGCTACGCGGCGAAATTCGGCCTGATCCATCGCCGCGTGCTGGTGGCGGCCGAGGATGGCTCGCGGCTCGACGGCGAGGACACCGTGACGCCGGCGCAGGGCGCGCGGCTTCGCGGCGGCGGCTCGGACTACGCGCTGCGCTTCCACCTGCACCCGGCCGTCAAGGCCAGCCGGCTCAGCGACGGCCGCGGCGCCATGCTGGTGCTGCCCAATCGCGAGGTCTGGACGTTCGAGACGTTCGACGACCGCGTCGATCTCGAGGACAGCGTGTTTCTCGCCGGCAATGACGGTCCGCGCCGCACCACCCAACTGGTGATCCGGCAGGACGCGCAGCAGGCCCCGTCGATCCGCTGGAGCTTCGTCCGCTCGTCGGCGTCGCCGACCGAGACCAACGGGCGCCGCAACGCGCGGAAAGAGCCGGAACTGCCGCTGTGATCGGTACGGCGCCAAGGAATGAGCCGACGAATCGTGCTGCGAGATGCACGCCATATCTGCACGGACAGTAGGCTCCCTCTCCCCGTTCTTACGGGGAGAGGGTCGGGTGAGGGGCAGACGCACGGGAAGTGCACGTGGCGAGACCTGTACCCCCTCACCCGGATTGCATCTGGCGATGCAATCCGACCTCTCCCCGCAAGCGGGGCGAGGTAAGGGCACCGCCTGCGACGCGCGTTCGAGCCAACATGAGCGCTCAATCGATCCCGAGCACACACACCTCCCCGTTGTCGCCATCGGCAAAAGCTGATATGAGGCCGGCTCTCGCGCGACTGGCGACTTTGGATGGAGCACCATCGGGGAGCGCGGGATCGACCGCCGTGCGCCTGGGCAAATTGAACTCCTTCAACAGGACTCTTTGCCATGACAAACCAGCTTCGTCGCGTTCGCCGTGCTCTGCTCTCCGTTTCCGACAAGACCCGCCTCGCCGATTTCGCGCTGGCGCTCGCCGCGCGCGGCGTCGAACTGATCTCCACCGGCGGCACCGCCAAGGCCATTGCCGAGGCCGGCCTGAAGGTGAAGGACGTCTCCGACCTCACCGGCTTTCCCGAGATGATGGACGGTCGCGTCAAGACGCTGCATCCCAAGGTGCATGGCGGCCTGCTCGCCATCCGCGGCAATGACGAGCACACCGAGGCGATGAAGGCGCACAACATCGCGCCGATCGATCTCCTCGTCGTCAATCTCTATCCGTTCGAGGCCACCGCCGAGCGCGGCGCGTCGTTCAGCGACTGCATCGAGAACATCGATATCGGCGGCCCGGCGATGATCCGCGCGGCCTCGAAGAACCACGAGGATGTCGCGGTCGTCGTCGACGTCAACGACTACGAGGCCGTGCTCGAGGACCTCGCGCGCCACGAGGGCTCGACCACCTTGCTGCTGCGCCGCCGGCTTGCCGCCAAGGCCTATGCGCGCACCGCCGCCTATGATGCTGCGATCTCCAACTGGTTCGCCGCCACCATCCAGAACGACGCGCCCGACTACCGGGCCTTCGGCGGCAAGCTGATCCAGTCGCTGCGCTATGGCGAGAACCCGCACCAGCATGCGGCGTTCTACGCGCTGCCCGGCCGCCGTCCCGGCGTCGCCACCGCGCGCCAGCTCCAAGGCAAGGAGCTGTCCTACAACAACATCAACGACACCGATGCGGCCTATGAGTGCATCGCCGAGTTCGACCCGGCGCGCACCGCGGCCTGCGTCATCGTCAAGCACGCCAATCCCTGCGGCGTCGCCGAAGGCCCCGATCTCGTCACCGCCTATCAGAAGGCGCTGGCCTGCGATTCGACCTCGGCGTTCGGCGGCATCATCGCGATGAACCGCAAGCTCGACGCCGCCACCGCGCGCGCCATCACCGGCATCTTCACCGAGGTGATCATCGCGCCCGACGCCACCGACGAGGCGATCTCGATCATCGCAGCGCGCAAGAACCTGCGGCTGCTGCTCGCCGGCGCCCTGCCCGATCCGCGCGAAGCCGGCCTCACCGCCAAGACCGTGGCCGGCGGCCTGCTGGTGCAGAGCCGCGACAATGCCGTCGTCGATGACATGGAGCTGAAGGTGGTGACCAAGCGCGCCCCCACCGACGCCGAGCTGCGCGACCTGCGCTTCGCCTTCCGCGTCGCCAAGCATGTCAAGTCGAACACGATCGTCTACGCCAAGGATTCGGCGACCGTCGGCATCGGCGCCGGACAGATGAGCCGGGTGGATTCGGCGCGCATCGCCGCACGCAAGGCGCTGGATGCGGCCAGCGCGCTCAAGCTCGCCGAGCCGCTGACCAAGGGCTCGGTGGTCGCCTCCGACGCGTTCTTCCCGTTCGCCGACGGCATGCTGGCCTGCATCGAGGCCGGTGCCACCGCCGTGATCCAGCCGGGCGGATCGGTGCGCGACGACGAGGTCATCAAGGCCGCCGACGAGCACGGCATCGCCATGGTGCTCACCGGCGTCCGGCACTTCCGGCACTGAGCGCCTTCACCGTCGTTCCGGGGCGCGCGCAGCGCGACCCCGGAATCCGGAGCCGAGGCGCGAGATTCCGGGTTCGTTGCTGCGCGACGCCCCGGAATGCCCCCGGAGAGAGTTCAGGCAGCCCGCTCCGCAGGACGATCTGAACTCACGCGCGCCAGCAACAGCAATCCGGTCGCGAAGAACAGCACCAGCACCGCCATGCCGGCCTTCTGACTCGCAGTGACCGCGGTGATGGTGCCGATCAGCAATGGCCCGATGAACGACGTCACCTTGCCGGTGAGCGCGAACAGGCCGAAATACTGCGCGACGCGCTCCTTCGGCACCATGCGGATCAGCAGCGAGCGCGAGGCCGCCTGCAGCGGCGCGCCGCAGGCGCCGATGACGCAGCCGAGCAGGAGATAGGCGCGCTCCGGCAGCGAGGCGAATAGCGGGCCGCCCGGCACGGCCGGCGTCACCGGAATGAACAGAACCGAATCACGGCTCACCATGAGAATCGCGACGATCGCGAGCAGCAGCAGCGTCATGCTGCCGGCGATCACACGCTTCGGCCCGAGAAAATCATCCAGCTTGCCGCCGAGCCAGCCACCGAACGTGCCGGCGGCGGCGAGGATGATGCCAAAGGTGCCGATCTGGATCGTGTTCCAACCGAATGTGCCGGCGGCATAGATGCCGCCGAAAGCGAACAGCGACACCAGCCCATCGGTGTAGATCATGTTGGCGAGGAGAAAGAGTGCAACGTCACGCTGCTGCGGCAGGCTGCGCAGCGTCTGCTTCAGTTGACCGAGCCCCTCGCGCACGGCCGCGCCCAGCCGGTGCCGTGCCGGAAAGTCCGGTGTGAACAGGAACATCGGCAGCACGAACACGATGAACCAGAGCCCCGTGAGCGGACCGGAGATGCGGTCGCCTTCATGGCTCACGGGATCGAGCCCGAACAGCGGCTTGAATCCAAACAGCGTGCGGCCGCTGTCGGGATTGGCGGCGAGAAAGCCGAGCACGATGATGAGCGAGAGGATGCCGCCGACATAACCGGTGGCCCATCCGGTGCCGGATAGCCGGCCGATGCGTTCCGGCGGCACCAGGGTCGGCATCATCGCGTTGTTGAACACGGTGGCGAACTCGACGCCGATGGTGGCGATCACATAGGCCGCGAGCAGCGGCGGGATCAGCTCGGGCGCGCCGGGGCGCCCGATCCACATCAGCGAGGCGCCGATCACGAGCAGCGCGCCGAACGCCGCGATCCACGGCTTGCGGCGCCCGGTGGCATCGGCGATGGCGCCGAACACCGGTGACAGCAGCGCGATGACGATGCCGGCCGCGGCGGTCGCAAAGCCCCACAGCGCCTGGCCGCTCGCCGCGTCCGGCGCGACATGCGCCGCGAAATAGGGCGCGAAGACGAAGGTCGTGATCAGCGTGAAATAGGGCTGCGCCGCCCAATCGAACAAGATCCAGCTGACGACGGCCGCGCGCCCGGGATAGATTCGGCCGTCGGCAGTGCCAGAGGTCTCGATCGTGATGACGGCCATTCGAAAATCCTCTGCAATCCCAGCGTCGCGTCTCGCGACGATCACGGCGTTGCGTTTTACGCCGGCGACCCGGCCCTATAACATCTGACGATCCCAGGCGGATGTCAGCAACGGCAGAATTGCGATGACCACGTTCACGATTGATCGACGACGGCTCCTTGCGGGTTTCATGCTGTTGCTGGCCGGCTGCCTGCCCGCGCGGGCGCTGGATTCGCAAACCTTCGATATCCCGCAGCCACCCGGTATCACCGCGCCGGCGCAGCCGCCCGCCCATGGCATGGTGGTGGCACAGGAGAGGATCGCAGCCGAAGTCGGCCAGCGCATTCTCGCGCTCGGCGGCAACGCGGTCGATGCCGCCGTTGCCACCGGCTTTGCGATGGCCGTCACCTATCCGGTTGCCGGCAACATCGGCGGCGGCGGCTTCATGGTCATCCACATCGCCAAGTCCAACGAGGATATCGCGATCGACTATCGCGAGACCGGTCCCGCCGCGATTACGCGCGACATCTTCCTCGGCGCCGACGGCAAGCCCGACAACGCCAAGTCGCGCGATTCGGCGCTGTCGATCGGCGTCCCCGGATCGGTGGCGGGTCTCGCGCTGGCGCTGGAGAAATACGGCTCGGGCAAATTCACGCTGGCGCAGGTGCTGCAGCCGGCGATCGTGCTGGCACGCGACGGCATCCCCGTCGCCGACGACGTCGCCGTGACGCTGCCGATGATGGCGCCGCGGCTGGCGAAATGGAAATCGTCGGCCGCGATCTTCATGCGGCCCGATGGCACCGTGCTGAAGGACGGAGACCGGCTGATCCAGCGCGATCTGGCGGCGACGCTCACCGCCATCGCCGAGCAGGGGCCGCGCGGATTTTATGAAGGGCCGGTCGCCGACCAGCTCGCCAAGGCGATCCAGGATGCCGGCGGCATCATGACGGCGGACGATCTCAAATCCTACCAGCCGGTGCTGCGCACGCCGGTGCGCGGCACCTATCGCGGCTATGACATCGTGTCGATGCCGCTGCCGTCGTCGGGCGGCACCGTGCTGGTCGAGATGCTGAACATCCTCGAGGGCTTTCCGCTCGCCGAGCTGAAGCAGGGCTCGCCCGCATCGCTGCATCTGCTGATCGAGGCGATGAAGCGCGCCTATGCCGACCGTGCGCGCTATCTCGGCGACCCCGCCTTCGTCGACGCGCCGGTGCGCGCGATGCTGTCGAAGGACTATGCCACGCGCCAGCGCGCCGGCATCGATCCCGCGCACGCCACCAGCGCCGGCGACGTTCTCAACACCAAGCCGTTGCGCGAGGGCAGCAACACCACGCATTTTTCGGTGGTCGACAATGACGGCAATGCCGTCAGCAACACCTACACGCTGAACTTCCCCTATGGCGTCGGCCTCGTCGCCGACGGCACCGGCGTGCTGCTCAACAACGAGCTCGACGATTTCACCGCCGCGCCCGGCGCCTCCAACGCCTTCGGCCTGGTCGGCTTCGAGGCCAATCTGCCCGGCCCCGGCAAGCGGCCGCTGTCCTCGATGTCGCCGACCATCGTGCTGAAGGACGGCAAGCCCGTGCTGGTCACCGGCTCGCCGGGCGGCAGCCGCATCATCTCGACCGTGCTGCAGGTGATCGTCAACGTGCTCGACTATCGGATCGACGTCCGCCAGGCCGTCGCCGCGCCTCGCCTGCATCACCAATGGATGCCCGACGAGGTTCGGATCGAGAAGGGTTTTGCCGATGACGTGCTCGCCGGTCTGCGCGCCCGCGGCCACAAGATCGAGGAGCCGATGGGACGGACCTCGGCCAACTCCATCCTGGTGACGCCGGATGGATTCGTCGGAGCGCCGGATCCGCGCAGCAAGGGCGCCACCGCAGCCGGGCGCTGAGGCGCCCGGTTCCTGGCCGATAGGAGGAGATCGTGGCCCGGATGACGATTTGCCGCCGCCCGGCGGGGCCCTGCACCAGCTTCCCTCCGTTGGCGTGGTGACCGAGGCGCGTTAGAAGCATACCAGGGCGCAGCGAGGCTCGCCCGCGAGACGGCGTCGGACGTTCTGGTGCATTTGCGAAGATTCGTGGTCGGTCTGTTGGTGTTTGCGGCCCTGCTGGTGGCGGGATGGCTCACCTATCGGCCTGACCGGGCGCTGCGCGTCGCGACCACCGTGGTCGCCGAGATGATCTGCGCCAAGACCTACGTCTCCGGCCTCGATCCGCAGACGGTGTTTGCGGAGACCATGGAACGGCCCGGTCTGCGCCGGTTGCGGGCCGTGATGCGCTACCGGGTGGAGCCCGACATGCGCATGGTGGAGGTGTCGCTGCTCGGCCTGCACGCCACCCGGGCCTCGTATCACGATGGTCTCGGTTGCGTGGCGCTTCAGGGTCAGAAGCCGCCTTACGTGCCCCACACCGACGTCGCTGCGCTGCGCGCCGCTGCGCCTGCTCCCGCCTTGCCCGACTTCGCCGAAGACGCTGCGGTGGAGCCCAGCGATCCCGCGCTGAAGGCGGCGCTCGATCACGCCTTCGAGGAGCCGGCCAGCCCGCCATTCCGCCGCACCAAGGCGATCGTCGTCGTCAAGGACGGTCGCCTGATCGCGGAACGCTATGCGCCGAACATCGGCGTCGATACCCCGCTCATGGGCTTCTCGATGACCAAGACGGTCACCAATGCGCTGCTGGGCATCCTCACCCGGCAAGGCAGACTGAGCCCGTCGATCCCGGCGCCGGTCGCGGAATGGCGCGGGGCCGGAGATCCGCGCCATGACATCACCATCGAGCAGTTGATGCGCATGACATCAGGCCTGGCGCTGGACGAGACCAATTCCGGCTTCGATCCGTCGAGCCAGATGGACATCCACCGCGACATGGCGGCGTTCGCGGTGCATGCGCCGCTGATCGCGCCGCCCGGCCAGCGCTGGGCCTATTCGAGCGCGAGCACCCAGATCCTGGCGCGCATCATCCGCGACGCCGCCGGCGGCCCCGAGCAGGCGATCGAATTCGCGTGGCGCGAGCTGTTCCATCCGCTCGGCATGCGCAGCGCGACGCTGCAGTTCGACGGCACCGGCACGCTGCAAGGTTACGGCAACATGCTGGCGAGCGCGCGGGACTGGGCGAAGCTGGGGCTGCTCTATCTCGGCGACGGCGTCGCCGGGGACAAGCGCATCCTGCCCGAGGGCTGGGTGGCGATGTCAGCGACCCCCACGCTGGACACCGACTATGGCGCGGGATTGTGGACCAACCGCAGCCAGCACGTTCACGCGCTGGGACGGGCGCGCGCCGGCATTCCGGCGGATGCGTTCTTCGCCTTTGGCCTGCTCGGCCAGCGGCTCGTGATCATGCCGAGCCAGCGCATGGTGGTGGCCAGGCTCGGTGATTCCATCGACCCGGACGGCGACATCAAGGGCGTCGCGCGGCTGGTGCGCGAGGTGATCGCGGCGACGGAAGCCACCGCCGCGCAATCGAAATAGAGCCGGGGCTCAGCGGCCGACCTCGTAGGGCCCGCCCTTCTCCAGCGCGATCTTGTAGGCCGGCCGTGCCTCGATGCGGGCGAGGAAATCCATCGCCCGCGGATGGCCCTGCTCCAGACCGCCGCGCGATGCCGCCGCCTGCAGCGGGAAGCTCATCTGGATGTCGGCCGCGGTGAAGGCCTCGCCGGCAAACCACTCGCTCTTCTGCAGCTCGCTTTCCCAGAACGCCATGTGCTGCTTGAGCTGCGGATTGACCAGCGTGGTCAGCGCCTGGTTCGACACCTTGCGCACGATCGGACGCAGCAGCGCCGGCGCGCGCTTCGGCATGATGTTGAACAGCAGCTTCAGCAGCAGCAGCGGCATCGCCGAGCCCTCTGCATAGTGCAGCCAGTACGAATAGCGCAGCCGCTCCGGCGTCTTCGGCGGCGGGATCAGGCGGCCATTGCCATAGGTCTCGATCAGATATTCGACGATCGCGCCGGACTCCGCGACCGTGTTGCCGTTGTCGGTAATCACGGGCGACTTGCCGAGCGGATGAATGGCGCGCAGCTCCTTGGGCGCGCGCATGTCGGGCTGGCGCTCGTAGCGGATGATCTCGTAGGGGACGCCGAGCTCCTCGAGCAGCCAGAGCACGCGTTGCGAGCGGGAATTGTTGAGGTGGTGAACGGTGAGCATGGGGTTCCCAGGGACGGATCGAGTGGCGGGCGCCGTTCCGTAGCAGGACAGGACGGGTTCGGCGAGGCGTCCTCGGCACTGGAGGAGGGCCACAATAATTATCCGGGTAATATTGACTTTAATTTCGCCCGGGTCTTATTAAGCGCATCAAAGGGACCAAGCCATGGACACTTTCACCGCATTTGCCGGCCAGACCCGGATCGCCGCCGGGCCCCTGCCCAAGGTGGCGCTGGTGCTGAAACACGCCGCGCCGAACACCGAGCCGATCGTGATCTTCAACGACCGCACCGGGCAGCCGATCGACATCGATCTGCGCGGCAGCGACCGGGAGATCCTGGCCCGCCTGCCGGTCGACGCCGGCGTGGTCGCAGACCAGCCGCCGACCGGGCCGCGCGGCCGCGGCCGGCCAAAGCTCGGGGTCGTGGCCCGCGAGGTCACGTTGCTGCCGCAGCACTGGGAATGGCTCAATGCGCAGCCGGGCGGCGCCTCGGTCGCCCTGCGCAAGCTGGTCCACGAAGCCCGCCGCGCCAACGGCGACAGCGACCGCGCCCGCGAGGCGCGCGACGCGGCCTATCATTTCATGTCGGGGATCGGCAGCAACCTGCCACAGTTCGAGGAGGCGTCCCGCGCGCTGTTCGCCGGCGATCTCGCCCGCTTCGCCGGCTTGATCGCGGACTGGCCGCCCGACATCCGCGACCATGCAGTGGCGCTCGCGCATCGCCACAGGGCCGAGTGAGATCGGCTGATTTCGACAGTCAACGAGAGCGGCCGCTCGCGGCGGCTCTCGCTTCCATTCCTCGCAACACGGCCGTGCCTCGAACGAAGGGCGGTCGACGGAGAACCATGCCGTGTCGCCGCCAACCGCCTCGCTGCGCAAGCCGTTCCTGATGTTCGTCGTTCCGATGATGCTGAGCAACATCCTGCAATCGCTGTTCGGCACCATCAACAATGTCTATCTCGGCCAGATGATCGGCGTCGACGCGCTCGCCGCCGTCTCGGTGTTCTTCCCGGCGATGTTCTTCTTCGTCTCCTTCGTCATGGGCCTCGGCTCGGGCGCGGGCGTCCTGATCGGACAGGCCTGGGGCGCCGGCGAGCCGGCCAAGGTGAAGCAGATCGCCGGCACGACCCTGAGCATCGCGCTGCTGCTCGGCGGCCTGATCGCGGTGCTGGGCGGCGTGTTCAGCCGCGAATTGCTGACCGCGCTCGCCACGCCCGCCAACATCCTCGATGCCGCCGCGGGCTATGCCCGCATCATGATGATCACGATGCCGCTGACCTTCGCCTACATCCTGCTGTCGTCACAGATGCGCGGCGTCGGCGACACCGTGACGCCGCTGGCCTCGCTCGCCGCATCGACCACGCTCGGGCTGGTGCTGACGCCGGTGTTCATCCGCGGATGGCTCGGCGCGCCCGTGCTCGGCGTCGCCAGCGCGGCCTGGGCCTCGGCAATCTCGACGCTGACGACGCTGGCCTGGCTCCATCTCCATCTGCGCCGGCGCAAGCACCCGTTGGCGATCGATACGGCACTCCTGCGGGGCATGCTGCCGGACACGAAACTGCTGCGGGCGGTGCTGCGGCTGGGCATCCCCGCCGCGATCGGCATGATCGTGATGTCCTTGGCAGAGATGGTGCTGATCGGCCTCGTCAACGGCTTCGGCTCGGACGCGACGGCGGCCTATGGCGCGGTCAACCAGGTGCTCGGCTACGTGCAGTTTCCGGCGCTGTCGATCGCGATCTCGGTCTCGATCTTCGGCGCCCAGGCGATCGGCCGCGGCCAGGCCGGGCAGATCGGCGACATCGTGCGGACCGGCATCGAGATGAATGTCGTGCTGACCGGCGGCCTCGTCGCGATCGGCTATCTGTTCTCACGGGTGCTGATGGGCTTCTTCATCACCGACCCAGCCGTCATCGAGGTGGCGCAGCATTCGCTGCACATCGTGCTGTGGAGCTCGGTGCTGTTCGGCATATCCATCACGTTCTCGTCGGCGATGCGCGCCTCCGGGACGGTGTGGATGCCGCTGGCGATCTCGGCGTTTGCGATCGCCGCGATCGAGGTGCCGGCTGCCACCTGGCTCAGCCGCAGCATCGGACTCGACGGCGTCTGGCTCGCCTATCCCATCACATTCGCCGCGATGATGCTGCTGCAGATGAGCTATTATCTCGTGGTCTGGCGCAAGCGGACGGTGCACAGGATGATCTGATGCACTCCCGACGCCTCCCGGCCGCTGGAATATGATGACCGTCATAAAACCCTGGACGGGGCTGCTGCGCTGGACCACAATGTGAAAAACCGAGGAGACCGCCCATGAGCCGTCCAGCGCCAGAATTCATGTTCGACTTCGGCAGTCCCAACGCCTATCTGAGCCACGAGGCGATCCCGGCGATCGTGCAGCGGATCGGCGTCCAGTTCTACTATGTCCCGGTGCTGCTCGGCGGCATCTTCAAGGCGACCAACAACAAGTCGCCCGCCGAGTCGCTCGCCGGCGTCAGGAACAAGCGTGAGTTCCACGAGGTCGAGACGCAGCGTTTCCTCAAGCGCTACCACGTGCAGCCCTGGGTCTGGAATCCATACTTCCCGGTGAATACGCTGAACCTGATGCGCGCGGCCATCGCCGCCCAGATCGAAGGCGTGTTCGAGGCCTATGTCGACGCGGCGTTCCACCACATGTGGCGCGAGCCGAAAAAGATGGACGATCCCGAGATCGCGATTGCTGCGATCACATCCTCCGGGCTTGACGGAGCCAAGCTGTTCGCGCGCGCCCAGGAGCCCGAGGTCAAGGCGAAGCTCGTGGAGAACACGCAAGCCGCCGTCGAGCGCGGCGCATTCGGTTCGCCCACCTTCTTCGTCGGCAACGAGATGTTCTTCGGCAAGGAGCAGTTGCGCGACGTCGAGGAATATATCCTGGGCAAGTGATCGCCATCATCGCGAGCCGACGGGTCCACTCGAAGCACGGCCCGACGGGCTCGCCATAGGCGAGACCCGGGGCTCCTCGCAATGACGCTGAAGTGAGATCGGGAGACAAAGCATGCAACAGCGCAACGCCACCGTCGCGGTCGTCGGGGCCGGCGACTACATCGGCGCCGAGATCGTCAAGAAGTTCGCGTCGGAAGGCTTCACGGTGTTCGCCGGCCGCCGCAATGGCGACAAGCTCGCGCCGCTGGTCGCGGAGGTCGAGGCCGCCGGCGGGCGGATCGTGGCGCGCTCGCTCGATGCCCGCAAGGAGGACGAGACCACCGCCTTCCTCAATGACGCCGACAGGCATGCGCCGCTCGAGGTCGTGATCTTCAACGTCGGCGCCAACGTGAACTTCCCGATCCTCGAGACGACGGACCGGGTGTTCCGCAAGGTCTGGGAGATGGCGTGCTGGGCCGGCTTCGTCACCGGGCGCGAGGCCGCCCGGCTGATGCTGCCCCGCGGCGGCGGCAAGATCTTCTTCACCGGCGCGACCGCGTCGCTGCGCGGCGGCTCCGGCTATGCCGCCTTCGCTTCGGCCAAGTTCGGACTGCGCGCCGTGGCGCAGGCGATGGCGCGCGAACTGATGCCGCAGAACATCCATGTCGCCCATCTCATCATCGATTCCGGCGTCGATACCGCATGGGTCCGCGAGCGCCGCGCCCAGCTCTGGGGTCAGGAGGCGCTGGACAATCCGGACCTGCTGATGCCGCCGGCGTCGGTCGCCGGTGCCTATTGGCAGCTCTACCAGCAGCCGAAGAGCGCCTGGACCTTCGAAATGGAGATCCGGCCGTTCGGCGAGAAATGGTAGAGGCGAATGGCGAATAGGGAGTAGCGAATAGGGAATGGAGCCTATTCCCATTCGCTGCTCGCCATTCGTCACTCGCTTCTGCATGATGCGGCCCGCTCACAGAGGGATCCACCCATGCGTATTCTCGTCGTCGGCGCCGGTGCCATCGGCGGCTATTTCGGCGGCCGGCTGCTGCAGTCCGGTGCCGATGTCACCTTCCTGGTCCGCCCGCGCCGCGCGGCTGAGCTCGCCAGTGCCGGCCTCGTGATCCGCAGTCCGACCGGTGACGTCACCTTGCCCAATCCGAAGACGGTGCAGGCGGACGGTTTGAAGCAGCACTTCGACGTCGTACTGCTGAGCTGCAAGGCGTTTGATCTCGACGACGCGATCGACTCGTTTGCACCCGCGGTGGGACCTGACACCGCGATCATCCCGATGCTGAACGGCATGAGGCACCTCGACGTGCTCGACGCCAGGTTCGGTCGCGCGCGCGTGCTCGGCGGGCTCTGCGCCATCGCCGCGACCTTGAACGAGAGCCGCGAGGTGGTGCAGCTGCAGCCGATGCAGTCGCTGAGCTTCGGCGAACGCGACGGCGGATCGTCGGAGCGCGTCCGCGCGATCTTCGAGATTTTCCAGCGCGGCAATTTCAATGCGTCGGCCAGCGAGAACATCATGCAGGACATGTGGGAGAAGTGGGTTTTCCTGTCCTCGCTCGCGGCGTCGACCACCTTGATGCGCGGGCCGGTCGGCGTGATCCTGACCGCGCCGGGCGGCAAGGATTTCCTGCTCGGCATGCTCGATGAATGCAGCGCCACCGCTGCGGCTGCAGGCTACCCTCCGGCCGGCGCCTTCTTCCAGCGCGTTTCCGGCATGCTCACGGCGGAGGGTTCCCCCATGACCGCCTCGATGTTCCGCGATCTGCGCGCCGGCCTGCCGGTCGAGGCCGATCACGTCATCGGCGATCTCGTCGCCCGCGCCGATGCGGCCAAGGTCCCGGTGCCGCGGCTGCGCATCGCCTATACCCAGCTCAAGGTTTACGAGGCACAGCGGGGGAAGTAGCCTCGATGAGGCGGCAACGATGAGCGAAGTCCCTCGATAGATTCCGCGGTATGGGTCCCGGACCGGCGTCCGGGACGACGGCCTTTGTCTTGGCAACCATCCCGACTACAAATGCGCCAGATAATGCGCCAGCGCCGTGATCTCCTCGTCGCTCAGCGGATAGGCAACATCCGTCATCGCAGCCTGGCTGCCGCCGACGCGTTGTCCGCTCTTGTAGTCGTGCAGCGCCTTGACGAGATATTCCTCGCGCTGGCCGGCGAGCCGCGCCACGCCCTTGGTGCCGGCATAGCTGTCGAGATGGCATGAGGCACAGCGGCGACCGGCGGCGGCTTCGGCGCCCTTCTTCGACAGCTCCGGATTATCGTCGGGCGGTGACTTCGCCGGCTGCAGCGAAGCGAAATAGGCGCCGAGGTTGCGGATGTCCTCGTTGTTCAGCTGATCGATGATCGGCTTCATCGCCTCGTTCTTGCGGGTGCCGGCCCGGAAGAACACCAGCTGCCACTGGATGAACTGGTCCTGCTGGCCGGCCAGCGAAGGAATGTTCTCGGTCTGGGAGATGCCGTTCTCGCCATGGCAGCCGACGCAGAGCTCGGCCTTTGCCTTGCCGGCTTCGACATCAGCCGCCTGCGCGGAGGGGCTCATCAACACCAGCGCCAGCACGCATGCCGCAGCGGCAACTCCATGACGCATGTCAAATCCTCCGAATGCCCGGCTTCGCCTGCGCGGCCGGGATCGCCACGCTCAGATCAACGCGCAGCCCCGAAAATAGTTGGGGCTGCGGCCGCCATAAGGCAGCGCGCAGCCCCGCTTTCACGACGAGATCACTTCTTCTCGTAGCTGATGCGATAGATCGCGCCGGCCCAGTCGTCCGCCACCAGGATCGAACCGTCCTTGGCGAGGATGATGTCGTCGGGACGGCCGAGGTAGCCCTGGTCGCCCTCGATGAAGCCGGAAGCGAACACCTCTTGCTTGGCGTCCTTGCCGTCGGGACCGACGATGACGCGCATGATCCGGGCGCCCTGGTACTTGTGCCGGTTCCAGGAGCCGTGCTCGGCGATCAGGATGTTGTTCTTGTACTCCGCCGGGAACTGGTCGCCGGTATAGAACTTCATGCCCAGGGGCGCGACGTGAGCCCCGAGGTTCAGCACCGGAGGCGTGAACTCCGAGCATTTGTGGCCCATCGCGAACTTCGGATCCGGCAGGTCGCCCTGGTGGCAATAGGGATAGCCGAAATGCTCGCCGAGCTTCGAGATCATGTTGAGTTTGTCGCTCGGCAGATCGTCGCTGACCCAGTCGCGCGCATTCTCCGTGAACCAGTATTTGCCGGTGCGCGGATCGACGTCGCCGCCGACGCTGTTGCGCACGCCGAGCGCATAGATCTCGGCATTGCCGGTGCGCGGATCGACGCGGCGGATCTGCGACACGGACGTCGGCGGAATGCCGATGTTGAAGGGCGGTCCGAAGGGAATATAGAACCAGCCGTCCTTGTCGACCGCGATGTATTTCCAGCCATGCGCCGCATAGGACGGCATGTCGTCATAGACGACCTTGCCCTGGCCGAGATTGTCGAGATTGGCCTCGGCATTCTCATATTTGATCAGCTTGTCGACGGCGATGACGTACAGATTGCCGTCCTGGAAGGCGAGGCCGGTCGGCATGTTCAGGCCCTTGAGGACCGTCTTGACCTCGCGCTTGCCGCCCTTGTCGCTGATCGCATAGACGTTGCCGAGCCCGAACGAGCCGACGAACAGCGTGCCCTTGTCGCCCCAGGCCATCTGCCGCGCGGCAAGCACGCCCGAGGCCCAGACTTCCATCTTGAAGCCGTCGGGCAGCTTCACCTGCTTGACGATCTTGGCGAGCTCGGCATCGGAGGCGCCGGTCGGCGGGCCCGATGGCGGCGCCAACCCCTTCTGCGCCTCGGTCTCGTCGCCGAGGAACCAGTCGTCCGGCGGATGCGTCCAGAATTCCTTGGTGCCCGATTCGTACTTCTTGAGCGGCTTACCCGCGTCGGATTTCTGCTGCGCGCCGGCAATGCTGGTGCCGGCGAGAAGACCGATTGTTGCAAGCGCAAGAATGCTTCGGTGGAAAGCCGATGTCATCGCTTCACTCCCATGAGGCAGCTCGTCTGGCTGCGTCTACTTTTCGGAACGTATCTGAGGACGTCCTTTGGCCGGCCACGTCGAGTGGTCCTGCGCGAAAATGGTAGCACATCCTGAGCGGGTGAGAAGCGGATTGCGGCGAAGTTTGCGCGGCACTCACGAGCCGCCTCTGCACTCAAAGCATGCCAAATGCGCGCTTGATGTGCGCGCTCTTGCAACCCGTCGATCGCTTTTGCGCTGACGGCAAGAACGGCCATGCGCTGTATTCATACGCACCGATCGCAGGCGCGACTGGCGGGCGCATCGCCAGTCGCTACTCTGCGGCAGCACGAGCGGGCGCGGGCCGTGCGAGAACCTCCAAGACTCGTGCCGAACAAAACTCGTGCCAAACAGGATGCCCGATGTCGCGACAGTCCGAACTTCAGACGCCGAAGGCCGGTGCAGGTGTTCTCGAGCTGCTGCGCCGGTTCGCCGCCGACCCGGCCGCGGCGGCGGGCTATGGTGAAGAATGTCTGACGAGGACACGGGCGATCGAGCCGCAGTTGAAGGCGTTCGAATATCTGCCGCGCGACGTCACGGCGAAGGCCGGACCGCTGCGCGGAATTCCCGTCGCCATCAAGGACATCATCGCCACCTCGGACATGCCGACCACCAACGGCTCGCAGATCTATCGCGATCACGTCCCGGAGGCGGACGCCTGGGTGGTCGAGCGGCTGCGCAATCTCGGCGCGACGATCTTCGGCAAGACGGTCTCGACCGAATTCGCCTGGCGTCATCCAGGCCCGACCGTCAACCCATGGAACCCCGAGCACACGCCGGGCGGCTCATCGTCCGGATCAGCCGCGGCGGTTGCGGCCGGCCTGGTGCCGCTGGCGCTGGGCACGCAGACGCTCGGCTCGGTGATCCGGCCGGCGGCGTTCAACGGCGTCGTCGGCTTCAAGCCGAGCTTCGGCGCGATTCCCCGCGTCGGCGTGCATCCGCTCAGCCCGTCGCTCGACCATGTCGGCTTTTTCGCCCGCCGCGTCGACGACGTCGCCTTCGCCCTCTCGCTGCTGGCCGGCAGCAGCGCCGACGATCGCCACGGCCGGCCGCTGCCGGGCTTCACGGTGGATGTTGCGCAGGGCGTCGCGCCGCTCTCCAGGCCGCGGCTCGCGGTGGTACGCTTCGCCAAATGGGAGCGCGCGGAGGCGGACCAGAAGGCGGTGTTCGAGTCGGTCGTCGACACGTTGCGCAGCGCCGGCGCAGCGATCACCGAGATCGAACTGAGAGAGCTCGATACGGTGAACGGGAAGGCGGTCACCACCATCATGCTCAGCGAGGCGACCACGATCTTCTCCGATCTGATCGCGCGCTATCCGGATCGCGTCAGCGCGGTCATGAAGGACCATGTCGAGAGCGGCCGCAGCAAGACCGCCATGGAATATCTCGCCGCCAAGGCGGCCCAGGCCCACCGGCAGAGGGCGCTCGCAACCGAGCTCGACGGGTTCGATGCGGTGCTCACCTTGCCGGCCTTCGGCGAAGCGCCGCGCGGCCTGGATTGGACCGGCGATGCCGAATATTGCGCGCCCTGGACCTTCGTCGGAGCGCCTGCAATCTCCCTGCCGGCGGGGTTCGGCCATGACGGCCTTCCACTCGGCGTGCAGATCACCGGCCCCTATCGCAACGACCTCCACGTGCTCCGCGTCGCGAAATGGGCCGAAGCTGTGCTGGCGTTCGATCCCGGCGTACCGCTGCTGGCGCGCGAATAGCCCTCAAAAAGTGCGAGCGAGGATGCCGCCGCGCCACAAGGTTCACCTGCGACAAGCCCAGTGGCGGGTTTGCGGCCGGCGCTGTAGAACGATCACATGACAGTCACAGACATCGCGAGCAGAACCTATAATCACGGTTGGCGCCTCGATCCGATCGTGCGCAGCCTGCTCGATACCGATTTTTACAAGCTGTTGATGCTGCAGATGATTCGGGAGTTCTACCCGAATCAGCAGGTGACCTTCTCGGTGATCAACCGGACGAAGCGCGTACGGCTCGGCGACGTCATCGACGAAGGCGAGTTGCGCGCTCAGCTCGATCACGCCCGGACCATCCGCTTCTCCAAGAAGGAGCTGATCTGGCTGGCCGGCAACACGTTCTACGGCAAGACCCACATGTTCTCGCCGGAGTTCATCGCCTGGCTCGCCAATTTCCGCCTGCCCGAATACGAGCTGCGCAAGTCCGAGGGCCAGTACGAGCTGCATTTCCATGGGCCATGGACGCACACCACGATGTGGGAGATCCCGGCGCTCGCCATCGTCAACGAGCTGCGCTCGCGCCAAGCGATGAAGGGCCAGGGCCGGTTCGCGCTCGACGTACTGTTCGCTCGCGCCAAGGCCAAGCTGTGGGCCAAGGTGGAGCGGCTGCGCAAGCTGGACGGCCTGCGGCTGTCGGATTTCGGCACCCGCCGCCGTCACGGCTTCCTGTGGCAGCGCTGGTGCGTCGAGGCCGTGAAGGAAGGTCTCGGCTCGTCGTTCACCGGCACTTCCAACGTGCTGCTGGCGATGGACAATGATCTCGAAGCCATCGGCACCAACGCGCATGAGCTGCCGATGGTCGCGGCGGCGCTTGCCAAGGACGATGACGAGCTTCGCTTCGCGCCCTATCGCATTCTCGACCAGTGGCGGCAGACCTATGCCGGCAACCTCCTGATCGCGCTGCCCGACGCATTCGGCACCAAGGCCTTCCTGCGCGACGCACCCGATTGGGTCGCCGACTGGACCGGCTTCCGGCCCGACAGCGCGCCGCCGATCCAGGCCGGCGAGGAGATCATCGCCTGGTGGAAATCGAAGGGACGCGATCCCAAGCAGAAGCTCCTGGTGTTCTCCGACGCGATGGACGTCGAATCCATCGAGCAGATCCATCATCGCTTCTCCGACCAGGTGCGGCTGTCATTCGGCTGGGGCACCAACCTGACCAACGATTTCGTCGGCTGCTCGCCGGACGGCTCGGTCGACCTCGATCCGATCTCGCTGGTCTGCAAGGTGACGTCGGCGGACGGCCATCCCGCCGTGAAGCTGTCCGACAACCCGGAGAAGGCGACCGGCGACCCCACCGAGATCGCGCGTTACCTGCGGGTGTTCGGCGACGCCGGGCGGGTGCGCACGCCGGTGGTCGTCTAGGCGGCCAACACCCGGCGGCAATTTTCTCTTTTCTGCCACGATTCTTGTTCCGGTTTTGTTCGACTTGCGGTATTACCACCGCGAGCGTTCGGATCGGATGGCAGGAGATCGTTGGCATGCGTCGGGTGATCGGCCGAGTTGGGCAGCTGCTGTCTGCAATCATACTTTGGGTCGGCGCGATCCTGATCACCACGGGGCCGGCTGCCGCTGACAAGCGGGTGGCGTTGGTGATCGGCAACTCCATCCACGAGCGCGCGCCGCTGCTGGACGAGCCGGCGGCGGACGCCCGGCTGATCGCCGACAGCCTGTCGCGGCTGGGCTTCACCCTGAGCGGTGGTGCTGCGCAGATCGACCTCGACCGACGCGGCTTCGATCGCGCGCTGGCCGAGTTCAAGGGCCGGATCGCCGACGCCGACGTCGCGCTGGTCTATTACGCCGGCTACGGACTCAACCTGGGCGGCGCCGATTATCTCGTCCCGGTCGACGCGGCGCCGGCGACGCCCGCGGACCTGACCACCGAGCTGCGCGACCTGACTGGCATTCTGCGCGAGCTGAGCGGATCGAGCTCCCGGCAAAACGTGATCATTCTCGACGCCTTCCGCTCCAATCCGTTCGCCGGGCGCGGCATCGCCGGTCTTGCCGCCGGCCTCGTCCCGGTCGACGTTTCCGCACAGACCGTGATCTCCTTTGCCGCACAGGCCGGGACGGCGGGACAGCGCGGTCCGGACGGTCACGGCGTGTTCGCCGCCGCCCTTGCAGAAGCGCTCCAGCAGCCTGGCCAACGCCTGATCGAGACCTTCAACCAGACCAACGCGGCGGTGGAGCGCGCCACCGGCGGAGCGCAGCGCCCGCTCGTGATGTTCACGTCGATCGACGGCAGCGCCCAACTGAACGCCGCTGCGGCGAAGCCAGCGCAGCCCGCTGGCCTGGGCGCCGGACGTAGCAGCGCTCCCCTGCCCAGCCCGGCCGCATCCTCCGACGCGCCGGACGCGCGGACGCCCGGACTCGCGGTGCTGTATGACGAGGATCTCTCCAACCCCAACGGCAAGCGGTATTCCGGCTCGGTGACCTGGCGGACCGAGACGGTCAAGAATGCACAATCAGGGCGGCCCACGCCGGTGATCCGTGGCGAGATCGACATTCCCGAGCGCAAGCTGAAGGTCAGCCTGCAGCTGCGCCGCAACGACGATCCCAGCCTGCCGGCCAGCCATGTCGCCGAGCTCACCTTCAGGCCCGCCGCCGATTTCGTCGGTGGCGGCGTCAGCAACGTGCCGGGAATGCTGATGAAGACGGATGAGAAGTCGCGCGGGACGCCGCTCGCCGGGCTCTCCGTCAAGATCACCGAAGGCTCGTTCCTGGTCGGCTTGTCCAACGTCGAGGCCGATCGCGCACGCAATGAGGAGCTTCTCGCGCGGCGCGAATGGTTCGACATCCCGGTCGTCTATGCGAACCAGCGCCGGGGCATCCTCGCAATCGGCAAAGGTCCAAGTGGGGATCGGATATTTGCCGACGCACTCGCGGCCTGGGACAAATCCCCGGCGACGAAACGATGAGGCATAAAGCGAGAGAGCAACGGAGCGGAATTTTTGGAGCGGGCGAAGGGGTTCGAACCCTCGACCCCGACCTTGGCAAGGTCGTGCTCTACCACTGAGCTACACCCGCATCCGTGACGCCTTGGCGGCGTGGCCGCCAGCGATGGGCAGACCTATGCCAAATGCCGCGGACGAATGCAACAGGTCTGCGACAGGTTTCGTACGCCGGCGACGTTCAAATTTTAGCGGTCGGGACCGGCCGAACCGGGCCAAAACCTGCCCATCGCCGGACCGCGATGGGCGCTGATTGAAATTTCCGGCTGGACCGCCACTTAAAGTGAAAGAAAACGTGTATTGAGGCGCGGCGGCGGCCGGTTCCCGGTCGCCGTCCATCGGAATTTTTTCGGACGAGGGACCCCGTGACCATTGTTGAACAGGGCGGCGGAGCGGCGCCGCAGGTGCCGGATCTGATCAAGGACACCACGACGCAGAGCTTCGTGAAGGACGTCATCGAGGAATCGAAGCGGCAGCCGGTCCTCATCGACTTCTGGGCGCCGTGGTGCGGACCGTGCAAGCAGCTGACGCCCATCCTGGAAAAGGCCGTCAAGGCCGCCAAGGGCAAGGTCAAGCTGGTCAAGATGAACATCGACGAGCATCCGGCCATCCCGGGCCAGATGGGCATCCAGTCGATTCCGGCCGTGATCGCGTTCGTCGGCGGACGGCCCGCCGATGGCTTCATGGGTGCCGTGCCCGAGGGCCAGGTCGCCACCTTCATCGAAAAGATCACCAAGGGCGTTCCCGGCGCCGGCGAGCCCGACATCGCCGAGATCCTCAAGGAAGCCGAAGCCGTGCTGGCCGAGGGCGATGCGGCCGGCGCGGCCGAGATCTATGCCGAGGTGCTCGCGGTCGACGCCGCCAACATCCCGGCGATCGCCGGGCTTGCCAAGTGCCAGGTCGAGCTCGGCGCGATCGACGAGGCCAAGCAGACGCTGGCGATGGTCCCGGACTCCAAGCGCAGCGATTCGGCGGTCTCCGCCGTGCAGGCCGCGATCGATCTGGCCGAACAGGCCCAGTCGCTCGGGCCGGTCGGCGAGCTCGAACAGAAGGTCGCCGCCAATCCGCTCGACCACCAGGCGCGTTTCGACCTGGCGACCGCGCTGAACGCCGCGGGCAAGCGGAAGGAAGCCACCGACCAGTTGCTCGAGATCGTGAAGCGTGACCGCAAATGGAACGAGGACGGCGCGCGCAAGCAGCTCGTGCAGTTCTTCGAAGCCTGGGGCGGCGCCGACGAGGCCACCATCGAGGGCCGCAAGCGGCTGTCGACGATCCTGTTTTCGTAACCCGGCTGGGCGGGACGCGCGCTCGTTCCAGCGGACACGAGGTATCGCATGCCGATCAATGCCGAATATCGCGGTCCCGCCGAGCTGCCGGAGATCGTTCCGGTGTTTCCGTTGGCGGGAGCCTTGCTGCTGCCGCGCGGCCAAATGCCGCTCAACATCTTCGAGCCGCGTTATCTCGCGATGGTCGACGATGCGCTTCGCGACGGCCATCGGCTCATCGGCATGATCCAGCCCGACGTCACCCATTCCTCCAGCGAGGAGCGCCCGGTGCTGTTCAAGGTCGGCTGCGTCGGCCGGATCACGCAGCTCGCCGAGTCCGGCGATGGCCGCTACATCCTTGAGCTCACCGGCGTGTCCCGCTTCAAGGTGGTCGAGGAAATGACGGTGCTGACGCCCTATCGGCAGTGCAAGGTCGATTATTTCCCGTTCGTCGATGATTTCACGGCGCGCAAGGGTGAGGACGCGGTCGACCGCGAGGCGCTGCTCGCGGTGCTCACCGACTTCCTCAAGGCCAATAATCTGAAGGTCGACTGGGCCGGCATCGAAGCGGCGCCGAACGAGGCGCTCGTGAACGCGCTGGCGATGATGTCGCCCTACGGACCGGCGGAGAAGCAGGCGATGCTCGAGGCGCCGGACCTGAAGACCCGCGCCGAAATCCTCATCGCCGTGACCGAGATGGATCTCGCCAAGAAGCGGACCTCGGGCGATCCGCCGCTGCAATGATCATTCGGCGGGAGCCGCACGCGGCGCTGGCGGAGCCGCCGTCAGACGCATCAGCGCGATGGTGGCGACGATCACCCCGATGTAGACTGCAAGCTGCATCGCGGTAGGCTGATCAGTATAGCCGATCAGAGCCTTGAGCGTCCGCCCGGCGACGCCACGCTCGGGCAGAACCGCGCTCGAATCCCACACCACCTGGTCGAATGACGTCAGCCAGTTGGCGCGGGCGAGAAAGAACACCGCCTGCGCGGCCATTCCCGCCGACAACAGGGTGATCAGCACGGTGGTGGTCTTGAACAGCGCGCGCGGCGGGATGCGCATCAGACCGAGATAGGTCGCGAGACAGACGGCGACGCCGAGCAGCAGGCCAAGAACGCCGCCACCGAGCAGCGCCCGCCCGCCGCCGTCGCCGGAGGCCGCCACGCCATAGAGAAACAGCGCGACCTCACTGCCCTCGCGCAACACGGCGATGGCGATCACGGTCGCCAGCGCGACCAGCGGCTTGGCGCCTTCGGCCACCGCCTGGCCCATCGTCCGCAGCTCGTTGCTCATCTCGCGGCCGTGCCGGGCCATCCAGACATTGTGCCAGGTCAGCATGATCACGGCAGCCGACAGGATCCCCGCATTGAACAATTCCTGTCCCATGCCTTCAAAGAGCTGAGTCAGCGTTCCCGCGAACGCCGCGACGATGCATGCGCCGACCAGGCCGGCAAACAGCCCCGCGCCGATCCAGCGCAGGCGATGCGGGACCGCGCTGGTGACGGCAAGCACGATGCCGACGATCAGGCCGGCTTCGAACACTTCGCGGAAGACGATGATCAGGGCGGCGAGCATGGGATCTGGACCTATTGGACGTTGACGAAGCCGCGGGCCTTTTCGTTGAAGTCGTTATAGAACTCGTAGCGCCCGGACTTCATCGCGCGGACGTTGAGAACCGCCTCGCTGTTGGCCGCGATCACCTTCTCGACCTTCAGGGTCTCGCTCTCGAACTCGATGGCCTTGCCCTCCATGTTCCTGACGCGGATGGTCAGCGGCGCGTCCGCAGGAACGGTCGGCTCCTTGGGCTCGAATTGACCATTGGCATAGGTGAGGCAGATCTCGTTCGATCCGCCGGCGTGCGCCTGCGCTGCCATCACGAGCATGCCGACGCTTCCACCTACGACGACCAACTTCCGCACCACGTCGACCAACATCGATCCGTCCCCTCTCCTATCCAGACAAGCAAATCGGAGAACGGTTGCGCGCCCCGGATCGATGTCGACACCGGGCACCCGTTCGCGACGACGAACAACTAAGCGGCTCGTCGCCGTGTCTGCAAAGAGACTCCTTCTAAGTTGGAACCATTCTTGGCGAATGTGTCGCGGCAGTGGCCTCGCGGTGAACGGAGTGCGGCCGAACGGCAGTTGAGGCGACGCGGCGGTGACGGAGCGTCACGGTGCCTTCCTCTGGCCGGGTACGTGGCGGCGCTGCGTTCGACCGGAATTCCCCGCATCAGTAGCCGGCGATGGCGAGACCGACCACGCCGGCGAGCATGACCCAGCCGAAATGCCGCCCGCGCGTCGCCAGCGCATTGGCGCCTGCAGCGAAAGCGAACACGACGATGACCGTGGCCACCGTCCAATGCCGCGCCGGCTCCGACGCCATTTGCGGGGCGACGGCGAGCAGCACGCCACAGCCGATCCACGCCACCGTGCCAGTCTGCCAGACCAGCCGCAGCAGGGTTCGCAGCCGCTCCGGCGAGATGGCGGCACGCGCGAAGACCATCGTCTCGCCGAGCACGCCATGGATCACGGCGACGGTGATCGCCAGCAGCCCCGCGCATACCAGCAGCACATCACGCATGGCACACCCTCCATACAGTTCTGTATGGATGGTGCACGACGTCCTGGCGGCCGTCAATACAGTTGTGTATGGTCGTCTCATGGAGACGACATGACCGATCAGCTCTCGGCCGACGATTGGCTGGACCAGGGATTGAAGGTGCTGGCCAGCCAAGGCTTCACCGCGCTGAAGGCGGAACCGCTGGCGAAAGCCCTGGGCGTGTCACGCGGCAGCTTCTACTGGCATTTCGCCGACGTGGCTGCGTTTCACGCCGCCCTCCTCAAGACGTGGCGGGAGATTGCGGCCGAGCAGATCATCACCGGGGTGGAGGCGAGCGCCGGCGACCAGCCGGCGATTGCCGTGCTCCTCCGGCGCACGTTCACGGTCAAGCTCGTCCTGGAGCGCGCCGTGCGCAACTGGGCCGGATCCGACCCCGCCGCGCGCCAGGCGGTGCAGGCCATCGATAGGCGCCGGCTGGGCTATGTCGAGAGCCTGCTTGCAGCCGAGGGACTGACGCCGACGATCGCACACGCACGCGCCCAGGTGCTGTACTGGGCTTTTCTCGGCCATGCGCTGTCGGATCGGCCGTTGCCGGCCCGGCAACTGGACACGGTCATCGACGAACTGATCCGGATCGCCCTGCACAGGCCTTGATGGACGACAAGCAGGCGCGCGATATGCTACAGAGGCGCCCGCCGGAGACCCTTGCCATGAACGCCCCGCTCGAACGCCCCGCCAATTCCGTCGATCCCAAGCTGCTCGAGATCCTGGTCTGTCCGATGACCAAGGGCCCGCTGGAATACGACGCGGCGAAGCAGGAGCTGGTCTCCCGGTCGGCGAAGCTCGCCTACCCGATCCGCGACGGCATCCCGATCATGCTGCCCGAGGAAGCGCGGAAGATCGACTGACCGATGCGGTCCGTCGTGATCCGCTGCGCGCTCGCTTTGGCGCTGATGGCCCTCGCTTCGGCGGTCTCGGCCGAGGAGAGCGCCGTCCGCATTGGCCCACTCGACGCCGTCTTGACGACGCCAGCGGGTGTCGCGCGCCCGCCGGTGGCGCTGTTGATCGCCGGCTCGGGGTCGACGGACCGGGACGGCAACGGGCCGCAGCTCAAGCCGGCGACCTTGAAGAAGCTCGCCGAGCAGCTCGCCCTCCAGGGCATTGCCAGCCTGCGCTACGACAAGCGCGGCGCGCGCGGCTGGAAGGCGGAATTCGGCAAGCCTGAGGACTTCCGCTTCAAGGACTATGTCGACGACGCCGCTTCGCTGGTCGACTTCCTGCGCGGCAAGTTCGCCCGCATCGTTCTCGTCGGCCACAGCGAGGGCGGCCTGGTCGCCATCCTCACCGCCCGCCGCACCCCGGTCGACCGCCTCGTGCTGCTCACCACCTCGGCGCGGCGGCAGGGCGATCTGCTCAAGGCGCAACTCGAGAAGAAGCTGCCGGCGGCGAAGATGGAGCCGGTCGCCAAGGCGATCGATGCCATCATGGCCGGGCAGATCGTGGACCCGCCGCCGCCCGAGCTGCCGATCGCGCCGAGCATGCAGCCAAGCATCGGCTCCGCCTTCGCCGAGGACCCGATCGATCCGCTGAAGCAGCTCACGATCCCGATCCTGATCGTCGGCGGCGCCCGCGATCACCAGATCGCACGCCTCGACATGGTGGCGCTCGCCGCCGCCGCACCGGCCGCCAAGTCGCTGTGGCTGCCGGACATGAACCACGTCCTGGTCGATGTCGCCAACGAGGACGAGAACCTCGCCTCCTACAACGACCCGGACCGTCCGCTCGACCCCGACATGGTCGAAGCCGTCGCCGGTTTCATCACGGCCGCAGGCCCGCGCTAGCTCTTTGTTTGAGCATGATCTTTTCGGAAAACCGGTCCCCACTTTTCCGGATCATGCTTTATAACGCTTCCCCCTTCAACAGCCGCGGCATCTCCCCGGTGAGGCCCGCGGCCTGCTTGATGAACAGCTCCTTCAGCGGCGGCGCGCGATCGACGATCCCAAGGCCGATGTCGCGCACGGCGCGCAGCAAGGTCGACTTGTTCGAGAACAGGAAGTTCAGCGAGTTGGTGGCGACGCCCATCGCCATCGTGTCGAAGCGGCGCCAGCGCTGGTAGCGCTCGAGCACATCGACCTGCCCCGGATCGATCCCCATGCGCGCAGCATCGACCACGACCTCGGCCAGCGCGGCGACGTCCTTCAGCCCCATGTTGAGGCCCTGCCCCGCGATCGGATGGATCACATGGGCGGCGTCGCCGACCAGCGCCAGCCGCGGCGCGATGAAGGAGCGGGCAACGAAATAGGACAGCGGAAACGCCCGGGGCTGGTCGAGCACCTTGAGCTCGCCGAGATGCAGGCCGGCGCGCTTTTCCAGCTCGGCGTGGAATTCGTCCGCGCTCAGCTCCACGAGGCGCTTCGCTTCCTTGCGCCGCTCGGTCCACACCAGCGAGGAGCGCTTGCCGGTCAGCGGCAGGATCGCGAATGGGCCGGGCGGCAGGAAATGCTCTTCGGCGCGGCCGCCATGGTCGCGCTCATGACCGATGGTGACGACGATGCCGGACTGATCATAGTCCCAGCCATGGGTCTGGATGCCCGCGCGCTCGCGCAGCTTCGAACGCGCGCCGTCGGCGGCAACCAGCAGGCTGGCTTCGCAGCGGCTGCCATCGCCCAGGGTCACTGCAACGCTGTCGCCGCGCGTCTCAAAACCGGTCACAGGCATCGCCTTGAGCTCGACGCCCGCCGCCTCCGCATGCTTGACCAGCGCGTCGATCAGGTGCCGGTTCTCGACCATGTGCGCGAACGGCTCGCCGGCCTCGACCTGGCCCGCAAAGGTCAGGAACGACGGCCGCGTCGCATCCTCGAGCTTGGAATCGGTGATGACCATGTCGAGGATCGGCTGCGCCTGCGGCGCCACGTCCGCCCAGACGCCGATCGCGTCGAACAGCTTGCGGCAGGCCGCGACGATGGCGCTGGCGCGTGGATCGCGGCTTGGCCGGTTGGCGAGCGCCGGATCGGCCACGATGACGGGCACCTCGGGGCCGAGCCCCTGCCGGAGCGCCAGCGCAAGCGCCAGGCCGGCAAAGGCGCCGCCACAAATGACAATGCTTCGCTGTGTCGTCATGGCACCCTGCTCACGGTTACTCTTGCGGGGCGATTATAGCTGGGCGAAACAGGGGCGTGAACCAAGGGCTGCCACCCCAGGCCGTCATTTCCGGATGCCTGATCCCGCCCGAACGGGGCCGGAGCGGACGGCCGAGCCAGCGAAAGCAACACGCCATGTCCAAGGGACTGATCGACCTGATCTCGATCCTCGATCTCGAGCCGATCGAGGTGAACCTGTTCCGCGGCAACAGCCCGAAGACCAGCTGGCAGCGCGTGTTCGGCGGCCAGGTGATCGGCCAGGCGATGATGGCGGCGTGCCGCACCGTCGAGGGCCGGCTGCCGCATTCGCTGCACTGCTATTTCATCCTGCCGGGCGACCCGCAGGTGCCGATCATCTACCAGGTGGAGCGCCTCCGCGACGGCAAGAGCTACGCGACGCGCCGCGTCACCGCGATCCAGCACGGCAACGCGATCTTCTCCATCATGGTCTCGTTCCACAGCGACGAGGAGAGCGCGTTCAACCATCAGGACAGGATGCCGGACGTGCCGCCGCCGGAGAAGCTGACGGCCGAGGAGATCTCCAAGCAGCCGATGTTCCAGGAGGTCTTCCAGCGGATGCCGGACTTCATCCGCCGCTATTACGAATCCGATCGTCCGATCGAATTGCGCCCGGTCGAGCTCAGCCGCTATTTCGGCCAGAAGATCGACGACGGGCGCATCCATGTCTGGATCAGGACGGCGGCGAAGCTGCCCGATGATCCGGCGCTGCACATGTGCGCGCTAGCCTATGCATCGGACTTCTCGCTGCTTGACGCCGTGATGGCGCGCTATGGCCGCACCTTGTTCGACAAGCGCATGATGCCGGCCTCGCTGGATCACGCGATGTGGTTTCACCGCCCGTTCCGCGCCGACGAATGGCTGCTCTATGCGCAGGATTCGCCGAGCGCGCAGGGCGGCCGCGGGCTGACCCGCGGCTCGATCTTCAAGCCCGACGGCACGCTGGTCGCCTCCGTCGCGCAGGAGGGATCGATCCGCGAGCGCCGGGCCTAGCCGCATCACATCGGCTGCGCGGTGCGCGGCACGACCGCGAATTGCGACACGTACCAGGCGCTGTACCAGCGCAGCAGCCACGGGATCGGAATGATCACCGAGCTGCCGAGCACGAACGCGAAGGTGCGCCACAGCACCTGCAGGCCCGAGCCGGTGAACACGACCTCGCGCCGCGTCCCCTGGATGTTGCGGCACACCCAGCGCATCCAGGCGGTCAGCACCCAGGCCCAGCCGATGACGGTGATGCCCGACACGATCATCAGCAGGTACCAGCCGGCATAGACGACGGGGCTGCCTTCGAAATGGATCGGCAACCGCTCGCCATTCGAGGCGAGGTTGCTCAGCAGCCAGCGCAGCACCATCCAGCCCAGGAACGCCGGGGCAACCAGCGAGATGAGGTTGAGGATCGGCCGGTCGCTGAGGCCGACATAGGCCAGCACGCCCATCGCGATGAAGACGTACCAGATGTCGAGCGGCTGGCCGGTGAAGGTGAGGTTCGGCCGGCCGGGCACCCTCATCCGCTCGATCACGTAGCGGTAGAGATAGACAGCGGTCCAGGGCGTGATGACGATCAGGAACTGGCCGACGACATACAGCAGCGTCCAGCCGAGATAGGACCAGGTGTCGAGCTTGACCGAGAGCGCGCCGCCCGACGCGGCGGTGCCGGCGTCGAACGCGGGCGGCGTGGCCGGCGACATGCTCGGCACGCCCGACATCAGGCCGGGAATGCGCCCGGCCTTCTCCCAGCCGGCCATGCCGTCGCTCCACAGCAGCGTCTCGGCGGTCACGACGCCCCGGGCGATCAGGTCGCGCAGTTCGTCTTCCGAAATGGGACCCTGTTGCTGGCCTTGCGCCGCGTAATACCAGGAACGATTCGACATGGGATGTCCTTGAATAGAGGATGGCAGGAACACGTCTTCAGTCTGTCGGGCGATGTCGCGTTCCGTTCAGTGATATCCGTCACTCCTTGACGTTTTCGCTTAACGCTGCGCTGATTTTGTGCCATTTGCCTAGGAACAGGCCAAAACGGCCGTCCCAAGCCTGCCTCCGAAACAGGCTGCTTCGCTCCGAGGAAACCAAGGCCCGCCCATGAAGCTCGTCGTCGCGATCATCAAACCCTTCAAGCTCGACGAGGTGCGCCAGGCCCTCACCGCGATCGGCGTCCACGGCATGACCGTGACCGAGGTCAAGGGCTACGGCCGCCAGAAGGGCCACACGGAGATCTACCGGGGCGCCGAATATATCGTGAACTTCCTGCCCAAGCTGCGCATCGAGATCGCGGTCAACTCCGAGATGGCCGACAAGGCGGTCGAGGTGATCACCACGCATGCGCGCACCGGCCAGATCGGCGACGGCAAGATCTTCGTGACGCCGATCGATCATGCCCGCCGCATCCGCACCGGCGAGACCGACACCGACGCTCTGTAAACCGTTCAAGCAGCCGCGACGGCTGCACGCCCGCCGCAACGGCGCGGCGGAGCGAACATTCTCAACCTGATCCGACATGCCGGGGGGACTGTCATGGGGACCTGCGCGTCTCGTTGCCTGCGCGCGCCTGCTGCTTTGGCTGCGGCGGCCGCCATCATCTTCGTTACACCCGCACGGGCGGCAGCGCCGTCCACGATCGATCCGGCCGACACCGCCTGGATGATCGTCGCCACCGCGCTGGTGCTGATGATGACCATTCCCGGGCTGGCGCTGTTCTACTCGGGCATGGTGCGCAAGAAGAACGTGCTGGCGACGATGGCGCAGAGCCTCGCGGCGGTGATGCTGATCTCGATCCTGTGGGTCGCGTTCGGCTATTCGCTGGCGTTCGTCGGCGACGGCAACTGGATCGGCTCGCTCGACCGCGCGTTCCTTGCCGGCATGGGCATGGACAGCGTCCATCCTGGCGCCAAGACCATCCCCGAGTCGCTGTTCATGCTGTACCAGATGACGTTTGCGATCATCACGGTGGCGCTGGTGGCGGGCTCGGTCGCCGACCGCATGCGGTTCTCGGCCTATCTGCTGTTCGGCATCGCCTGGTTCATCTTCGTCTATGTCCCGCTGGCGCATTGGATCTGGGGCGGCGGCTTCCTTGCGCAGGCCGGCGTGGTCGATTTCGCCGGCGGCCTCGTCGTGCATCTCTCCGCCGGCACTGCCGGGCTGGTCGCCGCGCTGGTGATGGGACGGCGCCAGGGCTATGGCAGCGAGAACCTCTCGCCGTTCGACCTGTCGCTCGCGGTGGTCGGCACCGGCCTGCTCTGGGTCGGCTGGTTCGGCTTCAATGGCGGCTCGGCGCTTGGGGCCAATGCGCATGCGGTGATGGCGATCCTGACCACGCATCTCGCCGCCTGCGCCGGCGCCGTCACCTGGGGCGCGCTGGAATGGTCGACCCGGCGCAAGCCCTCGGTGCTCGGCATGATCTCCGGCGCGGTCGCCGGCCTCGGCACCATCACGCCCGCGTCCGGCTTCGTCGCGCCGTGGCACGGCCTGGTGATCGGCGCGCTCGCCGGTATCATCTGCTACTGGGCCTGCACCTCGCTGAAGCACCGCTTCAACTATGACGATTCGCTCGACGTGTTCGGCGTCCACGGCATCGGCGGCCTGACCGGGACCCTGCTGGCCGGCGTGTTCGCGACGGCCGCGATCGGCGGCACTACCGGGCTGATCGAGGGCAACCCAAAGCAGCTTGCGGCCCAGCTCTACGGCGTCGCCGTCACACTGGTGTGGTCGGGCGGCGTGACCTGGGGTCTCCTGAAGCTGGTCAGCGCCTTCGTACCGCTGCGGGTGTCGCGCGAGCACGAGCTGGAAGGGCTCGACATCTCCCAGCATGGCGAGGCGCTGCAATAGCTGCAGCAAACGGCGCCAATTGACCTGTTCGGCGTCGCGGGATTCTGCCCGCGCCGTGGGCAGCATTGTGTCTTGAGCCTGACATGCGCAACTTTTGCGCATGTCTGCCCATTCCTTGAGCGCGACGGAATGGCGCAGCCCCTGATGCCCCCCCTGAGGGCTGAAAAGGTCAGGATTCACCGCTCGTTAGCCCTGACCAGCCGTCTGGCACGGCATTTGATTCTATCGCCCCCGGCTGTGCCCGCGTCGTGAAGATTTTCTCCGCGTGGTGAACCTCAGTCGACAGGAAGCGCTCGGTAATGTCCGTACCGGGCCCAAGCGGGGATTGGACCCATGAAAATTGTTATGGCGATCATTAAGCCATTCAAGCTCGAAGAAGTCCGGGACGCCCTGACCGCCATCGGCGTTCATGGTCTCACGGTGACGGAAGTGAAGGGGTACGGCCGTCAGAAAGGTCATACGGAAATCTACCGCGGCGCTGAATATGCGGTGAGCTTCCTGCCCAAGATCAAGATCGAGGTCGCGATCCCCTCCGACCAGGTCGACAAGACCATCGATGCCATCTCCTCGGCCGCCAAGACCGGCCAGATCGGCGACGGCAAGATCTTCGTCATCAGCCTCGACCACGCCGTGCGCATCCGCACCGGCGAAGCGGACGCTGCGGCCCTTTGATTTCGCGCTCAAACCAGAACACTTACGGAGTAGAATAAAATGACGTTCAAACGTCCAACCAGCGCGGGATGGATCACGCTCGCCATCGCCGGGCTCTGCGTCGCAGGCCTCGCCGACGTGGCGTTCGCCGAGGACGCGCCGGCCGCCGCTGCCGCAGCCGCCCCCGTTCCCAATAAGGGCGACGTCGCCTGGATGCTCGTGTCCAGCGCCCTCGTGCTGATGATGTCCATCCCCGGCCTCGCGCTGTTCTATGGCGGTCTCGTCCGCACCAAGAACATGGCCTCGGTCCTCACCCAGGTGTTCGCGATCGTCGCCATGGTCGGCGTGATCTGGACGCTCTACGGCTACTCGATGGCCTTCACCGACGGCGGCAGCATGACCTCGTGGGTCGGCGGCTTCTCCAAGGCCTTCCTGCACGGCGTCGACGCCAACTCGACCGTTCCGACCTTCTCGAACGGCGTGGTGATCCCGGAGCTGGCCTACTTCGTGTTCCAGATGACCTTCGCGATGATCACCCCGGCCCTGATCGTCGGCGCCTTCGCCGAACGCATCAAGTTCTCGGCGGTGATGCTGTTCATCCTGCTCTGGGTGACCTTCATCTACTTCCCGATCGCGCACTGGGTCTGGTACATCGCGGCTCCCGATGACGTGGCCGCCGCTGCCAAGGCTCTCGCCGCCGCCGGCGACGCCGCTGCCAAGACCGCCGCCCAGGCCAAGCTCGACGAAGTCACCGGCGCGGTCGGCTGGCTCGCCGGCGCTGGCGCTCTCGACTTCGCGGGCGGCACCGTCGTTCACATCAATGCCGGCATCGCCGGTCTGGTGGGCGCGGTTCTGATCGGCAAGCGCACCGGCTACGGCAAGGAGCTGATGGCTCCGCACTCGCTGACCATGACCATGATCGGCGCCGCGCTGCTGTGGGTCGGCTGGTTCGGCTTCAATGCCGGCTCGAACCTGGAGTCGAACGGCGTCACCGCGCTGGCCTTCGTCAACACCATGGTCGCCACCGCCGGTGCGGCGCTGTCCTGGCTGCTGTGCGAATGGGCCGTCAAGGGCAAGCCCTCGCTGCTCGGCATCTGCTCGGGTGCGGTCGCCGGCCTCGTCGCCGTCACGCCGGCCTCCGGCTTCGCCGGCCCGATCGGCGCGCTGGTGCTCGGCCTGATCGTCTCCCCGATCTGCCTGTTCTTCGTCTCCACCGTGAAGAACGCGCTGGGTTATGACGACGCCCTCGACGTGTTCGGCGTGCACTGCATCGGCGGCATCGTCGGCGCTCTCGCCACCGGCATCCTGGTCAACCCGGCACTGGGCGGCGTCGGCATCACCGACTACACCAACATCACCGGCAACAACGCCGGCACCTACGACTTCGCCACGCAGATGCTGGCGCAGATCAAGGCTGTCGTCGCCACGCTGGTGTGGTCGGGTGTCGGCTCGGCGATCCTCTACAAGGTCGTCGACGTGATCATCGGCCTGCGCCCGACCGTCGAGCAGGAGCGCGAGGGTCTGGACATCACCGACCACGGCGAGCGCGCCTACAACTACTGAGTTCTCCCGGGACTTGGTCGTAAGCGACCAGGTCCGCAACTTCGGTTCGGGCAAATACCCGGCAATGCCCTGACCGTTGAGGGGCTCCAGCGCAAGCTGGGGCCCCTTTCTTTTTTGGCCTTTCGACTGGGCTTGTCTTTTGTCCGAGATGGGCAGCTGCAGCGCTGCGGACAGGTCGTAGAGGCCGATCGCGTGACACACCGCCGGTGTCGTCCCCGCGAACGCGGACCCATACCGCGTGATCTTTGTAAGGGGCAGGCGGCAGGTACCACAGGTCTGGCCGAACGCACCCGGCCCTCCCTGCGCAACGATTTTAACGGCTGCTTCGCGTTCTCCCTGGTGCGCCGGGCTGTCTGGCCACCATCACGAGCGCGACACTCCAGGGCATCGCCACCCGCTTGATATCAGCGTCGGGATATCAGGACCGCGCGACTTGACCGTGCGTGCATCGATCGTTCGTCCGCGCAACTAAGTCACGCTGCGTTGACACACGCCCATCGCATCCCACTGCCAACGATCCGTGACGGTCGCGAAACGACCCTCATGCGGCAGCAGGGACGCCGCGGAAATGTGATTTGCCCGACGGTGCAAGGGGAAATGCTGCGGCAAACTAAAACGACGGGCAGTTTGCCCATGGCAGGCTTGCGGTCACGTCCATCCCGCTCGGCTTTACGGTGAGCCCGACCATCCCCGTCCTTGTTTGCTCAAAAGGAAGACGTGGATGCCCGGGACAAGCCCACGGCTGTCCGGTTCAGACAGACTGGACATGGTGCATGGCGTGGATTCTTCTGCGGTCTTGAGCATCGCCAAATGTTCGAGACACACCAGGAAGGTCCCGCCATGCCGCATCAGAATACAGTATTCCGAGACATTCTGAAGTTGGTCCCCTGGCATCGCTTCGAGGCGCTTGTGGACGAGCATGGCACGGACGCGCGGATTCGACGGCTTTCCACCAAAGACCAATTTGTGGCGCTGCTGTACGGTCAGCTTTCGGGGGCTTCCAGTCTGCGTGAGATTGTCACCGGGCTGTCGAGCCACACCGCGCGGCTTTATCACCTGGGTGGGGGCCCTGTCCGCCGCTCGACTTTCGCGGACGCCAATATGAATCGGCCTGCGGAGATGTTTGCCGCCCTGTTGGCCATCATGATGAAGCAGGCCCATCGCCGGTTACGCCGCAAGCTTGCCGAGACGACGTATTTGATTGATTCGACCAGCGTACGGCTGACAGAAGCCAGCGCTGGCTGGGCACGGTTCTCTACCGGTGTCTGCGGTGCCAAGGTGCATGTGATCTATGATGCCGACGCCGACCGGCCGATTTATGCGGCAATCAGCGGAGCCAACGTCAACGACAATACTGCAGCGCATCAGATGCCCATCGAGCCGGGAGCAACCTACGTCTTCGATCTCGGCTATTATGAATATGCTTGGTGGGCTCAACTGGACGCCGCCGGTTGTCGAATCGTGACCCGGTTCAAATCCAATACGCCGCTGCGGGTCGTGGAGGAGTTGCCTGTCATCGCGGATGGCAACATCCTCTCCGACCGCATCGGCTTCCTTCCACAACGCCAAGCCTACAGCCGCCGCAATCCAATGCAGACTGCGGTGCGCGAAGTGCGCGTCACCTTGGAAACGGGAAAGATCCTGCGCATCCTGTCGAACGACCTCGATGCCAGCGCTCAAGAGATCGCCGACCTCTATCGTCGCCGCTGGGCCATCGAGTTGTTCTTTCGTTGGGTCAAGCAGACCCTCAAGATCACCAGGTTCCTCGGGACTTCTGAGAACGCCGTTCGTATCCAGATCGCCGTTGCCCTGATCGCCTTCCTCTTGCTTCGCCTCGCGCAAGACCTTCAGAAGGCAATCCAAAGCCCCTTGGTCTTTGCCAGATTGGTCCGCACCAACCTCATGCATCGCCGCCCCATCGATCAATTGCTCACGGGGCCACCCCAACTTGCCAAAAACCCACAACAGTTGAGCCTCGCAATATGCGGAAGCTGAACCGGACAGCCGTGGGCTTGACCCGGCCATCCATCTCCTGAACCGTCCATCCATCACCAGAAGAGGATGGATGCCCGGGTCAAGCCCACGGCTGTCCGGTTCAAGACAGACTGGACATGGTGCATGGCGTGGATTCTTCTGCGGTCTTGAGCATCGCCAAATGTTCGAGACACACCAGGAAGGTCCCGCCATGCCGCATCAGAATACAGTATTCCGAGACATTCTGAAGTTGGTCCCCTGGCATCGCTTCGAGGCGCTTGTGGACGAGCATGGCACGGACGCGCGGATTCGACGGCTTTCCACCAAAGACCAATTTGTGGCGCTGCTGTACGGTCAGCTTTCGGGGGCTTCCAGTCTGCGTGAGATTGTCACCGGGCTGTCGAGCCACACCGCGCGGCTTTATCACCTGGGTGGGGGCCCTGTCCGCCGCTCGACTTTCGCGGACGCCAATATGAATCGGCCTGCGGAGATGTTTGCCGCCCTGTTGGCCATCATGATGAAGCAGGCCCATCGCCGGTTACGCCGCAAGCTTGCCGAGACGACGTATTTGATTGATTCGACCAGCGTACGGCTGACAGAAGCCAGCGCTGGCTGGGCACGGTTCTCTACCGGTGTCTGCGGTGCCAAGGTGCATGTGATCTATGATGCCGACGCCGACCGGCCGATTTATGCGGCAATCAGCGGAGCCAACGTCAACGACAATACTGCAGCGCATCAGATGCCCATCGAGCCGGGAGCAACCTACGTCTTCGATCTCGGCTATTATGAATATGCTTGGTGGGCTCAACTGGACGCCGCCGGTTGTCGAATCGTGACCCGGTTCAAATCCAATACGCCGCTGCGGGTCGTGGAGGAGTTGCCTGTCATCGCGGATGGCAACATCCTCTCCGACCGCATCGGCTTCCTTCCACAACGCCAAGCCTACAGCCGCCGCAATCCAATGCAGACTGCGGTGCGCGAAGTGCGCGTCACCTTGGAAACGGGAAAGATCCTGCGCATCCTGTCGAACGACCTCGATGCCAGCGCTCAAGAGATCGCCGACCTCTATCGTCGCCGCTGGGCCATCGAGTTGTTCTTTCGTTGGGTCAAGCAGACCCTCAAGATCACCAGGTTCCTCGGGACTTCTGAGAACGCCGTTCGTATCCAGATCGCCGTTGCCCTGATCGCCTTCCTCTTGCTTCGCCTCGCGCAAGACCTTCAGAAGGCAATCCAAAGCCCCTTGGTCTTTGCCAGATTGGTCCGCACCAACCTCATGCATCGCCGCCCCATCGATCAATTGCTCACGGGGCCACCCCAACTTGCCAAAAACCCACAACAGTTGAGCCTCGCAATATGCGGAAGCTGAACCGGACAGCCGTGGGACAAGCCCGGGCATGACGGAGTAGTTAGTTCGCGATCACCACGCCCTGATGACGGGTGTGACGCCGAATAGCACGTCCGCCGTTGCTCTGGCCGATGGGCGCTGCGAGCAATGCAAGCCGATGGACAGCTCATGCACCTTCGAACTTGAACGACACGTTGAGCTTGGCCCGATAGGCTTCCACTTTCCCCTTCGCGTCGAGCTGCATGTCCAGCTTGACGACTTCCGCGACGCGGAGGTCTCGGAGTGTTTTCGCCGCCTGTTCGACCGCATTCGCGGCCGCCTTTTCCCAGGATTCACCGCTGGTACCGATCAGCTCGATGACTTTGTAGACGCTGTCAGACATGTCGTTCTCCTGTTCGGTATGAAGCAGGAAGCAGGAGCTTCCTGCCACAACCGAGCGTAGCATCACGACATCAACACGGGAAGCGCTCGGCAGAGTATTGATCCCGAAGTTCACCCAGCCTTTCAGGGCAGGATTTCCTATTCTCAGATGCGATCGCGGCCCTCTACGCCGGGAACTTCTCGACTGACGACCTGAGGGCCATGGGCAGGCGCTCGGCGAAGAGATCGCAACCAGATGGTCGACGAGCCGCGCAAGAAAGGTCTGGATCTCTGAGCTGCGCCAGAGCCGGGCGCTGCTGAGCCGGCATCTTACGCCGTTCGATCGGTTATACTCCGCCCAACTTGCAGATGTGCTTCCATTCCTCCGGCGTCACCGGCTGCACCGACAGGCGCGACTGCTTGACCAGGGCCATCTCACTGAGCGTCTTGTCGGTCTTGATCGCGGCGAGCGTCACCGGGGTCTTGAACGCCTTGTGCGCCTTGATGTCGACGCAGACGAATTTGCCGGTCTTGTCGGTCGGGTCGGGATAGGCTTCCTTGATGATCTCGGCGATGCCGACGATCTCCTTCCCCTCGTTGGAATGATAGTAGAAGGCGAGGTCGCCCTTCTTCATCGCCACCAGGTTCTGCCGCGCCGTGTAGTTGCGCACGCCGGTCCAGGCCTCCCCCTTCGCGCCCTTCTCCACCTGCTGGTCCCACGACCATACCGAGGGTTCGGATTTCACCAGCCAGTAGTTCATGATGCAGTTCTCTTTTCTCTTTCCATTCATCGTGGCCGGGCAAAAGTGCGAAGCACGTCTGTCAAAGGCCCCGGCCATCCACGTCTCACCGCCAGCTCTATTATCTTAGACGTGGATGCCCGCGACAAGCGCGGGCATGACGGCGGAGGTGGCTGCGCGACCGGTAGCGCCGCGCCTACACCGCTCACTCCTCCGCCTTGAACGGGCGCAGCATCAGCGCCTCGATCGCAGCGTCGATCGTGACGCTGCCGGCGAGAATGGCGGCCACGGCCAGCGCGACCGGCATCTCGACGCCGCGCGAGGTGGCGAGCTCGACCAGCACGGGCGCGGTGTATTGTCCCTCGGCGAGCTTGCCCGCCGGCAGCGGCTCGCCGCGGCCGAGCGCGAGGCCGGCGGCGAAGTTGCGCGACTGCGGGCCGGCGCAGGTGAGGATGAGGTCGCCGAGGCCGGACAGGCCGGTCAAGGTCTCGCTGCGCGCGCCATAGGCGCGGCCGAGCCGGACCAGCTCGGCGAAACCGCGCGTGGTCAGCGCCGCCAGGGCCGAGGCGCCGAGCTGCCGTCCGGCGACGATGCCGGCGGCGATCGCCAGCACGTTCTTGGCGGCGCCGCCGATCTCGACGCCGCGCACGTCGGTCGCGTGATAGGGCCGGAAGGTCGGCGAGCCCAGCGCCTGCACCAGCGCCGCCGCAAGCGGCTCGTCGCGGGCGGCGAGCGTCACCGCCGTGGGCAGGCCGCGCGCGACATCGTCGGCGAAGCTCGGGCCGGACAGGATGGCGGGGATCGCGTTCGGCGCCGCCTCGGCGATGACCTCGGTCATGAATTTGTGGGTGCCGTGCTCGATGCCCTTGGCGCAGGCGATGAGCGGTGTGCCAGGCCGAAGCAGCGGCGCGAGGTGCATGACCGCGCCGCGCAGGTGCTGCGCGGGAACGACGATGAGAACGGCGTCGGCGCGGGCGGCCCGGGCGAGATCGGCGGTGACGGCGATGCTGTCGGCGAGCGGAATGCCGGGCAGGCGCGGATTCTCGCGCGCGCTGGCGATGCGCGCGGCGTGGTCGGCATCGCGGGCGTACAGCGTGACGTCACGGCCGGCGCGTGCCGCGACGGCGGCGAGCGCGGTGCCCCACGCCCCGGCGCCGATGATGCTGATGGTTTGGAAACTGATCATGCGCGGCAACCGTCGCTGCGCTCCCTCTCCCCTTGTGGGGGAGGGCTGGGGAGGGGGGTGCCACGGGCGAGAGCGTTCGTGGGGCTACGCGCACCCCCGACCCCTCCCCGCCTAGCGAAGCTCCGCTTCGCGCGGGGGGAGGGGGGCGCACCGAGTTTGCCGCGCCAGCTTGCGCTATGGCGTACAAGAGAACGAGCCAATGGATGGCGCGTGCTCGGCGCAGCCAGCAACTCTGCCACGGTCAAAACCCCGCGCGCGTATTCGCGAACTTGCCCGGCACGCTGGCATTGGCATCCAGCAGCCAGCGGGCGCGCGGGGCGGCGTCCATGCCGTCGACCATGCCGAGCGCGAGCCGCTCCAGTCCGGCCCAGGCAATCATCGCACCGTTGTCGGTACACAGCGCCGGCGGCGGCATGATCAGGCGGGTGCCGCCGGCTTGCGCGACATCGTCGAGCGCGCCGCGGATCGCCTGGTTGGCGGCGACGCCGCCGGCGGCGACCAGCGCGGTTGGCGCACCGAAGCGCTGCTTGAACAGATCGAGGCCGACGCGCAGACGGTCGGCGGTCGACTCCAGCACCGCCGCCTGGAAGCTGGCGCAGAGGTCGGCGACATCCTGGTCGGTGATGCTCTCCAGTCGGCCGATCTCGTTGCGCACCGCGGTCTTCAATCCCGACAGCGAGAAATTCGCATCGCTGCGGCCCAGCATCGGACGCGGAAACGCAAAGCGCTGACCGTCGCCGTTGCGCGCAGCCTGCTCGACTTCAGGTCCGCCCGGATAGGGCAGGCCCAGCATCTTCGCGACCTTGTCAAACGCCTCGCCCATGGCGTCGTCGACGGTGGTGCCGAGCCTGATGTAGTCGCCGACGCCGGCGACCGCGACGATCTGGGTATGGCCGCCGGAGGCCAGGAACAGGCAATAGGGGAAGTCGATTGCATCGGTGAGGCGCGGCGTCAGCGCATGCGCCTCGAGATGGTTGACCGCGATCAGCGGGGTATTGTGGACGAGAGCAATCGCCTTGGCGGTGGTGAGGCCGACGATGACGCCGCCGATCAGTCCTGGGCCGGCCGCCGCGGCGACGCCACCGAGCGCGGCATAGTCGATGCCGGCTTCGCGCATCGCTGCGTCGATGAGATGGTCGAGCATGTCGACATGGGCGCGCGCCGCGATCTCGGGAACCACGCCACCATAGATGGCGTGCTCGTCGGTCTGCGAGCGCACGACATTGGACAGGATCTGCCCCTTGCCATCCGAATCACGCGCCACCACGGCGGCGGCGGTCTCGTCGCAGGTGGTTTCGATGCCCAGCACGAGCGTTTGCGATTCGTTACCCAATCTCAACCCTTTTGGTCATTATGAGTGCGCAGAACCGCCTAACACCACGAGGTCGCCAGGTGCAATCACCCGCCCGTTGCAGCCCGGCCGATCCGTATTCGACGGGAGCATAGCACATGGCCGTGCTGGTGACCCGTCCCGCCCCCGACAATGAGCGCACCGCCGCGGCTTTGCGCGCGCGCGGCTTCGACGTGCTGCTGGCGCCGATGCTGCGCTTCGAGCCGGTCGCGCTGCCGCCGGACGCCGGCCGCGACGCCGCCGGACTGATCGTGACGTCATCGAACGCGCTGCGCGCGGCCGCGCCGCAGCTCGGAGCGTCCGCCTTGCTGCGCCTGCCGCTGTTCGCGGTCGGCGACCAGACCGCGGCGGCCGCACGCGACGCCGGCTTCACGCAAGTGATCTCGGCCGCGGGCGATGCGACGGCGTTGCGCGACCTGATCGCCAATGGCGGCGTCGTCGACGCCGGAGCCACCCTGCTCTATCTTGCGGGCGCCGACATCTCGCGCGATCTCGCCTCCGAGCTCGCCGCGCGCGGCTACGACGTGGTCACGCAGACCGTCTACCGGATGGCACAGGTGACCAGCCTGCCACGCGAGGTCTGCGACGCGTTCGCGGCAAACGCGATTCGCGCGGTGCTGCATTATTCGCGGCGGAGCGCGGCGGCGTTCGTGGCGGCCATCCGGGCCGACGGCGTCGAAATCTCGGCGCTGGCGGTGCCGCATGCCTGCCTGTCGGCCAATGTCGCCGAGGTTCTTCGAGAGGCTGGCGCGACCCAGGTCACAATCGCGGCGCATCCGGATGAAAACGACATGCTGGAGGGCCTGACCCGTGCGCTACGGTCGTGAATGGCGTAAGAGGGCCTGCTCAATCTTGCCTCAGCCAGGGAACTTCCACCATGGTCGATGAACCCGACACCGCTGCACCGGCCTCCGACACCGGGCGGCCGAAACGGCCACCGCCGACCATCGACCTGGAGCCGACCTCGCGCGAGGAGCGCCCGTCGGCCAGCGAGAGCGCGGCCGAGCGGCCGACTGCCTCGCCATGGTCCGCGCCGGCCGAAGCCTTGGCCGAGGGGTCGTCGGGCGCGGCGAGCCAGTCGCATCCGCATGCCGCCGGTGACACCGAACCGGAATCTGCTGCCAGCGAGACGCCCGAGGAGACCGTCGCCGCGGCCGAGCCGCCGCGCGCCGACCTTCCTCCGCCCCCGCCACCCCGCCCGGTCTCACCCTGGATCATCGCGCCATTCTCCGGCGCGGCCGCGGCCGCGCTGGTGATCGGCGTCGGCTGGATGCTGGGCTGGCCGCAGGTCGTACCGCCGTCGGCCGTCTCACCGCAGGCGTCCGCCGTCGACGCGCTCGCCACCCGCGTCGCCGGGCTGGAGCAGCGCATCGGGAAGCCGGATGGCGCCGTGACCGGGCGGCTCGATGCCGCCGACAAGGCGATTGCAGCGCTGCGCAACGATATCGCCGGCCTGCGCGCGCAGGCTGACAAGACGGTGGCCGCGCTCAACGACGTCAGGGCGCAGCCGCGCGACGGCGCCGCGCCGGCGCCCGCACCCGAGCCGGTCGATCTCTCCGGCCTGACCGCCCGCATCGACGCGCTGGAGCGGGCAAGCAAGAGCCAGAGCGCGGCGCTGGCGCAGGAAAGCCGCAAGATCTCCGAGGCGGCGGAGGCGGCCAAGCCGGCCGACGACGCGCCGCTGCGCCGCGTGGTCGCCGCGACCCTGCTCGACGTCGCTGTGCGTCACGGCGATCCCTATGGAGCGGCGCTGACCACCGCCAGATCCCTGGCGCCCGATCCGGCCGCGCTGAAGCCGCTGGAGGTCTTCGCCACCAACGGCGTGCCGAGCCCCGCGGCGCTCAGCCGCGAGCTGCTCACCATCGTGCCGAAGCTCTCGCCGCCGGCGCCCGAGAGCACCACGGGGACCTCGATCCTCAGCAAGCTCTCGGCCGGCGCCTCGAGCCTGGTCAAGGTCGAGCGCACCGACGGCGCCGGCACCGATCGCGGCGCGGTGGTGGCGCGGATCACCGCGGCGGCGCTGCGCAACGATTTCGCCGAGGCGCGCCGCGAGCTGAAGGGTCTCTCGCCGGAGGATCGCGCCCCCGCCAATGACTGGCTCGCACGTGCCGACGCCCGCGACGCCGCGCTGGCCGCCGCCCGTAAATTCGCCGACGACGCGATGACCGCGCTCGCCAAACCCGCGCAATAGGACGCCCAAGGACGCACATGTTCCGGATCGTCATTTTCCTCATCCTGGTCGGGCTCGCCGCGGCGGGCTCGGCCTGGGTCGCCGAGCAGACCGGCGACGTCGTCTTGAACTGGGGTCCGTGGCGGATCGCCATGACCTTGCCGGTGTTCGTGCTCGCGCTCGGCCTGACCATCGCCGCCTGCGTGCTGGTCTGGAACCTGATCAGCGCGCTGCTGCGGGCGCCCGGCCGCATCCGCAAGGCGCATCGCGCCCGCCGGCATCAGCGCGGCCGGCACGCCATCACCCACGGCCTGCTCGCGATCGGCCATGGCGATTCGACCGCGGCGCGCCAGCACGCCGACACCGCCAGGCGGCTGGCCGGCGACGATCCGCTGACGCTTCTCCTGCACGCCCAGGCGGCGCAGCTCGAAGGCGACCGCGACGGCGCCCGGCGCGCCTTCCGCGCCATGGCCGAGCGTCACGACACCAGGCTGCTCGGCCTGCGCGGCCTGTTCATCGAGGCGCAGCGCGCCGACGACGCCTACGCCGCGGTCATGATCGCCGACGAGGCGCTCAAGCTGGCGCCCAACGCCACCTGGGCCTCGCATGCCGTGCTCGGCTTCCGTTGCGCCGAGGCCGACTGGGACGGTGCGCTGGCGATCCTCGACAGCAACTACACCGCCGGGATGATCGACAAGCCGACCTACCGCCGCCAGCGCGGCGTGCTGCTGACGGCGCGCGCGCTGGCGCTGGAGACTGCGGATCGCGACCTGTCGCGCACGAGCGCGATGGAGGCGGTGAAGCTGGCGCCCACCCTGGTGCCGGCCGCGGTGCTGGCGGCGAAGTTCGAGAGCGAGGCGCATCAGGTGCGGCGCGCGATGAAGATCATCGAGGCGGCCTGGGCCGCCGGCCCGCATCCGGAGCTCGCCGACGCCTACGCCCATGTGCGGCTCGGCGATTCCGCAACCCAGCGGCTGGCGCGGGTGGAGAACCTCGCCGCGCGCACGCCCGGCCATGTCGAGGGCGCGCTGGCGGTGGCGCGCGCGGCGATCGACGCCGCCGAATACGGCCGCGCCCGCGCGGCGCTGGCGCCGTTCACCGACGATCCGACCCAGCGCGTGGCGATGCTGATGGCCGAGCTGGAGCGCACCGAGCATGGCGATGCCGGCAAGGCGCGCGAATGGGCGCTGCGCGCGGTGCGCGCCCGCCACGACCCGGCCTGGACCGCGGACGGCTATGTCAGCGACCGCTGGCAGCCGATCTCGCCGGTCACCGGCCGGCTCGACGCCTTCCAGTGGCAGACGCCGGTGGCGAGCCTGCCCTCGGAGCGCAGCAGCGTGATCGAGAGCACGGCCTTCGCCGAGGCCGTGCTGGCCCCACCGGTCCGTCCGGCCGTCGCCGAGGCCGCAGTCGCGCCACCGCGCGAGGCCGCAAGCGAACCTGTGGTGATCACGCCGGCCGTGCAGGACAACGAGCCGCCGCGGCCGGTGGTCGCCACCGAGCCCGAGCAGGCCGAACAACCGGTCGAGGAGGCCGTGGACAAGCCTGTCGACAAGCCGGTGGATATCCCTGTGGACACGGCTGAGGACGGCAAGCTGATCGAAGCCACCGCCGTGGCTGCCGAGCCGGCGCCGCCGTTGCAGGCCGCGGGACCCGCCGAGACCGAAACCGAGCCGGACACGGAGGCCGAGCCGGACGCGGTGGCCACCAAGCCGGCCGAGACCGCGGCGACCGCGCCGACGCCGCTGTTCCGCACCCGCAACGATCTCGCCAGGCCGGCGGAGACGCCGATCCAGGCGATCGTCCCGATCATGCGGCCGCCGGACGATCCCGGCGTCGACGACGACGACCAGCCCCGCGACGAGTTCGCCGAGCAGATCGCGCCCAAGGCGCAGGCCGGCGGCTGGCGCGGGTTCTGGTCACGGTTCGGCGGCTGAGGGCCGTCAGGCCGTCCCGCTGTTCCCGGCCACACCGGTTCGATTCCGGGCCGCGGCGGCGCGCGTTGTCCTTGCCAACGGGCCGTCCGCCCGATATCAGGAGCGCGTTCGCGTCGTCTGGCCCCGTGCCGGGCGCTCGCCGCCATGGTTCGCCGCAATAGCTCAGCTGGTAGAGCACGTCATTCGTAATGACGGGGTCGGGGGTTCGAGTCCCTCTTGCGGCACCACCCCCCTTCCGCAGCCGTCCTCCCTCGTTCGTTTCTCGCCGACAAGGTACTGAAAACAAAACATTTTCGGTCATTCGTGGCCGTCACGGTTTGTTCTCGTTCGTTGACAGCCGATGAAATTGTTGGCCTCCTTGTTGGCCTTTCGGGCGATGTAGCTTTGAAAAGGCCAACAGTTGGTGCGTGGCATGGCGAGTGGAAAACTTACGGACGCTGCCGTTAGGAACGCCAAGGCTAGTGGGCGGCTAGTGAAGCTCTCGGACGGGGGCGGCCTGCAACTGTGGCTTACGCCAAGCGGTGGCAAACTCTGGAATTTCGCGTATCGGTTCGGCAGCAAGCAGAAGAAACTCGCCCTTGGCGAATACGGCAAGGCCCCGGCCGGTGTGCCACTGGAAGCTGCCAGAAGGCTAAGGGACGAAGCTGCGGGCCTCTTGCGGGACGGCATCGATCCCGCCATCCGGAAGCGCCAGGTGAAGGCGGCGCGCGCCGAGGCTCAGGCCAACACGTTCAGTGTTCTGGCCGATGAGCTGCTTGCCAAGAAGAAGCGGGAGGGCGTTGCGACTGCGACCGCTGGCAAGCTGGAATGGCTGCTCGGCCTGGCCAAGGCCGATCTGGGACCGCTGCCGATCGGCGACGTCTCCGCTGGTGAAGTCTTGCGGGTGCTGCAACCACTGGAAGCGGCCGGCAAGCTCGAAACGGCAAAGCGCCTGCGGGCGGTCATTGGTGCCGTATTTCGATATGCTGTCACGACCGCCCGTGCCAATGCGGACCCGACCCAAGCGCTGCGCGGCGCAATCGCAGCTCCAAGACCGAAGCACCGGGCGGCGATTATCGAGCCTGTCGCGTTCGGCGGCTTGCTGCGGGCGATTGACGGCTTTCAGGGCCAGCCAACGACGAAGGCCGCGCTGCAACTGATCGCCCTGCTAGCGCCGCGGCCGGGCGAGCTGCGCCACGCGACATGGGCTGAATTTGATCTGGACGCTGCCGTGTGGAACATCCCCGCCGAGCGGACGAAGATGCGCAGACCTCACCGCGTCCCGCTTCCAGCGCAGGCTACCGCCATTTTGCGGGACCTGCATCCGATCACAGGGCGAGGCGTGGCCGGGCTTGTCTTCCCGGGCCTGCGTTCGGTGACGCGGCCGATCAGCGAAAACACGCTGTGTGCGGCGCTGCGCCGTCTCGGCTATTCGAACGACGAGATGGTCGCTCACGGTTTCCGCTCGACCTTTTCGACCCTGGCCAACGAAAGCGGAAAGTGGAGCATCAACGCCATCGAGGCTGCGCTGGCGCATGTTGAGCCGAATGCTGTGCGCCGGGCCTACGTCCGCGGCGACTATTGGGATGAGCGTGTGAAACTGATGACGTGGTGGGCCGACTATCTCGATGCGCTGCGCCAGGGTGCGCGCATATTGCAATTCAAGGAAGCGTCAGCGTGAGCAGCGGTGGGCCTAGTGCGTTAAGATCGTGTGCGCGGATAGGAAGGCTATCCGATTATCCGGTCAGCACCTCCGGGTACGCATCGGTTGGGGTACGACACGAGTGAGCTTATGGCCGCCCTTTTGGTGAAGAACGGGACGCCGGCATTTCACCAAGAACGGATCAGAAAACGCGGAGTTGGCTGCGTGGAGAAGCCCCTCTGTCAGCGCAGGACAAGCCTGTTGCTATCAGCACAGAACTAGGACCGATTGACGGTCCAATCAGCAACGGGCCGAAGACGCGCCTCTCTAAGGAATAGGACAAGCTGCCGCCACGGCGGACGCGCGCGTAGTTGATCATGCGTTTCGAGGACAACGACGATTGACGTTCATCTTCTTGTCACCGGACTTCACCGAGCGCGCCCCTCGGTCGCCACGAGACAGGATCTGCGATCCACCGGTTGATTTCGGATTCATGCCAACCGCTGCCATTGGTGCTGATCTTGATCTGAACCGGGAATGTGCCCTCGGCGATCTTGCGGTAGATCGTGGACCGCGACAGCCCGGTCCTCGCGAGAACGGTTTTCAAACGGATGATGCGGTCCGCTTCGCGCATGGCCGGGCTGCCTCCTGCTGGCTGGTTCTGACGGCTGCTGAGAGAAGAGAGGCCACCGCCTGGCGGGCGTGCAATTGGGTTTTCGACTTGTCGGGGCGTGGCGCCCAAGCGGCGGCAGATAGGCCTAGTCAGCGTTCGAGGCCTCGGTCTTTTCCAAGGCCGATACCGTGGGCAAGGGCTAGCTCCTGGCCGAGCCGGCGGCCGGATTCGAACGCGATGCCGAGGTCGTTCTTGCGGCCGGCGAGGATGGATTCCAATTGCGGATCGCGTTCGAGGCTTTTGGCCATGTCGCCCATTGCCGAGCGCGCAGCCTTGTAGCCGGACATGTCGCCAGCTTGGTATAGGCGCTGACTGGTGTGGCCAAGCTTGTGCCAGCGCTCCACAAAGCGATCGGCGCGCCGGCTTGGATCGGTGCGAAGTTCGGTCTCGATCTGGAGCGCACGGATGGCGGGGCTGACCTGACCGGCCGCCGCCTTACGGGCGAGCTCCGGGTTGTTTCGGTAGGCGGCTTCGGCGTCATGCGAGCCATAAGGCCGCACCGCCTCGAAGGCATGGCGGGCCGTCTGTAGTTCTTTCACCTGCTCCGGACTTGCCTGCCTGCCTATCTCCCGCTCCGCGAAGATCGCATCCACGGCGCGGGCATGGCGCACGAGCGCCCGGGTCCGGACGCGACGTGCTTCCGCCTCGGGATCTTGCGCCACGTTCCTTGCCGGCACTTCGGGTTCACGCCGGTCGGTTGCCGTACCACTCCTTTCCCTTTCCGGCGACCCGGGCTCGGGCCGTTGTCCGCCATATCGGTCGGACACCTCCCCAGGAACGCGAAGGCCGTCGAACATGTCGCGCAGCTTCTCCGGCATGACCTTGCGTACGATCTCGGCCACGCGCTCGCGAAACGTGATCCCACGCCGCTCGGCGTAGCCCCGGATCGGATCGGCACGGTCGTAGTCGGAAGCCATGTCCTTGGCGCGATCGCGCGACAGGGTGCGGACCAGCCGAACCTCATTGGCAAAGTCGTCACGGCCATAGTGCAGGTCGACGCTGTCGCGATGCCGCGACAGCGCGACATAGCTGCTGTGGGCGTCCATGCCGGGCGTCGCCAGCACATGGACGCGGTCCACCGTCATGCCCTGCGCCTTGTGGATCGTCGCCGCATAGCCATGGTCGAGCCGATTGTAATCTTTGAGGTCGAAGCGCACGGATCGGCCATCGTCGGTCTGCACGGTCATGGATTTTGCGCTGACCTGCTCGATGGTTCCGAGCGTGCCGTTCTTGACGCCGAGCCCGCGCTCGTTCTGCAGGAACATGACCCGATCGCCGCCCGCAAAGTCTCTCGTGCCGCGCTCGACCGTCACCTCCACCTCGTCGCCGAGATTGCCCGCTGCCCGCATCCGCTCGCGCGCCGCCTCGTTCAGCGCATGGACCTCTTCGTTGGTATGGGTGAGGATGATTCGGCTCCGATTCGGCGAGGCCAGCCGGTCGCGGTCCCAACGCTCGATCAGATCCCCGCGAGCCTGCTCGCGGGTCTGGGCCTCGTGCACCAAGCCATGGGCGCGGTAAGCTCCGAGCGCATGATCCACCTTGCCGGTCGCTAGATCGCGCGTGGCACCGCGCTGCCAGTCCTCCCGCTGACGGCGCACTTCGCCGATCTCGGCGCCGCCGTGACGTTCATAAATCGACCGGAAGGCCGCTCCCGCTTCGATCGCCTGCAGCTGTTGCGGATCGCCGACGAGCACCACCTTGGCTCCAGCCTCGGCGGCATGGGACAGCACGCGCTCGAGCTGCCGCGTGCCGACCATCCCCGCCTCGTCGATGACAAGCACATTGCTCGATTTGAGCAGATCACGGCTCTGTCCCCAGCCGTGCTCCAGGCTGGCAATCGTGCGCGAAGCAATGCCCGATCCGCTTTGAAGGTTTTCCGCGGCAATGCCGGACAGCGCCACGCCCCGGACCTCGAAGCCAGCCGCTTCCCACGCCTCCCGTGCCACCCCCAGCATCGCGCTCTTTCCCGTCCCGGCATGGCCGACCACGACGCTGAGATCGCGTCCACCCGTGACGTGCGCCAAGGCGTCAACCTGCTCGGATGACAGCACCAGGCCGCGCGCTTCCGCACGCGCCAAAGCCGCCCTGCGCTCCGCATCTCGCACCTCGAGGCGCTCCCCTCCCGCCAACAATTCAGCGGCACGGTGCAGGCGCTGTTCCGTCTCGATCATTCCGCGGGTTGTGAACCGATCCTCGCCGCGGGCGTCCTTACCGAGTTCGATCAGATCGGGCGTTCCCTGTATCGCGCCCATGACCGCATTGAACTGGTCGAGCCCGTCACTGTGACGGTGCGCGAATTTTGCCAGGTCGCGGCGCGTGAAGGTCGATTGCTGCTGGGTGATCGCGTCCAGTCCAAGGGAGGGATCAGCGATGATCCGCGCGCCATTGTTGCGCGCGATCTCGCGGTGCATCTCGGCCCGGTCGGCCTCAGACTCGTCGCCCGCAATGCCTCGGATCTCAATCCGTTTGGCGGGCTCGCCGATCTGGCTTTGCGGCTCCAGCGCAATGCCCTGGACTTCCAGGCTGCGATGGTCGATCCGCGCGTCGATGTCGAGCTCGGCCAGCCGCTCGTTGACAAGCTCGGCCCAGCGTCTGCGCCAGCGCTCGACCATCTCCGTACGGTTCCAGTCCCGTACCTTATTGCCAAAGCCGCTCTCGTCGACCGAGCGCATGGTCACCATGACATGGGCATGAGGTTTCGGCAGTCCGTCCTCCGCCCTGTCCCAATGCACATTGAGATCGGCAATCATACCGAGACCCACGAACTCGCTCCGAACGAAATCGCGGGCTAGCTCGATGCTCTGCGCCTCACTCATCTCGCGCGGAAGCGCAAACTCCACCTCGCGGGCCAGCTGGGCATCTTTCCGGATTTCGTGCGCTTCGACGTCATTCCAAAGCCGCTCGCGGTCGCTCCATGCTGCCGGCACGTTCTCCGGCAGCATGACCTCGGAATGAACGACGCCGCGCTTGGCGGAGAAATCCTGATCGCGGCCGAGCCGCTCGTCACGCAGCCGCGAGCCGGAGCGGTAGGCCGCCGATGCTACCGCGCTGCTCCCGGCCTTTCGGCCAATGACCTTGACGTGAAGATGATAGATCGCCATCGCGACCAGATCACTGGCACAGCGAAGCGCACGTCGGAACGACGTATAAGCGCGCCCTCCTCGAAAAAATCTCGGGAGGGACTACCCCGTCTCAGCTCGTCCTGATGACCTTACAGCATTCTGCGGTGTGCTCGCCTATTATTTCTCCATCGAGCTCATGGAGACGATGATGCGCAAGCCACGAGACTTTGATACGGATCTGAAGGCACTCGAAGACAAAGCGCGCGGGCTGAAAACTCGAAAGGTGCGCCAGCTCGGCGAATTGGTCATCGCGACCAGAGCTGACACACTGACGGCTGAAGAACTGGCAGGCGCGCTGATCGTGCTGGCCGAGACGAAAGAGGCCGGAAAGAGGGAGGCATGGGCCAAGCGCGGGGCCGCGTTCTTTCAAAGTCGGTCGCGGCGAAATGCACCAGCAGCTGACCGCAACACGAACGGCGCTCCTGCGCAATCGGGCGGCGCGCAACCGGCATCAGGCCGCAAAAGCGCGACATGACATGCGCGCGTGGCAGGTCGAACGCCGCAAGCGCACGCGGCATCTCATCGAGCTGGGCGGCCTCGTGGTCAAGGCCGGTATCGTGGATCTGACTGGTGACGACCGTTCCACGATCTTGGGCGCGCTGCTTTGGATGGCTGACAGGCTTAAAAGCGGTGAGGGCGAACGGGCACGTGAGCTTTGGGCCGCGAAGGGAAAACAAGCGTTCGAAATGGACCCTGCAATGGACCCCCCACAGTTCGTAGAATGCGCAACAATCGCACGTTGGCCGATTGACGCTTTCGTAGCCCTCTAGATGAATTGCTCGATCCTAGTATCAACTGCAGAGTTCGTTCGCCGCTTTACTGCAGCTCCTTTGCGACAGGAGTTGAGAGCAAGGCAAACACAATTGCACCAAGCACAAGCGTGATCGCGCCGACGAGAAGAAACGCGGGCGGATACAGGTCGCTTCCGCCCGAATTCAGGACGGCTCCTATCAGTGCGATGCCGAAAGCAAAGCCTACCTGACGCATTGTGACACACATGGCGGCAGCAGTCGCCGCTCGATCGGCTGGAACGGAGGAAACCGAGAAGGCCGTGATCTGAGCGTTGAACAGTGCGCACCCCGCTCCGCCCAGGAGCAGCATCGCGCCCACGGCCCACGTCGCTACCGGGCTGGATAGATCCGTAGAAATGGCTCCCAAGAACAGTGCCGCGACTCCAACCACAGTCAGTCCTCCGCCGAAGTAGAACCGTGCCGGCATGGACTGCGACAAGCGCGCGCCCAGGCTAGGCAGCAGGAGCATTGGTATGGTGAGCGCGGTTAACACCAATCCGGAGCGACTTGCATCGAGCCCCATCGGCCCGCGCATCATCTGCGGCAGATGGACGAGCAAGGACCAGTAACCGATCGAACTTGCAATAGCGGTGATACATAGGGCAAGGAACGGAGCCGACGCAAACAGTCCGAAATCAAAGGCCGGCCGCGGGTGCCTGCGCTCTGCGACCCAGAACGCACAAGAAGCGAGCACGGTTGTAGCCAGTGCTATCCCACGAAATCCGCCTGATGAGAGGAGCGCGTACGCTGAGGAACCGACGACTAGCGCTAGCAGGTTCGGTCCGAGCCAATCCATTGGCGGTTGAGAGCCAATACGTTCCGATTCCGCCAGGGGCAAGGCGAAGACCACGAGCGCCATACAGAGCGGAAGATTGATCAAAAAGATCCACGGCCAGCCAGCATATGAGGCAATGATTGCTCCGAGCGGTGGTCCGACGACCATTGAGCCACCGATGACCGTACCCCAGATGCCGAAGGCCCAGGCGCGTCGCTTACCCGGATAAGCGGCCGCGAGTAGCGCCGCAGCCGCCGATGTGATCGCAGCGCCTGCGACGCCTTGCAGCACGCGCCACGCCAGCAGGCTCTCGAACGTGGTCGACGCCGCAGACAGTGCCGAGGAGAGAGCAAACAAGACGCCGCCGCCAATGAACACTCTTCGCCGGCCATGTCGGTCTGCAAACGGACCGGCAACCGGAAGCGCGAAGATGAGAGCGAGGCTGTAGATGTCGATGATCCAGGCCTGGTCTTGCACCGGGACCCCTACGCTGCTGGCAATGTCCGGTAGCGCAGCGGCTAGACCCGTGAGATCGACCTGGAACAGGAATCCGCCGACACTCACCGCGAGAAGCGCAAACCGCGGTAATCGTGAAGAAGGACCGTTATCTGGGATTGTCGGATCGTCAGCCAGCGCAATTTCGAGATGTTCTGCCATCGCCTTAGGCTGGCGGAAGAACGGCTTGGCAGCGAATGAAGCATTCTCAAAATCTCATGAAACTGTATCATGTGGTTCTCATTGATCACTTCTTGCTCCGATGGTCCGTCGCCTTCCGCCTTTTGCTCCATTGGTCGCGTTCGACGCCGTCGCGCGCCACCGCTCATTCACTCGCGCGGCTGAAGAACTTGGCGTGACCCAGAGCGCGGTCAGTCATCGAATTCGGCAGCTCGAGACATTTTACGGGACGACTCTGCTGCGCAGACTCAATCCCGGGGTCGAGCTGAGCGCCGAAGGAAGTCTGCTGCGAGCCGAAGTTGCGATGTTGCTCGACACCATGGCCGGACTGGAGCCTCGTCTGCGCCGCCGCGCCAGCCGCCGAACCGTCAGATTGGGTTCAGGCCCGGCGTTCGCCGCGTGGTGGCTCGTCAGGCGACTTCCATCGTTTCAGTCGGAGCATCCCGACATCGATGTCGAGTTCGAGCCAATCCAAGCGGAGCAGGAGGCGGCGAATTCAGTCGATCTTCGTATCGTCTGGACGTCGCTTGCCGAAGCACGGCCCAGTTCGACCCAAGCGCCATTGTTTCAGGAGCGCGTGGTTCCGGTGTGCGCGCCTCGTGTGCTGCCTGAAGGCAAGCCGCTGGCGAATCCGGCCGGTCTGATTGAGCTTCCGCTGATCCGGAAGGGGAGCGATCCGGCCGGTGAGTGGAGTTGGGAATTCTGGTTCAAGACACTTGGCGTGAACCAGGCTGTCTCGCGCGGGCCGGTTCTGCGTGATATCGGGCTTTGCCTCACCTCTGCCGTAGAAGGCGGCGGGGTCGCGCTTGGCCGCTCGCTTCTGATCGCTGACGCAGTCGCCGATGGCCGCCTCGTACCGGCGTTGTTGGCGACGCCTCACGTGTCCTCGAGCAAAGTCCACGTGGCACGTTGGCGTCCAGAACTCACTGGTGATCGAGCTATCCGGACTTTGGTCAATTGGCTTTCTCGAGAAACATCGGTTACGGCAACTGCCCCTCGGCTCGGACAAGATGCGCAGAACGCAGACCTATGAATTGCTCCGCAACTACGGTGCACCCAATCGAAATGGCGCACCACGGCCGATGAAGATGGGCACTACTGCTTCGCTATACCCCTATGATGCAGCGGCCGCCAAAGCGATCCGGCCGGATAACCAGCGACGGACTACGATCTTGCGCTACGCCTCATGGGCGGCTGTCTTCCCGATTCCGCTGGTGGTCCGGTTACACCTCGATAGCGGCCATTTCGATCAATCGCAGGATCGACGTGATGGGCCAATTCCGGATGAGGCGCGTCGTCGCGTTGGCTCGAAGCCACAATTCTGCCGTCAATCATTTCGTGTATGGCGTGCTTCAAACAACTTCGTGCGACGTCCATCTCTCCGACCATCTCCGGAATCCCAAAACGAGGCCATCGTCATGCGATTCTTGGCAATGTTTACCGTCGCCATGCTGCTCTGTGTGGCTGCAGCAAGTGCCGAGCCGGGTGTCGATTGGGATATCCTCGATCCCCGCGAAGCGGCACGGGTGGCACCCATTCAGGATGCGGTCCAGGATTACGCTCGGAAATACAGGCCGACAGCGATTGTGGTTGTGCAAGACGACCGCTTGGTTGCGACGTCGGGGGACATTGCGCGCAAGGTCAATGTTCACTCTGTTCGAAAGAGCTTGCTGAGTGCTCTTTTCGGGATCGCCATCGAGCGCGGCCAAATAGATATTGGGAAAACGCTCGAGCAACTGGGCGTAGATGATAATGCGCCATCTCTGACGCCAGACGAGAAACAGGCAACTGTCCACCAACTGCTCATGGCTCGGTCTGGAATCTATCATCCGGCTGCTTACGAGACGCGGGAGCAGAAAGTCGCGCGGCCGCCGCGTGGCGCTCACCCGCCCGGGACGTTCTGGTATTACAACAACTGGGACTTCAATGCGCTTGGCGCAATCTACACGAAGGCGACGGGCTCGAATGTCTTTGAGAGCTTCGCTAAGTTGATCGCCGGTCCTATTGGGATGCAGGATTTCACTCCCTATAGTGGAATGTCCATTGGAGATAGCTCCTCTCTTTACCGCGCCTACGTATTTAGCATGAGCGCACGCGATCTTGCGCGTTTCGGCTTGCTGTTTCTCAACCAAGGTCGATGGAACGGAACAACTGTGATTTCGACGCGGTGGGTTGCTGAATCCACGAAAGCTTATTCGGAAACAGATCGAAAAGGCCGGGAGTACGGCTACTTGTGGTGGGTTCTCGACGAAGGGGTATATGGGAGAGACGCAATTCTAGCCTCCGGTTACGGGGGACAATTGATAGCTGTCGTGCCAGAGAAGCGTCTGGTCGTCGCTCAGGTGGTCGAATTGGACCAAGGCCGGACGGGGATTCATACGACAGATTTCCTGGATCTCGTCCGAGACGTCATGCTCCACTGATTGATGCGATGCGACCCAACCGTCCGCTCAGGGTCAAAAGCTGCCTTCTGATCGTCTGACGGCTCGCTTCCGGTTAAACCGCGAAAGCGGACATTCTCAATGCCGCTCTGGATCGTCCGTAGGGGGCAGAACCGGAAGTGAACGCGACAAATGGGCTAACGCGAAGGGCTATTTGTCGCCATCAATACGGTGAGCAATGTAGAGATGCGTTTCATAATCGATGTCGAGGCCGCCTCCTTGATCGTCGATTGCCTTTGCAATTTCATCGAGCAGGTCTTCACGCGTCTCTGCCGCGAGTAACCGAACGTCCGACCGCGTGCTCAGAAACTCGGTGTAGCTGGACGCCGTGTGCTGCCATTTCCACAGATAGCACCTGTGTTCAACGGGCCCGAACAACTGCGACTGGTCAAACCAGTCCTTAAGCGGCCCGTTCGGTAGGTACCAAGCTTCGGGCGGCGCCCCCCACGAGCCCGTGTGACGTAGCCAAATTTGCTTAAACCGTTCCAGTAAATGTGAGGATAGTCCGACAGGCACGTGCCCGAAGACGGCTAGTGTTCCGTTAGTCGAAAGCAGTTGGGCGGCTTTTACGAACCGCACTTCCGGGGATACCCAGTGCCACGCCTGTGCCGCAAAGATTAGAGCGAACACCGAACTTCCAACTGGCCACGCCTCGAAAGTAGCCTCGGCTAGTTTCACGTTGGCAAAACTCGCCAAAGTCTCGCGCGCGTAGCGGATCATTTCCGATCCGGGATCAATGGCGACGATCTGCAAACCCCGCTTCGCAAAGCTTTTTGTTGCTTGACCCGTTCCACAGCCAATTTCAAGAACGGCATCGGTTGGCTCTAGGTTTGCAAATGACATGACATCGTCAATCAGAGCCTCAGGGTAATCGGGTCGTGAGGCCCTGTATACGTTCGCGACTTGATCGAATGTGAAACGCTGCTCCATCGTTTGCCCCCTTTTGGCGGTTAGGGAACATAACCTGAGCGGCGTCTGCCCGTCCAACAGCCCACTTCCACTTCGGGTCAAAAAGCCGGCGGTCGGTGCCCGGCCCCCTTATTCCGGTCGAGGCCCGGAAGCCGACATCACCGGCGGGACCGAAGGTCCGGGACGGGCCAGCAGCGGAAGTAAACGCGACAAAAGCGAAGGGCCACTTGTCGCCGTCACCTCTTTGGCAGCGCGTCGATAGCCGCTGCAAACGAATCAGCAGATTGCAGAAGCCTGATGGCCCGTGCCGCCGGTGCCTTATCGGAGTCATATTGATAGCGACTCCTGATCGCGCCGATCAGCGTTTTCTTAAACTCGGACAGCGGCAGCCTCGCTTCATTGGCCAGCACCGGAATCGCAAAAATCGAACGCAGCAACCATGGTCCGATGGCTCTGATGCCGCCGAACGGGCGAACACGAATAAAGTCTAGAACATCGAACGACCGGCCGTCGGCGTCTACTAAGTGCCATTCGCCAGCGCGGGCGCGTTGGGCCGTCTCCTCGAACATCGAGCGGGGATGTGCACAGAGTTCGAGTGGCGTCGCAGCCAGATAGATGTAGTCCTCTCGCCAACAAAGCACGGGATACGAGATGTCGGGCAGATCGGCCGTCGTTTGACTCATTGGTCGCCGCAAAGTGCCAAATTGCTTGTATTCCAGGAGGCCACGATGCCTCGGTACTCTCCCTCAACGGGTTAGCATACGTTGACTGAAGCTTTGCAACCCCAAAATGACAGCGGTGCGAACGAAGGTCCGGTTTAGGTCAAAGCCGGTCCTTTTGCCCCTGGACGGCTTGCTTCCGGTCGGCCTCCGGGAGCAGACGTCACCGTCCCGACTGAAAAGGTCCGCGAGGGGCCAACAAGCGACGTCGCCGTAAGAGTGTTTTCCAGCAGTACAAAGAAGCGCGACAACAGGCGTTCCGCTCTCTAATGCTTTGGGCGGCCAACTTGCTGGCGGAGACTCTTCAGCTGTTCTTCCAACAATGCTTCCGCAACAGCCCGAGCTTTCGGATCATTATCAATTAGGTTGAGATGGAGCTCCGCTCTCTGAGCGACACGTTCCCATACATGGCTCACGCGATCGAAAGGTGGGTCGATCCGTCTCAGCATCATCTCAGATTGGCAATCATCCAGGTCTTGCGACTTGAATTCACCTGAACCGTTCGCCCAAAGGTTCATCGTCAGCACCCAGAAGTTCACCAAATCGGTGTCGGGTAACAGCTGGAACCGTCTTCCTCGAGCAGTATAATTTTGGACCTTTTGGAGGCGCTCATGCTTCAGCAGAGCTTCCAACTCATCCCGCCGGTCAATCACTAAGCATTCCTCAATGCATTAAGTCGGTATCAATATGCCTGATCTGTTAACCAGTTACCGTATCTGCGTCAAAATGTCTACCCAAGATTGCGCCGTTTTGCCGCACTCTTGATATTGACGTGCAAAATACGTCAGGGGGCATGCGGTCGGTCTAGGCGGGCGGACTGTCCGTTGCGGGCCAAAAAACGGAAAGTCTCATGCCGAGCAATTCTCTTCGGCACAATCTCAAATAACCGACGTGGCAAAGCCCTGACGGCCTTGCTCTGCCGTGCCATGGACTGTCCTCAGAAATGGGGTGGCGCTATGGCCGGTGTACCCCAGATAACAGGCGACTTGCCGCGGGGCCGTAAGTTGGCAGCCATGCGCCAAGAAAGGCGATCTGCCCAACCAGGATCTCATGAGCTAGGTCGCCCTGCTTGGTGGAGAAGATCACGATGAGCTGGGAAGCGGTTAAGGTGGTCACAATGTTCTGGCCACCGGCGGGTAGCTGGAGCACTGGTGGAACAACTCTTGATTTGGTCCAATGATCATGTCTCCGCATTGATAGTGATCATCTAAGAGATGTTCATGAGTGTGACTTCATCGTTATACTTTCTGCGCGTGTCGGGCGCATTGAGCAGGATTGCCGTCTTGCTTTGTCTGAGCGGCGCGTTTTTGCACGATGCCGTGGCCAAAGATCTGACGGCGAACAGCGTTCAAGGTTGTTGGACGTTGAACGTTGACGACAGACCAACGGGCGCGCGGGGCAGAAAGTGGCTGGTCAAGATCTGCTTGCTTGAAGGCGGAGAGCTTTCAGGCTTCGTCCTGGAGCCCACTGGAGAAGCGGAGTCCATCGATGGTGTCTGGAAAATGACAGATCGTGGTATCGAACTGGATGAAGAGCCGTGCACCATCGCATTGGAAGGCGATGGCCGGAAAATGATCCTGTCGTCCTGCCGTTATTCTGGCCGCTGGGACCTCTCATGCCGCAATCCCATCGACCCGTTCAAGTGCCTCAACGAATAGGCCCGGATAGCTGCAGCTTCCAATATCGCGAATGTTTTCGATCAGGCCGTAGTGGCGAGGTCGGCTCAGGGTCAAAGACTGAAATTCTCATGCCGAGCAAATCTCTTCTGCACAACCTCGAATAACCGACATGGCATGGCCCTGACGGCTCTCTCTGCCATGGGTTGTCCTTCCGAAACGGGTTGGCGCCACGGTCGGTGTATCCCAGATAACTGCCGACTTGCCGCAGTGCCGCAAGTCGGCAGCCATGGGTCATCAGCGGACCTTCTCGGTATTGCTTGGCTCTGATAGAGTTATCGGATTTTGGGGGCTCCAAATGTTGATCCAAAACTATGGCCTACTATGGAGAAGGGATGATGTCTTCTGGGGCAAGCCGAAAGTTGCAGGTCACTTGAAGGGTTATCCTGCACGTTCAGCATTCCACGTTGTTGATTTCAGGGAACAGCAAGGTGTCTATTGTCTCTACGACGACAATTTCAAATTGGTCTACGTCTGCCAAGCCGGAGCTAATGATAACCAAAGGCTATTTCTCCGCTTAAGACAGCATAAGGTCGATGCACTCGCGGATAGATGGACGCGCTTTTCTTGGTACGGAATGCGTTGGGTTACGAACACGCACAGGCTTGCAAAAGAAGTTTTGCGTACGCAGACAAAACCGGCCGATATTCTGAACCATGTCGAGGCGATCTTGATCAGTGCCGCTGAGCCACCCCACAACAGGCAAGGTGGGCGCTTCGGCGATGAAGTTGTGCAATACCTTCAGTATCGTGATGAAGAGCAAGTTGGCCCGGACCAATTCCACATGATCCGTGAGATTTGGAAGATGCACGTCAAAGATGCTAGTTAGAGTTCGGAGCTTCTTCTGCTAAGGGTCACAAGCAGCCTATCGGTCCTCGGATGCAGATTTCCGGCCCTACCCCGAGAAGGGGCATCATCGGCGCCATCGGGAAGGTCCGGAACGGGCCACAAGCCGACCTGGGCTTTCAAAGGGAGCCGTGCAATCATCCAGATGATCCGGGCATCAGAGGGGAACGAAGGCATGAGGATAGTGGCCCGCTTGGCGGCTTATTTTGCCGCGAGCGCAACGTCATCAGCGGTCTTCACCGTTTGGATGGCCTGTCGCGACTCCCGCGATCCGGCAGGAAAAGGGCTGAACCTCATTGAAGTTGGGAGCGAGACCTTGCAGGTTTGGCCCTATGTCTTTGCGTTGGCGCTTTTGCTGATGTTCTTGCCTTGGTGCTTGATCACGGGGATGTCGCGATGGCTGCCTTTTGGAGGACCAGTCTACAGCGCCAGCGGTTCGGCTCTCGCAACGATCCTCGCTTGGGGTTGCTTGGGAGGCCTATTCCCCGCGCGCGGTCATCCAAGCTTCACGGAAGGCTTCGCGCTGGCCCTAGAGGCAAACGGACTCCCAGTTCTGATTTCTGGCGCGATCGGAGGCTTGATCTATTGGCTGGTCCGCGAACGCGCCGAACACCTCAAGAATACGATGCGATCCGTCGAGCATATTGGGGCTGATGCAAAGGTCCATTGAGTACTATCAGTCCGCATCTGACCGGGATGTCTGCTCAGGGTCGATTCCGTTGAAAAAGTCGGCAGTTGCGACGCAGAGAGATCGATGATTCAGTCTGTCTAATTGGCAGGACTGAAGGTCATGATGGGGAATCGGCAAGTCGAACAGGCTGCGTTGTTCTATGAGTTCTCCCTAGAAAAGCACGTTCCAGCCGACCACCTCCTGCGGTCGATCGATAGGCTCGTCGACCTCGAGGACCTGCGACGGGAATTGGCACCGTTCTACAGCAACATCGGGCGGCCCTCGATAGATCCGGAGCTGATGATCAGGATGCTCCTGATCGGCTACTGCTTCGGCATCCGATCGGAACGGCGCCTCTGTGACGAAGTCCACCTCAATCTGGCATACCGCTGGTTTTGCCGGCTGGGTCTGGATGGAGCTGTGCCCGATCACTCGACGTTCTCGAAGAACAGGCACGGCCGCTTCCGTGAGAGCGATCTCTTCCGCCGCGTGTTCGAGACCGTCTTGCGTCGCTGTATCCGGGAGCGCCTGGTTGGCGGCGAAGGGTTCGCGGTCGACGCGAGCCTGATCAAGGCGGATGCCAATCGGCAGAAGGGAATCGAAGGCGATAAGGGGTTTCCGCCGGAGGCCACGGGCCGAGCAATTGACGAGTACCTTGCTGCTCTTGATGATGCCGCGTTCGGTGCCGCGACGGAGGTCACGCCCAAGTTTGTATCGCCCTCCGATCCGGCGGCGCGCTGGACGGGAGCGCATGGCGACCCAAGCCTTCTTCGCCTACTCGACGAACTATCTGGTCGACGTCGAGAACGCGATCATCGTCGATGTCGAGGCGACCACGGCGGTTCGCCAGGCAGAAGTGTTGGCCGCCAGGCGCATGATTAAGCGTTCACTCGAAAGGTTCGATCTTTATCCAAGCCGGCTTCTCGGCGACAGCGCCTATGGCTCCGCTGAGATGCTCGGGTGGTTGGTCTACGAGCACGGGATCAAGCCGCACGTGACCGTCTTCGACAAGTCGGCCCGCACTGACGGGACCTTCTCGCGTGAGGCCTTCACTTACGACCATGCTGGGGACGTCTATCGCTACCCCGGTGGCAAAACCCTCACCACCACAGGAACGCTGGTGAACGACGACAAGACGATCCTCTACCGCGCGAGCAAGCATGACTGTCAAGCATGCTCTCTGAAAAGCAGGTGTAGCCCGAACACCCCAGCCCGGAAAGCGCCACGCTCGATCTATGAGGGCGCTCGCGACATGGCACGCGAGATCGCAAGCTCATGGGAGGGCCGCACTTCACGGCGGCTCCGCAAGAAGATCGAGATGCTGTTCGCGCATCTCAAGCGCATTCTCAAGCTCGATCTGCTACGACTAAGAGGGCCGAACGGCGCGCGTGACGAGTTCACGCTTGCTGCAGCCGCTCAGAATCTTCGTAAAATGGCCAAGCTGATCCCGATGCCCGCGTGACTCCCCCACCAAGCCAACGCGTCCTCGGAACAGCTGGCGTTCACGATGAAACTACCGCCGACTTTTTCAACGGAATCGGTCAAAAGCCACCTTCCGGTCGGCCAGTAACTTACGTCCGGTTGTATCCAGCAGTAGGCGTTCCAGGCGCCGGCCCGAAGGTCCCAGATGGGACAACATCAGACGTCGGGCGGGTTCGTATTAACGGATCAAGCCTTCGCCCGCCGGATCGAAGTCGGTGGACGCTTGTATACCTCAGCAAACACACTGTTGAAACGCCGTAGGCTGCAGAACCCTGATCTAAGTGCGACCTCGGTCATCGGAAGCTTCGTCTCGTCCAAAAGACGCTTTGCTCGTTGAACACGCCCCGTTCGCGCGACTTGGGCGGGACTTGCGCCGACATATTTTTTGAATAGGCGTGATAGATGCCGCGGTCCGATGCCGAGACGTTCTGCGAGTGTTTGGATGTTCGCATCGTCTAGTGCACCACTGCTAATCAGACGTAGGGCGCGCTCAACTGTCGTCCGTGAGCCCTTCCAGGCTGGAGAGAACGGTGCCGTTTCGGGGCGGCATCTGAGGCATGGTCGAAATCCCTCCTGCTCAGCTGCAGCTGCCGAAAGATAAAACGTCACGTTTTCGGCCTTGGCAGGGCGCACCGGGCACACCGGCCTGCAATAGATCCTCGTGGTTCGGACGCCTGAGAAGAACAGGCCGTCATAGCTCTTGTCGCGACTCACTCGGGCACGTTCGCATACAACGGGATCAAGCCTCCCGATGTCCGTTAAAGCCGACGACGGAGTCCGATTCCGGCGAGCCACAACACGCTCCAATTGCTACGACGCCATCAACCTATCAGCATGAGTGAGCGAGACAATGGGTGACGAGCAGCATTTCGTTGGTTGGTCGGTGGCATGGGCTGCCTTTACCTTGGCGGTGCTCGCTTGGGGCATCGGCTTCTATGGTCCTTCGGTCTTTCTTCCGACTCTGCACTCCTCGCGCGGATGGTCCATCTCGGAAATCTCAGCTGCCATTACCTTTCATTTCGTGCTGAGTGCGCTCCTGGTCGCGTATTTGCCCGACATTCATCGCAGAATTGGGATTGCCGGGACGACACTGGGCGGTGCTCTTCTGATGGCCATCGGGTTGATCGGATGGTCCAGATCGTGGGAGCCGTGGCAACTCTTCTTAGCGGCCATTCCGAGTGCGGGAGGTTGGGCCGCTACAAGTGGTGCTGCCCTAAACGCCATTGTCGCCAGATGGTTCGAGCGCGATCGCCCGAAGGCGATGAGTCTGGCGTTCAATGGCGCAAGTGTCGGGGGGGGTCTGTTCGTGCCTTTGTGGCTCTTCTTGATCGATTGGCTCGGCTTTCAAACCGCGGCGCTGGCCGTGTCCATTGTTGCCCTCGGCGTTATGGGTTGGATTTCTATTCGATATTTCAGGCTGTCCCCCACCAGCCTTGGTCTCTCTCCCGATGGCAACGGAGTGCCTACGGTTGTCGCGAAACCGACAACGAGACTATCTCATTCTAGCATTATTCGTATGCCGGGATTCCTCACGCTTTCGGCGGCGTTTGCGCTTGGCTTGTTTGCGCAGATCGGCCTTCTGTCACACTTGGTCTCCCGCCTCACTCCCGATGTTGGTGCGACAACTGCGGGCCTGCTTCTCAGTCTAGCGACCGCATGTGCAGTAATCGGACGGACTCTGACGGGATGGTGGATCGGAGATCACGACCGGCGGATCGCCGCAGCCATTAACTTCGCGGTTCAGACCGTAGGAGTTCTGCTGCTCATCTTCGGCAACGGATGGATCGTACTGACATTTGGCTGCGTCATCTTCGGATTTGGCATCGGGAATCTTACGACTTTGCCGCCATTGATCGCGCAGAAGGAGTTCGATCGTAAGGATGTGGTGGCGGTGGTTGCGCTGATCGTTGCCATCAATCAGGCAGTATTTGCGTTCGCGCCAGCCATTGTTGGTGCTCTCCGCGATGCGACTTCGGGTTATGGAACGGCGTTCGGGATTGTCGCTTGCATCCAGCTTTTGGCTGCGATGGTTGTGCTCCTTGGGCGTAAGGCCGTGGTCCCGCCGGCGAGGTCAGCTTAGGGTCATTCGCGTCGGCATTGCCTTGTCCGCCTCCTGGTCCGCTATCGACAATACCCAACCTTACCGACCGAGTAGGTGTGGATCTCGAACGATTAGGACTGCCGTCCGTAATCGGCCTGACCGTCCGTCAGCTGACGCGACAGCGGCGGCCATGCAGAATGAGCGCTCTCGACCACACAGGAGGCGCGCAATGGAGTTCTTCTGCGGGCTGGATGTCGGCATGGATCGAACCACGATTTGCGTGGTCGACGACAAGGGCGAAGTGCTGCTGGAGGTCGCGGTGATGACCGACCCGAATGCGGTCAGGGGAGCACTGGCGGCATATCTCGGCCGCTTAAGGCGGGTCGGCCACGAGGCCGGGGCGCTGCTGCCGTGGCTGCATCCCGAGTTGCTCAAGCTTCGCCTGCCGGCGATCTGCCTGGAGACCCAGCATGTGCGGGCGGCGCTGAAGGCGCAGCGCAACAAGAGCCCGCGCTGGCGCAGAGCAGGCTGAGGGTGCGCTGGATCGGGCTGGGCCGAGCATCACACCCCAGGCAATCAAAACCTCGCCAGCCATGCCCGCAAACGCATGAGGACTGACTCGAAGAGCTACCGGCGCGACTACCTCCGCGCGCTCGCCCAATGCGTGGAAGTGGACGCGAAAGAGCTTCGCATCATGGGATCGAAAGCGCGCTCCTGCGCACGCTGGTCGGTGCCTCGGGCGCAAAGACGGCTCAGTTTGGTACCGAAGTGGCGCACGCGACACGATTCGCACGTCTGGCCTTCGCCTTCGGAGCGCACCCGGCATCGGTGTTCAATCCGCCACACGCACGCGCAGCGACAAATCTGCGCGGCGGTCGGGATCGTTCGGCCGTGGCCGCGGAAAATGTTGGCCTTTTCGTTGGCTTTCGTTGAAATCGCACAAAAATACATAAGCTAAGTCAGTGGGATGCGCCTATAGCGAGGCGCCCTCTTGCGGCACCACGCTTCGCCCTTCGGGCTACGCGTGGCGCAGCCGCCGTAGCCCGTAGGGCGAAGCGTGCCCGGCGCAGCCCCTTGGCGAAGCCGGGCGTTTGAGCCCCCCGGTGCTGCCGCTAAGCCCGCTTTCTGATCCCAATCCACTCTGTCAAACAGCCTGCCGCTCGTCGCAGCCTTGCTCGCGCCCATGCCACCGCAGCCTCGCGGCCGGTTCGGCCCGAGTTCTGCTGCAATCTGGCGTCCTCTTGAATGAGAGGGCGCGGGGAAGGCCGGGTGCTGGTCGCACCCGCGGTCCGCGTGCAGCAAAAAAGCACGCGGCAGAACCACAGGTACGGCCGAACATCCGGCCTTCCCCGCGCGATGGCTTTACGGCTTATACGCGATCTCCCCGGGGACCGGCTGTCTTGCCCCCGTCGCCCGCAGCGCTCGTCATGAACGCCGCGACCTTGACGCCAGCATCGGGGCGCCAGGACCACGCGACTTCGCCGTCCGCACCTCGTCAGTCGTCGCGCAAAAGCGCCTGACAAAGCCGCGGCCACCGCATCCCCGCCTCACGTGCCGTGACGATCGCGATACGCCCCTCTCGGCGAAGCAGGATGGCGGGATAAGATCACTGATTTGGGGGTAGCGTCAAGAGTTTTTCGGGTATTCGGAATCGATCGCTTGCGCTCTCTCCATACGGGCGGGCGAGAGATCGTTTACAGTAGGTCGCCATGTAATTCATGGCCTAGGCGACTTTCTTCACGAGCACGCCGAGCGGTCTCTACTTGACCTTCGCCAGTTAGAAGTACGCGGAAGAAAAGTGCAGCGTCACCGTAACTCCGCGGTCGGGGCTAGCATGGATGTTCGAAGGGAGAGCGCCCAAACGGCGGCCTAGCTGCACAGAGTTTTGATTCGGATGGGTGTCAATGGCTAACTGCACTCAATCCAGGAGAAATCACCTGCCGGTTTAACGTGGTTAGCAGGACCATTTTGCGCTTGCGGCCAACGGAACGGTGAGGGACAAACCTAAATCCCCCCGAGAATCAGCTCTCAAGATTTCAAATGGAGAGCTGTGCCTATGTCTTCACATCCGCTTGAAACGCGCTCCACGCTTAAGAGCGCGGGGGCCTTGATCCTGCATAGACCTGTCAGTCATCGAACGCTGTTAATCGAAGACGGCGGGCAAATCTGTCCGTGCTTTCCGCTTGCGCGCCAAGAAAATCATTTGGCACAAGGGAATCGCCCCCGAGAAGCCAGCTCGAAGAATTATGGAGAGCTGCGCCATGAGTGACCCCGAGCTGAATGTTAAGTTCTGGCCACCCAGCGTCACGGCCAAAGGGGCGAAGGCCATCGAAGCCATCCGCCGTCCCCTCGCATTTGCAGTCTACGCTCGGCCCGTGGTGGCGTTAATTCTCGGGCTGGCCGTCGTGTTCGGCGGGCACGAGATGGTCCCATGGCGTTTGCTGAAGTTCTGGTAGGGCGCGTGATAGAGCAGCGACCGGGATGGTGTCGAAGCGGGCGGCCTTGCTGAAGCGAGTATTGGAGCGCTTCACTTGAAGGGGGCTGAGCCTTTCATTTTGCTATATCGATCGGACAATGTTTTAAAGATTGCCTGAAAGCGTTTGATGCTGTCCGGTGTCAAAACCTTGGCTGGTTCTGATCCCACCAACGACATGAATTCTCGGGCAGGGCGCGTTTTGAAGAACTCTAACCCTATTGCAGCAAATGCCTCCTCGTATCGCTTGACTATGCGAGGAATTTTGGCGTTTAGCGCGAGCTTCTTTCCCTTTAATTCCGTCTTGTATGTGTCTGCTACCAGCTTTTCATAAACCGCCGGTTCTATAAGGTCCTCAATATCAGCCTCGGAGGGTTTTGGATCGAACCCCTCCGTTACAAAGAGCACGGCTGTCTCTCTGAGCAATTTGTTTTTGACGATATCCTTCTGGGTCTCACGGCCGGAGCGATCATCGTCCAGAAGAACAAGAACGTTTAATTCTTCTGACGCCAGAAGAGCGGCCATATAGGAGACTTTCCCAGCACCGCCGGCAGGGGTGATGGTCAGTTCCTCGGGCAGCGCAGGGACGCCCGCCGCGGAGCAGTGGGCATTTACGGAAGATAGTATCCAAAAGTCGGTCACGCCCTCTACGATGAGGTTTGAGTGACCTACGAAAAGGGTTTGAGATAACTGGTAGCCCAGAGCCGCCTGAAGGGGGAACAGCGTTCTGGCGTCGCCTGTCGGAACGTTGGTGACCTTAGTTCCGGTCTTTTCGTCGATGTTGACCGTCCTCACAATCTCGATGGCGTCCGGTGGGACCATGAAGGGAGAGTGGGTGGTGTAGATGATCTGGTTTTTGTAGTCCTCACGGAAGTGCTTGAGGAGGTTTTCCTGGGATTTAGCGTGCAGGTATAACCCCGGCTCGTCGAGGAGAAGGATTGCTCCTTCGGCATTACCGCCCTGAGTATCGGCTGAAAACGTGATGTAGAAGGCGAAGAACCACCTAAACCCGCGGCTTCGCTCATCTAGATTCACTTCAACGGGATATTGGGCGTTCGGGTCTGAAATCAAAACTGTAACGTGAGGCCCGTCGATATCGATGCGGACCATGAGTTGCCGGTCTTTCCAGAGTCGGCGAATCTCACCTGTCACAAGTGAACTAGCGCGGTTAAGGAGTTGTCCTCTTAATTCGTGGTCGGTGCGTTTTTCGTACAACTCATTCGGTTTGAACCCCGCGACCTTGGCGAGTTTCTCGAAGTTGTTTTCACTTTCCTTTGTGGACGGGTTGTTTCCGCGGGCTTCGACGAAAGCCTGTAAGTCTTGATGTCCAGACAATTCGGGAAAATCCGCGATGTAGATGAATTGGGGCAGCCAATCCAAAACAAGCTTTCGCGCCTCCAGCAACTTCCCATCATAGCCAGTGATTTCCGCAGCGTGATCCTCGACCTCGGTCAGTAGTTCGTCCTGGGCGTCATCGAGCATTATACCAGCCGCCCCAAGGGTTTTTCTCACAGCGGTCGCTGCTGGGGCAACTGCCGCTGCCCAAGCTTTTGCTTCCGCTGTCGTGTTGGCGGTTTCGAGCGCTGTCCATGCGTTGATACAATGGGTCTTCGGCTCACCCTCAACAGCGAGCCATTTCGGCTCAAGAACCGGTTTCAGCCGTTTCAGGGCGCTCGCGGCTTTCTTGGAGACGAGGGCTGGCGGCTGCGTTTGAAAATCGGTCCAGAGTTGAGCACCGTATGGGCGGCCCACGGCAACCCTCTTTAGCGGGCCCAGAAGCGGGGTGATCTGCTCAGTTTCTTCCGGCGTGAGCTCCCACCACGTCCACACAACGGGAGTATTGTTCTTGCAGTCTTCTAACCTACGACTCCGCGGAAAGTCCTTTACGGGGTTCAGAGGCTGCATTTCCCCGGGCGGATTAAGCGACGCGAGCGCCAGCAGCAGGTTGGATTTACCGCTCTCGTTCCGACCTACCAAAGCTGTAAGATCACCAACGTTGATCCAGCCGCTGTCTTCGATTGATCGAAAATTCTGGACCCAAAAACTGCTTAGCTTCATGAAGTCCCCCAACAATTCGGCGCGAGGTTAGACGTTCACAACCCCCGGAGGAAGTTGGAAAGCGAGAAAACTGGTGATCTCTGAGGAAAAAGCTCAGACGGGTTATGGGGTTTGTTCTTGATGCTAGACTGCGCCATGGACCGGGCAATGCAGCTACTGCACTTGGCTGAGGCCGAACGGCGCATTGCCCTAGGTATGCGGATTATTGCCGACCAGGAGGAGCGCATCGCGCTTCGTCGAAGCTGCCACGACGTAACCTTGGCTCAGCAACTTCTTGATAAGTTCGAGCTAACCCAAAACCATCACCTGGCTCACCCGGCGAATATCCTCGCAGAGTTGGAAGCCTGTGAAAGCGAAAGCCCAAGTTACGGGGCTTGTCTTGGCGCTCTGAGGGGTGGGGGACGAGGCGTTGAACCTCTCTACTGTGCCGTGGGCGCTTTCAGGCGACCAGCCTTAAGCCGCCATCGTCTATCGGATCGCCTCGTAGACCAAGACCGAAGCAAATAGGATCGGCAATACAGCAAGCCACCAAAGAACGATGGCGACGACAAACGTCCATAGCGTCGACGCTATGGCGGCAATGAATCCCAACCGCTCAGGTCCCAGCGCCCGTGTGGACCTCCAATTGCCGAGCGGCGCGAAAACTGGTGCGATGAGGAGCTTACCCCAGCCCCCGAAAATGCCGGCGAGCGCCCCCGGCATCTTAGGAACCCATGTGCCCGCGGTCTCAGCTGCCAGCGTTAACGCCGCGATTAGCATCATCGCGACCGGTACCCAGTAGTACGGGAGCTGCTCCAACTTGATGCCTCGACCCCATGCAAGCAGCACGACAACAAGATTGGCCACCACGGCTGGTATTCCGACAATCAGGTAGAGCCACGGTTGATTATTTCGGCGAGCTGTCGACACCTCCTCATGCGCGCTGCGAAATATCCGCCCACCGACGGCAACGATCAGAACAACGGCAAGCAGACACGCAAAAATCGCCGCGAGCCAGCTCAACCCCGCCAGCACCGCTCCAGCTCCGAAGAGCAGAACGCAGAGGATCAGAAACAGAAGAACATTCGTCATTGCGCCCCGCTTGCCCTTCCGCAATGCAACGCAGGAAACCATCGAGCCAAATATTTTGAAAGGGCACTGTCACCATAATTCCGACATGCGCAGACGAGGGCAGCAGGATGCTGCCTAGAGTGTGACACCCTTTTGGAGCGCCACGCTTCGCCCGTGCGGCTACGCCTGGCACAGCCGCGGGATGGCCCGAAGTGGCAAACGTGCCGAGCGTAGCTCCTTCGTGAGCCGGGCGTTTGAGCGATCCGCGTCCAGAGCCTCGTTTCTCAAACCTTTACGTCTGCGTTCCCCGGTTAACAATTGCTTAACCCAAATCGCGCCATCGTCGGCGCGAGCTGCGGGGAAAGTTCCCGCACTGGCGGCGTTTCGGACCCGTGTTTTTACGTTCGATATCCGCAATGCCGGCTGCGCTCGGCGTACGTCAACGGCCAGGCCGCAGACGATTAGTAGCAAAGGTCATGGTCGAAGCGGAATGCGCGCGGCGTGCGATGCCTGCGCGCGTGACGAACAGGCCTTTTAGGCGGCGATGCCCGGCTCCGGCGGCCGGCAGGCCGGATCGACGCAACGAGACACAAGGCGAGCCCTTCGACATGAGCACGACAGCCACTGCCCTCGACAGCCACACGCAGTTTCAATCGATCGTCGGCCAGATCCGGACGCTCGCCTACAAATATATCGAGGACAAGGATTTCGTCAGCGCGCAGCTCGCGTTCCAGAAGCTGCTCGAGCTCGACCCCAAGGACATCAACGCGCGCTTCATCTATGCGCAGCTGATCGACGACGGCTCGCACAAGAAGCGCGCCGAGGCGCGCGACATGATGCTGGCGATCCTCGACGAGAACCCCGAGATCTTCGAGCAGGCCACCGAAGGCAATCTGCACCTGATCCGCAGCGCGGCCGTGCGCTGCAGCCATGTCGGCCCCTTCACGCGCTCGATGGAGCTGTTCCGCAAGCTCGCGGCAGCCTCCAACGAGGCCGCCGACTATTTCTCGCTCAGCGAGATCCTGACCCAGAACAACGAGTTCGAGGAGGCTGTCGCCGCGCTCGAAAAGGCGATCAAGCTGAACCCGGCCTACGACAACCCGCTCAACCGCGAGACGCTGGAGCTTTCGCGCACCAACGCCAAGAAGGGCAAGGTCAAGGACGCCAAGGCAGGCCGCGCCAAGGTTGGCCGCTATCCGGAGACCAAGGACTTCCTCGGCGACCTGCAGACGCTGATCACCAGCCACATCGCCGTGAACCTCGCCGCCGCGCCAAAGTTTCTCGACAAGAGCACGCGCTTCTTCACCATGGGCTCGTGCTTCGCGCGCAACCTCTCCAAGAGCCTCAATGACAGCGGCTACAACAGCCACCACATGGAGATCTCGGAGTACATCAACACGACCTTCGCCAACCGCGTGTTCGTCGACTGGCTGCGCGGCGCCAAGATCGATCCGGAGATCCGCGAGCGCATCGTCGAGCTGCTGCCGCCGGGATCGAGCCCGGAGAATACGTTGGCGGTCATCAAGCAGGCCGACGTGTTCATCCTGACGCTCGGCGTCGCCGCGGCGTTCTTCGACCGCGAGACCGGCGCCTTCGTGCTGCCGCGGCCGACCGCGCTGAACTCGCGGGCGCTGGCGGAGAAGTACAAGTTCCGCACCGCCAGCGTGCAGGAGAACGTCGACAACGTCCTCTACCTGATCGAGTTCATCCGCAGCATCCGGCCGGACATCAAGGTGATCGTCACCGTGTCGCCGGTGCCGCTCCTGACCTCGTTCGAATATGAATCGGTGGTGCAGGCCGACTGCCTGTCGAAGAGCACGATGCGGCTGGTCGCGCACGAGGTCGTCAACAATTCGAACCTCGCGGACATCTGGTACTGGCCGTCGTTCGAGGTATTCCGCTGGGCCGGCTCGAACGCGTCGAGCTTCTTCGCCGCCGACGACGGCGCCGCCTGGCACGTCTCGGAGGACAAGGTGTCCGCGACCGTGCGCGCCTTCGTGCAGACCTTCTCGCCGGCCTGAGCGCCGGTCGGGACGGCGATCGAAGGCGGCTGCCTCAGGGCAGCCGCTTCTTCCAGAGGCGGATGATCAGGATGCCGGCCTGGGCGTAGCCCGGGGGCGAGCTTTCCGTGCCGAACGGCGTCTTCGAATACAGCGAGCTGGAGACCAGGAAGCCGCCGACATACGGCTCCGGCAAGCCCGACAGCGCCAGGAAGCAGCGGTGGGTGAGCAGGCCGTCCTCCGGCAGATTGCCGCGCACCAGCCGGCAGTCGCCGATGCCGGTGAATGCGATGCCGTTGAGCTGGCCTTCGGTGTAGGTGCCGAGCAGGGTCGGATCCATCGCCTGACCGATACAGACCCGCATCTCGCCAATGCTCTTGTCGCCGGTCTCGGTCATGCGGCCGTCAGCCGGCCGGACCCCGACGGAGCGGATCGATAGCTGATCCTCCAGCGCCGGCGCGAAGCCGGTCTTGGTCGGCGCGCAGAAATCCGACGGCACGACACGGCCCTGGCGCACGCTCCGCGCGATGTAGATCTCCTCGACGTTGTCGTCGCCGGACTGCGCCCGGCCCTGCCCGCTGGCGGCCAGCAGGGTCACGGCCGCCAAGAACACTGCAACGATCACCCGGCGCATGCGCGCATCCTTCCTCCGAATCGATCGCTCTCCCTATCGGATTCGGCGAATCTTCTGAACAGCACCAACGAACAGTACATGGGCATACAATCATACCTCAAGTCCAGCATCTCACCGGCATCATGGGAGCACCTCGTCATGACGGTAATTTGGTAGCCACAGCCGGGTGTGCCGGATCGCCGCGGTGCCCACCGTCCAAGGGCTGCGGCCGGTGGATTTCCGGATGGGCTCGTCCCGAGCTCCCCTCGTCCTGAACGGACGTCGCCGCGACGCCGGAAAGGTTTCGAGAAAGATGCTGCGCCGATCCGCACTGCGCTGTGCCGGCATGCGCTCCATTCGCGCCTGCAACGCGGAGCGTGACCTCGGTCACATCGGGCGGCCACGCCGGCGCCTAGACCTTCCCGCAGTCAACAAAGGGGAGCTTACTCGATGCGCAAGATGATCCTGATCGGAGCCATGGTGCTCGCCTCCGCCACCGTCGCGCAGGCCGAGGGAACACGCAGCCTGTCGCTGTCGTCGAACGACGCCGCCGCGCGGGCGCCGCGTCCGACCTACGTCCAGCAAGCCGGCGAGGTCACCGTCACCCCGGCGCCAGTGCCGGCCGTTGCGGCCCAAATCCAGCCCATCGTCCCGCCCGCCGCGCCACCGGTTGCGCCAGCGGCCCCGGCCGCCGTGCCGTCGCCGCCGCAGCCCGCCGCCACCGCGGCGCCGGCACCGCAGCCGGGCTCGGTGCAGCGATCATCGCGGCGATCGACATCGGCGCGCTCGGACCGGACGCGCCGCAAGGGCTGGACCGAAGCCCGCATCGTCCGCGAGCTGCATCGCCACGGCATCTATTGGTGAGCGGCCGGCAACAGAGAGACAAACGAAAAAGGCCGGGCGAACGCCCGGCCTTTCGCGCGCAGAGGTCATGCAGCGATCACTGCGAGATGGTCTGGATCACGCTCGAGATCGGCCGCGCATTGGTCATCGTGGTCGGCAGCTTCGGATCCTGGCCGATCATCGCGTCATATTCCGGCAACGTGTCGAGCGTGCCCTTCGGCTTCATCGCGACCACCTTGTAGCCGCCGGCCTTGAGCCGGCGCAGCAAGGTCGGCAATGCGAGCGCGGTGTTCTTCTGGAAGTCGTGCATCAGGATGATGCCCTTGCCCTTCTTGTCGAGCCCGGCCATCACGGTGTTGACGACCTGGTCGGGATCCTTGGAGCGGAAGTCGAAGCTGTCGACGTCGCAGGAGAACATCGCGATGTTGCGGCTGCCGAGATAGGCCACCGCCGACGGCCGGTGCTGCAACTGCGGGAAGCGGAAGAACGGCGCCGGGTTGGTGCCGAGCGCGAACTTGACCGCGCTGAAACCCTTCTCGAGCTCCTCCTTGGCGGTCTCGTCGGTCATCTTCTTGCCGTTCAGGTTGGCGTGCGACCAGGTATGCACGCCGACGACGTGACCGGCGGCCAGCACCTGACGCAGGATCTCCGGATGATAGGTCGCGTGCTTGCCAATCGAGAAGAAGATGCCGGTGGTGCATTCGTCGGCCAGCGCCTTCAGCACCGCCGGCGTGTTGACCGGCCACGGGCCGTCATCGAAGGTCAGCACCACCTCGCGGTCGGCGAGGAAGTCGAACTGCTTGAAGTGGTCGAGGCCGAAGCCGGGGCCACCTGACGTGTCGACCATGACGGTGCGGGAGATGCCGAGCGCGTCCGGATTGGCGCAGGTCGATCTGGGCTGCACCGGCGCCGGCACGCTTGCGGCCGTACGCGTGGGAATGGTGCCGGTGGTCTCGACATCATCCTTCGCGCTGGCCTTGGCGGCAACGCGCGCCGGAGGCGGCGCCGGCTCGGACGGCTTCGCCGCTGCGCTCTGCGCGGCGGCCTTGGCGGCGCTGGGCTTCGATACGTAGTACCAGACACCGGTGATCGCCAACGCCGCGACGACGGTGGCCAGCAGCAAGCCTAACGCATGACGCATGGTTACTCTTCCCGAAAACGCGAGACACTCGATGGCGGACGCAACGCTGTCCGCCTGCTTCGATTAGCTTCCATTAGTGCCAACGAATCCTTAACGCGGTGCCAACACGGGCAGGATCAGCCAAGATTTCCAGGATGATGCCGGCGCGAGACCGGCAGTTGACCGGAGCGACATGTCGCCGCGGCCATCGGCCTGCCGAACCTGCCGGGCAGAGTTGAGCCGCCGGATCTGGCGTGACCGGCATCACGGTTGCTCGAGCGGGATCGGACCATGATGGGCGCATTGAAAACGCGGCCCGCGAAATGCGGCGCCAATGGGAGCCAGCCATGACGAATTCGACCAATCTGATGAAGGCCGCTCTGACGGTCGTCAGCCTTGCCGCCGTCTCGACCTTGTCCTCGACCGCGAGCTTCGCCTTCAGCGCCGAGGCGCAGCAGATGTGCACCGGCGACGCCTTCCGGCTGTGCAGCAGCGAGATCCCCAACATCCCGGCGATCACCGCCTGCATGATCAAGAACCGCTCGTCGCTGAGCTCCGGCTGCCGCGTCGTGCTCGACCGCGAGCTGTCCAGGCGCAACGGCAAGGTCGCCGAGGCGGGCGACGCCAATTGAGAACGCTTCCGGCTCCCGCCTGCGCGCCCCGGCTGCGACCGGGGCGCTTGCGAGGCCCGGTTGTGAGCACTAAAAGCGCCGCCAAACCTTCAATGCCGGGAGCGAGGCGCCAGTCATGAACAAACTCACACTGATCATCCCCCTGGTGCTGATCGCGTCGACCGCCTCGGCCCAGCAGCAGCCCGGTCAGGACGCGTGCGCGCGCGACGTGTCACGGCATTGCCGCGCCGTGATGAACAACGGCGACCAGGCGGTGCTGGCCTGTCTCAAGGAACACCGCGCCAAGCTGTCCAAGGCCTGCGACAAGGTGCTGACCGAGCACGGGCAGTAAGGTCCGTCCCGCAGCACGGACAGCAATTTTCGCGAACTGGTGCGGCCCGCCCGAAGGCGGTCGGAAGCGTCTGACTACGCGAGGCGGAACTGCTTGCGCAGGGTCTTGTCGAATAGTCCGGCGGTTGCGAACCGGCGCAGCAGACTGACCATGCGCGCCGCATTGCCTGCGGTGTAGCGCCGGCGCGGGACCTCATCGCTCGCCGCCTTGATGATCACCTTCACGACGACATCCGGCAGGTCGGCCTTGGGCATGACATCCCGCAGCAGCGCCGCGACAGCCGTGCGCGCCTGATCGTATTCGGCCTTCTGCTGATCGGGCTCCATGCCGTTCTGATCGAAAATGGTGCGGACATAGGCCGGCTCGATGACGGAAACGCGGACATTGAAGGCCCGGACCTCATGGTCGAGCGATTCCGAATAGCCCTCGATCGCATGCTTGGCGGCCGAGTAATGCGCCGAGTACGGCGCCGGGATAACGCCGAGGATGGAGCCGATGTTGAGAATGCGGCCGCCGCCTTGGCGTTTCATCGCCGGCAGAACGGCATTCGTCATCCGCATGACGCCGAAAACATTGACGTCGAAGAGCGCCTGCGACTGCGGGATCGAGGACTCCTCCGCACCGCCGAACATGCCGATGCCGGCATTGTTGACGAGGAGATCGATCCTCCCCGCCCGCGAGACGACGTCCGCGACCAGCGTCGAGACGGACGCCTCGTCGGTGACGTCGCATGCCAGCATCGTGACCCCCTTGGGGCCGTCATTGGCGATTTTCCGGCTCGTTCCGAACACGGTGAAGCCCGCGTGGGCAAGACCTTCGGCGGTAGCGTAGCCGATGCCGGAGGATGCCCCGGTCACGATTGCAGTTCTTACGGCGGCCATGTGTTTTCCTCACGTAATCTCGGACTTCGCGTCAGAGACAGATTGCATTATGATCGTTTAGTGATATTATGATTATAATGCAATAGGGATGCGGACGAAGGCTTCATGCGATACGAAAAGGGCCGAAAAGACACGTCGCGCCGCAGGATCATGGACGTCGCTGTCGAGCGCTTCCGCACGGATGGAATCGCGGGCTCCGGTTTGGCGACGATCATGAAGGATGCCGGCCTGACGAACGGCGCCTTCTATCCCCACTTCCCTTCAAAGGCCGATCTCGTCCGCGAGACGATCTCCGACTCCCTCGGCAGGCAGGCCGTCTGGCTGCGCGAGGTGCTGGACGAAGGGGGGCTCGATCGCTTGATCGACATCTATCTGTCGCCCGAACACCGGGACCATCCGGGGCAAGGCTGCGCCTCTGCGGCACTTTTACCGGAGCTTGCGCGGCAGCCGGAAGAGACGCGCGGCATGTATGCCCAACAGTCTCGCGCCCTCGTGCTGCTTCTCGCGGAAGCACTTCCGGCAGAGGTCGAAGCGCGGGAAGATGTCGCATGCGCGATCTTTGCGACCCTGATCGGGACGCTCCAACTGGCCCGCGCAGTCGACAAGGAAGCGTCGAGCGGCATCCTGCGGAGCGGAAAGCGCGCGATCCGCACCTTGGCTGGCCTTACGCGCGCACCTGCTTCTCAAGCCTGAATGAACGCCCGATGCGCGCGTCGTGTGCGTTCGGATGACGTCACGCGCGGCGCCATCAGCCTCGACCACACCTGAATTTGTCCAGATCGCACGGCGCAAGCCAAAACCTTGCCAGGCAAGGAACACAGACCGGAGAGCCCCAGTGAAAGCCTACGTCGTCGAGAAGTACAAGAAGATGGGCCCGCTACGCCTCGTCGAAAGGGCCGATCCGCAGGTCCAGAACGCCGACGTCCTCGTTCGCGTTCATGCCTCGGCCGTGAACCTGATCGACTCGAAGGTCAGGGACGGCGAGTTCAAGATCTTCCTGCCTTACCGTCCGCCCTTCGTGCTCGGTCACGACGTCGCAGGGACCGTCGTCAAGGTCGGCGATGGGGTCAGCCGCTTCAGGGTCGGCGACGAGATCTATGCCCGGCCAAGAGATCACCGCATCGGCACCTTCGCGGAATTCATCGCCATCCACCAAGACGATGTCGCACTCAAGCCCCGCACACTGACGATGGAAGAGGCGTCGTCCGTGCCGCTGGTCGCGCTGACGGCGTGGCAGGCTCTGGTCGATGTCGCAAAGGTGAAGCCCGGCCAGAGGGTCTTCATTCAGGCGGGTTCCGGAGGCGTCGGTACGATCGCGATCCAGCTTGCCAAGCATCTGGGGGCGACGGTCGCGACGACGACGAGTGCGAAGAACGCCGCCCTCGTCAACAGCCTCGGCGCCGATGTGGTGATCGACTACACGACCCAGGACTTCGAGAAAGTTCTCTCGGGCTACGACGTCGTGCTGCACAGCCAGGATCCGAAGACGCTTGCGAAATCGCTGAACGTCCTGAAGCAGGGCGGCCGCCTCGTCTCGATTTCGGGGCCGCCCGACCCGGCCTTTGCCACGGCTCTCGGGCTGAACGCCGTTCTGAAGCTTGTTATCCGGCTGTTGAGCCGCAGCGTGCGCAAGAGGGCAAAGAGCCTCGGCGTTGACTATTCATTCCTGTTCATGCACGCCGATGGCCGGCAACTCGAGCAGATCGCCGGGTTGATCGATAGCGGCGCGATTCGCCCCGTCGTCGACAGGATATTCCCCTTCACCCAGACGCCCGAGGCGCTAGCCTATGTCGAGACCGGCCGTGCAAAGGGCAAGGTCGTGATCAAGGTGCAGTAGCGGGTTTCTTGATTGCAGCTGCGAGCAGCATCCTAAAGAGCGCATACCTTGCGAAGGCTACGCTTGCCCTCGCCGTTCTAAGGCCCGCTGCGGGCACCCGTCGCCACGGCCGGCGCCTGCTCGGCGGTGCGGTCGATGTCCTCCTTGGCGCGGACCGAGCCGAATGGCCGCTCCAGCATGCGGCGGATGCGCACCGGGTCGGCCCCGATGTGGAAATCGATCGCGCGCTTGTGCAGCTCGCGCTCGGCGCGCGTCGAGCGGTTGCGCTGACGCAGATAGTCGATCCAGGTCGGACAGTGATAGCGCTCGGTCCACAATTCGGGATCGGCGATGTCGCGCGCGATCGACCAGCCATAGGCGCCGTTGCGCTGGCGGCTGAGCTGCACGTCCTGCATCAGGTCGTGGAAGGCGCGGGCATTGTCCTCGGCGACGCGGTACTCGATCTCGACCACCAGCGGGCCCGAGCGCGGCGTCAGCTCGAGCTGCACCTCCGGATCGGCCAGGGTCTCGCCGTCCTCATTGCGGGCGCCGATCGGCGGCATCCGCAGCCACAGGCCGAGCAGCGGCGACACCATCATCAGCGCTCCCGACGCCAGCAGCGCGACCTCGACGCCGGCGGCGTCGGTGAGACGTCCCCAGCCCCAGCTGCCGATCGCGATGCCGCCGGAGATCGCCGCCTGGAATGCCGCCAGCGCGCGGCCCGCGACCCAGCGTGGCGCCGACAACTGCACGCCGATGTTGAACAGCGCCACCGCGAGCATCCACACCGCGCCGGCGATGACGAGCGCCGCCGCCGTCAGCACCGGCGCGGTGCTGAGCGCGACGGCCGCGGTGGCCGCGCCCAAGGTGAGCGCGCAGGTGCGGATCGCGGCCTCGCCCGACAGCCGCTTCCTGATCTCGCCGATGTTGAGCGCGCCGACCACCGCGCCCATGCCGAAGGCGCCGAGCATGATGCCGTAGGTCTGCGCGCCGCCATGCAGCAGGTCGCGCGCGACCAGCGGCATCAGCGCGGAGATCGAGCCGCCGATGATGCCGGTGACCAGCGTGCGGATCAGCACGATCCGGATCGACGGCGAATGGACGATGTAGCGGACGCCGGAGACAATGGCACGGTTGAGCGGCTCGCGCGGCAGCCGGCTCGGCTCCACCACGCGCCGCCACAGGAACAGCGCCGCGAGCAGCGGCAGATACAGCAGCGCATTGGCCGCGAACGCCGCGACCGCGCCGGCGGCCGCGACCACGACGCCGCCGATCGCAGGTCCGAAGCTGCGCGCGATGTTGTAGCTGATGCCGTTCAGCGCGACCGCGGCCGGCAGCGTCTCCGGCGGCACCTGTTCGCTGACCGAGGATTGCCAGGCCGGCCCCATCAGCGCCATGCCGCTGCCGATGACGAAGCACAGCGCCAGCAGGCGCTCGGGCGTCACCAGCCCGTACCATGCCAGCACCGTCAGGGTGGTGGCGCCGCCGAGCGCCACCGCGAGCGCGACCAGCGCGACGATGCGCCGGTCGTACATGTCGGCGATCGCGCCGGCGGGCATCGAGATGAACATCACCGGCAGCATCAAGGCGGTCTGCACCAGCGCCACCTTGTCGGCCGACGACGTCATCTGCGTCATCGCCCAGGCGGCGCCGACCGCCTGGATCAGCAGGCCCAGGTTCGACAGCAGGCTCGCCAGCCAGATGCGGCGGAACACCGCGTGCCGGAGCGGCGCGGCGATGCTCTCGGCCGCGAACAGCTCACGTTTCTGCGGCGCATTCATGCGGGTCCGTCCACGTCGCCAGGTCGCCTCCGATAAGATCGCATCGAACTATCGCTTGATTCCGGCCGGACCTATGTGATGCCTGCGAATGTCTGCCGCTGTCCAGTGCCCAGAGCGCTCGCATCAGGGACCGCGGCCAACGAACACGACATGAACAAGACCAAAGGGAGACCGCCGATGAATCTGACGCGCCGCACCATTTTGAAGAGCATGGGAACCTTGCCCCTGCTCACGAGCGGCCTGACCTTACCAGCGCGCGCGCAAACGGCGGCAGCCGCGGCCGGCGAGATGCCGCCTGTGCTGTTCGTCCACGGCAATGGCGATCACGCGGCGCTATGGATGACCACGCTGTGGCGGATGGAATCCGACGGCGTGCCGCGCACGCGCCTCGCTGCGCTGGACTTCACCGACCCGCTGGCGCGCAACGACGATTCCGTGGCGCAGCCGAGCCGCTCGTCGACCGAGGATCAGCGCCGCGAGCTGACCGAAGCGATCAAGGCCCTCAAGGAGCGCACGGGCGCGGCGCGCATCGCATTGGTCGGCAGCTCGCGCGGCGGCAACGCGATCCGCAACGTGGTGAAGAACGGCGGCGGCGCCGATGTCAGTCATGCCGTGCTGTGCGGCACGCCCAATCATGGCGTGTTCGACTGGGAGGATAGCCCCGGCAGCGAATTCAACGGCCGCGGCCCGTTCCTGCGCGGATTGAATGCCGGCGACAGCGAGGTGACGGAGGGCACCGCCTTCCTGACGCTGCGCAGCGATGGCCTCGACAAATATGCCCAGGCTGACGGCCGCCTCGTCGGCAAGCCCGGTGTCCCCACCGGCATCACGGCCGAGGGGCCGGCGCTGAAGGGCGCGACCAATCTCGTGATCGGAGCGCTCGACCATCGCGAGGTGGCGTTCCACCCGCGCGCGTTCCGCGAGATCTACAAATTCATCGCCGGCCGTGAGCCGACGCAGATCGCGATCCAGCCCGAGCCGCAGGTGCGGATCAGCGGCCTGGTGACGGCAACGCCGGGCGGCGCGCCGACCAATCGCCCGGTCGCGGGCGCAAGCGTCGAGGTCTATCGCGTCTCGGGCGAGACCGGCGCACGCAATGGCGAGCCGGTGTATCGCGGCCAGACCGGGGCCGACGGACGCTGGGGTCCCGCGGAGGTCGATCCGACGTCCTATCTCGAGATCGTACTGACGTCGCCGGACGCGCCGATCACGCATTTCTACCGCTCGCCGTTCCCGCGTTCGTCCGACGTTGTGCATCTGCGCGCGGCGCGGCCCTTCGGCAAGGCCGATGCCGGCGCCGGAGCGGTCCTCATCATGATCAGGCCGCGCGGCTATTTCGGCCTGCCCCGCGACATCGTGCTGCTCGACGGCAAGGAACCTGCCGACATACAGAAGGGAATACCGACCGATGCCGCAACGACATTGCGGCTGCCGGCGGGCGACGTCGGACGCAGCGTCACTGGACTGTTCAACGAGGAACGCATCGCCGCCCGTCTTTGGCCAGCATCTGAGAGCAGGATTGCGATGATCGAGCTGACTAATTAGTTGCCGGAGTATGATGGTACATCACAGCCTCGAAGAGCGCGGAATCGCGCTCTCCCTCTCGCGTTGCGAGCGAGATGACAGCGTTACCTCTGGCAGAAGACCGTCCTTGCTCGGCGGCCCGGCGCGGCCTGCAGCCAGGGGCTCGGTTGGTCGCAATGCAGCCGATCGATGGTTCCAGGCTCGTGACAGCGTCGAGAGGCCGTGAATGAGTACCGCCGACGTCCATTATCTGCCGCAGGCACGATTGCCGCTGATACCGCCAACACCGCCGCGGGCGCCGGACAGCATGGGCGCGCTGCGCCGCGTGCTGATGATGGGCGACAACGCGATCGCGACCTGGAGCCAGCGCGCCTATGAGGACGACATCATTCGCGGCCGCTTCTTCGGCAGCTCCAGCTACATTCTCAATACGCCCGATACGATCAAGCATGTGCTGGTCGACAATTGGGAGAACTACGGCCGCACCGTCGGCGCCATCCGCGTGCTGCGTCCGGTGCTCGGCGAGGGGCTGCTGATCGCCGAAGGCAAGGCGTGGAAGCACCAGCGCCGGACGCTCGCGCCGGCTTTCACGCCGCGCGCCGTTTCCGGCCTCATCCCGCACATGGTCGCGGTGAGCGACGAGACCGTCGCCAGGCTGAGGCAGCAGTGCGGGCAGCCGCTCGACCTGCGTGAGATCATGCAGCGCATGACGCTCGACATCGCCGGCCGCACGATGTTCTCGTTCGAGATGGGCCGCCACGGCGCCACCCTGCGCGATTTCGTCTACGAATATGGCGCGCGGCTGGCCAGCCCGCATCTGCTCGACATCGTGCTGCCGCTGTCCTGGCCGACGCCGCGCGATGTCGCGCGCCGGCGGTTCCGCAAGCGCTGGACCGCCTTCGTCGCCATGCTGATGGCGGAGCGCCGCGCCGCCGGCAAGCTGGAGGACGCGCCGCCGCGCGACCTGTTCGACCTGATGGGCGCGGCACGCGATCCCGAGACCGGCGCGGCGTTCACCGACGCACAACTCGCCGACGAGGTCGCGACCATGATCCTCGCCGGCCATGAGACCACGGCAACGGCACTGTTCTGGGCGCTGTATCTGATCGCGCTCGATCCAGCCAATCAGGACAGGCTGGCGCAGGAGGCGCGCGCCGCGACCGATCTCAGCGACCCCGATCAACTGCCGTTCACGCGCGCCGTGCTGGACGAGACATTGCGGCTCTATCCGCCCGCGTTCCTGATCGCGCGCGCCGCCGGCGGCCCGGACCGGATCGCCGCGTTCCCCGTGAAGCGCGGCGACGTCGTGCTGATCTCGCCGTGGCTGCTGCACCGGCACGAGAAGCTGTGGGATGCCCCCAACGCCTTCAAGCCCGAGCGATTCGTGCCGGGCGCGCCGCCGCCGGAGCGCTTCGCCTATCTGCCGTTCGGGGCCGGCGCGCGGGTCTGCATCGGGGCGCATTTCGCGCTCGTCGAAGCCGTGCTGGCGCTGGCGCGGCTGGTCGGCGCCTTCAGGATCGAGCTCGTCGACCGCGCGCCGGTGCTGCCGGTGGGCGTGGTGACGACGCAGCCGGACCGGTCGCCGCTGTTCAAGATCACGCCCAGGATGGAGGTCTGACCGCCACGCGGCAGCCACGCTCGGCACTTGCTTGCGGGTTTGCCAAGTCCCATCTTAGCCGGGCATGAGCGACATCCAGGCCCAGCTTTCGGTTCTGAAGCAGACCGCCCATCCGGCCGTCGCCGACGCGATCATACGGCTGATCGAGTCGGGCGAAGATCACGAGCTCAACCGTATCAACGCCCTCGAGTTCTCCGCGCGCGCAGGTCTCGACGAGGAGCAGGTCATCTCCGGCTTCCTCCATGCGGCACGGATCGGCTTGTTCGATCTCACCTGGAACGTCCTGTGTCCCGGCTGCAGCGGCGTGCTCGATGCGCACGCCACGCTGAAATCCCTCCGCCATGACGATTACCATTGCGGATTATGCGCGTGCGGCTACGAGCCCTCCGTCGACGAGCAGGTCGAGGTTGCCTTCACCGTGACCTCCAAGGTCAGGCGCATCGCAGCCCACGATCCCAACACGCTGACGCTCTGGGAGTATTACAAGCAGATCTTCTGGAGCTCCGGCATCGACCTCGACCGGGAGTCCTTTGCTTCGCTGAGCGAGCAAGTGACCCTCGATGCCCTCGAGCTGCCGGCCGGCGAGAAGGCGGTGCTATCGCTGCAGCTCCCGTCGGATTTCATCATCATCTTCGAGCCGGTGACGCATTCTGCGCATTTCATCGACGTTCAGGGCGAGCCGACCAGGGAGCGCCAGCAACTCGGGCTGCTGTTCAACAAGACGCATCCTCCGACCGGTTCGGTCACCTTGCGTCCAGGCCCGCTGCGGCTGGCGCTCGACAATCAGGCCGGCGTACGGACGCTGCCGACGGTGTTCATCGCCGGCGATGCGCTCCACCATCTCCTCGGCAAGCGCCGGCCGTTCCTGACCGCCAAGCGCATCCTGTCCAACCAGACCTTCCGCGACGTGTTCAAGGCCGACAATCTCAACATCGACCAGCGGCTGAAGATCACCTCGCTGACCTTCCTGTTCACCGACCTCAAGAGCTCGACCGCGCTGTACGAGCGCGTCGGCGACCTCGCGGCGTTCGACCTGGTGCGCGCCCATTTCCGCGCGCTGCTGGAGATCATCAACGCCGAGAAGGGCGCGGTGGTGAAGACGATCGGCGACGCCGTGATGGCGACCTTCATCAAGCCCGAGCATGCGCTCGCCGCGGGCCTGCGCATGCGCGCGGCGATGCAGCGGCTGAACGCCGAGCGGGGCACCGAGGACCTCGTGGTCAAGATCGGCATCCATGAGGGGCCGTGCCTCGCGGTGATGCTGAACGACCGCCAGGACTATTTCGGCCAGACCGTCAACATCGCCGCCCGCGTGCAGAGCCTGTCGACCGCGCAGGAGATCCACCTCACCGCGCCGGTGATCGAGAGCCCGGGCGTCGCCGACATCCTGCGCAGCGCAAAGATCGCGCCGATCCAGAAGCACGCGGCGCTGCGCGGCATCGCCGACCGGATGATGGTGTACGAAATCCCCTGAGGCCTTACCGAAATGTCATGCGCTGCGCAGGCCGCGGCGGATTGCCGGCGGCGCGTGGCATTTGCATATAATGAGCAGTTGCCGACCGGCTTGCGGCCGCCAAGGGATCCAACAGCGAAGGACGCCATGCTCGAAGGACTGCGCCAATTCATCGCCGACGTGGTTTCGCCGCACGAAACCCCGGCCTTCGACGACAACGGCTATCAGCTGGCGGCAACCGCGCTGCTGATCCACGTGATCTCGCTGGACGGCGAGCCGAGCGAGATCGAGCGGCGCAAGCTGCACGGCCTGATCGAGCTGCGCTTCGGGCTCGACCACGGCTCCGCCGACCGGCTGATCGCCCAGGCCATGCTGGCCGAGGGCGAAGCGGTCGATCTCTATCGCTTCACCAGCGTGATCATGCGCGAGGTCGATGAAGCCGGCCGCCTGCGCATCGTCGAGATGATGTGGGAGCTGGTGTTCGCCGACGGCAAGGTGACCGAGTTCGAGGACAATGTGGTCTGGCGCGCCTCGGAGCTGCTCGGCATCTCCACGCATGACCGCATCGACATCAAGCACCGGGTCGCGGCGCGCAAGTCCGGCGCTCCCGCGTGAACCGCTCTGTCTCGGCCGGAACCGGCGTGATCCGGAGATGAACAAACTTTAATTTTGTTCCGAACCTCGCCCCTGCATGTAAACCTATGTGAATCCGAAACTATTACTGCAATCTGGTGCAGGACTGCCGATCGCGGCGTCTTGCATGTTCCCGTCCGCCTATGCTCTCGTCCGCCGCTATTGGATGATGTGTGGATTGTGATCGAAGAGCAGGATTGTGGGTGAACGTGTCACGCTGGTAACGGGTGCGTCGGCCGGGATCGGCAGCGAATTGGCGCGCGTGTTTGCCGCGAACGGGCACCGGCTCGCATTGACGGCCCGGCGCGAAGACCGGCTCGCCGCGCTGGCGCAGGAGATCGCGGCCAAAGGCGGCCCGGCGCCGCTGGTGATCCCCTGTGATCTCACCTCCGCCGACGCCGGGGCGACCATCGAGGCCGCGCTGGCCGCCGCCGGCGTGGAGCTGGAATATCTGGTCAACAATGCCGGCTTCGGCCTGTTCGGCAAGGCGGTGCAGCTCGACCGCGCCGAGCAGCTGGACATGATCTCGGTGAACGTCCGCGCCCTGACCGAGCTGTCGCTGCGCTTTTCCGAGCAGTTGATCCGCAACAAGGGCGGCATTCTCAATCTGGGCTCGGTGGCCGGGTTCCTGCCGGGGCCCGGCATGGCGGTCTATTACGCCTCCAAGGCCTATGTGATCTCGTTCACCGAGGCGCTGCGCAAGGAGATGGCGCCGCATGGCGTCCGGGTCACCGTGCTGTGCCCCGGTCCGGTGCCGTCGGAATTCCAGGATCGCGCCGGGTTCAAACCGGGCGTGGATTCGGTGATCCTCAACGTCTCGCCCAAGGCGGTGGCAGAGGCCGGCTACCGCGGCCTGATGGCCGACAAGCGCGTGGTGCTGCCCGGGCTCGGCATCAAGATCGTACCGTTCCTGCTGCGCTGGTTCCCGCGGGGCTTCATCCTCGATGCGGTCGGGCGGCTGCAATTGAAGCGGAGCTGATCGCGCTGGCCCGGCCCTTGCTTTGCAATGTGCGCTCGCTCACGCGCCGTTAACCTTTGCTTAGCTATGATCGCCAGGTGATGCTCAGGCAAGACCCTTCGTTCCATCCGAACGGGCCCCAGGCGGACGTTCGGCAGCTCCATCCGAAGCCGGCCATGGCGGCTGCGCCGCATCGGCCGGTCCTCATCATCCTGCACCAGGAAACCTCGAGCCCCGGCCGGGTCGGCAATGCGCTGCGCGCCCGCGGCTATCCGCTCGACATCCGCCGGCCGCGGTTCGGCGATCCGCTGCCGGAGACGCTCGATGGGCATTCGGGTGCCGTTATTTTCGGCGGTCCGATGAGCGCGAACGATCCGGATGATTTCGTCCGCCGCGAGATCGACTGGATCGAGGTGCCGCTGCGGGAGCAGCGTCCGTTTCTTGGGATCTGCCTGGGCGCGCAGATGCTGGCGATCCAGCTCGGCGCCGAGGTGGCGCCGCATCCGCAGGGGCGCGCCGAGATCGGCTATTATCCGATTCGCCCGACCCGGGCCGGACGCAAGCTGTGCCCGCATTGGCCCGACCATGTCTATCATTGGCACCGCGAAGGCTTCGACCTGCCCGACGGCGCCGAGCTGCTCGCCGAGGGCGGCGATTTTCCGGTCCAGGCCTATCAATACCAGAACGCCACCGGGCTGCAGTTCCACCCCGACGTGACCTACGCGATGATGTGCCGCTGGACCACCCGCGGCCATGCCCGGCTGGACACGCCCGGCGCCCGCCTGCGCCACCATCATTTCGAGGGCCGCGCCGTGCATGACGCCGCCGAGCGGGCCTGGCTGGCGCATTTTCTGGATGGCTGGCTGGCACGCGAGCCGGTGGCGGCGATGGCGGAGGCTGCGGAGTAGGACCGGTGATTTGAGCGGATTGGCTTGGGCGATGCTGAAACAGCCCGGCTTCGCCAAGGGGCTTCGCCGGGCACCACGCTTCGCCCTTCAGGCTACTTGCGCGGCTGCGGACGACGGCCCGCCGCCGCCCTTCGGGCTATGGCGCGGCAACCTTCGCTCGCTTCGCTATCGGATTGTTGAAATCGGCTTGCCGAGCCGAAGCTTGCGAAGCGAGCGAAGGTTGGTGGAGCCAGGCGGGATCGAACCGCCGACCTCGTCATTGCGAACGACGCGCTCTCCCAGCTGAGCTATGGCCCCGTAACACGACCGCTTCGATGTTGGGAAAAGGCGGCCGGCAGATCGGGCGCCATTTACAGTGGGTGCCGAGGTCAAGTCAAGAACGGTCACATCGCCCGTTAGCCTTGACGGGCAGCTTCCCTTGTTTGCGCCGGGGGGAACCGATATCTAGCGAATAGCCCTCCCCCCGGCCCAAGAAGTCCCCCGAATGAAGCCGATCATTTACGTTCTGATCCAGATCATCACACTTTACATGTACCTGTTGATTGCTTCGGCGATCCTGTCGTGGCTGATCGCCTTCAATGTGGTCAACACGCGCAATCAATTCGTCGCGGGTGTCGCCGAGTTCCTGTACCGAATCACCGAGCCAGTATTGGGCCCGATCAGACGCCGCCTGCCGAATTTCGGGGGGCTCGATATTTCGCCGATCATCGTGTTCTTCTTGCTTATGCTCCTCCAGATGTATCTGGCTGACTACGTCTATCCTTTCGTGCCGTAGGCTCAAGGAATGGACTCGCCTCCCTGGCGTCCAGCCTCGGACGGCCTGACCGTCGCGCTTCGCGTGACGCCGCGCGGCGGCCGCGACGCGATTGACGGCGTCGAAACGCTGTCCGACGGCCGCAGCGTGCTCAAGGTCCGCGTCCGGGCCATCGCCGATGGCGGCGAGGCGAATCGCGCGGTGACCGAGCTGCTCGCCAAGGCGATCGGCGTCACCAAGGCCTCGGTGCGAATCACCTCGGGCACCACCTCGCGGCTGAAGCAGGTTGCCATCGATGGCGATACCGCCAAGCTCGATCAGGCCTTGCGCGACCTCATTGCAGCCCATAAGCCGACCGGGAAATCCTAGAGCGGGCCGCGCTCGCGCGACCAGCGGCGAACGACGAGGCAGAGAGCAGACATGACGGCGCGCATCATCGATGGAAAAGTGATTGCGGCGGATCTGCGCGCGCAAGTCGCCCGTGAGGTCGAGCGGGTCAAGCGCGAACATGGCCTGACGCCAGGGCTGGCCGTGGTGCTGGTCGGCAACGACCCGGCGTCCGAGGTCTATGTCCGCAGCAAGCACACCCAGACCCAGGCGGCCGGCATGGCCTCGTTCGAGCACAGACTGCCGGCCGACGTGTCGCAGGACGCGCTGCTGGCCTTGATCGGCAAGCTCAACCGCGATCCCGCCGTGCACGGCATCCTGGTGCAGCTGCCGCTGCCGAAGGGGCTGGAGACCGAGGTCGTGATCAATGCGATCGATCCGGCGAAGGACGTCGACGGGCTGCATCCGCACAATGCCGGCCGCCTCGCCGGCGGGCAGCCGGCGCTGGCGCCATGCACGCCGCTCGGTTGCATCATCCTCAGCAAGACCATTCACGCCTCGCTGGAGGGCCTGAACGCGATCGTGATCGGCCGCTCCAACCTGGTCGGCCGTCCGCTGGTGCAGTTGCTGCTCAACGAGAACGCCACGGTGACCATCGCGCATTCCCGTTCGCGCGACCTGCCGGCGCTGACCGCGCGCGCCGATCTGGTCTACGCCGCCGTCGGCCGCCCGGAGATGGTGAAGCGCGACTGGATCAAGCCGGGCGCGACCGTGATCGACGTCGGCATCAACCGCATCCCGACGGCCGAGGGCAAGACGCGGCTGGTCGGCGATGTCGCCTATGCAGAGGTGTCGGAGGTCGCCGGCGCGATCACGCCGGTGCCGGGCGGCGTCGGCCAGATGACCGTGGCCTGCCTGCTGGTGAACACGCTGCGCGCCGCCTGCGCCATTGCCGGGCTGCCGAAGCCGGCGGTCTGAGCTCACCGTCATTCCGGGGCGATGCGCAGCATCGAGCTGAGGTGCGCAGTTGCGCACCTGAGAATCTCGAGATTCCGGGTTCAGCCGCTGCGCGGCTGCCCCGGGATGACGTCAATCGTTTTACTTCTTCGCCGCCTTGGCGCGCGCGATGCCCTCGGCGATCAGCTGGTGGGCGTCGTCGGCATTGCCCCAGCGCAGCACCTTCACCCATTTGCCGGGCTCGAGATCCTTGTAGTGCTCGTAGAAGTGCTGGATCTGCTGCAGCGTGATGTCCGGCAGGTCGCTGTAGGTGCGGACCTTGTCGTAACGCTGGGTCAGCTTCGAGGACGGCACCGCGATGATCTTCTCGTCGCCGCCGGCCTCGTCCTCCATCAGCAGCACGCCGACCGGACGCACGCTCATCACCGCGCCCGGCACGATCGCGCGGGTGTTGGCGACCAGCACGTCGCAGGGATCGCCGTCATTGGACAGCGTGTGCGGGATGAAGCCGTAATTGCCGGGATAGCGCATCGCCGTATAGAGGAAGCGGTCGACGAACAGCGTGCCGGCTTCCTTGTCGAGCTCGTACTTGATCGGCTCGCCGCCGACCGGCACTTCGATGACGACGTTGACCTCGCGCGGCGGATCTTTCCCGATCGGGATGGCGTCGATGCGCATGGATGCTCCGTAGAACTTGAACGTTTCAGGGTCGGACGCCCGAGGAATGAGCGCTGGCATTCGCAGTCGCAAAAAAAACGCGGCTGCGCAACAGCTACCTCAAGCCAACACTTTCAGTTCAATTCACCGGCGCGTTAACGCTTAACGCGCCCAGAGCACAGCCGGTCCAGGCTCAGTTGGTCCAGGCAAAGGCAACCTTGTCGAGCGACTTCGGTCCGAAGCGCTCCGACGACCGCGCGACCATGCGGCCGCCCAAGGCGCGGTAGAACTCGGTGGCGGGATCGTTGTCGGACAACGCCCACACCACCATGCTCTTCAGGCCGCTCTGCGCGAGGTCGCGCTTGGCGGACTGAAAGAGCCGGCGACCGAACCCCAGCCCCTGAAATTCCGGTCGCAGATAAAGCTCGTAGACTTCACCGTCGAAGTGCAGGCTGCGGGCGCGATTGCGGCCGTAATTCGCATAGCCTGCGACCTTGTCGTTGAACACCAGCACGCTGACGCGGCTGCCTTTGCGGATCGCGCTGTCCCACCATTGGGGGCCACGCCGGTTGATCAGCTTCTCCAGCTCAGCGCCAGGGATGATCCCCTGGTAGGCGGAACGCCAAGCTTCATCATGGGCTGACGCCACCGCAGCCGCATCTGCAGCCTTGGCCGGACGGACTTCGATCAGGGTTGTGCTCATGAGTAGATCAAAGCAAGTCGGCGGTCCGCCTTCAAGGTGCCACGTTAAAGATCGGTTAACCTGTGGACTTTCGGCATCACCGTGGCGGAAAGCTGTGCCGAAAAGGGACAATTTCGCAACATTGTTGAGGGTCGGCGGTGCCCTGTCACCGCGCGTTCATACGTCGAACGAGAAATCGCATCCGACGGGCCGCGGCCTCGGCTAGTGTGGCGCGGGCTCAACATCTTCCCGTTCGGCTGAATGGTGCTGCTTCGCTGCGTCTCATGGTTGCTCGCGCTAGTCGTCCTGTCAGTAGCAGCCGGCGCAACGGCACAGCCGTTCGGTCCCGCGTCGCCCGAAACCGAGCCGGCGCGCCGGCAGCAATGGCTGATTCCGTCGATCGAGCCAGAAATTCCCGCGCATGCGATCCTCTATCGGCCTGCTGGCGATGGACCGTTTCCGCTGGCGGTGATCGCGCATGCCTCGACGCAGAATCCGCTGTGGCGGGCACAGCTGCCGCAGCCCACCTACACGGCGCTGGCGCGTCTCCTGGTCGGCCGGGGCTATGCCGTGCTGGTCCCGGAGCGGCTCGGGCACGGCCGCACCGGCGGTCCCTATGTCGAAGACCAGGGCGGCTGCGCCGACGCGGACTACGAGAAGGCAGGACGCGCGACGGCGGCGCAGATTTCGCGCGCGCTCGCCTACATGCGCGAGCAGCCGTTCGCGGCGAAGGGCGGCGCCGTCGTCATCGGCCATTCGGCCGGCGGCTGGGGCGCACTGGCACTCGCCGATCAGCCGCCGCAGATCGTCTCGGCAATCATCGTGTTCGCACCCGGCCGTGGCGGCCATGCCGACGACGTGCCAGGGCGCGTCTGTGCAGAGGCGCGCCTGCTCGATACGGCCCGCGTGTTCGGACTCGGCGCGCGTGCTCCGGTCACGTGGCTGGTTGCGACCAATGACAGCTACTTTCCACCAGCGCTTTCGCGTCGGCTCGCGGAGGCCTTCAATTCGGCCGGAGGCCGGGCGGGCTTCAAGCTGTTGCCAGCTTCCGGCGCGGAGGGGCATTGGATGATCGAGCACGACGACGGCGTGGCACTGGCGGCGAATTTGTTGTTGAAGGCGCTGACAACGACTCGTCGGTCGACGCATCCGATGCCGCCGAACTAGCAGGACACGATGACGCTGTATTTCCTGGTCAAATATCTCCACGTGCTCGGCGCCATCGTCATTCTCGGCACCGGCACGGGGATCGCATTCTTCATGCTGATGGCGCATCTCAGCGGCGAGGCCGCGTTCATCGCGCGCACCGCCGGCGTCGTGGTGATCGCCGACATGCTGTTCACGCTGTCGGCCGTGCTGCTGCAGCCGATCACCGGCGGCACGCTGATGTGGCTGTCGTCGACGGCCGTCACCGACGGCTGGCTGCTCACCTCGCTCGCGCTCTACGCCGTTGCCGGCCTGTTCTGGGTGCCGGTGATCTTCATGCAGATCGAGCTGCGCGACCTGGCGCGCCTCGCGGACATCGGCGCCGAGAAGCTGCCGCCGCGCTATTTCATCGTCTTCCGCCGCTGGTTCCTGTGTGGCATCCCCGGTTTCGGCGCGGTCATGGCCATCCTGTGGCTGATGATCGCAAAGCCGTTCTGAGGACAGGCGCATGATCCGTTCGGTCAACTCCCGCATCCTCGTGCTCGGCGCCTCCGGCCTGATCGGACGCTTCATCACCGACGATCTGCGCCAGCGTGGCTGTACGACGGTCGGTGTCGCGCGCGCGTTCTCGCCCTCGCAACGCGCGTCGCCGTTCGACATCGAGCTGCCGATCATGGCGCTCGATGCGCCGGCCTTGGCGAGCCTGATCCGCGCTCACGAGAGCGACGTCGTCGTCAATTGCCTCGGCGTGCTGCAGGATGGTCCGGGGAGCGACACCGCTGCCGTGCATCGCGACTTCGTCGCGCGCCTGCTCGCGGCGATCACGGCCTGCGGCCGTCGCGTGCGCTTCATCCACATCTCGATCCCCGGCATGGCCGACGAGGATCACACCGCCTTCGCCACCACCAAGCGCGAGGCGGAGCGGCTGATTGCATCCTCAGGCATTGCCCACGCCATCCTGCGCCCGGGCTTCGTGATCGCACCGTCGGCCTATGGCGGCAGCGCGATGGTCCGCGCGCTGGCAGCGCTCCCGGTCGACCTGCCGGCGAAGGATGCGGCGACGCCGTTCCAGCCGGTGGCGGTGGCGGACATCGCCACGACCATCGCCTGGCTTGCAATGCAGCCGACCGATGACGAGGCGACGCGCGCGGTGAGCTGGGACCTGATGCAGCCGGAGGCGGTGACGCTCGGCGACGTCATCGGCGCGTTTCGTCGCAGTTTCGGCACGATGGATTGGCCACGCGTTGCCGTGCCTGCGACCCTGATCAATCTCGGCGCTTTCGCCGGTGACCTCTGCAGCCGGCTCGGCTGGATGCCGCCGATGCGCACCACCGCGATCGCCGAGCTTCGCCGCGGGGTGCAAGGCGATCCCGCACCGTGGATCGCGGCAACCGGCATCACACCCGCGACGCTGGACCGCGCCGTCGGCGCGCATGGCGCCACCATTCAGGACAAATGGTTCGCGCGGCTGTTCCTGATCAAGGCGCTGATCATCGCGAGCCTCGTGCTGTTCTGGGTCGCATCGGGGTCGATTGCGCTGTTCATCTCGTTTCCCGCGACCACGGCGATCCTAACCACGCGCGGCTGGCCCGACTGGTTCGCCGTTCCGTTCGCGGCGATCACCAGCATGATGGACATCTCGGTCGGCGTGTTGATCGCGTTCCGCAAAACGGCGACTTTCGGCCTCGCTACCGGCATCTTCGTCTCGCTCGGCTACATGGTGGGCTGCGCGGTGCTGACGCCTGATCTCTGGCTCGAACCGCTCGGCGCATTGGTGAAGACGGAACCGGCGATCGTGCTGATGCTGGTCGCGCTGCTCATGATGGACAATCGCTGATGACCAACTGGCCCGACGACGACGTGATTCTCTACGACGGCGTCTGTGTGTTCTGCTCCCGCTGGGTGCAGTTCGTGATCGCGCGCGACGCCGCCAAGCGTTTCCGGTTCACGCCGATCCAGTCGCCATACGGCACCCGGCTGGCGCAGGCCTTCGGCATCGATCCCCGGGATCCCGACACCAACGCCGTCGTGCATGGCGGCACGGCGCATTTGAAATCCGATGCTGCGCTGACCGTCTTGTCGAACCTGCCGGGCTGGGGCTGGACGCGCGCGCTGCTCGCCATTCCGAAGCCGCTGCGCGATGTGGTCTACAGCGTGGTCGCGCGCAACCGCTACCACATCTTCGGCAAATACGAATCCTGCTTCGTGCCGGATGCCGAGCTGCGCAATCGGGTGCTGGAGCAGTGATCGGGTCGGCGCTGAGATGCGGCAGCGAGCCGCCAATTAATCGATTGAAACGAATGATACATACAATATAATCTGTTGGATCGATTGATAACAGCATGAAATTCTTCTCCCCAGACTTGGTTTGGGAGAGATTTCCATGACTGCCCCTTCGCATGATCTGATCGCCGATGCGCCCATTGCCGTTCATCATCGACCTGCGCACGCGCCGGCGGCATCGGCGCTGCTGCCCGGGCTCGCGCTGTCAGCCGCGCTCGCGGCCGGCGCCTTCGGGCTGCGGCTGCTGCCGGGCCTCGGCCTGTTCAGCCCGATGATCCTGGCGATCGTGGCAGGGATGGCGCTGCACAACGTGGTCGGCACCCCGGCGCGGGCAAAGCCCGGCGTCGCCTTCTCGATGCGCCGCGTCCTGCGGCTGGCGATCATCCTGCTCGGCCTGCAGCTGACGGCGGCCCAGATCGTCGAGGTCGGCGCGCGTGGTCTCGCCGTGATCGCCCTGAGCCTCACCGGCACCTTCCTGTTCACGGTGTGGATGGGACGGCTGCTCGGCGTCAACCGCAAGCTGGCGGAGCTGATCGCCGCGGGGACCTCGATCTGCGGCGCGTCCGCCGTGATCGCGACCAACACGGTCACGCGCGCCCATGACGAGGACGTCGCCTATGCGGTGGCCTGCGTCACGGTGTTCGGCTCGATCGCGATGTTCATCTATCCGCTGCTTCCGGCGCTGCTGCATCTCGACGCGCACGCCTTCGGCCTGTGGAGTGGCGCCTCCATTCACGAGATCGCCCAGGTGGTCGCGGCCGCGTTTCAGCAGGGCCAGCAGGCCGGCGAGTTCGGCACCATCGCCAAGCTGGCCCGCGTGATGCTGCTGGCGCCGGTCGTGCTCACGCTCGGCCTGCTGGCAACGCGGCGTGTGCGCCATGGCGGCGAGACCCGGGGCAATGCGCAGCCGCCACTGCCCTGGTTCGTGTTCGGCTTCATCGCGCTGGTCGGCCTCAACAGCGTGATCAGCATTCCCGCCGAGATGAAGACGGTGATCGTGACGGCGACCACATTCCTGCTGTCGATGGCGCTGGCCGCGATGGGACTGGAAACCGATTTCGCCAAGCTCAAGGCAAAGGGCCTGCGGCCGCTGGCGCTGGGCCTGCTCGCCTTCCTGTTCATTGCAGGCTTCAGCCTGGCTCTGGTGAAGCTGACCACATAGGACGCATGTGACGCTCGAACAGCTCAGGATTTTCGTTGCGGTCGCGACCCGCGAGCACGTCACCCAGGCGGCCCGCGACCTCAATCTGACCCAGTCGGCGACATCGGCGGCCGTGGCCGCGCTCGAAGCCCGCTACGAGACCAAGCTGTTCGATCGTGTCGGACGCCGCATCGTGCTCACCGCGACCGGGAAGGCGTTTCTCGTCGAAGCGAAGGCGGTGCTGGCGCGCGCGGCCGCCGCCGAGACCGTGCTGAACGATCTCGCCGGCCTGAAGCGGGGGCAGCTGGCGCTGGCCGCGAGCCAGACCATCGCCGGCTATTGGCTGCCGGCCTTCATTCACCGTTTCAAGACGGCGCATCCCGCCATCAAGCTGCAACTGTCGATCGGCAATACGGAGCAGGTGGCGGACCGGGTGCGCGAAGGCTCCGCCGATCTCGGCTTCGTCGAGGGCGACGTCGACGATCCCGCGCTCGCGGCCCAGCCGGTCGCCGAGGACGAAATGGTGCTGGTCGGGCCGATCGATCATCCCCTGTGCCGCGGCGCGTCTGTCACAACCAGAGACCTGAAGACGGCACGCTGGGTGCTGCGCGAGCAGGGCTCCGGCACGCGCGCCGTGCTCGAATCAGCGCTCGGCGGGTTCGGGATCGCGCCAGCCGGGCTCGACGTGGCGTTCGATCTGCCGTCCAACGAAGCCGTGCGCGGCGCCGTCGAGGCCGGCGCCGGCGTCACGGTGCTGTCGCGCCTCGTCGTCATGCGCGCGGTCAAGGCGGGCCTGCTTGCTGTCGCCAATATCAAACTGCCCAAGCGCCGCTTCTACAGCCTGCGCCACAAGGAGCACCATCAGACCCAGGCTGCGCGGGAGTTCCTGCGAATCGCAGGGGAGACCGCGGCTGTCGACACTCATCGGTGACGGCTGAACCGCGAAAATCACAGAGAGAATCGAATCTGGATCAACGAATTCCGTCATTGCGAGCGCAGCGAAGCGATCCAGAACTCCGGCCACCTGCGTGACCCTGGATTGCTTCGCTGCGCTCGCAATGACGAAGGAGAGGCTAGTGCTTATCCAACGATGCCAGCGCTTCTCGCGCCGCGCGCTCGCCGCTGTCGCGTGCGCCATGGGCGGTGGAGAAGAAGTCCGGTGGCGTCGCTTCCCCGGCGAAGAACAGGCGGTCATCGACCGGCGCGGCGAGTACCGCGCGCTTGTCGGCATGGCCCGGCAGCGCATGCGAATAGGCGCCGCGCGCGAACGGGTCGGCGGCCCAGCGCGACTCGGCGAGCGGCTTGAGACTTTTGCGGATGTCGCCGCCGAGCAGCGCGACGACGTCATCGATCGCCTGGGCCGCGAGCGCGCCCTCGCCGGCCGCTTCGATGTCGCGGGCGAAGCTGCCGCCGTAGAAGCCTTCGATGCAAGGCTGGCCGAACGGGCGCAGCTGGAAGCTGCCGACCCGCGCGGTGCTGCTGCGGCCGCGCATCCCGGAATCTTTTGGCAGGTGCTCCCAGCCGTCAGCGCCAGCGTCACCTTGTTGTCGAGGCCGAGCGGCAGACCGGCGGCGGCTTCGACCTTGGCCGGCAATCCGGGCGTAAAGCGGATCGCCTCGTCCGCGATGAGATTGGTCGGCACGGTGACGATCACCTTGTCGGCGGTCAGCGTGCCCTGTGATGTCGTCAGACGGATAGGCTTGTCGCTGTGATCGATCCGCGTGACGTCGCAGTTCAGCGCGATTGGCAGGCCGGCACCGTAGGCGGCAACCAGCGCGCCATAGCCGCGGCGGATCCGCCAGTTCAGCTCGGTGTCCTCATAGGCCTCGAAGTCGAGCAGCGACATCTGCTCGAGCTCGCAGCCGTTGAGATAGGTGCAGATCGCATCGATCATGCCGTTCCAGCGATTGCCGGGCTCGAGGCAGATGCTCGCAGGCGCATCGCGGCCGCTCTTGGCAGCATCTGCCGTGCGGGTGAAGAAGGACTCCAGCGCGCCAAGGAAATCCTCGCGCTCAGGCTGCGGGAATGTCGCGTCATAGGCCTGGTCGCGCCACGGCGGACGTGACTTGTCGATGGCGAAAGCGAGCTTCTCGGCGATGGCGACGAACGAATTGCGATCGGCCGAATGCAGCCAGCCGCAGCCGAGATCGAAGGTCACCTCGGGCGAGGCCATGATGGTGTGGGCTCGCCCGCCGATGCGGTCGCGCGCCTCCAGCACGATGAAGGAGACGCCCGCGTTCTTCAGTGCGTGCGCGGCGCCGAGGCCGGCCGCGCCGGCCCCGACGATGGCGATGTCGGTGGAGAGTGGAAAGGACATTGGCTCATCCAACTCCGTCGTCATGCCCGGGCTTGACCCGCCTGCGCGGCCGAAGCCGCTTCGGCGCGGCGAAGGCCCGGGCATCCACGCCGTCGCTTCCACGGCGCCAGACCGTGGATGGCCGGGTCAAGCCCGGCCATGACGAAGGAAAGAGCAAAGGCTGGCCTTACGCCACCGCTTCCTTCTGCTTCTCCGCGCGCTTGCGCTCGTTCGGATCGAGGTGCTTCTTGCGCAGACGGATCGACTTCGGCGTGATCTCCACCAACTCGTCGTCCTCGATATAGGCCAGCGCCTTTTCCAGCGTCATCCGGATCGGCGGAGTCAGACGGACGGCCTCATCCTTCGAGGTGGTGCGGATGTTGGTGAGCTGCTTGCCCTTGAGGACGTTGATCTCGAGATCGTTGTCACGGGTGTGCTCGCCGACGATCATGCCCTTGTAGACCTTCCAGCCCGGCTCGATCATCATCGGGCCGCGGTCCTCCAGCTTGAACATCGCGTAGGCCACGGCCTCGCCCTGGTCGTTCGAGATCAGGACGCCGTTGCGGCGGCCCTGGATCGCGCCCTTGTACGGCAGGTAGTTGTGGAACAGGCGGTTCATGATCGCCGTGCCCTTGGTGTCGGTCATCAGCTCGCCCTGATAGCCGATCAGGCCGCGGGTCGGCGCGTAGAACACCAGCCGCAGACGGTTGCCGCCGGACGGCCGCATCTCGATCAGCTCGGCCTTGCGCTCGCTCATCTTCTGCACGACGACGCCGGAATGCTCCTCGTCGACGTCGATCACGACTTCCTCGATGGGCTCCAGGGTCTGGCCGGTGGCCGGGTCCTTCTCGAACACGACGCGCGGACGGGACACGGAGAGCTCGAAGCCTTCGCGGCGCATGGTCTCGATCAGGATCGCGAGTTGCAATTCGCCGCGGCCGGACACTTCCATCGCGTCCTTGTCCTGCGATTCCACCACACGCAGCGCGACATTGCCCTCGGCCTCGCGCAGCAGGCGGTCGCGGATCAGGCGGCTGGTGACCTTGTCGCCTTCGGTGCCGGCGAGCGGCGAATTGTTGACGATGAACGACATCGACACGGTCGGCGGATCGATCGGCTGCGCCTGCAGCGGGCTCTCGACGACCGGATCGCAGAACGTATCGGCCACGGTGCCCTTGGTGAGGCCCGCGATGGCGACGATGTCGCCGGCTTCGGCGAAGTCCACCGGCTGGCGCTCGAGACCCCTGAACGCCAGGATCTTGGTGATGCGGCCGGTCTCGATCAGCTTGCCTTCACGCGACAGCACCTTGACCGCCTGGTTCGGCTTCACGGTTCCGGAGGCGATGCGGCCGGTGATGATGCGGCCGAGATAGGGGTTGGCCTCGAGAATGGTGCCGAGCAGCCGGAACGGGCCCTCTTCGACCACCGGCGGCGCCACATGCTTGATGACGAGATCGAACAGCGGCTGCATGCCGTCCTCGTGCGAGGCATCGGGCGAGGTGCCCATCCAGCCGTTCTTGCCCGACCCGTAGAGGATCGGAAAATCGAGCTGCTCGTCGGTGGCGTCGAGGGCGGCGAACAGGTCGAACACTTCGTTGACGACTTCGGTGATGCGCGCGTCGGGCCGGTCGACCTTGTTGATGGCGACGATCGGCTTCAGGCCGAGCTTGAGCGCCTTGCCGACCACGAACTTGGTCTGCGGCATCGGGCCTTCGGCGGCATCGACCAGCACGATCACGCCGTCGACCATCGACAGGATGCGCTCGACCTCGCCGCCGAAATCGGCGTGGCCGGGGGTGTCGACGATGTTGATCTGGGTATCCTTCCACTGCACCGAGGTGCACTTGGCCAGAATGGTGATGCCGCGCTCGCGTTCCAGATCGTTCGAATCCATCGCGCGCTCAACCTGACGCTGGTTTTCGCGATAGGTACCGGATTGCTGCAGCAGCTTGTCGACCAGGGTCGTCTTGCCGTGGTCAACGTGGGCGATGATAGCGATGTTACGGAGGTTCATGGTCGGTGTCTTCTAAGCTTTCTCAAGAGCCCGTGCTCTGTCCCCGGCGGGGCGCGCGCTTTATGATAGTCGAATCAAGCTGTTAGCTTTGCGACGCGCGCTCGCGAAACTCGTTCGGCGGCAGGGGCCGGCAGCCCCAAATAGGAAGCCCGGCCAATCGACCGGGCAGACCTCGCGCGTTGCGGCGCAATATAGGCAGAAAATGCCAAAAAACAATGACTGCTTTCAGGAGCGAGGAGCAGTTTCCGGGCGGCTGGCTGCCCGTTTCGCGCCTGCACGCTGCCGGGCGGCGCAGTAGACGAGACGAGTCCAACCGCCCCGACCGGCGATCCCCACGAGGACCAGCACCGGCCAGCTCATGGCCGAAGCCGTCGGCTGCGCCTATGCGCAGGGAATCGAGAGCGCCTGCGGGCTCAGCCCGCCTCGGCCTGCTCGGTCGGATAGACGCCGCGCAGGACCTCCTCGAAATGGGTCTTCACCGCCTCATTGCACAGGCAGGAGCGGCGCTTGAGCGCGTCGAAGTCCCGCACCATGAAGGCGCCGCGGCGGGTTTCGAGAATGCCCTCGGCCCTGAAGGTCTGGACAACCCGGCTGACGTAGCTGCGGCCGACGCCCAGAAGCGTCGCCAGTTGCTCATGCGTCAGCGGCACGACCGGCTCGCCATCGGTGCGGTCCATCGCGGCCACGATCCACTTCGCCGTCCGCTGCTCGATCGAATGGATCGCGTTGCAGGCGGTCGACTGGAACATCTGCGCCAGCATGCAATCGGCGTAGCGCGCGAACACGTGGCGCAGCGTCTTGGATTGCAGCTTGGCAGCCGCCAGGCGGGACAGCGGCAGCCGCGCGAACGGGCCGCCGAACTTGACGACGATCCGCGTATAGGCCGGCAGGAAGCCCTCGCTGACGATCCCGCCGACGGCGCCCTCGCGGCCGACTAGGATGGTCTCGACGTCGCGGCCGTCCTCATTCGGAACGAGATAGGACGTCAACGCCGGACCGCAGGGAAAATGCACGATCTGCACGTCGTCGCCCGGACTGTAGAGCAGCTCGTTCGGCGTTGCCGTGTCCTCGACCAGATGCGGCGAGATCAGCGCGTAGTCGGCCGGACTGAGCCGCCGCAGCAGGTTGTTGTAGGGCCGTTCCCGGCTCAGCGTGGTCACACCCTGGCTCAGCATCGTCATCCCCCCTGCGCAACGCATGTGCGTGATCCGTGCTCCTTGTGTTCACAAGTGCACCGACACAGGAACTCTGATATGCTGCCTTGGTTCCAGGAACCCGCCAGCGCGCTCGAGAGGAGGCGCCGGCCGCGGGGTCCATCCCTCCTCCTGGAACCCGCAGATCCCATGACCAGCTCGCAATCAGGCGTGCCCGAGTTCTATCAGCATGTGCTGGTCGTCGAAGACGACCCCATCATTGCGCTCGGATTGGAAGACACGATCACCGACCTCGGCGTTCCCGACATCAGGATCGCAGCCGACGTCGCCACCGCGCTCGCCATGATCGCCGAGCGTGTCCCGCAATTCGCACTCCTCGATGTCGGCCTGGTCCGCGAGAAGAGCTTTGCGATTGCCGAGCGGCTGGCGGCGCTCGGCATTCCCTTCGCATTCTCGACCGGTTATGGCGCCGACCGCGTGCCGGCCGCATTCGCCGACCGGCCGCGGCTGCCGAAGCCGTGCCCGACCGAGGCGCTGGAGGCCGTGCTGCGGCGACGCGATTAGTTGCCGTCGCAGCACGCGATCGTGTTGCCGCCGAGCAACAAGACCTCAGCCGAGCTTCGGATCGAGCGTGGTCGACCACAGCGCGACGTCGGCGCGATCCCGCAGGGTCACGGTCATCTGGCCCGTTGCGCCTTCGATCTTGACGTGGCCGAAGAACTGCATACCGGCCGATGGCGGCAGGTTCTGCTTGTCGAGGCCGGGCGCCTTGATGAAGCGCACCTCGGGGCCGAAGGTGTTGTCGAGCTCGTTCGGACCGAACGTGCCGGCATGCAGCGGACCGGAGACAAACTCCCAGAACGGCTCGAAGTCCTGAAACTGCGCCTTGTTCGGATCGTAATAATGCGCGGCCGCGTAGTGCACGTCCGCCGTCAGCCACACCGTGTTCTGGATCGGCGCCGTCTTGATGAAGCGCAGGATCTCGGCGATCTCGAGCTCGCGGCCGCGCGCCGGGCCGTCGCCCTGGGCGATGGCTTCCGAGCCCTTCTTGTTGGCCGCGTCGTCATAGACGATGATGCTGAGCGGCATGTCGGAGGCGATCACCTTCCAGGTCGCGCGCGAATTGAGCAGCGCCTGCTTCAACCAGCGCATCTGCTCCGGCCCGATGAAGTAGGACGCCGGACCGTATTTGTCCTCGAGATTGGGACCGTTGGCGCCGCGGTAGCTACGCTCGTCGAGCACGAATACGTCGAGATGCGGGCCATAGTTGATGGTGCGATAGACGCGGCCCGGCTCGATGATGCTCTCGCGCATCGGATACATCTCGTGGAAGGCGCGCGCCGCGCGGGCCGCGAGCAGCTGGATGTTGCGCTCCTTGTAGCTCGCCGGCAGCTCCTTGGAAGCCGACCAGTTGTTGGTGACCTCATGATCGTCCCACTGCACGAAGATCGGCACCTCGGCATTGAAGGCGCGAACGTTCTCGTCGAGGAAATTGTATTTGTGGGCGGCTCGGAATTCGTCGAGCGTCTCGGCGACCTTGGCCTTCTCTTCCACGGTGAGGTTCTTCCACACCTTGTTGTCCGGCAGCTTTACCTCGGACTTGATCGGGCCGTCGGCATAGATGGTGTCGCCGGAATGCAGGAAGAAATCCGGGCGGTGCTTCTTCATCGTCGCAAAGGTGAACATGCCGCCATCATCGGGATTGATGCCCCAGCCCTGCCCCGCCACATCCCCGCCCCAGACGAACGAGACGTCGCGCTTGTTGCCGGGCGCGGTGCGGAAGCGGCCGGCCACGGCCTCGCTTTCGACCGCGGTATGCGACAGGTCGCGGAACTTGACGCGGTAGAAGATGTCCTGGCCGCTCGGCAGGCCTTCGATCAGCATCTTGGCCGTGAAGTCGCTCTCCGGAAGCGCGGCGATCGGTGGCAGCGCCCGCGCGTCCTTGAACGATTCGGTGGTCGCCACCTCGACCAGCATCTGCGACGGCCGATCGGCACGCGCCCAGACCACGCCGCCATCCATGCCGACGTCGCCGGACTGCACGCCATGCGTGATCTGCGGCCGGTCGGCGGCGCGGCTCAGATAGGGCATCGCCAGCGTCGTGACGCCGGCTGCGGCGGCCGTCGACAGGAAGCGGCGGCGGGACAGGGCTGTGTGCGGTCGAGGAATGCGAAGCGTCATGCGGATCTCCTGGTCGGATCGCGCGCGGGAGCAGGCGCGAGTCACGGCCCGGCAGACCTAGGAAAGATTGATGACGCTGGAATTACAATCGCGCCCCGGCCGCCGCGTGACACGGCCGCAGCGCAAGCGTGGTCCGACCTCAGGTGCCGGCGGCACGCAACTGCGCGCCGGTTCGCTGCAGATTGGCGGGCATGCTCATCAGGATGAGCTTGCGATCGGCCACCGCGTTGTGGAACTGCTCGAGCGCGATGTTGAACGCGGTCAACGCAGCGTGCTCGATCGCACCGTCCTCGAAGAAGGTCAGCGTGTTGCGCAGGATCTCGTCGGCCTCGCTCTGCAATTGGTCGAGCTCCTCGGTCGAATCGCTCCTGCGCGCGATGGTGATCATCTCCAGCAGACGATCGCGCAGCGAGGTGTTGATGGTGCGTTCGTCGCGCTTGAGATAGCCGGCGAACCACGCACCGGCCGAACCCATCGCCGAAAGCGCCATCAGGCTCCACCAGATGTAGTCGCTGTAGCGGTCGAGGAAGGTCTTCTCCTCGCCGTCGACGAACGCCGCCGCGCCGGGATGAGCGGGGATCGCCGCGTCCTTGTCGGTGTCCGGCGTCTCGATCTTGGCGGCAAGCGGAAATTCCGACAGCAATTGCTGGCGCACCGAGAACAGCTGATGCGTGAACGTCGAGACCGTCGAGTCGGTGAGGCCCTTGCGTGCCACGATGTGGTGATTGAAGCTGATCGTCTTCACTTCATCTTCGGGGCGATCGGGCGCCCCGCCGAACGCGCCGGCCGGAATCTCGGTGGCCTCGTATTCGGGATGGTTCTGTGCGATGGCTGCGGCGGAATCGATGGCCAGGAACGTCGGAGGCCCGCTTTCCTTGGTGGCGGCGGCGATCGCATCCGCCGTGATCTTGCTGTTGATGGGACCGGCCGCCAGATAGACATCGGCCCTCTGGCTTCGGACCGCTTCGGCGGCCTCGGTGATCGGGAATTGGACGATCTCGACCTTGCTGGGGTCGACGCCATATTGGCGCAGGATGACCTTCAGCAGGTTCGCGTTCGCCGGCGTCCGGCCGATGATGCCGACTTTGTGGCCCGCGAGCTGCGAGATCTTCGTGATCTTGGCGCCACCTTTGCGGCTCTTGCCCTTGCCGGACGAGGGCACCCAGAGGATGACGACGTTCTTGCGCAGCGTCGCCACCGCCTGTGCGTTCTTTGGGACCTCGAGGTCACCCCGCACGATCGCAAGATCCACCTTGGCGGCGGCCAGCGCCTGCGCGCTCTCGGCGGCGCCCTCGGTCGGAACCGGCCGCAGCCTGACGGAGGCGTGCGACTGGGAAAAGGCCTGGGTCAGGGCCTGGACGACCTTCAGGTCGTCGCTGTTGGGCGGACCGACCGCGATCTTGAGCACCACGGGACGCATCGCAAAATAGTAGGCACCCGTCAAAGCGCCGACGACCGCAAGGATCCCGGCGATGACGATGAACACGGCAGGGCGCATCCGTGAGCGCTGCGCTGGCGTGGTCTGAGCATCTACCAGATTCTGTCCTCCGGCGGTCCTGGGCCCGGGCGATGCCACAGGCGGCTTCGTCTGGCCACGTCGTCCTTCGATAGAGCTGAACTGTAGCAAATTTCTTGTCCGCCCGGGGTGACATCTGCGTCATGGTTACCATCGCACCAGCCACCGGGGGATCGGGACAGGTCCGAGCCCCTCCGGCAACGGCCTGTGACAAGGCTCTGATCGGGCGGACCCCGGCGCGATCCGGCTGGAGGTAGACCCCGCAATCGCCCGGATGTTGCCACGTGTCCGGTCGATTGCACCACGAGAGGAGATCGAGATGCCGCAACGATTGTCGGCGGAGGCACGCGCCACTGCCTTGCGGGAGCTTCCCGGCTGGTCCGAGGCGGTGGGCCGTGAGGCCATCGCCCGCACGTTCACATTCACAGACTTCAACGAAGCCTTCGGCTTCATGACCCGCGTCGCCCTGGTCGCCGAAAAGGCTGACCATCATCCCGAGTGGCGCAACGTCTACCGCACCGTCGAGGTGGTCCTCACGACCCATGACGCCGGCGGCGTGACCCTGCGCGACATCGAGCTCGCCAAGGCGATGAACGCGATCGCCGCGACGATGCGCGGCTGAGGCCTTGGCGACGACGGCACGCGCCTTGCGGCCGGCGTCGCCATCACCACATCCGAGGGCGAGGACCGCGCCCCCGGCGCCGTCTGGAACCGGAGATCGGACATCATGTCGGATGCGACCGACTACAGCGTTGGCTTCGAGCCCGCGGAGCGGCTGGCCCGGGATCGCGAGACCCTTCGCCGTCGTTTCTGGATCAAGTTCAAGAAGGTTGTCGCGCGGTTGCCATTCGCCGAGGAGCTGCTTGCGGCGTATTACTGCGCCTTCGACAAGGAGACACCCCGGCACGTACAGGTCGCCCTGCTCGGCGCCATCGCCTACTTCGTCGTGCCGTTCGACTTCATGCCTGACGTGCTGCCCATCCTCGGCTTCACCGACGACGCGGCGGTGCTCGCCACCGCCATCCGCATGGTCGCCTCGAACATCACGCCCGACCATCATGCCGCCGCCCGCGCCGTACTCGCGCGGCTGGCGGCAGACAAGAACGCTGACGTCGCGAAGGACGGCGAGACGATCGGCTGACGACGGCTCCGGCCGGGCAAGCCGGGCGCCCGCAGTCAGCGCCTCGGAAGGGCGCAAAAGCAAAAAGCCCCGCATCCGCGCGGCTTTTCTCTTGATGGGACGTCGTCGAACGCTCCGAGCTCAGCGCTGGCCGCGCGCCTGGGCGCGGGCGCTGCCGGTCTTCTCGGCCTCCCAGGCCTGGTACTGCTTGAACAGCGCCTCGCGGTCGGCCTGGCTGGGCATCGCCCTGCCGGCGCTGCTCTGCTTCAGGAAGTCGTCGAAGCGGTCGCGTTGCGCGCCTTCCATGGCATGGCTCTCCAGCCATTTGCTGGCGGACGGCAGCCGCTGCCAGCCGGCGAGCGGGGCCGACAGCGAAACCTCCTTCCACTTCGGATGGAACGGCGGATTCTGGAATGCCGGGAATTTGGTGAAGAAGGCGTCGACGAAGGTTGCGAGCTTGCGATAGCGGTCGGTGTTCGGCGCCCAATTGTAGGCGGCGAGCACGGCCGGCACCGCGATCGTGTCGACCTTCTCGCCCTCGGCGATCAGGTTCGGGTAGTCCTTCGCCGTCAGGGTCGCGGGCAGATAGTCGGTCTGCAGCGGTCGATCGTAATCGACGTTGACGAGATGGAAGCGGCCGTCGTTCACGAAGGTCGAGACCGACTTGTAGGGCTTGCCGCCGACCACGATGACGGCATCGAGCTCGCCGCGCTTCAGCTTCTCCATCGCGATGCGCTGCTCGATGTAGGCGAAGTTGGCGCGCAGGCCAAGCCGCTCGAACACCGTCAGCGCCGTGACGAAGGTGCCGCCATTCGGCAGGTCGACGCTGACGCGGCGGCCCTCGAGGTCACGCAGGTTGCGCACCGCGCGCGGCGCGATCACCTGCATCTCTTCATTGTAGAGCTTGGTGACGTAGGTGAACTGCCGCTTGATGTCCTTGGCGAAACCCTTGCGCTCGAGATAGTCGAGCGTATCGGCGCGGACGATGCCGAGATCGACGCCCTGCAGGAACAGAATGTCGGCCACGCTCTGCACCGAGCCGCGGCCGACGATCGGCAGGACGCGCAGATTGTTGCCGTCGTCGAGCAGCGAGGCCAGGTCGGCGCCGAACTGCACATAGGTGCCGCCGATCGTGCCGGTGATGAGCGTCACCGTGTTGGCGTTCAGCGCCTGCTTGGTCTGCACCGAGCCGAACTGGAAGATCGCCTTGAGGCTGTCGCTCACCTTGGCCGGGTCGAACTCGCCTTCCTCGGCGTGGGCAGCAAAACCGCACGCTATCATCATTGCGGCTAGGGCCGCTCCAACAAGACGTCGCATCTGTCCCCCTTGATGTAAGGCTGGCACATGGTTGCGAGCCGGACGCGGGCAGCGCCAAGTCTCGGCTGGCGTCGCCCCTGAACGGACCCGAAAATCATGCGTGAAACAAAAAAATGAAACGGGGCGGCATCGCTGCCGTCACGAGCGTTCAGTTCTGCAGCTGATCGAGCCTGCGCTGCGCCTCTGACGAGCCGAGTTGGGCGGCGCGGCGGTACCAGTTGCGAGCCGCAGCCGGATCGGCATTGATGTTGCGGATGTCCTTCGTTCCCAGCACGTGGGGATCGTAGGTCTGCGCCAGCATCAGCGCCGCGGCCGGTTCTTGCGCCTCGGCGGCGCGCTCCAGCAGCAGTCGCGCCGGCGGGATGTCACCCGCGGCCAGCAGACTCTTGGCGCGTTTCATGATGCCCGCGAGTTCGTCGGGATCGAGCCGGCGGACCTGCGCGGGCGGCGGAGCGGCGGTCACGGCGCCGAGGCCGGGTGCGACGATTGCCGATCCCGCGCCAGGCGAATTGATCGAGGACGGCTCCATCGCGCTCGGGGCCGGCGCGGCCGGTGCCGTGGCGAAGCTCGGCGGCGCTGCAACCGGCGCAGGCTGCGTCACGCTGCGATTCTGCAGCGCTGTCTGGTAGGCGTTGGCGATGTCGTCACGCGTCGGGGCGACGGCTGCCGTCTGCACCGGCGCCGCAGCGGCAGCCGGCGGCTCGGGCGGCAGTCGCGCCGGCTCGTTCAGCTGCATGTCGCGCGCGGTGAGCTGCGTGTTGGTGGCCTGCGGCGGGGCCGTCGGATCCGGCGTGGCGCCGATGATGGAAGCCTTGGCACTGGCGATCAGGTCGCGCGTCGCATCCGAGGTGACAAGCGCGAAGAGCACCGCGACGCCGGCCGCAGCCACCACGGCGAGAAGGATCCGGGACGAGATCGAGACGCGGCGGGTCCGCGCCGGCCACTGGTCCTCGAAATGCGTGCTGTCGATCTGATTGCCGCTCTCATACTCAGAGAGGAACATCGGCATCGATTCGTCGTTTGGATAGTTGTCCTGGGTCGACCGGCCGAAACGATAGTTCGGTGGGCGCTCCTGAGGGAGTTCGTCGGGGAAAGGCCTGAAGTCAGGCTCCGAAGGAGTTCTGTTGTTGAAACGTCCGCGCGTCGTCCGCTCAGCCATGGCCTTCATCCCCATCTCAACTTCACGCAACATACTTTTGGTCCCAAGCCCGTCAGAAGCTCGAGACACGTCACGATTGCCAGAGGCACCCCACTGCCGACAACTAATTGACTAATTGAATCCGACTAAAAGTGGACGAGAGCCGGCATGATTCTGGAAATATTTTGATCTGATTGTGGCGACGCACGTGCGACATCGCACGGCACCAAATCCAGAAACGTCGAGATAACAACGGCAAAGCCTTACAATTAACCATGCCATAATGTGGCGAGGTTGCGTTAACCAAGAAACGCTCGTTTTCGGATTTTCTGCTTCCGGTTGCGAATCCGTGACGCCGGCGCGGCAGCCCGCCGAACAAATTTGCGACCGCCGCGCATCGCGCGGATGTCACAGCGACCTCGGGCCGGCTCGGCTCGAGCCTTGCGCCCGCAGAACAGACAGGGCTCTGCCCGGTTTGGTTGCGCGGATCAGGGCGAGGCCACCCCGGGGGGAATACAGCAACCCCGGGGGCCTTCATTGCGCGACGTCCTCAGGGGTGCAGGATCACCTTGCCCATCGCCTGGCGGCCGGCCAGCACCTTCAAGGCATCGGCGGTCTGCGCCAGCGGGAAGGTGCGGTCGACATGCGACGACAGCTTGCCCTCCGCGGTCCACTGCACGAGCTTTTCGAGGTTCGCGCGGTTCTTGGCGGGGTTGAGTCGGGTCCAGGCGCCCCAGAACACGCCGCGGATATCACAGCCCTTCAGCAGCGCGAGGTTCAGCGGCATCTTCGGGATGTCGCCGGCGGCGAAGCCGATCACCAGGAACCGGCCTTCCCAAGCGATCGAGCGCAGCGCGGCCTCGGCGTAGGTGCCACCGACGGGATCGAAGATGATGTCGGCGCCCTTGCCGTCGGTGAGCCGCCGCAGCCCCTCCTTGAGATCCTCCTTGGCGTAGTTCAACGTCAGCGTCGCGCCGTGCTGCCTGGCGAATTCGAGCTTCTCGTCCGAAGAGGCACAGGCGATGACCTTCAGCCCCATCAGCTTGCCCAGCTCGCAAGCGGCAAGGCCGGTGCCGCCGGCGGCACCAAGCACCGCCAGCGTCTCGCCCGGCTTCGGACTGGCACGATCCTCCAGCGCATGCAGCGCGGTGCCGTAGATGATGATGATGCCCGCGGCGCGATCGAAATCGAGATTGTCCGGAATCTTGACGACCGACGCGGCCGGCAGCGCGATCTTTTCGCGCGCGCCGTTGTGGCCGCAGGAGGCGACGACACGGTCGCCGACCTTCAGGTCGGTGACGCCATCGCCAACGCTCTCGATGACACCTGCGACCTCTGCGCCCGGCGAGAACGGGAACGGCGGCTTGATCTGGTACTTACCCTGGATCATCAGGATGTCGAAGAAGTTCAGCGCCGCCGCCTTGATCGCAATCACGGCCTCGCCGGGACCGGCCACCGGATCTGGCACCTCGGTGAGGACGAGATCGTCGGGCTGACAGAATTGCGAGCAGAGAATGGCTTTCATGGGCGCTCCTTGGTCGTTGCCGCCGGATCGAGGTCCGGCTTTGGGAACGTCATGCCGGATTTGCCGCCGCGCCACAATCATCATCGGGCCGCGGCATGGGCGCGACGCCGGCCCGAGGACGCGAAGCGCCGGACAATCCGGCTCTGCGGCCTTTGCAAGCGGTGCATTTAGCCGCTATCCATCGCGACCACGGTCAGCGATTCCGGGCCATTTTCCAGTCACAATATTGGTGGAACGAAGTCGCGGGGGAACTCAACGTATCATGTTGTTCGGGCGATTGTTGACAACGCTGGTCGGCGGCGTGCTGCTGTTCGGAGCTCCGAGCCTCGTCGTGGCACAGAGCGCCGCGCCAAAGGCCGCAGCTCCGCATCCGAAGGCCGCACCGAAATCGGAATCGAAGCCGGCCGTTCCCAGCATCGGCGGCGCGGAACCGACGCTGATCGGACAGTTCGGCGGCTGGGGCGCCTACACCGCGATGCCCGGCGGCAAGAAGGTCTGCTTCGCGCTGGCCAAGCCGACAACCTCCAAGACCAATCCGCCCAACCGTCCGCGCGATCCCGCCTATGCCTTCGTGTCGACCCGGCCCTCCGAGAAGGTCTTCAACGAGGTTTCGATCATGATCGGCTATGCGCTGAAGCCCGGATCCGACGCCGCGGTGGAGGTCGGCGGTGCCTCCTATGCCATGTATACCCAGGGTGACGGGCTCTGGATCAAGAACGCCGCCGAGGAAGAGCGGCTGGTCGAGGCCATGCGCAAGGCGCCCGAGGCGGTGGTCAAGGGCGTTTCGGCCAAGGGCACGGAGACCACCGACGTGTTCTCGCTGAAGGGGCTCGCCCAGGCGCTCGACCGCATCGCGCAGGATTGCCGCCGGTAGACGGCGGCCGCCGGTACCGCTCGTCAGGCGGGTCGCATTTGCCGGCCGGATCGTTATATAACCCCGCTGAACGCCTTCGGCCGCCGCGGCCGGGCAGCACTTTGGGCCCCTCGACATGGCAACGACTGCCGGGCTGCGCGACTCCTCTGCGCCCCTCGAAAAGACTCCGCTCGAAACCTACGTCCCGCCGGCGAAGCCCTCGCTGATCGGCCTGTCGCGTGCGGAGCTGGCCGCGAGACTGGGCGAGGTCGGAGTACCCGAGCGCCAGCAGAAGATGCGGGTGCAGCAGTTGTGGCACTGGATCTATCTCCGCGGCGCCAGCTCGTTCGACGAGATGACGTCGGTGTCGAAGGACACACGCACCGCGCTGGCCGAGCATTTCACGGTCGACCGCCCCGAGGTCGTGGCGGAGCAGATCTCGAACGACGGTACCCGCAAATGGCTGCTGCGGCTGCCGAGCGGCGACAATCTGCAGAAGGCGCACGAGGTCGAGTGCGTCTACATCCCCGAGACCGACCGCGGCACGCTCTGCGTCTCGTCGCAGGTCGGCTGCACGCTGAACTGTTCGTTCTGCCACACCGGCACGCAGCGGCTGGTCCGCAACCTGACGGCCGGCGAGATCGTCGGCCAGGTGATGGTGGCGCGCGACCGGTTGAACGACTGGGCCGACCGCGAGACCCCGCTCGGCAACCGGCTCATCACCAACATCGTCATGATGGGGATGGGCGAGCCGCTGTACAATTTCGACGCGGTGCGCGACGCGCTGCTGATCGTCTCGGACAACGAGGGCATCGGCATCTCCCGCCGCCGCATCACGCTGTCGACCTCGGGCGTGGTGCCGAACATCAAGCGCGCCGGCGAGGAGATCGGCGTGATGCTGGCGATCTCGCTGCACGCCGTGCGCGACGAGCTGCGCAACGAGCTGGTGCCGCTCAATCGCAAATATCCGATTGCCGAGCTGCTGCAGGCCTGCCGCGACTATCCCGGCGCCTCCAACGCGCGCCGCATCACCTTCGAATATGTGATGCTCAAGGGCGTCAACGATTCGCTCGATGACGCCCGGCTGCTGGTCAAGCTGCTGAAGGGAATCCCGGCCAAGATCAACCTGATTCCGTTCAATCCCTGGCCCGGCTCGGCATATGATTGCTCGGACTGGGAGCAGATCGAGAAGTTCTCCGAATACGTCTTCAACGCCGGCTACTCCTCACCGGTCCGCACGCCGCGCGGCCGCGACATCCTCGCCGCCTGCGGCCAGTTGAAGTCGGAGACGGAGAAGCTGTCCGCACGGGAGCGTCAGGCGCTGCGTGCGATGGCAATGACGGATTGATTCTTCTAATCCTCGGCGACTTCAAGCAACTCGTAATGCCCGGGCTTGACCCGGCCATCCATCCGCCAGCATGACGCGATCTTGATCGAGTGATGGATGGCCGGGTCAAGCCCGGCCATGACGAGCGAAGAAAGCGGAGCCTTGCTTGTCTAACACGGGTCTAGAGCCATGGCGCTGATCGGCCGTCTCGTCGTGATCGCGTTCGCCTTTCTCGCCGCGTGCTTCCTGGCCGGGCTGATCGTCGTGACCGCGATCCTGTTCCCGGAGTTCTCCGATCTCGGCAACGGCCCGATCGACCAGGGCGCGTTCGAGGTCATCATCGGCTTCGGCTTCATCTTCGTGTCGGGGTTCGCGCTGATCCCGGCGCTGCTGATCGCGCTGATCACCGAGGCGTTCTCGATCCGCAGCGTGCTCGCCTATGCGATCGGCGGCGGCGTGGTCGGCGCCGCCTGCTATCTTGGCCTGGTCCCGTTCGATCCCGAGACCTTCCGGTTCGAGGGCATCGTGCGCCGCCATCTCGAGATCCTGACCGGCGCCGGCATCGTCGGAGGGCTGGCCTATTGGCTGATCGCCGGTCGCAACGCCGGCCGCTGGCGCGAGCCGTCGCCGCCTCTCCCGCCGCCCCCTCCGCTTCCGTCGGGGTCGCCGCGGTGAGCGCGCGGCCTTTCCATCGCCACCCGCTTTCGCTAAACCGCGCGCCATGAACCGCACTGGACTCTTCATCGCATTGTCGCTCGCGCTCGTCATCGGCGTGCTGTTCGGCGTTTATCCCGAGCTCGACCTCAAGCTCGCCGCGCTGTTCTACGATTCCCACACGCGCAGCTTCCCCGTGAAGCTCGACGGCTATGCCGCGTTCGCGCGCGATGCCGCGATGTGGGTTGCCTGGGGCATCGCGCTGCCGTCCATCGTTGCGCTGGTGGTGAAGCTCATCCGTCCCGACCGGCCGCTGCTGGTGAAGGGCCGCACCATGGCGTTCCTGCTGCTGACCTTGTCGCTGTCGGCCGGCGTGCTCACCAATTTCACCTTCAAATCCTATTGGGGCCGGCCGCGCCCGGTCGTCGTGACCGAGTTCGGCGGCGACATGCAGTTCGTGCCGTGGTGGGATCCGCGCGGCGGCTGCGGCCGCAACTGCTCGTTCTTCTCCGGCGAGGGCGCGACCGCGTTCTGGACCCTGGCGCCGGCCGCGCTGACGCCGCCCGCCATCCGGCCCGTCGCCTACGGCGCCGCCGTCCTGTTCGGCATCGCCACCTCGGTGCTCCGGATGGCGTTCGGCGGACATTTCTTCACCGACATCGCCGCGGCCGGCCTCGTCACCTTCATCGTGATCTGGCTGCTGCACGGCTACATCTACCGCTGGCCGTCCACCCGGCTCACCGACGCCGGCATCGACGCCGCCCTGACCCGCTTCGCCTGGCCGGGCTTCCGGCTGATGCGCCGGCTGTTCGGCCGCCGCCAGCCCGGCACCAGCCCCGCGGCCTGAGCGCGGCGTGAAGGCGATTAATCGCGTGCCGAGCGGGGCGAAATCTGCTATCCGCGCCCGAATTTCTGAGCGGCATAGCCCTAAACACTGGTTGGACTCCCCATGACCACGATCCTGAAAAGCCTGCCCAAGGGCGAGAAAGTCGGCATCGCCTTTTCCGGCGGCCTCGACACCAGCGCCGCGCTGCTCTGGATGAAGCAGAAGGGCGCGCGCTGCTTCGCCTACACCGCCAATCTCGGCCAGCCCGACGAGTCCGACTATGACGAGATCCCGCGCAAGGCGCTGAGCTTCGGCGCCGAGAAGGCGCGCTTGGTCGATTGCCGCACCCAGCTGGTGCATGAGGGCATCGCCGCGATCCAGTCCGGCGCCTTCCACATCTCGACCGGCGGCATCACCTATTTCAACACCACCCCGCTCGGCCGCGCCGTCACCGGCACCATGCTGGTCGCCGCGATGAAGGAGGACGGCGTCAACATCTGGGGCGACGGGTCGACCTACAAGGGCAACGACATCGAGCGGTTCTATCGCTACGGCCTGCTGACCAATCCAAACCTCAAGATCTACAAGCCCTGGCTCGACCAGCAGTTCATCGACGAGCTCGGCGGCCGCGCCGAGATGTCGGCGTTCCTGACCGCCAACGGCTTCAATTACAAGATGAGCGCCGAGAAGGCGTACTCGACCGACAGCAACCTGCTCGGCGCCACCCACGAGGCCAAAGATCTCGAGAGCCTCGACAGCGGCATCCGCATCGTCAACCCGATCATGGGCGTGCCGTTCTGGCGCGAGGACTGTGTGGTCAAGCCGGAAACCGTCGTCGTCCGCTTTGAGGAGGGCCAGCCGGTCGCGCTGAACGGCCAGACTTTCGGCGACGCCGTGGCGCTGTTCCTGGAGGCGAACGCGATCGGCGGTCGCCATGGTCTCGGGATGAGCGACCAGATCGAGAACCGCATCATCGAGGCCAAGAGCCGCGGCATCTACGAGGCGCCGGGCATGGCGCTGCTGCACATCGCCTATGAGCGGCTCGTCACCGGCATCCACAACGAGGATACGATCGAACAGTACCGCATCAGCGGCATGCGCCTGGGACGCCTGCTCTACCAGGGCCGGTGGTTCGATTCGCAGGCTTTGATGCTGCGCGAGACGGCGCAGCGCTGGGTGGCGCGCGCCGTCACCGGCGAGGTGACGCTGGAGCTGCGCCGCGGCAACGACTACTCGATCCTCAACACCGAGAGCCCCAACCTGACCTACCAGCCGGATCGGCTGAGCATGGAGAAGGTCGAGGACGCCGCCTTCACGCCGGCCGACCGCATCGGCCAGCTGACGATGCGCAATCTCGACATCACCGACACCCGCTCCAAGCTGAAGCTCTATTCGGACACCGGGCTGCTGTCGGGTTCGGACGGCGCGGAGATCTTCCAGCTCGGCCACGACAAGGGCTGAGCGAGGCCTGCTGGGCTCGCGCGACAATCACCGGTGCCGTCCCTGCGAACGCATGGACCCACTGGCTGGCGTGGTGAGGGCTGGGTGCATTGGCGCTAACTTACCATTTTGCTGCCGGAAATGGATGATTCCTCGGTCGAGTGACTGACGAATCGCTTTCGAAC